>NZ_CP042306.1:684375-1368750 GCF_007859635.1 Sphingomonas panacisoli | reverse complement strand
GTGGATAAGAAGTGGGCGGCGTTCGCGGGCGGTGAAGTTGCCGCGGTCGATCGCATCCGCACCGAAATCAGCGAGATCAGCCAGCAGACAGGCATGGCGCTCGGCGAGTTCCGCCGGATCGTCAACATGGTCCAGAAGGGCGAGCGCGAGGCGCGGATCGCCAAGAAGGAAATGGTCGAGGCGAACCTGCGCCTCGTCATCTCGATTGCTAAAAAATATACGAACCGCGGCCTGCAATTCCTTGATCTCATTCAGGAAGGTAACATCGGCCTGATGAAGGCGGTCGACAAGTTCGAGTATCGCCGCGGGTACAAGTTCAGCACATATGCGACGTGGTGGATTCGCCAGGCGATCACGCGCTCGATTGCCGACCAGGCGCGCACGATCCGTATTCCGGTCCACATGATCGAGACGATCAACAAGCTGGTCCGCACCAGCCGCCAGTTCCTCCACGAACAGGGCCGCGAGCCCACGCCCGAGGAAATGGCCGAGCGCCTGTCGATGCCGCTCGAAAAGGTCCGCAAGGTGATGAAGATCGCCAAGGAACCGATTAGCCTCGAAACGCCGATCGGCGACGAGGAGGATTCGCACCTCGGCGACTTCATCGAGGACAAGAATGCGGTGATCCCGGTCGATGCAGCGATCCAGGCGAACCTGAAGGAAACCGTCACGCGCGTGCTGGCGAGTCTGACCCCGCGCGAGGAACGCGTGCTGCGCATGCGCTTCGGGATCGGGATGAATACCGACCACACGCTGGAGGAAGTCGGCCAGCAGTTCTCGGTGACCCGCGAACGTATCCGTCAGATCGAAGCGAAGGCGCTGCGTAAGCTCAAGCACCCGAGCCGGTCGCGGAAGATGCGGTCGTTCCTAGACCAATAAACGCTTGGCTACCCGCTGAATCGAAAAGCCGCCGGTCGCTGGACCGGCGGCTTTTCGTTTGCGTCGGTACGACGGCCCGGCCTCGCATAGAAAAAGGGCCGCCGGTCTTGCGACCGACGCCCCTCTTCAAGCCTAGGCTAAGCCTTACGCGAAGCGAACGCGCGTGGTGACCTTGCGGCTGCGGCGCATTGCGCTGCCGACCAGGCCGAACCCGACGATCATCATCGCCCAGGTCGTCGGCTCCGGCACCGGCGCCAGCGCGCGGTAGATCGACGCCGTCGAGGTGGTGCCGTAGGTCAGCGCGTTGGTGCTGAGGTTCCAGCCCATCGCGTCGTACGCCGCGAGGTCGAGACCCGTGATGTACCCGGTCTGGCCGAAGCAGAAGGTCGGGTCCATGATGCCGTTGCCGATCTGGCAACCGGCGGTGTCACGCCAGTGCGACGCCTGCTGCTTGTCGGTGCCGTTGTAGCGGCCGTTCGAGAAGGTGTTCCCGAACAGAGCGGTCTGGCCGCCGTCGATCGAGAAGTACTTGTCGCCGTTGACCGACAGATCGAGCGACGGGCCGTTACCCGGCGCGACGTTGGTCGGATCGTTGCTGTACCGGAACATGTCGAGCGACGAGTAGATCGTTGTGTCGTTCAGGCTGATGCCGGCCGTACCCGCTGCCGGGCTGGGACCTGCGCCGTTGACGCCGTAGACATCGAGGTAATCGACACCCGACACGAAACCGAGCGCATGGCCGATTTCATGGATGGCGACGCCGATGAAGTCGAACGTGTTGGCGGTGATGCCGTCGGTCGGATCGAAGTCGAAGTTGAAGTTCGTGCTGAACTGCACCTTGCCGTCGATCGAGTTCGCGTTCACGCCCGAAGCCGTGCCGCCGATCGCCTTGATCACCGACGAGTTCAGATACAGCGTCTTGCTGCTGATCGTCGCTGCGTTGTCGTAGCGCACGGTGCTGAGGTCATCGGCAGTACCGTTGTTGGTCAGGCCGTTGGTGATGAAGCTGGCGCCACCGTTGGTCAGCGTCGGCAGAACGATGTTCTGATCGATCACCGAACCGCTCTTGGTCGCGTTTACCCGGCTTTCCCACGTCGCGACGCTATAATCGGCGCGCGTGCTGGCAGTCGAACCGATGACGTTCGTGGCGAGCGCAGCCGTGCCGACCTGCAGGTTGATGACGGTGTTATTCGTCAGGATCGAGCTCCAATAGGCCGCTGCGATCTGGAAACCGGTACGAAATTGCTGCTGCTGCTGCGCAGTGCCGGCGAAACCAATGTCGATCAGATTGATGGTCGTCTGGGCGTCGACCGGGACCGCGGCGAGCGCGGTAGCGGCAGCGCCGCATGCGAGTAACATTTTCATACGCATGATAAAATCCCCCAAAAGGCCCTGTCACGACTTATGCCGTTAACAATCTGTTAATCTTTTGAAAGCCCCTTCAAGTCAACGCGTTATCGCGCCCCTTTAGGAAAAATTCGGTCGATTGTGTCCTTTGATGGGACACGAGCGGAAAGTTGCCAAAAGCTCCAAAAAAAGGCCGCCGGTCGTTTGACCGACGGCCCTTTCGCTCGCGCGGGTGAGACGGATTTAGGCGAAGCTGACGCGCGTGGAGGCGACCTTGCGACTCCGGCGCATCGCACCGCCCATCAAGCCGAACCCGACGATCATCATCGCCCAAGTCGTCGGTTCCGGCACCGGCGTGGTGGCGAACTGACGATAGATCTGCGCGGTGTTCATCAGATAGTTCGACCCGCGCGAGTTGACCGCAATGTTCCACCCGATCGCATCGAAGGCGGCCAGGTCGAGGGCCGTAACTTCGCCCCGCTGCGCGTAGCAGAAGGTGGGGTCCATGATGCCGAGCTGCGGACCGCAGGCGTTGACGCCGCTGGCGTCCTTCCAGTGCGATGCCTGGTCGCCGTCGCCGTTATAGCTGCCGGTCGCGAACAGCGCGTTGCCGCCCCACTGCGTCAAGCCGCCATCGGTCGAGAAGTACGACGCGGTGCCGATCGACAGATCGAGCACCGGACCGTTGCCGGGGACCTGATTGTGCGGATCGTTGCTGTAACGGAACATGTCCAGCGCCGAGAAGACTGACGTCTGGTTGAAGTTGATCGTGTTGCCGAGCGCGACGTTACCCTGACCCGGAGCGGCGAAATAATCGAGATAGTCGACGCCCGACACGAACCCCAGCGCGTGGCCGATTTCGTGGATGGCGACGCCGATGAAGTCCATCTGCCCGGCCGTCAGGCCGTCGCTCGGATTGAAGTCAAAGCTGAAATTGGTGCTGAACTGGACACTGCCGTCGAGTTGCTGCGTGTTGGTCGGGTCGTAGGACGCCGTGCCGCCGATCGCCTTCACGTTGGCGGTGTTGAGGTACAGCGTGTTGTTGTTGGTCGCGTTGATGCCGTTCGTCTGGTTGTCGTAGCGATAGGTCGTCGAGTCGATGCCCTTATTGCCCTGGTTAGGGCCGTTGGTGACGAAGGCAGCCGCACCGTTGGTCAGGGTCGGCAGGACGATGCCGGTATCGACGGCGGAGTTGCTCTTGGTCGCGTTGACGCCCGCTTCCCAGGCGGCGACGGAATAGTCCATTCCCGAGCTACCGGTCGAACCGATGATGTTCGGACCAAGCGCGGCGGAACCAACACCCAGCCGGATCGTGACGTTGTTGGTGAGGACCGAACTCCAATACGCGGCCGCGATCGCGAAGCCCTGGCGGAACTGCGCCTGCTGCGCCGCCGTGCCGGCGAAACCCTGGTCGACGAGAATGATGTCGGCGGCGTTCGCTTGCGTGGTGGTGATCGCACCAAAGGCGACGCCCAGGCACAGTAACTTGCGTAATTTCATGATCGGAAACCCCCTTAGGCAGCCGTTCTCGGTAGCCGGCTGTCCCTGCATTAACCGATTATTAACGCTCCGAGTCAACCGCGCGCGGCATGGCGATAAGTCATATTTCCTGTCTCAATCTGACACAGAGAAAAAGCGGTCGGCATGCAATCCAGGATTGCGCTAGGCAGGGTCATGCGACCCGCGACCCCTACCCCACTGCCTGCCGCGACGATGGCGCTACTTGCCGACCTCAAGGCCGCGCTCGGCCGCCAGGATCGTGCCGCCACGAACCGCGCCGTCGCACGGTTGCTGGACGCGCGCGCCCCGCTCGGCCCGCAATGGCAGCGGCTGTCGCAGTTGATGCAGGTGAGCGGCGAGTTGACGCTCGCGCATCGCGCGATCGACGCGTTCGTGGCTGCGTCGGGCGGCAATCCGCGGGCGGCGCTGGCGAAGGTCGTCCTGCTGGACGAAACCGGCCAGCGGCTCGAAGCGGACAAGCTGATGAAGACGCTGCCGGCGGATGTGCCGGACCGCGGCGGCCATGCGCTAATGTTGGGCAACACCGCCATGGTGCAGGGCCAAGTCGATGCCGCGCAGCGTTACTTCACGACGGCGCTCGACCATCGCCCGGGATGGGGTGCGGCGTGGCTGTCGCTCGGCACATCGATCAAACTTGCCGACGACCCGCTGGGCGATCGGCTGGTCGCCGAAGGACCGGCGGCCGCCAAGCTGGCGCCCGCCGATCACGCCCGGTATCTGTACGCGCTGGGCAAGTATCGCGCCGACCGCGGCGAAAGCGACGCGGCGTTCCAAGCCTTCGCGCAGGGCGCCGCGTTGCTCCGCGACATGACCCCCTATGGCGCCGCCGGCGACGCCGCCAAGGCGGAAGAGGCGAAGAACGGTTTTCCGGCGGGGTTCATCAGAATCGCTGAACGAACAGGTCGGCATCGACACCAGCCGCCCGATCTTCGTCACCGGCCTGCCGCGCTCAGGAACGACGTTGGTCGAACATATCCTCGCCAGTCACAGCGCGGTGGCGGACGGCGGCGAGCTCAACATCGTCCAGCATATCGCGGTCGCGGCGGGCGGCGTATCGGGCGCCGATATCGAGCGCTACGTCGCCGGCGGCGGCACGATGGACGCGCTGGCCGAACTCTATCTGCACTTGCTCGCCGAACGGATGGGTCCGACCGGCCGCATCGTCGACAAGACGATCGACGCGAGCCGCTGCCTCGGCCTGATCGCCAGCGCGCTGCCAGACGCGCCGTTGATCTGGATGCAGCGCGATCCGCTCGATTGCGCGTGGTCGTGCTTCCGCACCTTCTTCATCCATGGCGTCGCGTGGAGCTACGACCTCGCCGATATCGCGCGCCATTTCATGCTGGAGGACGGTTTGCGGGCGTTCTGGGAGGATCGGCTGGGCGAGCGGCTGCTGGTCGTGCCTTATGCTGAGTTGGTCGAAGCGCCGGACGTATGGACGCGACGAATCCTCGACCATTGCGGACTTGCCGAAGAGGCCGCAGCATTCGCGCCGCACCAGACCGACCGCGTCGTCGCGACCGCCAGCGCGCTGCAGGTCCGCCGCCCGATCAACCGCGACGGCCTGAACGTCGCGGCGCCCTACCGATCGCATCTCCAGCCGTTCATCGACGCCTACCGCCCGGCCTGACCGCAAAAAGCCGCAGCGGTCGCCCGCTGCGGCTCATCACCGGCGCCCGCGGGCACCACCCCTTTTAGGCGGCGACAACCGCCATCTCGCGACGGCGACGGCGCAGCGATGCGCCGGTCAGGCCGAAGCCGACGATCATCATCGCCCAGGTGGCGGGCTCGGGCACGGCCACCACGTCGAGCGAGACGTTGTCGAAATATTGCGATGCCACGCCGCGGCCCGGTGCGAACAACCGGGTCGATTGCAGCGAAATGGTGTGCGTCCCGGCGCTCAGCCCAGTGCTGAAGCCTAGCGTGCTGCGCAGCGTCGCCGGCCCCGCATCCACCCCGCCGAAATCGTGGCTGTCGATCACCACGCCGTCGAGCAGGACGCTGACCACGCCGAGCCCGAGCGCGCCGCTCGTGCGCGTATAGAGCGCGGCGATGTCGGCGCTGAACGTCGCCATGCCGGCGACCGTCGTGAAGGTCTGGAATATGCCGCCGCCTTCGGCCGGACCCGAACCGTACGGTCCGTTGACCTTGCCGGCGTTGAGGAACAGTGCGTTCGAATTCCCCGCACCCGTCGTGTTGAACATGACGACCGACGCGGTCTGCGGCGCCGGCGCGCCGGGCGTGCTGGGCAGTTCGGCGATCGTGCCGTTGGCGGTGGTGTAGGCCGTCCAACCGGTCAGGCCGTTTTCGAAATTGCCGTTGGTCAGGACCGGGCCAGCATGGGCGACCCCGATGGCGGATAGGCCGAGCACGACGGTGCACGACAGCTTGGCGACACTCTTGAGCATGAAAATTCCCCGTTTAGCAGGCGAGCGGATGCGATCGCCGGGCAACGATGGCCCGGCGCTCGGCACGATGGATGACTGGATACGCTACCGACGACCGTTGCCGCGGATCGTCACGAGTTCGACTATCGGCGCCGTGTGACTCATTGATGATATTTTAACGACGTTTCGGCGCGCCGCCCCGCGCCGTTCCAGTTCGGGACGAGTCAGTGATCGGTGCTGTATGCCGCGACGCTCGGGGCGATCGGGTCGAGCAGGACCCAGAGCGCGATGCCGAGGGCGAGCGCCAGCAGCACCACACTCAGGAAATTCGCGCGGCGACGGTCGATCTCCGGCACCAGCGGGAGGATCAGCACCGTGCCGATCGCCAACGGCACCGCGGCGATCATCGGCGTCTTCGGTCCGACCGCCTGGAGCAGGAAGAACCCGAAACCGAGCATGTAGCCCACCCCGAGCATCGCCGCGGCGACGACGGCTACCGTGCCGATCGCTGACGAATGGCGCTTCACCGCCATCGCCAGCCCGCCCAGCATCAGCGGCACGGCGACTGGATAGGCTGCGGTCGGTGCGGTGGCTTGCAGGAATAGGCCGAGCAGCAGCAGCGGGGCTGCCGCGCCTGCGACACCGGCTTCGTACGTCGGCAACCAGCGGCGGAACAGGACGAGGCTCGCGAGGCACACCAGTAATGCTTGCAGCTCGAGCCGGGGAATCGCGGCGAGTCGGTCGTAATAATTGGTCTGGCCGCCCGCGCCGGACACGAGATTGACGAGGTACAACCCCAGGCCCGCGACGATCGTCAGCGCGAGCAAGCTCCCCGCTCCGCGCGCGACCTCGCCCATCGTGCCCCGCCGCCAGGCCGCGGCAGCATACCCCACGGCGCCGAGCCCGAGGATCAGCCAGCCGATCGCGGGCGCATAGCTGACGAACGTCAGCCCGAACGCATCGAAGAACACGCTGTCCGCCGCCTTGCCCGGCAGCGTCGGCGCCGCCAGCAGGCCACGCGTGAGGTCGAGCACTTGCCGACCCATGTCCTGCAACGCGCCCTGGTCGAGCGCGTCGGGGGTCGCCAGCGGCGAATGATACAGTCCCGGCCGCCCGATAAACGCGAAGTTGAACCCCGGCACGCCGAGTTTCTTGGCCACGGTGTAATCGGTCGAATTCGGCAGCTTCTTGTAGATGAACACGCTGAGCGACGTCCCCACCGGCCGCGCGACGCTCCGCCCGAACAGCGCCATCATCGCGCCGTTGTCGCTCCCGGTTTCGAACATTGACGCGCGCCCGCCGCCGCCACGCGTCTCAAGGTTGACGATCACGCCGACCCGGGTACGACGCGGATCGCCGGCGAAGAACGCCTTGGCGCCTTCCAGTCCCAATTCCTCGCCGTCGGTCAACAGCACGATCAGATCGCGCGCCGGCTGGCCCTGCGCCTTGATCGCGCGGACCGTCTCCAGGATCGACGCGACGCCCGCCCCGTCGTCGGCCGCGCCGGGCGATCCCCACACGCTGTCGTGATGCGCCATCAGCAGCACCGCGGGCAACGTCCGGTCGCGACCCGGCAGCACGGCGACGATGTTGGTGAGCGGCGGCGTTACGGTCGATTTGCTCCAATCGGCGAGCCGCTTGGCCGCCAGCGCGCTCATCGCCGCGGTCGGCATATCGACGGTCATCCCCATCGAGCGCAACCGCGCGGAAAGATACGCGCGCACCGATGCATCCTCCGCGCTGCCGGTCGGATGCGGCGCGCGCGCGATGGAACGGATATCGGCCATCGCCCGTCCGGCGGAGAAGACGTCGGCTGGCGCATTGCCGTCCGCTGGTGCCGGCGGCGTCGTCGATACGACCGCCAAGATGACCGCGCCGACGATCGCCACCAGCAAAGCCAACCAGTTGCGCATCGTGTCACTCCCCCAAAGATCGCGCGACGCTAATCGGCGCGGCGCCATCGGGCAACAAACGTCTCCGCTTCGGTCGCAAGACCTTGCCGCAAGCATCGCGAGTGCCGATCAGGCGCGCATGGACGAGCACCCCGCCCCCACCGGCCGCGACGATGTGACGACCGCGTCCGATCTGGTCCGCCGGTTCCGGATGTGGAGCGACCGGGCGGAAAGCCAGCCCGTCTATATCTCGCATCGCGGCCGCCCGCGATTGGTGCTCGCGTCGGTGGAGATGATCGAGACGCTGTACAGACCACGCGACAGCGATGGCGATGATCGAGCATCGCTCGACGAGACATTCGTCCTGTCACGCGGCGCCGCCGTCGCGCGGATCGATCGCTACGGCTTTCTCGACGGCCCGCACACCGCGCTCGCGGCGCTGACCGGGATCGGCGTGTCGATGCTGTCCAGTCTTCGTTTCGTGACGTTGTTCTCGATCCAGTCGCGTAGCGCGGTCACCGATTTGATTGCTGCGGTCAGCGAAGATGGCGAACCGCGCTCTGCCACCGCCGGGCTGCTGACCGAAGCAGGCGATCCGCGCCAAGTGACGGTCGCCCTAGCCCCGCGCCGCCGTACAACCGGAATCGACGGTGTCGTCGCGCTGATCCTGGCGACGAACTGACCCATCCTGGCACGACCCGTTGCGACATGCTTAAGCCCGCATAAACCGGGTCTTTACGCGCTTCGGTATATTCCTCTGCCCCAGACTGCTGTGAACTCATTGGGTGTTTGGGGAATTATGCCAATCGAAACCGTCCCGTTCGATCGCCAAAGCGGCAGTTGGAGCGTCCTTGCCGCGCTGGCCGACGCCGATGGCAGCGCGCGTCACCCCTTCGTCCAGGCGATGAGCGCGCGGTCGGCATCGACTCGCGACTTGGCGGATGCGATCCATCTGCTGTGCGCGCTGCACGGACGGCACCCAGGCGTGATCGATCATGCGCTGACGCATGGCCCCAGCCTCGCCGCCGAATCGTGGCTCGAGGAAGCAGCGAGCGCTTTTGCCGAGGAGCGTGCGTTGCTCGCGCGGCTGACCGCCGCCGCCGGCCCCATCCCCTCGACCCCTGGCCAGGCCGAATCCGAAGCCGCGGTCACGCACCAGATCCATGCGCTCGACATGCTCGCCCAGTCCGACCGCGCCGGCTGTGCGGTGGGCGCGGCGATCGCGCTGATCCTCGACTGGAACGCCATTCGTCACGTGCTCAACGCCGCCGCCAACCGCGCCGGCCTGACGCCGCCCGTCCCGGTGCTGCCGATCGAGGCCGACACCGCGACCTTGGCCGCCACGCTCGCCACCGAAGCGTCGGTGGAGCGGGCGATGAGCTTCGGCGCGCAGCAATTGCTCGCCCAGCACCGCGCGCTGTGGGACCTGGCCGAAGCGCGCAAGTCGGCCCGCGACCGGCACTGAGCCGGGGCTAGAACGACCCGCAGTTGGTCCGCGGTCGCTCCCCGGCGAACCGCGCATCGATCCAGTCCAGGAACGTCGTCGCCTCGGTCCGCGCGACGGTGGCGTGCTCGCCGCCCTTGACCGATAGGAATCGGATCGACTTGCCGAGCGCGCAAGCACGCATTGCGAAGTCACGCACCACCGCGGGCGCGACGATCACGTCGCCGGTCCCCGTCGCGATGAACGCCGGGACCGCGATCGCCGCCGCCGACGGGTTGTTGTCGCGCATCAGCTTGCCCCACGGCGCCTTGGTGCTGATATCGAGATTTCGGATCGCACGCTGCACCGTCAGGATACCCAAAATCGTGCCTAGTTTCGGCTTGGTATTCGCCTGAACGCAATTGTTGTCTGCCAGGCGCAGCATCACGTTCTGGGTCGATTTCTTTCCGAAGGTCGTCATCGGCGCGCCGTAATACCGCGACCAACTCGCGGCGGCATAGGACGTCAGCAAGGCCCGCACCTGCGCGTTGCTGCCCTCCTTGAAATTGCGCGGCAGGTCGGTCGGCGGCACGACGGCGGCGATCCCGACCAGTTGAAGATCCGGCGCATAACGTTGCCAGATCTGCCCGGTCCACAGCGCCGCATGGCCGCCCTGCGATTCGCCGAACAGCGCAAACCGCGTGCCCGCCGCGGCGTCGGGTATACCCCGCGCCGCGCGCACGCCGTCGAGCACGGATCGTCCTTCGCTGACGCCCACCAGCACCGGATGTACGCCGTCCGACCCCAGGCCCGGATAATCGGGCGCGACCACGACATAGCCGCGTGCGATCGCATCGTTCAGCGCGGGGATGACGGTGAAGTTGCCGTCGCCGATCGACGGCGCGCAGCGCGACGCGATCCCGATCAAGCCGTGGGTCCAGGCGATGACGCGGCGCGGCCCCGCGCTGGCCGGGGCGTTGGGCGCGATTACCATGCCGCTGACCTCGATCGGCCGGTTGCGCTCGTCGGTCGTCCAGTAGCGGACGCGCCACGCCTTCATCGTCGGCGGCGCGCTTACCACCGGCTCGGCGGCGATCAGCGTGCCGGCGCGTTGCGCCGCGGAGGGTTGGGAGAACGTCGCCGCCAACAGAACCGCCAGCATCCTTAGGACAATGCGCATGATATCGCTCCTCTAGCCCTCAAACCTCTGTAGCAAGTTGCACTTGCGCCCGCCACACGCGCTGCCCTACCCAAACCCGACATTCGAAAAAGTCGAGGAACAAGCATGATTCGCTTCGCCGGCACCGAGAGCTATGTCGCGACCGACGACCTGAAAGTCGCCGTCAACGCCGCGGTGACGTTGCGCCGGCCGCTACTGGTCAAGGGCGAACCCGGCACCGGCAAGACCGTGCTGGCCTACGAAATCGCCAAGGCGGTAAACGCGCCGCTGATCGAATGGAACGTCAAGTCGACCACCAAGGCGCAGCAGGGCCTGTACGAGTATGACGCCGTCGCGCGCCTCCGCGACGGCCAGCTCGGCGACGAGCGCGTCCACGATATCTCGAACTATATTCGTAAGGGTAAGCTCTGGGAGGCGTTCACCGCGCCGCAGGTCCCCGTCCTGCTGATCGACGAGATCGACAAGGCGGATATCGAGTTCCCCAACGACTTGCTCCAGGAACTCGATCGCATGGAATTCCATGTCTACGAGACCAAGGAGACCGTCCGCGCCGCCGAGCGGCCGATCGTCGTCATCACCTCGAACAACGAGAAGGAATTGCCCGACGCGTTCCTGCGCCGCTGTTTCTTCCACTACATCAAGTTTCCCGACAGGGACACGATGCAAGCCATTGTCGACGTTCACTTTCCTGGCATTCAGAAGATCCTGGTCAGCAAGGCGATGGACATCTTCTACGACGTCCGCGACGTGCCGGGCCTGAAAAAGAAGCCGTCGACTAGCGAGTTGCTCGACTGGCTGAAGCTGCTCCTCCATGAGGACATGCCGCTCGACGTCCTCCAGAACCGCGACCCGACAAAGGCGATCCCGCCGCTCCACGGTGCGCTGCTCAAGAACGAGCAGGACGTGATGCTGTTCGAACGCCTCGCCTTCATGGCGAAGCGTCAGCAGAGCGGCCCGCGCTGATCCAGGGCATCGGCGGCAAGTCGCCGCGCAAATAAACCTTTCGTTAACCACGCCGCCTTAGGCTCGGCGGGTCATGCGGGGCGGGACGATCTTTTGCGGCGCGATCGCGGCGATGCTGGCCGGGGCGATGAGCCTGCCGGCGCAGGCCGAGTCGCTGCTCGACTATGTCGGCCAGTGCGTACCGTTCGCCCGCGCCGCCTCCGGTATTCAGATTTTCGGCGACGCCTGGACATGGTGGGACCAGGCCGAGGGCCGCTATCAACGCGGTGACACGCCCAAGGTCGGCGCAGTCATGGCGTTCGCCAAGCAATCGCGCCTGCCGCTCGGCCATGTCGCGGTCGTCAGCCGGATCGTCGATGGCCGCGTGTTGATGCTGACCCACGCCAACTGGTCGCGGCAGAACGGCGAGCGCGGCCATGCCGAGCAGGACGTCACCGTCTACGATGTCAGCGACGATAACGATTGGAGCGAAGTGCGCGTCTGGTATCGCGACAGCGACGGCCTCGGCAGCACCACCTATCGCGTCAACGGCTTCATCTATCCCGATCGCAAGACCAAGGCGGCGCGCGAACTGACGGGCAAGCAACCTGACTATGTCGGCGCGTTGATCGACGCCTATCGCTGATCGTCGCATCCCGCGCTAAAAGCGGCGCGGGAGTGGTCATGGCCCAGGAAAATTACGGACAGGACGCGCCGACCGTGGTGCGCAACCTCGCGATCATCGGCGGCGCCATCCTGCTTGGCGCCTGGACGACCGGTACGGGCGGGCTGTGGTTTCGCCAGCTACCGGCCTGGGTATTGGCGCTGCGGCCGACGTTGGTCGCGACCGGCTGGGTGCTGGTGGCGATGGCCGCGTGGATGGTGGTGTCGAGTCGCTGGCTCAAGCCGCAGGTCCTCAAATCTTTGCTCGATCAGCATGCCTGGCGCGGCGATGAGGCGGTGCTCGATATCGGGTGTGGCCGCGGGTTGGTCGCGATCGCCGCGGCCCGGCGCGCACCCCACGGCTACGTCACCGGGATCGATCTGTGGCAGGAGGTCGATCTCGCCGGCAACAGTCCCGCGGCGATTCACGCCAACGCCGTCGCGGCGGGCGTCGCGGATCGGCTGACGGTCGATACCGGCGACGCCCGCGCCCTTCCCTATCCCGACGCGAGCTTCGACGTCGTCGCCTCGATGACCGCGATCCACAACATCCCCGATGCCGCCGGCCGCACCACCGCGATCGCCGAGGCATGGCGCGTGACCCGGCCGGGCGGGCAGATCCTGATCTACGACATCCGCCACGCCCGCGCTTATGCCGCACAGCTGAAAACGCTCGGCGCGGTCGATATCCGGATGAGCTTGCCGATTCTGCTGTGGGGCGTACTCGGCTGGCGTTTCGCTGCGACCAAACCGGCGTGACGCGGCATTTTCCTACAGCGACCTAATCTGCCATAGGCGGTCATCGGCCAACTTTGACGGGCCGCCATGGGGTCGCAAACGATCGCGCTTAGTGTAAACTTCGTGTCAACTTAGGGCCTCGCGATGTTCTTCAACTTCCTCGACGAACTCCGCGCCGCCGGCATCCCGGCTAGCCTGAAAGAGCATCTCATCCTGCTCGAGGCGCTCGACAAGGATGTCATCAGCCGCACGCCGGAGGATTTCTACTACCTGTCGCGCGCGGTGTACGTGAAGGACGAGGGGCTGCTCGATCGCTTCGACCAGGTCTTCGCCAAGGTATTTCGCGGCATCGCGACGACGTTCGGCACCGCGCCCGCCGACATTCCCGCCGACTGGCTCAAGTCGGTCGCGGAAAAATACCTGACCCCCGAGGAGATGGAGGCGATCAAGTCGCTCGGTTCGTGGGACGAGATCATGGAGACGCTCAAGAAGCGGCTCGAAGAACAGGAAAAGCGCCACCAGGGCGGCAACAAGTGGATCGGCACCGGCGGCACGTCGCCCTACGGCAATGACGGCTACAATCCCGAAGGCGTGCAGATCGGCGGCGAATCGAAGCACGGCAAGGCGATCAAGGTCTGGGACCAGCGCGAGTTCAAGAATCTCGACAGCACGCGCGAGCTCGGCACGCGCAACATCAAGATCGCGCTCCGCCGCTTGCGTCGATCTCGCGCGCGAAGGGTCGGCCGACGAGCTCGATCTCGACGCGACGATCGAGGGTACCGCGCGCCAGGGCTGGCTCGACATCCATATGCGGCCCGAACGGCACAATGCGGTCAAGCTGCTGCTATTTTTGGATGTGGGCGGGTCGATGGACCCGTGGGTCAAGCTCTGCGAGGAACTCTTCTCGGCGGCGACCAGCGAGTTCAAGAACCTCGAATTCTTCTATTTCCACAATTGCCCGTACGAGGGCGTGTGGAAGGACAATCGCCGCCGCTTCGCCGAACGCACGCCGATGTGGGACGTACTCCACAAGTTCGGGCACGATTATAAGTTGGTGATCGTCGGCGACGGATCGATGAGCCCCTATGAGATCACCCACCCCGGCGGGTCGGTGGAGCATTTCAACGAGGAATCGGGCGCGGTGTGGATGCACCGGCTGACGACGACCTACCCCGCCGCGATCTGGCTAAACCCGATCAAGGAAGAGCAATGGGGCTATTCGCAGTCGATCAAGATAATGCGCGAACTGATGAATGACCGCATGTACCCGCTGACCTTGGCGGGACTGGACGACGCGATGCGCGAACTGACGCGCAAGCGATAAGGGTCAGGCGCAGAGTTGCGCGAGTTTCGCTTCGAACTTGGCAGCCAAGGCAAGCCGGCGCTCGCGCGCCTCGACGGTCAACGCGGTGCGCGCGGCGACCTGCTCCTGCGCCAGACGACGCGCGTAAAAACGAATATCCGATTCCATTGGGGCTGTCCCCGCCCTTGCGATTCCCGATGGCTAATTCATGTCAATCGCAGCGGGAAATGCACCCGCTTTGGGACTAACCGACAGACTCACGCGGCAAAGCGTTGGTTTGATTCGGATTTTGCCTATTTCCCGTCGGCAATCCGCCGCGCGATCGCGTTCCGCTCGGTCACGGCCGCGCGTCGCCCGTCGGTCGAATAGAGCGCTTTGAGGTAAGCGGCATCGGAGTCCGTCAGCGCCCGCGGTGGTGTCCCCGCTCCGTCGAGTACCGTCAGGATCGTCTCGATCGGGCCACCCGGCGCCGGCGGTCGGGTATGCCCCAGCCCGCGCATCGCGGCGTAATCGGCGATCTGGCGCAACGACAGACCGACGATCGCCGGCCTGTCGATCACGACGAACGACGCCTCAATGTCCTGCCGATTCGGACGCGCCACGATCGAACTGGACTGCACCCGGAGCGACGGCGCGTCGATTTCGGCCTGCGAACGTGTCGTACCACCGTTCTCGAGAGCGGATCGCCCCTGGGGCAAAATGCTGGTGAACGCGTCCGACATTCGCGGCGAACTGAGCATTTCGCCGCTCTCGTTGCGCAGCGACGTGATGCTCCAGGCGCGCGCGGGACCGGGCGTGGTCAGCACCTTGATATCGCTCGAGCTCAGGCCGGTGAGCCAGTCGGGACGAGCCTTCGCCATATCCTTGACCAGATCGCTGCCGTTGACCGCGATCGCGACGATGAAATTGGCCGTGCACGGCGTCTTCTTGGCGATCGCAATGCCGGCTGCCGCAGCGACTTCCCTGATGCGCGCTTCGACGATCGCGACATGCTCTGGTGGCAGGCCGCCGATCACGGCGACGCAGACCGGTTGATGATATCGAGCGAGTTGACCGTCGGTGGACCTTGAAATGTTGGTGACGAAGGTGGCGGCTTCCTTGCGCGCCTTTTCGCGCTGAGCCCGAACGACGATGTCATCTTGCGGCTTCGCATCCTGTGCGACCGCGAGACCAGGAACCAACAGCAACACGGACAGGAGCAGGCGCATGTTAGTCCCCTCTATCAATACAGCAGGTGCGGTCGGCGCTCCTGCTCCCAGGCCAATTCGTCGTCCCGGGTCGGCGCGTCCAGGTCGTCCGGCAGCGCGGCCATATCGTCTACCCAGGCACGGAGGGCCGGCCCACCGTTGATAACGTCAATCGCGAGCTTATCAAATTCGTATTCATAGGGAAAATCGCGCCACAGGTCGTAGTCCGGATTGAGCGAACGGATCGCCTTGAACCCCAACGCCTGGAGCCGCCACGGCTGGAACGCTTCGTGGTCGTACGCTCCGCCCTCAGCGTGGATGAACACGCCGTGGCAGAGTTGTCCCGCATGCTTGTGAAACGTTGGCTGAAACCAGATGTCGCGCAGCGTGCAGCCGTTCAGCCATTGCGGCGCGATCCGGTGCATCTCGGCGATCACTGCCTTGGCATCGATATCCGGCGCCCCGAACAATTCGAGCGGGCGGGTCGTGCCGCGGCCTTCGCTCAGGGTCGAGCCTTCGAGCATTACGGTGCCGGCGTACGCGCGCGCCATGTTGACGTTCGCGGCGTTGGGGCTCGGGTTGATCCATACGCGGTCGGGCGGCCAGCCATAGCCGGGCGCGGCGTCGGGCGCCCAGCCTTCCATCGCGATCACGCGATACTCGACGTCGAGCTTGAAATGATCGATGAACCAATGGCCCATCTCGCCCAGCGTCATGCCATGCCGCATCGGCATCGGCCCCGCGCCGACGAAGCTTTCCCAGCCCGGCAGCAAGGTCAGCCCCTCGACCGGCCGCCCCGCCGGATTGGGGCGGTCGAGCACCCATACCGACTTGCCATGCTCCGCCGCGGCCTCGAGCACGTAGAGCAAGGTCGTCACGAAGGTGTAGATCCGGCACCCGACGTCCTGCAGATCGATCAGGATCGTGTCGAACGTCCCCATCGACTGCCCGCTCGGCCGCCGCACCTCGCCGTACAGGCTGAACACCGGGATGTTGTAAGTCGGATCGGTATAATCCGGCGACTCCATCATATTGTCCTGGAGATCGCCGCGCACGCCGTGCTGCGGCCCGAACATCGCCGACACATTGAGCCCCGCCGCGACCAGCGCGTCGAGCGAGTGCGTCAGGTCGGCGGTGACCGACGCCGGATGCGCGAGCAACGCAACGCGCTTGTGCTCAAGGGGCTTGCGCAGGTCAGGCTCGGCGAGGAGCCGGTCGATACCGAATTTCATGAGGCCGCAGGTGCCGGGAGGCTGGCGGTAAAGCAATCCGCATTGTGGAAATCCGGAACTTCGATCGCGTGTGCCAACGCCCAGAACGACTTGGTGCCATCGGTTTCCTCGATGACCGCGGTCAGATTCATCTTTGCGTTGAGCGACGCGAGCGAGGACAGGTCCAATTCGGCGGCAAGCCAGAACCAACCCGGCGTGTCAGGCGTGATCTCGATCTCCGGATCGAAGGCGAGGTCCACATTGTGCATACCGGAACGATAGCCATCGAAACCGTAAGCGGCCCAGCGGAACGACGGAGATAAGTTGAACTCGATATAGTCGCTGCCGCCGTCAGGCATGACGAACACTTCGCAGCAGGTCGTCTTCCACAATTCGTCGGCGCGTGCCGGTTCGAGCATTGGGGGCAATAACAGCGAGCCGT
Source organism: Sphingomonas panacisoli (assembly GCF_007859635.1). NCBI lineage: Bacteria > Pseudomonadati > Pseudomonadota > Alphaproteobacteria > Sphingomonadales > Sphingomonadaceae > Sphingomonas > Sphingomonas panacisoli. Next base: position 1,351,635 of record NZ_CP042306.1, on the reverse strand, counting down.
CATGGGCGATGCGGAATTCGACGAAATATTCGCTTTGCCGTCCATTCACGGGATCGAGTCGAACCGACACGGCTGTAACACCCTCTGGCGGCGCGTCGGGATGCGGGATCAGCGAATAGTCGGCCACTTGGCGCCTCCCCGGCGAAGGCCGGGGCCCAGTTGCGACCGGCTCGTTGTTGGACGCCGGCCTTCGCCGGGGAAGCGATAAAAGGCAAGCGCTGGAAAATTCCTGCAAGTGTCGCTATGTGCGCCGCTCCCCATGGCTACTGTACTCCCCTCCCCTCCCCGCGTGGGCATGGTTTCGCTCGGCTGTCCCAAGAACCTGGTCGACAGCGAGCGCATCCTGACCAAGCTGCGTTCCGACGGCTATCAGATGTCGCCCGATTATGCCGGCGCCGACGTCGTGCTGGTCAATACGTGCGGCTTTCTCGATTCAGCGAAGGAGGAATCGCTGGAAGCGATCGGCGAGGCGCTGTCCGAAAACGGTCGCGTCATTGTGACCGGCTGCATGGGCAAGGAAGCCGAGACGATCCGCGCGCGCTTCCCGAAGGTGCTCGCGATTACCGGCGCGCACGAATACGAACAGGTCGTCGGCGCGGTGCATGACGCAGCACCGATGCCGCCCAACGCGTTCCTCAACCTGGTGCCGGAAAGCGGGCTGAAGCTCACGCCGCGCCACTACAGCTATCTGAAGATTTCGGAGGGCTGCAACCACCGCTGCGCGTTCTGCATCATCCCGTCCTTGCGCGGCGATTTGGTGTCGCGCCGCCCCGACGCGATCCTGCGCGAAGCCGAGAAACTGGTCGAGGCAGGCACGAAGGAACTGCTGGTCATCAGTCAGGACACATCGGCATACGGCGTCGATATCAAGCATTTCCCGCGCATGTGGCACGGACAGGAAGTCCGCGCGCACATGACCGATCTCGCCCGCGAGCTGGGTAAAATCGCGCCATGGGTGCGGCTGCACTACGTCTACCCGTATCCGCACGTTGATCAGGTCATCCCGCTGATGGCCGAGGGGCTGGTCCTCCCGTATCTCGACATCCCGTTTCAGCACGCCAGCCGCAATGTGCTGAAGCTGATGCGCCGCCCCGCCAACGAGGCGAAGGTGCTGGAACGCGTCCACAAATGGCGCGAGATCAGCCCCGACATCGCGATCCGATCGACCTTTGTCGTCGGCTTCCCCGGCGAGACCGAGGAGGATTTCCAGTATCTGCTCGACTGGCTCGACGAAGCGCAGCTCGACCGCGTCGGTGCATTCCGCTTCGAGCCCGTCGAGGGTGCGGCGGCAAACGCGCTACCCGACCATGTGCCCGAAGAGGTCAAGGAAGAGCGTTACGCCCGAATCATGGAAAAGACCGCCGCGATCAGCGCCGCGAAGCTCGCCGCCAAGGTCGGCCGCACGCTGCCCGTGATCATCGACGCGGTGGACGCGGACGGCGGCGCCACCGGCCGCAGCCAAGCCGACGCGCCCGAGATCGACGGTGAGGTCTTCCTGCGCGACGCCGGGCATCTCAAGGTCGGCGACATCACGCCGGTGCTGATCGAAGAGGCCGACGACCACGATTTGTATGGTGTGCCGGCGGCCTAGCCCTCTAGTGCTCCTGCGAAAGCAGGAGCCCAGAGCCACGGGCGATGTATCCAGTTACCCTGGGTTCCTGCTTTCGCAGGAACACGAATGTCCCATAGCCGGACTCGACTTGCTTTGGCCTTGAGACCCCGCTGATTTACACCGGAGCCGATGACTAAGGCGTTGTTGATCCTGTTGAGCCTGCTCACGGCGAGCGCCGCAGTCGCCCAGCAGCGGATCGTCACGCCGGTCGATCCGCTGACGATGGGAACCGATGACTTCGCCCGCCTTGCCGACCCTGCGCTGTGGGACGGGCTGACGGTCACCCGCATCGAGTTCCGCGACGATCGCGCATTCTGGCGGCTCTACCGCATCGACAATGCGCGCAAGCCCGACGGCCCGCTCTGGTTCGTGCCGCACGACAACGAGAACGCCGCGTTTCAGGCCGCGATCTACGCCGTGCGCGCCTATGGCGGTCAGGTCATCGCGGTCGAGGAAGCACGGTCGGTCGATGGGCCCGACAGCCGAATGAATGGCGACGTCGCGTTCGGCAAACCGATCGATCCCAACCGCAACTTCCGCGACGAAAGCCCGGCCTACGCCAGCGAGATCTTGGCGGGACTCGGCCAGCCGCCGCGCCTGATCGTCGCGCTCCATACCAACGAGCCGGGCTACGACGCTGCGTCATCGACCTGCGGACCGCCGCCACCGGCCTATACCGGCAAAGGCGAAATCTCGGTCCTGTTGTGCAGCGACCTCTACATGCCGCGCCGGTCATTCTATGGCGACTGGCCGTTCGACGACACCGACAGCGTCGCGATCGTATCCTATCCCGGCAGCGGCGGTCCCGGCGACGGCTTCTGCGTGCACGGGCTGGCCGACGCCGACATGAACATCATGCTCGAACGCGTGATGACCAGCGACGGATCGCTGTCCAACTTCGCGCTGTTCCACAGGCTGCCATATGTGAACCTGGAGACGCAGGATCGCGGCGTCACGCCCCAGGGCCTCGGCGACGCGCGGAGCCGGTTGCTGGCGATGATCGGGACGGTGATGGATCGCTGCGCCCCGATCGATGGTCTGTCCCTACGCCCGCCCCGCCTGGCCGAACCGATCCGCCCGACCAGGCGCAAGCGCCGCTGATTTAGGGGGCTAGCGCACCGCGTTTGCGTGATTATGGTGCGCGGGCATGAAACCACGCCATTTGCTCACGCTACCGCTCGCCCTGATCGCAACGCCGGTTTTGGCGCAGGATCTCACGCCCACCGAATCCGCTCAGGTGGACACGATCGTCGCCGACGCGCTCGCCGGATCGGGGGTACCGTCCGCGTCGGTCGCGATCGTGCGTGGCGGGAAGATCGTTTTCGCCAAGGCATACGGCAAACAGTCCGAGACGATGACGACGGCGAGCGCCGACCGGCCGTATCAGATCGCCTCCATCTCCAAGCAATTCACCGCCGCCGCGCTGCTGATGCTGGAGGACGAGGGCAAGTTGAGCCTCGACGATACGGTGTCGAAATGGGTGCCGGGCATCTCCGGCGGCGACAAGATCAAGCTGCGCCAACTGCTGTCGCACACGTCCGGCCTGCAGGATTACTGGCCGCAGGATTACAGCTTCGCTGCGATGGCCAAGCCGACCACGCCGCAGGGCATCGTCGATCGCTGGGCGAAGAAGCCGCTCGATTTCGATCCGGGTGCGCAGTGGCAATATTCGAACACGGGCTATGTCGTCGCCGGGCTGGTCGCAGAGAAAGCGGCGGGCAAGCCGCTGCTCGCCTATCTCCAGGAAAAGGTGTTCAAGCCGCTCGGCATGACCGCGATCGACCAGGACAAGGCGATCGGGAAGAAATATCCGCAAGGGTATAAGCGCAACGCGCTCGGCCCGGTGCGCGTCGCGGAACCCGCGGCGGCCGGCTGGCTGTTCGCGGCCGGCGAGCTGTCGATGTCGGCGAGCGACCTTGCCAAATGGGACATCGCACGGATGAACCGGACGCTGCTGCCCGCCGACGACTGGCAGGAGCAGGAAACGCCGGTCAAGCTGACCGACGGCAAGAACAGCAATTACGGGCTTGGCGTATCGATCGGCACCAATGACGGCCGCAAGGTAATCGAACATAGCGGCGAAGCGGTCGGGTTTCTGTCCGAAAACGTCGTATTTCCCGATGATAAGGCGGCAGTGGTCGTGCTGGTCAACGGCGACTTCTCGGACGCATACACCAGCATCACCGGTAAGATCGCGAAGCTGATTCTGCCGCCCGCAACGGCCGCTGCGGCGCCCGCGAACGACGAAACGGCCTATACGGCACGCGCGCGGACGGTGTTCGACCAAGTGCGCGCCGGCACGATCGACCGATCGGCGATGACCGACGATCTGATCTATTACTTCAACCCGACCGTCACCGGCGACTATCGCGAAAGCCTGACCAAGCTCGGCGATCCGACCAGCTTTGCACTGCGGCGACCGGCGCGGCTGCGCGGCGGGTTCGTCAACCGCAACTACCTCGTCACCTACCCCGACGGCCGCAAGCTGTCGGTGGTGACCTATGCCGAACCCGCGGCCAGCAACGGCGCGCCGGGCCGGTACGAGCAGTTCATGGTGATGCCCGCCGAATGACCGACTTCGCCGCATTGCTGCAAGCCGACCGCGGCCAGTCGGCGCGGACGATCGAGGTCGTTCATCCGGACGTCTATACCGATTGGCTGAAGGGTCAGCCGAAGCGGATTCGCGCGCTGCTCGATGCGCAGAAGGTGACGGGCAAGGCCGGCAACAAGGCGATCCTGCCGGGCGACGGGGATGACTGGTCGGCGCTACTGGTCTGCGACGAGGACCTGTCGTCGCCTTGGCGCATCGCGTCGCAGCCGGGGTTCCTGCCCGAGGGTGCGTACCGGCTGAAATCGGGCGAGGTCGGCGCGGCGGGACTCGGCTGGCTGCTCGCGCAATACCGGTTCGAGCGCTACGTGAAGCCCGACAAGGACGGCGGTCCGCGCGTCCTACTGACCAACGACCCGGCGAGCATCGACGAGACCGTACGCCTGGCGCAGGCGACCGCGTTGGTCCGCGATCTGGTCAATACCGGATCGTCCGACATGGGGCCGGCCGAACTCGAGGCCGAAGCGGAGAAGCTCGCCAAACGGCACGACGCCAAGCTGACCGTAACGCGCGGCGACGCGCTGACCAAGGGCTATCCGATGATCGACGCGGTCGGCCGCGCCGCCGCCAAGCATCGTAGCCCGCGCCTGATCGAACTCGAATGGGGCAACCCCAAGCATCCGCGCGTCGCGGTGATCGGCAAGGGCGTGTGTTTCGATAGCGGCGGGCTCGACATCAAGCCGGCGAGCGGCATGCGGCTGATGAAGAAGGATATGGGCGGTGCAGCGCATGCGCTGGCGCTCGCGAGCCTGGTCATGGGCGCGCGGCTGAAGGTGCGGCTGCACCTGCTGATCCCCGCGGTCGAGAATGCGATTTCCGCCGATGCCTTCCGCCCCGGCGACGTGCTGGCGACGCGCAAAGGGCTGACGGTCGAGAACACCAACACCGACGCCGAAGGCCGCCTGGTACTCGGCGACGCGTTGACCAAAGCAGGCGAGGACAAGCCCGAGCTCGTCATCGACTATGCCACGCTGACCGGCGCGGCCCGCGTCGCGCTCGGTCCGGACTTGCCGGCGACCTTCGTCAACGACGAAACGTTGGCCGGCGACCTGCTCTCGGTCGGAACGGCGGTCTACGATCCCTTATGGCGCCTGCCGCTGTGGGACGGCTATGACGACTATCTCAAGTCCGACATCGCCGACCTGATCAACGCGCCCGACAACGGCTATGCGGGCGCCGTCACCGCCGCCCTGTTCCTCCGCCGCTTCGCACCGGAAGGCGTACCCTGGGCGCACCTCGATACGTTCGCCTGGCGTCCGACCGCGAAGAACGGCCGGCCCAAGGGCGGCGAGGCGTACGGACTGAGAGCGGCGTGGGCGATGCTGAAGAGGCGGTACGTCTAGCGCTTCGCCGCGATCAGCACGAACACGATCCGACACGGCGTGGCGCTCCGGTTCTCCCAGCTATGCGCGGTGCCGCGCTGGATCAGGATATCGCCGGCACGCAGCGTCGTTTCGTCGCGATCCATCACCGCGACCACTTCGCCCTGCAGCACGATCGCATAGTCGATCGTGTCAGTGGTGTGCATGCCCGCGCTGCGATCGTTGCCTTCCTGATGCCGCGCGTCGGGATACAGCGCGTCGAACACCGCCTTGACCATCGCGGCACGCTGTTCGGGTGTGGCGTCCCCGATCGGCGGCATGTCGATGACGCGAATCACGGTGCCGTGTTCCGGCGGCAAGACGCCACGATGCTCGAAAATGTCGTCGGGTGCGGCGATGTCGCTCGGCGCGGCGTGCGTCCGCCAGATATTGCTGCTGCGATAGACCGATCCGGGCAGGACGAACTCTGCCGGACTAGGGCCGTCCTCGGCGATATAGGATTGCCCTTCCGTGTCGATAGCGGTCAGGACGCGGCGCGGCGGCGGCAGCAGATCCATCCTTAGTCTCCCAACCCCGCCGCCGCCTCGATGATCGGCACGAACTTGGCGGCGGTCAGGCTCGCGCCGCCGACCAGCGCGCCATCGACGTCGTCGAGGGCCAGGATCTCCGCCGCATTCGTCCCCGTCACCGACCCGCCGTAGAGGATTCGCATATCGAGCGCGGTGTCGCCGACCATCTGGCGCAGCTTGGCGCGGGCAATGGCGTGCATCGCGGCGATCTCGTCCATCGTCGGCGTGCGGCCCGTGCCGATCGCCCAGCGCGGTTCGTAGGCGAGCGTCAGCCAGTCGGCGTGCGCGTCGTCGGGCAGCGACTTTTCGATCTGCGCCTGCACCACGCGCTCGGCCCGGCCGGCGTCACGCTCGGCCTCGAGTTCGCCGACGCACAGGATCACCGCGAGACCGTGGCGGTGCGCGGCCGCCGATTTCATGAACGCGTCGTGGCTGGTTTCGTGCTGGTCCCCGCGGCGTTCGCTATGCCCGACGATCGTGAAGATCGCGCCGGCTTCCTTGACCATCCCGGCGGAGATGCAGCCGGTATGCGCGCCGCTATCGGCCTCATGCACGTCCTCCGCACCGATCGCGAGACCAGGGACCAGTTGCGCGGCGGGCGCAATCAGGGTCGCCGGTACGGCCACCGCGACATCGACCTGCGGCGCCGCAAGCGCGGCGGTCCGAATGCCGTCGAGTTCGCCCAGCGTCGCCAGACTGCCGTTCATCTTCCAATTGCCCGCGATCAGCTTGCGGCGTGCCATAGATCCTCCCGTTTGCGGCCCCTGCGATAGCGCGTGGGCGGGGACAGGCAACCCGCTTGATGCGTGCGCGCCCTACCCCTAAAGCGAGCGCTTCATCTCGTTCCATTCGATCGGCACCCATGCTCAGTATCTTTCGCGGCTTTCTGAATTCGAAGGTCGGACTCATCATCACCTTCGTCGTGCTGGGCGTGATCGCGCTCGCATTCGGATTGGGCGACGTGACGGGGCTGCGCTCGAACGCGACGAGCGGCGGGCCGGCCGGCACGACCCTGGTCACGATCGGCAAGGAAAACCTGAACGCCAACCAGGTTCGGGCCGACACCGAACGGATGGTCGGCATGTACCGTCAGCAATATCCGCAGCTGACGATGGAGGAATTCATCACCAAGGGCGGGTTCGACCAGCCGTTCGAAAACCGCATCAACTCGACCGCGCTGGAACAATACGGGCTTAGCCAGGGCATGCGGATCGGTCGCGCGCTGGCGGACACAGAGATTACTTCGCAGCCGCAGTTCAAGGGCCTCGACGGCAAGTTCGATCGTGACCGGTACAAGCAGTTTCTGGCGGAGCAACGGCTGAGCGATAGCGACCTGCACAACGAACTCGCGCGCAACATGATGGCGCAGTTGTTGATCAGCCCGCTGATGTCGCAATCGCTCGGCCGGCCGCTCGCGCCGGTGTCGGTCGCGACGCCCTACGCGTCGATGCTGCTCGAAAAGCGTACCGGCACCGTCGCCTTCATCGACACCAAGAAGATCCCGGTCGGCGCCCCGGTCACCGACGCCGAAGCCGCCGGCTATTACCAGGCGAATATCGCGCGCTACACCGTGCCGGAACGCCGCTCGGTCCGCTATGCCACCGTGTCGGTCGCCGATCTGCGCGCCAAGTCGGCGCCCAGCGATGCCGAGATTGCCAAGGCCTATCAGGATGGCGCTGCCCAGTTCGCGCCGACCGAGAACCGCTCGATCCGTCAAGTCGTGTTGCTCGACCAGAAGAGCGCCGATGCGCTGGCCGCGAAGGTCCGCGCCGGCACCGCGATCGAGGCCGCGGCCAAGGCGGTTGGGCTCGACGCCGGTCTGCTCGCCGACCAGTCGAAAACGGCTTATGCCGCGCAGACGTCGCCCGCGATCGCGAACCAAGTGTTCACCGCCGCCGGAGGCGCGGTGATCGGGCCGGTCAAGACCTCTCTCGGCTGGGCGGTGATCCGCCTCGAAAAGATCACGAAGGTGCCGGGCAAGACGCTCGACCAGGCCAAGCCCGATCTGGTCAAGACGCTGACCGAGCAGAAGACGATGCTGGCCGCGACCGCGCTGCGCCAGCAGATCGGCGACGCGATCTCCAACAGTTCGACGATCGACGAGATCGCGAAGAAGCTGGGCCTGACGATCCAGTCGTCGCCCGCGCTCGACCAGCGCGGCAACGATCCCGACGCCCCGACGCCGCCCCCGGCCCAGCCCGATCCCGTGCGGATGGCGCTGGCCGCGGTCGCGTTCCAGTCCGAGCCCGAAGACGCGCCGCAGCTCGCGCCGATCGACAAGGAAGGCGGCTTCGCGCTCGTCAAGCTAGACAAGGTGATCGCCGCCGCACCGCGTCCGCTCGCGACGGTTGCCGAGGAAGTGAAGAAGAACTTCATCGTCGATCGCCAGCTGCGCGACGCGCGCACCGCCGCGACGGGCGTGATGAACAAGGTCAACAAGGGCATGAAGCTGGCGCAGGCGCTGGCCGAAACCGGGCTGAAGCTCGACGCGACCAAGCCGATGGCGGCCAATCGCGGACAGCTGTTCACGTCGAAGCCAGCCCCGCCGATCATCCTGATGTTCGCGATCCCGCAAGGCACCGCGAAGATGATCGAAGCGCCGTACAAGGGCGGCTATTTCGTCGTCGTCACCGACACGGTGCAGCGCGGCGACGCGCGCGGCAACAACGATCTGATCAACAAGATGCGGAGCGACCTGGGCGCGACGGCGGGCGACGAATACGGCCAGCAATTCGTGCGTGCGGTCCGCAACCAGGTCGGCGTGAAGCGCAACGACGCGGCGATCAACGCCCTGCGCGCCAGCTTGCTCGGCCAGGGCCAGGGCGACTCGCCCGACGGGCAGTAATCGACATGGTCGAAGGGGCCGCAGCGGCACGAGAAGCGCTCGCGGCCGGTCGGCCAGCCCTGGTATGGCGGCGGCAAGTCGCCGACACAGAAACGCCGGTCGCCGCCGCGCTGAAGCTGATCGAGCCCGAACGCGGCGACTTTCTGCTCGAATCGGTCGAAGGCGGCGCGGTGCGCGGGCGGCACAGCCTGTTGGGCTTGGCGCCGGACCTGGTGTTTCGCGCGAAGGGTGAGCGGGCGGAAATCAATCGACACTGGCTGACCAATCGTTCGGCGTTCGAGGATGCCGGCCAAGCCACGTTGCCCGCGTTCCGCGACCTCGTGGCGTCGTGCCGGATGGATGTCGTTCCGACAGAATTGCCGCGCGCGCTTGCCTGCCTGGTCGGCTATTTCGGATACGAGACGGTCGGGCTGGTCGAGACGCTACCGCGTCCCGACAGCGATGGCCTCGGCCTGCCGGATATGATCTTCGTACGGCCGACCGTGGTGCTGATCTTCGACCGGCTCGCCGACCAACTGTTCCTTGTCGCCCCGCTCTGGACGGATTCGGGCCTCGCGCCCGACAAGGCGGTTGAACTCGCGGAAGAACGGATCGATGCGGTGGCGGCGCGGCTGGCGAGCGCCCCTGCCCCTGCCCCGCGCGCCGACGACTTGCTCGACCCCGCGCTGAGCCCGGTACTGCCCGCGGGCGCGTACCGGTCGATGGTGCTCAAGGCGAAGGACTATATCGCGGCCGGCGACATCTTTCAGGTCGTCCTGGCGCAACGTTTCACCGCGCCGTTCGCGCTGCCGCCGATCGAGCTCTACCGCGCGTTGCGACGGATCAACCCCTCGCCATTTCTCTATTTTCTCGATCTGCCCGACTTCGCGCTGTCGGGATCGAGCCCCGAAATCCTCGTGCGCGTCCGCGACGGCGAAGTCACGATACGGCCGATCGCCGGCACACGGCCGCGCGGCAAGACCGCGAGCGAAGACGAAGAGAATCGCGCCTCGCTGCTCGCCGATCCCAAGGAACGCGCCGAGCATCTGATGCTGCTCGACCTCGGGCGCAACGACGCCGGGCGCGTCGGCACACCGGGATCGGTCAAGGTGACCGACAGCTACACCGTCGAGATGTACAGCCACGTCATGCACATCGTATCGAACGTCGTGGCCCAGCTAGACCCCGCCAAGGACGCGCTCGATGCGTTGTTCGCGGGCTTCCCGGCCGGCACCGTCTCCGGCGCGCCCAAGGTCCGCGCCTGCGAGATCATCGCCGAACTCGAACCCGAAGCGCGCGGCGCTTATGCCGGCGGGGTGGGCTATTTTTCACCGGACGGATCGATGGATTCGTGCATCGTGCTGCGCACCGCGATCGTGAAAGACGGCGTCATGCACGTGCAGGCGGGGGCCGGTATCGTCGCCGATTCTACCCCCGAATACGAACAGCGCGAATGCGAGGCGAAGGCCGGCGCGCTGCTTGCCGCCGCCCGCGAAGCCGTCGCGCGCGCACAAGACGCGCGGTTCGGGCAATAGTCCAAACCGTCGCCCCAGCGAAAGCTGGGGTCTCAGGCGATCAGCAACTGCACGAGATCCCAGCTTTCGCTGGATGACGATCAATTCACTGCGCCGGCTGGTTCGGATCCTCGTTGGTTCCCCGAGCGCGCTTGTCGGCCTTGAACGCGCGCGCCGCCGCGCGCGCACAGCCGGTCTGCCCGCCCGTACCGACCGGCGAGCACGTATCCGGCAGCCCGGCCGCTTCACGGCTGGTCTGCTCGTCGGTCGCGAGCCGCGTGGTCCAGGCCTGGTTCTTCGACGGGATCGGCCCGCTGTCGCGCAGTTCCTTGGGGATGCGATAGGGATTGTCGACGCGATTGCAGACGACGATCTCGTCCGCCGTCGATTCGGGGCATTTTTCGGTCGCACTGACCGTCACCGACTTGATCCGCTTGGGCGGTTGGCCGGATTCGGCCTGCTTATCTTGCGCGATGGCGGTCGCGGGAAGCGCGAGCAGGGTCAGAGCGGCGAAAGCGGTACGGAACATCGGGTGCGACCTTTTAGTGAATGCCATCAACGCCCCCGAGATAGGATCGATCCCGTATCAATCCAGCGCTCGAGCGGCTTAAACACGGCGAAACGAAGGCGTGCTGTCGATTGTCGTCGCGGGCGAGACCCGCTAGCGGGACCGCGATGATCCTGGTTATCGACAATTACGACAGTTTCACCTGGAACCTGGTCCATTATCTGATGGAGCTGGGTCAGGAGGTGCGGGTCGAGCGCAACGACGCGCTGACCGCGGGCGACGCGCTGGCGAGCAATGCCGAAGCGTTCCTGATCTCGCCAGGACCGTGCACCCCCAATGAGGCGGGGATCAGCCTCGATCTGGTCGCGGCCTGCGCGGACGCGGGCAAGCCGTTGCTAGGCGTGTGCCTGGGCCACCAATCGATCGGCCAGCATTTCGGCGGACGCGTCGTGCGCGGCGGGCTGATGCACGGCAAGACCTCGGCGATCACGCATGACGGCACCGGCCTGTTCGCGGATATCCCGTCACCGTTCCGCGCGACGCGCTATCACTCGCTGGTGGTCGACGACATTCCGGGCGAATTGCTCGTCAACGCGGCCGCCGACGATGGTTTCGTCATGGGTTTCCGCCACCGCGACTTGCCGATCCACGGCGTGCAGTTCCATCCGGAAAGCATCGCGACCGAACATGGCCACGCGATGCTGGCGAACTTCCTGACAATCGCCGGTCTGACGCCCAAGGCGCTGGCATGAGCAGTTTCGCTCCGCTGCCCGATCCCTCGACGCCGCTATCGCGCGAGTCCGCGGCGTTGGCGTTCGCCGACATTCTCGACGCCAGGACCAGCGAGGACGCGATCGCCGACTTCCTCATCGCGCTCAGCGACCGCGGCGAGACCAGCATCGAGATCGCGGAGGCCGCCCGCGCGCTGCGCGATCGCCTGATCCCGATCGACGCCCCCGCCGGCGCGATCGACGTGTGCGGCACCGGCGGCGACGGGCATCACACGCTCAACGTCTCGACCGCCGTGTCGCTCGTGGTTGCCGCCAGCGGCGTCCCCGTCGCCAAGCACGGCAACCGCGCCGCGTCGAGCAAGGCGGGCGCCGCCGACACGCTCGAAGCGCTGGGGCTCAACATGGAACGCGCCGGGTCGATGGCGCAGGCGACGCTCGCCGACCTCGGCATCTGTTTCCTGTTCGCCGCCAACCACCACCCGGCGATGAAGCGCATCACCCCGATCCGCCGACGCATCGGCAAGCGCACGATCTTCAACTTGATGGGTCCGCTTGCGAGCCCAGCGCATGTCACCCGCCAGTTGATCGGCATTGCGCGGCCCGACTACGCGCAAACCTATGCCGAGGCTTTAGGGTCCTTGGGCACCGAAGCCGGGCTCATCGTGTCGGGCGAGGAAGGCCTGGACGAGGTGTCCGGCGCCGGCCCGACGATCGCGATCAGCGTCGGCCAGCTTTCAATGCCCGTGCGTATTGCTCCCGAGGATGCCGGTCTGCCCCGCCACCCGATCGCCGCGATCCATGGTGGCGATCCCGCCTACAACGCCGCCGCACTCCGCCGACTGTTGCAAGGCGAGCATGGCGCGTATCGCGACGCCGTCCTGATCAACGCCGCTGCCGCGCTGATGGTGGCGGGTCACGCCGACAGCCTGACGGAGGGCGCCGAGGAAGCCGCCGAGACGATCGACAAGGGCCTTGCCAACACGCTGCTCGATTGCTGGATCGCCTACACATGACCGACATCCTGCAACGCATCATCGAGACCAAGCGCGCCGAAGTCGCCGCCAAGAAGGCTACCACGTCGCTCGCCAGCCTGGAGGCGATGATCGCGCGTCGCGACAGCCCGCGCGGGTTCAAGGCGGCGCTCGACAAGAAGGCGAAGACCGGCCCCGCTCTGATCGCCGAGATCAAGAAGGCGAGCCCGTCCAAGGGCGTGATTCGCGAGGATTTCGATCCGCCCGCACATGCCCGGGCCTATCAACGCGGCGGTGCGACGTGCCTCTCGGTCCTGACCGACGAACAGTATTTCCAGGGCGACGATTCCTATCTCGCGCTCGTCCATGACACCGTGCCGCTACCGATCATCCGCAAGGACTTCATGATCGACCCCTGGCAGGTCCACGAAAGCCGCGCGCTCGGCGCCGATGCGATCCTGATCATCGTCGCCGCGCTCGACGACATGCGGATGGCGGACATCGAAGCCGCGGCGATCGACTGCAAGCTCGACGTGCTGGTCGAGGTGCACGACGAACGTGAAATGGAGCGCGCGTTGAAGCTCAAATCGCGGCTGATCGGCGTCAACAACCGCGACCTGCGCGATTTCTCGGTAAGTTTCGACCGCACCTACGAACTCGTCGGCAAAGCCCCCGCGGAATGCACGTTCGTGGCGGAGAGCGGGCTTACCGGCCGCGCCGATCTGGATGCGATGCGCGAGAAGGGGATCGACTGCTTCCTGGTCGGCGAAGCGCTGATGCGCGCCGACGACGTGGAAGCGGCGACGCGGGCATTGCTCGGTGGCTGACCTCACCCATCTCGACGAAGCAGGCGCCGCGCGAATGGTCGATGTCTCCGCCAAGCCCGACACGCCGCGGCGCGCGGTGGCCGAGGGCCGCATTGCGATGTCGGCCGAAGCTACTGCCGCGATCCGCGACGGCGCGGTGGCGAAGGGCGACGTGCTCGCCGTCGCGCGCGTCGCCGGGATCATGGCGGCGAAGCGCACAGGCGACCTGATACCGCTCTGTCATCCCCTGCCGATCACCAGCGTCGCCGTGGACCTCATCACGGACGACATCGGCGTCACCGCCACCGCAACCGTCACCACGACGGGCAAGACCGGCGTCGAGATGGAGGCGATGACCGCCGTGTCGGTTGCGCTGCTGACGATCTACGACATGGCCAAGGCGATCGACAAAGGCATGACGATCGGCGACGTGCGGCTGCTGGAGAAAAGCGGCGGCAAATCGGGGTACTGGACCGCGCCCTAGCCGGACATTCCGTCGTTACACGCGATGTGCGAAAGTATCGCAAGCCTCGCCCGCGACGCGTGACGCGACTACCCGCCATATTGTTCGTCGGTCACCTTTTCCAGCCAATCCACGACCTTGCCGTCGAGCGCCTCGGCGATCGCGATATGCGTCATCGCCGTGGAGGCGGTTGCGCCGTGCCAATGCTTTTCGCCGGGCGCGAACCAGATGATGTCGCCCGGCCGGATTTCCTCGCGCGCTCCCCCTTCGCGCTGCGCCCAACCCAGCCCGGCCGTCACGATCAGCGTTTGGCCCAATGGATGCGTATGCCACGCCGTCCGTGCTCCTGGTTCGAATGTCACCGTCGCACCGCCAACCCGCGCAGGAGCTTCGGTCTTGAACGGCGCATCGAGCCGGACCGTGCCGGTGAAATAGTCGGCCGGCCCCGGGGCCGATGGCTGCGATCCGCTGCGCTTGATATCCACGATGTCCTCCCGATCGGTTGCAGTCCAACGCCTTGGACACCAGTACGATCCGCAAGGGGACTGTAACAATGCGGCGGGTTCGTGCCATGGTCCCAACATGAGTTCGCTCCTCCCCGTCGCCGACGCGCAGGTACGGCTGTTCGCAATGGCGCCGCGCGTTGCGGCGGAGACGGTGCCGCTCCCGCAAGCGGCCGGACGATGGCTGGCCGAGCCCGTCGTTGCACGCCGCTCCCAACCCGCAGCCGACTTGTCGTCGATGGACGGTTACGCGATCCGCTTCGCCGACCTGCCCGGGCCCTGGCGCGTGGCCGGCGAGAGCGCGGCGGGGCGGCCGTTTTTCGGGCCGGTCGGTCCAGGCGAAGCGGCGCGCGTGTTCACCGGCGCGACGATGCCTGCGGGAACGGACAGCGTGCTTGTGCAGGAGGAGGCTTCGCGCAACGGCGACACATTGATACTCGCCGGCCAAGGCCCACCACGGCTCGGCATGAGCGTCCGGCGCCAGGGTCTAGATTTCACCGCGGGCGATACGCTGATCGCCGCCGGCGAACGGCTGACCCCGGCGCGGATCGCGCTGGCGGCGACAGGTGGCCATGGCGAGCTCGTCGTCAACCGGCGGTTGCGCGTGGCGATCCTGGCGACCGGCGACGAGTTGATCGCGCCGGGCGCGATGTCGGACGATCCGCTTGCCCTGCCCGAAGGCAACAGCACGATGCTCGCGGCGATGCTCGCCGATCTGCCCGTCGATGTGACGCTGCTCGGCATCGTCCCTGACGAGCTCGACGCGCTCAAGACTGCCTTCTCCCGCGCGAAGGCCGACATCATCGTGACCACCGGCGGCGCATCGGTCGGGGATCACGACCTCGTCCGGCCCGCCCTCGAAGCCGTCGGCGGCGTCATCGATTTCTGGCGGATCGCGATCCGGCCGGGCAAGCCGATGCTCGCGGGAGCGCTCGGCGACGCGGTCGTGCTCGGCTTGCCGGGCAATCCGGTATCGGCGTTCGTCACCGCGACCCTGTTCCTCCGCCCGTTGATCGCGGCGATGGCGGGTACGGCCGATCCGCTACCCAAAACGATCACCGCGACGCTCGCCGAGCCCCTGCCGGCCAACGATCACCGTCAGGATTATCTCCGTGCCACGACATGCGACGGACGCGTCGCCATGGCGCCGATCCAGGACAGTTCGATGCTTGCCACCCTCGCCCGCGCCGACTGCCTGATCGTCCGTTCGCCGCATGCGCCGCCCGCGCAAATCGGCGACGACGTGGAGATCGTTACGCTCGCTTGACTTGGTTCGGAATGTTCCATATTGGTTCCGCGTCTGTTCTGGACGGAGGAACATCATGCTCACGAAGAAGCAGCACGAACTCATCTGCTTCATCAACGACCGGCTTGCCGATACCGGGGTGTCGCCGTCGTTCGAGGAAATGAAGGAAGCGCTCGACCTCAAGTCGAAATCGGGCGTGCATCGCCTGATCTCCGCATTGGAGGAGCGACAGTTCCTGCGTCGCCTGCCCAACCGCGCGCGCGCGCTCGAAGTGCTCAAGATGCCCGAGCGTGCCGAGGCCAAGCGGCCCGCTGCGACCACGGCGACGCTGCCGAAGGGTAACAATTACCGTCCGATGCCCGAACCGGCCAACGACGTGATCGAAATCCCGCTGCACGGCCGCATCGCCGCCGGTGTCCCGATCGAAGCATTCGAAGGATCGTCGATGCTTGCGGTCCCCGCGGCCTTGCTCGGCAATGGCGAACATTACGCGCTCGAAGTGTCGGGCGATTCGATGGTCGAGGCCGGTATTCTCGACGGCGACTATGCGTTGATCCGCCGCACCGAGACCGCGCGCGACGGCGAGATCGTCGTAGCGCTGATCGAGGATAGCGAAGCGACGCTCAAATATTTCCGCCGCGAGGGCGCGATGGTCCGGCTCGACCCGGCCAACCGGGCATACGATCCGCAGCGTTACGCTCCGGCGCAAGTCCGCGTGCAGGGACGCCTGGCGGGGTTGCTGCGGCGCTACGACTAAGTGTCGAGCGTCTTCGATCGTTTTCCGAAACCGCCTTGTGCGGAGACGCTAGGCTGGGAGCTGCTGGCGGCCGATCCGGCGACCGGTGCCGTGCGGATCGCGTTCGAGGCTAGGCCCGCTTTCTGCAATCCCGGTGGCAACATCCAGGGCGGTTTCGTCGCGGCGATGCTCGACGACACGCTGGGGCCGGCAGTCTTGGTGAAGACCGATGGCGCTGCTTATTGCGCGACGATCGACCTGTCGGTGCGGTTCCTGGCGCCGGCCAAGCCCGGACGGCTGATCGGCGACGGCCGCATCGTCCAGCTCGGTAAGACGATCGCGTTTCTCGAAGGTGAGTTACGGGACGACAGTGGCCGCATCGTTGCGACCGCTACCGCGTCCGCGCGCGTCGTTCCCACCGCCGGGCTCGCGCGAACCTCCTGACCGCGCCGTCATCCACGGATGGCGGTCGTCAGTCGAGCGGACGGTGACGACCCGCCCACTCGACAGCGCGATCGCGACGCCGCCGGTCTTGCGCAATGTCGGCGCGTCGAGCTTGAGCCAAGTCGGCGTGCAGGTGCGCGGCAAGCGGCGATCGCTGACGACGATATCGGCCGATCGGCAGGCGTCGGCGAGTTGCTCGATCGGGAGTTGGTAGAGGCTGCGCGTCGCGAGGATGCGGAAGGAGCGGCCGCCCGACACGATCGTCGCCAGACACGCATCGCGGCTGCACGACGCGAACGGCTGTTCGGACAGCAGCAGCGCCTCGCCGTCGACGCCGGCATTTTCCGCCATCGTGTCGCGGGCATAGTCGCCGGCCTTGTCGCGCAGCATCGCGATGCGCCCGTCCGGCGTGCGCACCGCTAGATGCTGGCCGTCGCCCGAGACGAGCAGGTCCGGCGCGGGCGTCATCAGCGCCCAGACCGCCCCCACCGCGAACGGTGCCAGTCCGATAAACCGCGCGCGCATTCGCAGCAACGCGACGACCAAACCGCCCGCGACCATCAATCCATACGCGCCGCCCGGCATCGCCGGCAGCATCGCGAGCGACCCCGGCGCGCCCGCCGCGATGCGCGCGATCCACAGCAGCAGCGCGAGCGCTTTGCCCGTCACCCACCAGAACGGCGCGCCCAGCCCGACCGCGTCGAACGCCAGCGCTAAGGCCTCGGCCGGCATGATCACGAACGTGGTCAGCGGGATCGCGACGATATTGGCGAACGCGCCGTACAGCCCGCTCTTGTGGAAATGGTAGAGCGCGATCGGCGCCAGCGCGGCCTCGACCATCACGCCGGTCAGCAACAGCGACCCGACCTCGCGCCCGACCTTGCGCCACCACGCCTCGTCGCGCTTCATGAACCAGGCTTTCACCCGTGGATGCTCGTGCAGCGCGACGATCGTGGCGACGGCGGCAAAGCTCAGCTGGAAGCTCGGGCCCATCAGCGCCTCGGGCCACAGGAGCAGCACGACGAACGCGCCCGCCGCGACCAGCCGGAGCGTGATCGCCTCGCGTCCCATCGCCAGCGCCGCCATTACCAGGAGGGCCGCAATGCACGACCGCGCGGTCGGCACCTGTCCACCGGTCAGCAGCGTATAGCCGATCGCGGCGAGCGCGCCGACGCCTGCCGCGATCACCGGGATACGCGTGCGAAGCGCGAGCCACGGCCACAAGGCGAGCAGCCGCGTGACCGCCCAGATCGTCGCCGCGACGACGGCGGTGATGTGCAATCCGCTGACCGACAGCAGATGCGCGAGCCCCGAACGACGCATCGCATCGGAGTCCGCCTCGCCGATCGCGCCCTCGTCGCCCGCCGCCAGCGCGGCCGCGATCCCACCCGCGCTGCCGGCGACCTGCGCTTCGATGTGCGCGGCGAGGCGCGCGCGTAGTCCGTTCGACTGGGTCCCGGGCGTCACCACCGTCACCGGTGCGATTCCTTTCCCCGTCGCGCCGAGCCGATCGAACCAGGCGACGCGGCGGAAATCATACGCGCCGGGTACCGTAGCCTCGTTGGGCGGCATGAGACGGGCTTGCAGCTTGATGATAACGTCAGGCCCGAGCCCCGTCGGCGCATCGGTTTGGGCAAGGTTGACCCGGATCCTCGGCGGCAACGCTACCGGCGGACGCCCCTCGCCACTCTTTGCGCCATCCTCCACCGACAGGGGCGCCAATCGCAGCCGCACCAATTCCCGCGCCGGCAATGGCTCGACACTCTCGACCCGCGCGGTCATTGTCACGATCGCCGGCCACGTCAGCACCGGCGCCGCGACCGAATTCGCGCGCCACCACGCCAGCCCGATCCCCAGCGCGGCAACCGCCGCGCCGATCGCGACCGCCCTCCCCGCCCGACCATGCCGCCCCACCGCTGTCGCCGCCAACGCCAGCGCCGCGAGACAGCACATCGACGCAATCCACTGCGCCGGGTCGGACAGCACGAACCACGCCGCGATCCCTCCACCCAATGCGACCGGTAGCCACAACGGCAACTGATCCCGCTCCGCCTCCAGCCACAGCTCGAGTGCGCCGCGCGCACGCCGACCCCTTGCGGCCTGCGTTTGAAGCCACAAGTTACGCGTGCTAGGAGCCCCCTCGGCGATCGTCGCCATATGTCACTCAGCTTGGGAGCACGCGCGGTTGAGCGCAAGTTCTGATCCCGGATCGCCCGCGGGCGCATCCGCCACGCCAGTCGTCACCCGGTTCGCGCCTTCGCCGACCGGCTATCTTCATATCGGCGGCGCCCGCACCGCGCTGTTCAACCTGCTCTACGCGCGCCACCATGGCGGGAAGTTCCTGCTGCGGATCGAGGATACCGATCGCGCGCGGTCGACCCAGCCGGCGATCGAGGCGATCCTCGACGGGATGCGCTGGCTCGATCTCGAGTGGGACGGCGACGAGATCTACCAATTCTCCCGCGCGGATCGTCATGCCGCAGTGGCGCGCGAGATGGTCGAAAAGGGGGCGGCCTATCGCTGCTACCTGACCCAGGACGAACTCGCCCAGATGCGCGCCGAAGCGGAGGCGGCGAAGAAGCCGCTGCGCATCCGCTCGCCGTGGCGAGACAAGACCCCGAACGAAGAGGGCAAGCCCTTCGTCATCCGCCTCAAGGCCCCGACCGAGGGCGCGACGACGATCCACGATCGCGTCCAGGGCGAGGTCACGGTGCAGAATGCCGAGATCGACGATCTCGTGCTTCTCCGCTCCGACGGCACGCCGACCTATATGCTCGCGGTGGTGGTGGACGATCACGACATGGGCGTGACCCACGTCATTCGCGGCGACGATCACCTCAACAATGCGTTCCGCCAATTGCCGATCTACCGCGCGATGGGCTGGCCGGAGCCGGTTTACGCGCACATCCCGCTGATCCACGGATCGGACGGGGCGAAACTCTCGAAGCGACACGGCGCGTTAGGGGTCGATGCCTATCGCGACGAGATGGGACTGCTGCCCGAAGCGGTCGACAATTATCTGCTCCGGCTCGGCTGGGGGCATGGCGACGATGAGATCATCAGCCGCAATCAGGCGATCGAATGGTTCGATTTGTCGGGCGTCGGCAAATCACCAAGCCGGTTCGATCTGAAGAAGCTCGAGAACCTGAACGGTCATTATATTCGGGAGGCCGACGATGCTCGGCTGGCCGATCTGGTCGCCGCGCGACTGCCGCACGCGATCGACGACTCGCAGCGTGATCTGCTGCGCCGCACCATGCCCTTTCTGAAGGCTCGTGCGGCCAATCTGAATGAGCTGGCGGACGGCAGCGCGTTCCTTTTGCCGTCCGGCCACTGGCGATCGACGCCGACGCGGCACCGTTGCTGGAGGGCGATGCCCGCGCCCTTCTTTCGCACCTGCACACGGCGCTTGACGCCGCCGAAAGCTGGGATACGGAGACATTAGAAGAAGCGGTCCGGCGGGTTGCCGAGGACGCCGGGGTCAAGCTGGGCCAGGTCGCACAGCCGCTACGCGCGGCGCTGACCGGCAAGCGCACCTCCCCCGGCATCTTCGACGTGCTCGCCGTGCTCGGCCGCGATGAAAGCCTGGGCCGCATCGCCGACCGGATGGCGTAAGGATTCGAAGGGAAGTTACGATGACCGACAACGCCTCCATCAAGCTCGGCAATCACGATTATGCGGTGATGTCGGGCACGGTCGGTCCCGACGTGATCGACATCCGCAAGCTCTATGCCGACACCGGCATGTTCACCTACGATCCGGGCTTCACCTCGACCGCATCGTGCGAAAGCGCGCTGACCTACATCGACGGCGACGAAGGCGTGCTGCTCCATCGCGGCTATCCGATCGGCCAGCTGGCGGAAGAATCGAGCTTCATGGAGGTCAGCTACCTGCTGCTCAACGGCGAATTGCCGTCGGCGAAGGAGCTTCACGACTTCACGCACACGATCACGCGCCACACGATGCTGCACGAACAGCTCGCGACCTTCTATCGCGGGTTCCGGCGTGACGCGCACCCGATGGCGGTGATGTGCGGCGTGGTCGGCGCGCTGAGCGCGTTCTACCACGATTCGACCGACATCAACGATCCGCACCAGCGGATGATCGCGTCGCACCGCCTGATCGCGAAGATGCCGACGATCGCTGCGATGGCGTACAAATATGCCGCCGGTCAGCCGTTCCTCTATCCGGACAACTCGCTGAGCTACACCGGCAACTTCCTGCGCATGACGTTCGGCGTGCCGGCCGAGCCGTACGAAGTGAACCCGGTCGTCGAAAAGGCGCTCGACCGCATCTTCATCCTCCACGCCGATCACGAGCAGAACGCGTCGACCTCGACCGTGCGCTTGGCGGGCTCGTCGGGCGCCAACCCTTTCGCGTGCATCGCGGCGGGTATCGCGTGTCTGTGGGGTCCGGCGCATGGCGGCGCGAACGAAGCCGCGCTCAACATGCTGCGCGAAATCGGCACGCCCGATCGCATCCCGGAATTCATCGCCCGCGCCAAGGACAAGAACGATCCGTTCCGCCTGATGGGCTTCGGCCATCGCGTCTACAAGAATTACGATCCCCGTGCGACCGTGATGCAACAGACCGTGCGCGAAGTGTTCGACGCGCTGAAGGTCAACGATCCGGTGTTCGACGTCGCGCTGCAGCTCGAGCATATGGCGCTGAACGACCCGTATTTCATCGACAAGAAGCTGTTCCCGAACGTCGATTTCTATTCGGGCGTGATCCTGTCGGCGATCGGGTTCCCGACCACGATGTTCACCGCGTTGTTCGCGCTCGCGCGCACGGTCGGCTGGGTCGCGCAGTGGAACGAGATGATCAGCGATCCTGCGCAGAAGATCGGCCGCCCGCGCCAGTTGTACACCGGCCCGACCCAGCGCGATTACGTGCCGCTGGACAAACGCTGATGCGTTTCCTCCTGAGCGTCCTGGGCAGCCTGGCGATCCTGATGGGCGCGCTGTGGGTCGGCCAGGGCCTCGGGCTGATCCATTGGCCGGCGTCGAGTTTCATGGTCGATCAGCGGATTTGGGCGGTGTGGGGCATTCTGCTCGCGGCCGCAGGCGTCCTGCTGAACTGGTGGGCGCGGCGGCGGTAAATATCTCTACCAATGTAGGATTTCGCGTGACAGACTGCCGTCATGCCCGCCCGCATCGCCTCGATTGCTCGTCGCCCCTCCGCTGAATGCCGGTCGGCAGCATGGCGTTATGCGGCGCAGTTCAAAACATCGTCGCTAGTGTCAACTTGGTGTCAACTTTGCCCGTTTTTCAGGCAGCGGCGGCCGGCAGGCTCAGCATGAAGCGAGCCCCCTCGCCTGGTGCCGAATCGACGGTCAGGTCGCCGCCCATCGCGCGCGCCAGCCGGCGGGCGATATACAGACCCAGTCCGCTGCCGCCCGGCTCGCTGGGATCGACGCGCTCGAACTTCTCGAAGATGCGTTCCTGGTCCTCCGCCGCGATGCCCTTGCCCTGGTCGGCCACGATGATCACCGCGGCGTGGCGGTCGCGATGCGTGCGCACCCACACCATCCCGCCGTCGGGCGAATAGCGCACCGCATTGCCGATCAGATTGACCAGAATCTGCAGCACGCGCTTGAATTCGCCGGTCGCGGGGGCGCTATCGTCGTCCTGTGGCCGATCGACGCGCACGCCGCGCTCGCTCGCGCGGACGCTCAGCAAGCCTGCGGCGCGGCGGCCGATATCGGCGAGGTCGATCGGCTCGGCCGCAGCCATGAAGTCGGGCCGCTCGATCGCCTGGAGATCGACGAGATCCTCGACCAGCGCCATCAGATGCCGGCCCGCGCTCGCGATATCCGCGGCGTAATCGACATAATCCTGGCGGATCGGCCCGTCGGTCTGGGCATTGATGCTGTCGGCATTGGCGATGATCCGGCCGAGCGGCTGGCGGAGCGCGCGTTGCAGGCGCTCACCGAACGCCTCGGTCAGCGCTTCGGGATCGAAATCGGCCGGCGCCGGCGTAGCCGTCACTGCGCGCGCCGCCCCGACATAGCCGGCGAACTTGCCCGCCGTATCGAGCCGCGGCCTGGCCGACAGCATGACGCTAGCGCCGGTCGCGCGGATCGTCGCGGGTTGATCGTCGAACGGTCCGTGCGCGAGCAGGACCGCGAACATCGGCATCGTGCCTTGCGCGTCGGGCCGCGGCGTCATCAGCGCGTCGAGCGGCTGGCCGAGCAGGCCATTGGGATCGATCCCCTGGCTCGCCGCCTCGACACCGATCGCCGTCAGGTGGAGCGTCGCGTCGGTCTCCCACGACCAATCGGCATCGCGCAGCAACAGGTCGCGCTCGCGCCGCGCCGCGTCGACCGGCGGCGTCCACGGCGCCTTGATCCGCCAGCCGCTGATCGCAAGCTTGACGCCCTGGTCCTGCGGCTCGGCGCGGACCCACAATTCGACTTCGTCGGGGCCGTCCGCCGCGAGGACGTGGCGCGACACGGTGACCCCCAGCCGTTGCGCGAGATGCGCCAGCACCGCGACTTGCGGCACCGCGAACGGCTGACCGAGCGCGCCCCCGGCACGCGTGTTGAGTTCGTCGAGCGGACCGCCCGCTTCGATCAGACGCCCGTCGCGATCGACCAGCCCATGGACCGCCACCTCGCTCATCGCGCGGCCGCCAAGGCGGCAATCGCCGCACGGAGATCGGCCGGCAGCGCGAGCGACGACAGGGCCGCGCGTGCGTCGGCTGGGCTGACGGCCACGATCGCGTCGAGCTGGTCGGCGAACGCATCGACGTCATTGCTCAGCGCGAGACCGATCCGCGCGATCGTCGCACGATCGAGATCGATCGCCCGCAACGCGAGCCAGAGCGGATCGCCACCCGCGACGACGAGTTGCCGCGCAACCGCGAAATCCATGCGGAGGGCAAAGGCCAGCAGCGCCACGAACAGCGATAGATTGCGGTCGCCGAGCGCGTGGGTCAGCAGCGCGGGCAACTCGGCCGGCTGCGGATCGATCGTGGTCGCAAGACGCACCGCCGCCGTCTCGGCTCGGTCGCTTTCGTCATGCCCACCGAGCGCATGCAGCCCGGCATCGGCCATGACCCGACCCGCATCGCCATCGGCAAGCTGTTCGAGGATCGCCGCCGCGACCCACCAGACCAGCCGGTGGTGCAATTCCGCGGGGAGTTCGGTGTGGCTCAGGCGCCCGGTGTCGAGGAAACCGCGGCGGCGCCCTTCCGTCGCCATCAGCGTCAGCGCGGCATTGGCAACCTGGCCGTCGCCGCTCGCGGTCAGCCGGGCGAGCAGGCTCGGCGCACCGGCATCGTCAGGTGCCGCCGTCGTCAGCGCATCGGCAAGCAAATCGAGCCGGGTCCGCGCGATCAGTTCGCGCATCAGGCCGGGATCGCGCAACAGCCCGGCACCGGTCAGCCGGTCGAGCACCGCCACCCCTTCGCCCGCCGCCGCCAGCGACCGCGCCGCACGCCGCCGCAAATCGCCTTCGACCGCCGCTACCATCGCGGCCAGCGTGACCGTCAGCGTCGCGCGGGTGCGGTCGTCGAGCCGCGCGTCTTCGGGTAGGAAGAAATCGTCGATCGTCTGCGCCAATCCGCGATCGGCGCGGCTCAGCGCGGCCGCCGCGCGCGCGAGCAGCCGACTGGCGCCGTTGCGGTCGCCGTCCCCAATGTCGCGTTCGTCGGTCGACATGGGGAAAGCTAATAGGCGGCACGTCGTTAAATTGCGGTTAGTCAGAAAGTTCAGGTGCCGATCCTGCTCCGCAGCCGCTCGATGGCGTGCGCCAACGTCGCCACCGCATATCCCGCCACCGCCGCCAGCCCGATCAACGGCTGCCCAGCGATCGCCGCCGGCAACAGGATCAACGGATAGGCCGCAGGCGTCGCCCACCACAGCTGGCGCTGCGCCGATCCGGCCGCGCGCTCGGCCAGCGCACCCGCGACCACAGCGCCGAGCGCGAGTAACGGCGCCGTCGCTGTACCCGCGTCGAGCCCCGTCTTACGTCCCAGTAGCAGCGTGGCCGCCCCGACCGTCACCGGAATCGCCCACCTTACCGTGGCGATCAGCCTTCGCTCGTCGCGCAGCCACGCCAGCACATCCGCCAACGCGAACAACGCCACCGCAGCCACGACGACCGCCAATCCCGGCGCGGGCCACCCCAGCACCAACGCCGCCAAGCCACCGATCCCGGCAACGATACCCGTCGCCGCGAGCATCAGTGCCGGCACGCCGCGCGCGACGAGCGGCGGCAGGGCGATCTTGGCGAGCGGGGCAATCAGGAAACGATCGACCCAGTTCGTCCGCTTGCCGAGCGCCGCGATCAACGCCGCCCGCCCCTTCGTCACCAGTGCCTGCAAATCGCGCTGGATGCCGTGTCCGTCGCGCACCGCCGCTTCGGGGAGCGCCAGTTGCGCCGCGCCGCGCTGCGCCACCACGCGGAGCAGCGACGAGGCGAAATCGTAGTCGCTCGGCAGCTTGGCGACGTCGGCGATGCGTTGCGGGTCGATCGTCGCGACCCCGGCCCACATCACGCCCGGTCCGATCCGCTCGAGCCCTTCAGCTTCCGGCGAGACCAGCAACGTATCGCCCTCCCGATCGCGCATCGCCTCGACCACGCCCCCTGTCGTGACCAGCCCGTCCGCCAGCCAGATGACACGCGCTAAGGGATGCAGTTTGGCGATCGCCTCGGCTGGCCCGCGCACCGTATCGACCGCGACGCCGCGGCGTCCCATCCGATTCACCGCGCCCAGCAATTCCGGGGTCAGCCGCGACACGACGACGACCATCTGCGAGGCGCCGGCGGCGATCAGCAACCGCGCCTGGAATTCGATCAGCGTGACCCCGCCAATCGGCAACGTCGCCGCGAGCGTGTCGTGGCGATCGGAAGCATCAGCAGTCGCGAATAGCAGCCCCGCAAGCATGACGGGGCTGTTACGGGGTGAAATGGCTTAACGCAAAGGGTTAGAGCCTGCCCACCGCACGGCGCAGCTTGCGCACCATTTCGGCATCGTGCGGCGTTTCCGCCGCTTCGGATGCCAGCGCCATCAGCCGGACCGCGCCGAAGCTCGCCGCCAATCCCTTGAGCCGCGCGGCGCCGAGCGCCCAGCCGGCGGCGTCGGTGGCCGCCTCGATGCTCGCGATCGCACGTTCCGCGCTATCGACGAATGCGACACGCAGTTCCGCAATCAGCGTCGGTTCGTTGCCAAGGGCGGCCGCCAAAGTGGCGTCGATTGCTCCGGGATCATAAGCCATGACGTTCTCGTATCACGCCGGGCTTTAACGGATCGTTGCGTAATCGCTTTGATCCGCGCCTATTTATGGTAAACAAAACGTCATGAGCGGGGGTTCAACCATCGTCGATCTGCGCGTGAGCGATGTGGATTTCGGCGTTTCGCCGGCGGCCGAGTCCGCCGATCGCGCAGTCGTGACACCGGTCGATGACGCCGAGCCGCTCGAGCTGGAGCAGTATGCCGAGCCGATCGACGAGCCCGGCCCGGCGCTCGAACTCGACGAATATGAAGTGCCGTCGAGCATCGCGGGCAAGGTGTGGGGAACGGTCCTCATCCTGCTCGCGCTCGGCTGGATCGGCTTTTTCGGTTATTTCGCCGCGCCGATCTTCTTGGCCGTGCCGCAGCCCCTAGCGATCAGTATCACGTCG
The DNA here is from genome assembly GCF_007859635.1 of Sphingomonas panacisoli. Lineage (NCBI taxonomy): Bacteria > Pseudomonadati > Pseudomonadota > Alphaproteobacteria > Sphingomonadales > Sphingomonadaceae > Sphingomonas > Sphingomonas panacisoli. The sequence continues at coordinate 1,325,149 of NZ_CP042306.1, read as the reverse complement.
ACGCTCGGCCTGATCACGATGCCGCTGATCCTGCTCGGCGTCGTGTGGTTGATCGCGCGCCGGTCGAGCAAAGCGGAAGCGCGCCGTTTCAACGCGACGGCGCTGTCGATGCGGGTCGAGGCCGAGCATCTGCAGAACGTCATCGCCGCTATGACGAACACGATCGAGGCCAACCGCCTCGCGCTCGGCGACCAGATCACGTCGATGATGGCGGCGGCGAGCGGCATGGCCGAACAGATCGCCAACGCGCACGACCAGGCCGCTGCACTCGACGCCGCGGCGCGCACCGCCGAGGACAAACTCAACGTCCTGCTCGCGACCCTGCCCAAGGCGCATGCCGATACAGATTCCCTGGCGGCGAAGATCGAAGCGACCGGTCTGACCGCCAGCGAACGCGCCGCGGCGCTCGACGCACAGATCGTGGCGCTGACCGAGCGGGGCAAGGAAGCCGACGCGTTGACCAGCGGCGCCGCCGAGCGGCTTGCCGCCAACATCGCGCGGATGGAAGCCACCAGCGAAACCGCCGGTGCGCGGCTCGAAAGTGTCACGGCGACGATGTCCGAAACCGTCGATGGCTTGCTCGACCGCACCGCCAGCGCGGTGGACGAAGCCCGCAAGGGCATCACGACGCAGGGTGACGCGATGCTGGCGATGCTCTCCGCCAACCAGGCCTCGCTCGACCGCACCGCGACCGACAGCGCCAGCGCCCTTGCGGATCGCATCGCCGAAATCGAAGCCGTCGTGAACCGCGTGTCGGAAGTGCTGAACAACGGCCAGGCACAGGTCGATGCCCTCACGCAATCGATCCAGGACAGCCATGGCAGCGCCGAGCGCTTCGCCGGCGAGGCCGCACCGCAATTGCTCGACAGTCTGATGCGGATTCGCGACACCGCCAACGCCGCGGCAGATCACGCGCGCGAAGCGATTGAGCGGATCGTGCCCGACGCCGGCACCGCAATCGAAGCGGCGGGCAAGGAAGCGCTCGAAAAGAGCCTCGCCGCGATTGCCGATGCACAAACCGCCGCCGCCGCGTCGGCTACCGAAGCGTCGGACAAGCTCAACGAACAGATGCGCGCGATCGCGGATGCGTCGGGACATATCGAGGCGCGACTGGCCGATACCAGCGACGCGGACGGCTTTGCCCGGCGCGTATCGCTGCTGATCGAATCGCTGCAATCCGCCGCGATCGACCTGTCGGCGATCTACGCCGCCGACGTGCCCGATAAATCATGGGCGGCCTACCTGCGCGGCGATCGCGGGGCGTTCAGCCGTCGGGCGGTCAAGCTGGTCGGGCCCGGCGAACTGCGCGCCATCGCGCAGGCCTACGAGAACGACTATACGATGCGCGATCACATCAATCGCTACATCCACGATTTCGAAGCGATGCTGCGCGCCGTGTTGGCGCAGCGCGACAGCGCGCCGATCGGCGTGACGTTGCTGTCGTCGGATATGGGTAAGCTCTACGTCGCGCTCGCCCAAGCGATCGAGCGGCTACGGACCTAGTCGAGGCGCCCGAAGAAATCGAGCATCTTGGGCGTGATCCAGCCGAACTCGTAATTCGCCACGAATAGTGCCCACAGGACCGTCGCGACGATCGTCACGCGGATCGCGATGCGCCGGACGTTGAATTCATGCGGCGCACTTTCGGCCTGGCCGGGGACGTACTCTCCTCCCGCCTCATGCGTCGTGCGAACGCCAAAGGGCAAAACGAGGAACACCGAAAACGCCCAGAACAGGAAGTAAATCGCGAGCAGCGACGTCCAGCGCACGTCAGGCCTCGATCACCAGCACGTCGACGACGGGCTTCTTCCCGGTCCATTTGGTCGCGACGCGCCGTACCGCGAGTCGGAGCGTTTCGCGTAGGTCGGCTAGGTCGCCCTTGTGCTTGCGCACGGCCTCGGCAGCGGCGTCACTCGCTTCATCGAGAAAGCCGTCCTTGTCCTCTTCGACCGGGACGCCTTGCAAGCGTACCTCGGGACTGCCGACGAGGCGATAATTGCCGTCGATCGCCACCGCGACCGACATCTGGCCGAAACTCGCCAGACGCCGGCGCTCGTTCATCGTCGCGCCGTCGGCGGGCAGGATCACATCGCCGTCGAGCATCAACCGCCCGACCGGGGCATGGCCGATCTTTTCCGGCTCGCCCGGCGCCAGGCGGACGATATCGCCGTCGTTCTGGACGAGCGCCCGTGGAATGCTTTTCGACAGGCCAAACCGCGCCTGCTCCATCATATGGCGCATCTCACCATGGACCGGGATCAGCAGTTCGGGACGGATCCAGCGATACATCGCTTCCAGCTCCGGACGGCCAGGGTGACCGGAGACGTGAACATGCTCCTGCCGTTCGGTGACCATCTCAACGCCTTTGGCGGCGAGCTGGTTCTGGATGCGTCCGATCGCGAGTTCGTTGCCCGGGATCTGCTTCGACGAGAAGATGACGGTGTCGCCCGCACTGAGCTTGATCGGATGCGTGCCCTCGGCGATGCGGCCGAGCGCGGCGCGCGGTTCGCCCTGGCCACCCGTCGCGACGATCAGTACGTCGCGGCCGGGCATCGCCATCGCCGTATCGGGATCGACCGGATCGGGGAAGTTCTTGAGATAGCCCGTACTCCGCGCCACCGTCAGGATGCGGTCGAGCGAGCGACCGGTGACGCAAATCTTGCGTCCGGTCTTCTTTGCTACCTCACCCAGCGTCTGCAGCCGCGCAGCGTTGGACGCGAAGGTCGTGACGACCACCCGTCCCTTTGCCTTGCCGACCGCCTCGATCAAACCGTCGCGCACGCTCGCTTCCGAGCCGGACGGCTCCGGATTGAACACATTGGTAGAGTCGCAAACCAAGGCGAGCACGCCTTCGTCACCGATCGCCGACAACTGTTCGGGGGTGGAGGGTTTTCCGAGGACGGCGGGGCTGTCGTCAAGCTTCCAGTCGCCAGTATGGAATACTTTGCCGAACTTGGTGTCGATCAGGAGCGCGCTGGCCTCGGGAATCGAGTGCGCGAGGGGCACGAAGGTCACGCCGAACGGCGCCAAATCGACACGTTCGCCCGGCTTGATGACGTTGAGCTTCACGCGGTTGGCGATGCCTTCCTCTTCCAGTTTCCCGCGGATCAGCCCGGCGGTGAACTTGGTCGCATAGAGCGGCACGCCGAGATCGTCGGCGAGGTACGGCAAGGCGCCGATATGATCCTCATGCCCATGCGTCAGCACGATGCCGACGAGGTTTTCGGCCTGTTCCTCGATGAATTGCAAATCGGGCAGGATCAGATCGATGCCGGGATAGGCGGGGTCGGCGAAGGTCACGCCCATGTCGACCATCAGCCATTTGCCCTGACAGCCATAGAGATTGACGTTCATGCCAATCTCGCCCGACCCGCCGAGCGCGACAAAAAGTAGTTCGTTGTTCGGTGTCAATTCAACTTCCATTCCGTCATCCCGGCGAAGGCCGGGATCACCTTGTTTTGATAGGTCGCGCTTGCCGCCAGCGGCCCCGGCCTTCGCCGGGGCGACGGCTAGGCGTGGGCGCGTTCCCACATCATCGCGAGTCCCTGAATCGTCAGATCTGGCTCGATCGAATCGAATATGGGGGTGTTCTTCTCGAAAAGAACCGCCAGCCCGCCGGTCGTGATCACGGTTACCGGACGGCCCACCTCGGCCTTCATCCGCGCGACCAGCCCCTCGATCATGGCGATATAGCCCCAATAGATGCCGATCTGCATCTGGCTGACCGTGTCGCGGCCGATCACGGTCGGATCGGTCGGCGCCTCGATCGCGATGCGCGGTAGCTTTGCGGCGGCGGCGACCAAAGCGTCGAGCGACAGGTTGATCCCCGGCGCGATGATCCCGCCCTTGTACGCGCCGCGATAATCGATCCAATCGACCGTCGTCGCGGTGCCGAAATCGATCACGATCAGGTCGCCTTCGTGCAGCGCGTGCGCCGCGATCGCGTTGACCGCGCGATCGGCGCCGAGGCTCTGCGGCTCCTGTACGTCGATCGCCATGCCCCATTCGGCGCCCTTCTGGCCGGCGATCAGTGGCGTCTGGTCAAAATACTTGGCAGACAGCCATTCGAGATTGTGCGTCGCGCGCGGCACGACGGTCGAGATGATGACGCCCGTGACGTCGGACCGCTGATATCCTTCGAGGCTGAGCAATTGGCTGAGCCACACCGCATATTCGTCCGCCGTCCGACGCGGATCGGTGGCGATGCGCCAGCGACCTTTGACTTCGCGCCCGTCGAGCAGCGCGAAAACGACATTGGTGTTGCCGGCATCGATCGCGAGCAGCATTGGTTTTGCCTCGTTAGAGCAGGAACACGTCGCCGGCGTGAATGACACGCCGCGTGCCGTCCGCCAAGCGAAGGATGAGAGCGCCTTCGGCATCCAGTCCCTCGAAGAGACCGTCGACGGTCGATCCGTCGGGCAAGCGCGCGGTGAGCGGCGTGCCGGCCGGATGCGCGCAGGCAACCCAGCGGCGGCGGACGACGTCGATCCCTTCGCCGCGCCAACGCTCGACCCAGCGCGCAAACGCTTCGGCGAGCGTTTCGATGAAATCTGCCGGATCTATCGCGACGTTGTGCGCGGCCAAGCTGGTCGCAACGCGATCGGTATCGGTCGGATGATGCGCCAGATTGACGCCGACGCCGATCACCACCGCGCTCCCGGCGCGCTCCAACAGCACGCCCGACAGCTTGGCGCCGTCGATCAGCAGGTCGTTGGGCCATTTGAGCGTCGCCTTGCCGGGCAGATATGCGCCGACCGCTTCCTCCAGCGCCACCGCCACCACAAGCGCCAGCGTCGCAGGGGGCGGATCGCTGGGACGAACACGAACGATCGTCGAGGCGTACAAATTACCCGGCGGCGATACCCACGCCCTGCCCTGCCGCCCGCGGCCTTCGGTCTGGCGCTCGGCGCGTAGCCACACGCCCTCCTCCAGCCCGGTCGCGGCAAGCGCGATCATGTCGGCATTGGTCGATCCGGTCTCGGCGACCGTGCGGATACGTGCGTCGAATCTGGGGCTCAGAACAGCGCCTTCGCGGCCGCCGCCGACCACACGCCCAACGGGCGCAACGCAAGCCAGCCGACCGGCGAGATGAACAAGGCGAGCACCGCCATCACCGCATATTCGACCGCGCTGTCCCGGCTACGCTGGAACGCCGGCGCCGGAGCGTCGAAATACATCACCTTGATCAGACGGAGGTAATAGAAGGCGCCGATCACCGACCCGACGAAGCCTGCCACCGCGAACGGCAGCAGCCCGGCCTGCACCGCCGCGTTGAACACCGCCAACTTCGCGAAGAAGCCGAGCAACGGCGGGATGCCGGCGAGCGAGAACATGAAGATGATCATCGCCGCGGCCAGTCCCGGCTGCGTTTCCGACAGGCCCGACAGGCTGTCGATGCTCTCGACCGCGTTTCCATTGGCGTCGCGCATCTGGAGCACGACCAGGAACGCGCCGACCGTCATCGCGATGTAGATGGCGAGGTACAGCAGCACCGACGCGACACCCGCGGGTGTCCCGGCGGCAAGACCCACCAGCATGAAGCCGACATTGCTGATCGACGAATAAGCGAGCAGCCGCTTGACGTTGTTCTGCCCGATCGCCGCGACCGATCCGAAGATGATCGACGCCAGGCTGGCGAAGAACACGATCTGGCGCCACTCGGCGACCGCCGGGCCCATCGCCTCGATCGCGACGCGCACACCCAGCGCCACCGCCGCGACCTTGGGGGCAGAGGCAAAGAACGTCGTCACCGGGGTCGGCGCGCCTTCGTAGACGTCGGGTGTCCACATGTGGAACGGCACCGCCGACATCTTGAACGCGAGACCGGCGAAGACGAATACCAGACCGAAGGTCAGCCCGAGCGACTTGCTGGCGCCATAGGCCGACGCGATGCCGGTGAAGAGCGTCGTGCCGCTGAAGCCATACACCAGACTGATGCCGTAAAGCAGGATGCCCGACGCCAGCGCGCCGAGGACGAAATACTTCAGGCCCGCTTCCGCCGATCGCTGATCGCGGCGCATGAAGCTGGCGAGCACATAGGCGGCCAAGCTGTTGAGCTCGAGCCCAACGTAGAGCGTCAGCATGTCGCCAGCCGACACCATCATCCCCATGCCCGCCGAGGCGAGCAGGATCAGGACTGGATATTCGGGGTGCAGCGCGTCACCGTCGCCATGCGCGAAGAAGCGCGGCGCGACGAGAATCGACACCGCCGCGGCAGCATAGATCAGCACCTTGGCGAATGCGGCGAAGGCGTCGGCGCGGTAGAGACCGCCGAAGACTTCACCGGCATAAGAAGCCGGGCCGGCGAGCGCGATTCCGGCGCCGATCAGCACCGCGACCGCGGTCCAGCTGACCATCTTGGTCGAGCGTTGCCCGCCCCATGCGGCGACCAGCATCAGCGCCAGCGAGCCGATCGACAGGACGAGTTCGGGCATCGTCGCCTGGAGGGAGGTGTTCCAGTCCATCACTTCGCCTCCGCCGTCTTGGCGGGGATCGCCTTGCCCGGCGTCGGGGCGGCATCGCCCTTCGGCTCGGCGCGGTCGATCCGGTCGAGCAGGATCTTCACGTCGCCGCGCATCGGCGCGAGGAAGCTTTCTGGGTAGATGCCCATCCACAGCACCGCCGCGGCGATCGGCGCGAGCAGCCAGATTTCACGGGCGTTGAGGTCGGGCATCGCGCGGACGTCGTCCTTTGTCAGGTCTCCGAACACGACGCGGCGATAGAGATACAGCATGTAGGCGGCGCCCAGGATGATGCCGGTGGTGCACAGCAAGGTGATCGTGGTCGATACCTTGTACGTGCCGGCCAGGCTCAGGAATTCGCCGACGAAGTTGCTCGTCCCCGGCAAGCCGACCGACGCCATCGTGAATAGCATGAACAGGGTCGCATAACGCGGCATGTTGATCGCTAGCCCGCCGTAACGGTCGATCTCACGCGTATGCAGCCGATCATAGATCACGCCGACGCACAGGAACAACGCCCCCGACACCAGGCCGTGGCCCAGCATCACCATCATGCCGCCTTCGATGCCCTGTCGATTGAAGCAGAACAGGCCGATCGTCACGATCGCCATGTGCGCGACCGACGAATAGGCGATCAGCTTCTTCATGTCGGACTGCACGAGCGCGACAAGGCTGGTGTAAATCACCGCCACCGCGGACAGGCCGAACACCAGCCAGACGAGGCTCGACGAGGCTTCGGGGAACATCGGCACCGAGAAGCGCAGGAAGCCGTAACCGCCGAGCTTCAGCAGCACGCCGGCCAGGATCACCGACCCGGCGGTCGGTGCCTGGACGTGCGCGTCGGGCAGCCAGGTATGGACCGGCCACATCGGCATCTTCACCGCGAACGATGCGAAGAACGCCAGCCACAGCCACGTCTGCGCATGGACCGGGAAGTCGTGGTTGAGGAGCGTCGGGATGTACGTCGTCCCCGCCTCGTTCACCATCCACAGCATCGCGACCAGCATCAGCAGCGAGCCGAGCAGGGTGTAGAGGAAGAACTTGTAGCTCGCGTAGATCCGGTTCGCGCCGCCCCAGATGCCGATGATCAGGAACATCGGGATCAGGCCGCCTTCGAAGAAGATGTAGAACAGGAACAGGTCCTGCGCGGCGAAGGTACCGATCATCAGCACTTCGGTCAGCAGGAACGCGGCCATGTACTCGGGCACGCGCTTCTCGATCGAGGTCCAGCTCGCGCCGATGCAGATCGGCATCAGGAACACCGACAGTTCAATGAGCAGCAGCGCGAAGCCGTCGATGCCGAGCGACCAGTTGAACACGCCGGGCACCAGCGCGACATTCTCGACGAACTGCCATTGCGGCCCGCCGATCTGGAACTGGCTCCACAGCACGGCGCCCAGCGCCAGGTCGATCAAGGTCGCTGCCAGCGCGAGCCAGCGCGCATTGTTCGCGCTGACAAAAAGGCACGCGACGGCCGCAATCGCCGGCACCGCCAGCATCAGGCTCAGGATCGGGAAGCCGCTCATCGCGCGATCGCCCAGGTAACCGCGGCGGTCAGGCCGATCAGCATGACGAAGGCATAGGTGTAGACATATCCCGATTGCAGGCGGCCCGCGACGCGGCTGCCGAACGCGACGACCCAGGCCGAGCCGTTGGGACCGAAGCGATCGATCGTCCCCTCGTCGCCCGCCTTCCAGAACAAGCGTCCGAACGCGAACGCCGGGCGGACGAACAGCAGGTTATAGAGCTCGTCGAAATACCATTTGTGGAATACGAAATCGTAGATGACGTAGAACGTCTTCGTGAAGCGCGCCGGAATGTCGGTCCGCCAGATATACGCCATCCACGCACCGGCGAAACCGAGCAGCATCACGATCGTCGCCGACAGCTTCACCAGTTCCGGCACCTCGTGCGAGGCGTGATAAAGATGCTCGTTGAACGCGATCGCGCCGCGCCAATAGGTCTCGCCCGCGGTCGGATCGACGAACGCGCCGTGGAACACGAAACCCGCGAACACCGCCCCAATGCTGAGCAGGATCAGCGGGATCAGCATCGACAGCGGGCTTTCGTGCGGATGATAGGCCCCGGTGCCGGTCGGCAGATGCGCCGCGTCCGGCGCGCGCTCATCCTCGTGCGCACTCGTGCTCGCGGTCGATCCCGCTTCGCTGTCGTGATGGTCATGCCCATGACCATGCGCATCGTGCAGCGCGTGCTGGATATGCTCCGACTGCGCCCAGCGCGGCTTGCCCCAGAACGTCAGGAACATCAGGCGCCACGAATAGAAGCTGGTCAGCAACGCCGCGAGCACGCCGACGACGAACGCGCCGGAACCGCGGCCGGAAGCGAAGGCCAGTTCGAGGATCGCGTCCTTCGAATAGAAACCGGCGAACCCGAATACGCCCGCAATCCCGACGCCGGTGATCGCCAAGGTGCCGAGCAGCATCGCCCAGAACGTGATCGGGATCTCTTTCCGCAGGCCGCCGTAGAACCGCATGTCCTGCTCGTGGTGCATCGCATGGATCACCGAGCCGGCGCCGAGGAACAGCAACGCTTTGAAGAAAGCGTGCGTGAACAGGTGGAACATCGCCGCGCCGTACGCGCCGCTGCCCGCCGCGAAGAACATGTAGCCGAGCTGCGAACAGGTCGAATAGGCGATCACACGTTTGATGTCGTTCTGGCAGGTGCCGATCGTCGCGGCGAACAGGCACGTCGCGGCCCCGATCGTCACGACGAAGTTCAGCGCGACCTCGCTCGTCTCGAACATCGGCGACAGGCGGCACACCATAAACACACCCGCGGTCACCATCGTCGCGGCGTGGATCAGCGCGGAGACCGGCGTCGGGCCCTCCATCGCGTCGGGCAACCAGGTGTGCAGGCCGAGCTGCGCCGACTTGCCCATCGCGCCGACGAACAGGCACAGGCACAACACCGTCATCGTGTCGAAACGGTGACCGAGGAAGCCGATCGTCGATCCGGCCATGTGCGGCGCGTTCGCCAGGATTTCGGGGATCGAGACGGTGCCGAACACCAGGAACGTCCCGAAAATGCCGAGCATGAAGCCGAGGTCGCCGACACGGTTGACGACGAACGCCTTGATCGCGGCGGCATTGGCACTCGGTTTCTTGAACCAGAAGCCGATCAGCAGATAGCTGGCGAGCCCGACGCCCTCCCAGCCGAAGAACATCTGGACCAGGTTGTTGGCCGTCACCAGCATCAGCATCGCGAAGGTGAAGAGCGAGAGATAGGCGAAGAAGCGCGGCTGATCCGGGTCCTCGTCCATGTACCCCCAGCTGTAGAGGTGGACGAGCGCCGAGACGCTGGTGATCACTACCAGCATTACCGCGGTCAGCGCGTCGGCGCGTAGCGCCCAAGCGACGTCGAGGTCGCCCGATTTCATCCAGGTAAACACCTGTTGGACCGAATACGGATCGCCGCCGCTCAGATAGTGTATGAAGATCGGCCAACTGAGCGCGCACGAAACGAACAGCGCAGCCGTCGTGACGGCCTTTGCCGGCACGTTGCCGATGGCGCGGTTGCCGAGGCCAGCGACGATCGCCGCCAACAACGGCAGGAAGACGATGAGCTGGATCATGACGCGATGCCCGTCACCCCAGCGAAAGCTGGGGTCTCTGGCAACGGCGCGACGAAAGCGCCGCAAAAGATGCCAGCTTGCGCTGGCATGACGGAATTAGTCACGCTCACCCTTTCATCCGGCTGGGATCGTCGACCGAAATCGTCCCCCGGCCGCGAAAATAGATGACCAGGATGGCGAGCCCGATCGCCGCCTCGCCCGCCGCGACGGTCAGCACGAACATCGCGAACACCTGCCCCACCAGGTCGTGCAGATAGGCCGAAAACGCCACGAGGTTCAGGTTCACCGCGAGCAGGATCAGTTCGATCGCCATCAGCATGATGATCAAATTCTTGCGGTTGGCGATCAGCCCCATCACGCCCATCGCGAACAGGATCGCCGCCACCACCAGATAATGCGTCAGCCCGATCACAGCTCCACCCCCTGGCCGACCGGCGGCTGCATGGTTGCGCGTCGCGTCCTGCGGGCGGCGCGAGACCTGGCGGCTGATCTTCTGACCCTTTACGCCGCCGCGCGCGCGGTGGGTAAGGACGATCGCGCCGATCATCGCGACGAGCAGGACGAGCCCGGCGCCTTCGAAAACAAAGAGATACCGCGAATAGAGTAGATGCCCGATCGCCTGAATATTGGGCATCGCGTCCGGCGTCGGCGCGATGCGCTGGTCGAGCTGGAGGTTGCCGACCTTCACCGCGCCCACGGCATAGGCGATGATCTCGAGCGACAGTGCCACCGCAAACGCCAGACCGATCGCCGCGTAGCGCACGAACCCGGCGCGCATCGTCGCGAAATCGACGTCGAGCATCATGACCACGAACAGGAACAGCACGGCGACCGCGCCGACATAGACGATCACCAACAGCATCGCGATGAACTCGGCGCCGCATAGCAGCATCAGGCCTGCCGCGTTGAAGAACGCCATGATCAGCCACAGCACGCTATGCACCGGATTGCGCGACGTGATCGTGCAAAATCCGGACGCCAGCACCATCGCGGCGAACAGGTAGAAGGCAATGACCTGGATCACGGAATCAGGGGTCCCCGGGAAGTTGGAGCGCGATTAACGGTAGGGTGCATCGGCGGCAAGGTTCGCGGCGATCGCGCGTTCCCAGCGGTCGCCATTGTCGAGCAGCTTCGCCTTGTCGTAGATCAATTCCTCGCGCGTTTCGGTCGAAAATTCGAAGTTCGGCCCCTCGACGATCGCATCGACCGGGCACGCTTCCTGGCACAGGCCGCAATAGATGCACTTCGTCATGTCGATGTCGTAACGCGTCGTGCGGCGGCTGCCGTCGTCGCGCGGCTCGGCCTCGATCGTGATCGCCAGCGCCGGGCACACCGCCTCGCACAGCTTGCACGCGATGCAGCGCTCCTCGCCGTTGGGATAGCGGCGCAACGCATGCTCGCCGCGGAAGCGGGGCGAGATCGGATTCTTCTCGAACGGATAGTTGATGGTCGCCTTGGGCTTGAAGAAATAGCGCAAGGTCAGCCAGTGGGCTTTGATGAACTCCCACAGCGTGAACGACTTGATGAGTTGACCGACGGTCATGACGGAATTCCTACGCGCATCCACATCAGGTAGCCGGACACGACAAACACGAAGATCAGCGACAGCGGCAGGAAGATCTTCCAGCCCAACCGCATCAGCTGGTCGTAGCGATAGCGTGGGACGGTCGCCTTCACCCAGCTGAACAGGAAGAAGAAGAACAGGATCTTGGCGAACAGCCAGATGATCCCCGGCACCGCATACATCCACCCGACGTTGAGCGGCGGCAGGTAGCCGCCCCAGAACAGCACCGCGTTGAGCGCGCACATCAGGATGACGTTGGCATATTCGCCGAGCCAGTAGAGCGCGAAGCTCATCGACGAATATTCGGTCTGGTAGCCCGCGACGAGCTCGCTTTCCGCTTCGGTCAGGTCGAACGGCGCGCGTTGCGTTTCGGCCAGCGACGAGATGAAGAACACCACCGCCATCGGGAACAGCAAAGGATTGATGAAATTGCCGTTGATCCAGCCCCAGGCATAGCCGCGCTGCGCCTCGACGATGGTCGAAAGGTTGAAGCTCCCCGCCCACAGCACGACCGAGATCAGCACAAAGCCGATCGACACTTCGTAGCTGACCATCTGCGCCGCGGCCCGCAGCGCCGAGTAGAACGGATATTTGGAGTTCGACGCCCAGCCGGCGATGATGATGCCGTACACGCCGAGGCTCGACGCCGCGAGCACGTAGAGCAGCCCGACATTGATGTTCGCAAGCACCACACCCGCCTGGAACGGCACCACGGCCCACACGATCAGCGCAACGGTGAAGGTGATGATCGGCGCGATCAGGAACAGGCCCTTGTTCGCGGCCGAAGGGATGATCGTTTCCTGGAGGAAGACTTTCAAGCCGTCCGCGAACGATTGCAGCAGGCCGAGCGGCCCGACGACGTTCGGCCCGCGCCGCAACGCCATCGCCGCCCAGATCTTGCGATCGGCATAGATGATCATCGCCACCGCCAGCATCAGCGGCAACGCGATGACCAGGATGTCGATGATCGTGGCGATGAACCACGCCCAGCCATAGTCGAGGCCGAGATAGGTGAACCAGGAGGTCATTCCGCGGCCTCCGCGAACGACTGGCCGTGGATCAACTCCGCCGAGCATTGCTGCATCGTCGGGCTGGCGCGGCAGATCGCGTTGGTCAGGTAGAAATCCTGGATCGGATAGCCGGTGATCGTCCCCTCCGCCTTCGCGTCGAGCTTGGGCGGATTCCAGTCATATTTGGCGAGCCCGAGTTGGCCGAGCGCCGGGGCGTCGAGCGCCATTTGCGCGCGAAGTTCCTCCAGGCTGTCGAACGGCAGCGTCACCTTCAGCGTTTCGCTGAGCGCGCGGAGGATCGTCCAATCCTCACGCGCGTCGCCCGGCGGGAACACGGCGCGCTCGCCACGCTGCACGCGGCCCTCGAGGTTGACATAGGTGCCCGATTTCTCGGCATAGCTCGCGCCTGGCAGCACGACGTCGGCCGCCGCTGCGCCCTTGTCGCCGTGATGGCCGACATAGACCTTGAAGCTCTTGGTCAGCTTGGTGAAATCGACCTCATCGGCGCCCATCAGGAACACGAGCTTCGGCGCCGCGGCATAGATGTCGGCGATCCCGCCCGGCTGGCCCGCACCCAGCATGAGTCCGCCCATCCGGCTGGCCGAGAAATGCAGGACGTTGAAGCCGTTCCACGCCGTCCCGTCCTCGAGCGTGCGGATCAGCTTGAACGTATCGGCGAACTTGAGCGCCGCCCCGTGCGCACGCTTCACCGCGAGCCCACCGACGATCACCATCGGTGCCTTGGCGTTCTTGAACGCCTCCGCCGCCGCCTTAGGCAGCTTGCCGATCAGCGACAGATCGTCACCCAGCCATTCTGTCTTGTAGGTCAGGTCGGTTTCCGGCCCGATTGCAAAGACTTTCGCGCCTTTCTTGATCACCTTTCTGATCCGCGTATTGACCAGCGGCGCTTCCCAGCGAACGTTGCTGCCAACCAGCAAGATCGCGTCGGCGCGCTCGACGCCGGCGATCGTCGTATTGAAATTGACCGCGGCCAGGTTCGACACGTCATAGTCCGCACCGGTCTGGCGCCCCTCGATCAGCGAACCGCCCATCGCCTTGACCAGCGCCTTGGCCGCGAAGATCGTCTCGCAATCGACGATATCGCCGTGCACCGCCGCGACGCTCTTGCCCGCCTTCACCGCCGCGATCGCCGCGAACGCTTCGTCCCAGCTTGCCGCTACCAGTTTGCCGTTCTTGCGCACGTACGGCCGGTCGAGCCGCCGCCGCACGAGGCCATCGACCGCGTGGCGCGTCTTGTCGCTCGCCCACTCTTCGTTGACGTCGTCATTGACGCGAGGCAACGCGCGCAGCACCTGGCGCCCGCGGCTGTCGAGCCGGATGTTGGTGCCGACCGCGTCCATCACGTCGATCGACAGCGTCTTCTTCAGCTCCCACGGCCGCGCCTCGAACGCATAGGGCTTCGACGTCAACGCGCCGACCGGACACAGATCCACGACATTGCCCGACAATTCGCTCGTCACCGCGCTTTCGAGATAGGACGTGATTTGCATGTCCTCGCCGCGATAGATCGCGCCGATCTCCTCCACGCCCGCGACTTCCTCGGCGAACCGGATGCAACGCGTGCACTGGATGCACCGAGTCATGACGGTCTTGACGATCGGCCCCATATATTTCTCGGTCACCGCGCGCTTGTTCTCGGTGTAGCGCGAATTGCCGCGGCCGTACGCGACCGACTGGTCCTGCAAGTCGCACTCGCCGCCCTGGTCGCAGATCGGGCAGTCGAGCGGATGGTTGATCAGCAGGAATTCCATCACGCCCTCGCGGGCGTTCTTGACCATCGGCGTATTGGTGAAGATTTCCTGCCCGTCGCCGGCCGGCAACGCGCACGACGCCTGCGGCTTGGGCGGCCCTGGCTTCACCTCGACCAGGCACATCCGGCAATTGCCGGCGATCGACAGCCGTTCGTGGTAACAGAAGCGCGGAATCTCCTTCCCAGCCGCCTCGCACGCCTGGAGCACCGTGGCGCCGGCGGGGACATCGACTTCGATCCCGTCTACTTTGAGTTTAGGCATTATAGTCTGCTACTTAGCCATCATGTGATACAGCGGCTCGGCGACGATCAACCGCAGATCGGCGCGCTTCACCTTGAAATTCTGACCCGGCGCGATGCAATCGTTGAGCGTCGGCGCAAGTGCGGCGATCGCGGCCGTTTCCTCATCGCTTTTGCGCGACGATTGGGCGAGCCGCACCGCCGCGCCGGGCGCGACCGCGACCACGCAATCGCCAAACTGACGCATCGACGCCGATCCCGCATCGTAATCGGTGCCGGCCGTCTTTCCCGCCACCGCCAGCTTCCAACCGTCGCGGGCCGGCGACGCGGCGTCGAACTGCTTGCCGCCGAAGCGCGACCTCAGCGCAGCGTCGGCGATCTCCGCCCGTTCGCGCCAGGCGATCTGGCCGGCCATGACCTTGTTGTCGTTGCACCCGCCGTAATAGACCATGATCCGGTCCCCGGCTTTGCGCTCCTCGGGCGAGCCCGGCAGCGTGTTCAGCAGCGTGCGAACGTCCTTGATGTCGTTATCGACCACGCATTCGGCGATCGCGGCGCGATCGACTTCTTTTTCGGCATGCACCGGCAGCGCCGTCGCAGCGCCGAGCAATCCAGCAATCGTCAGCAAGTACCTCATTCGGCAGCCTCCTGTGGATGCGCTGGGGCATTCCTTCCAGACATCACTTCGCCCCCAGAGCCTTGGTTTTGTCGATTTGCGCGACCGTACGCTTGTACACGGCCTCAGCCAGAGTTGCCTGCAAACCCCAACGCGAAAGACGCATTTCCTGCTTGGGCGGCAGACAATCGGCGAGTGCGCTCGCAAGCCCCGCCAGCGCCTTGTTCTCTTCCGGCGTCGCCGCACTAGCCATCACGAAATCGCGCGTCGCAGTAGGCGCAAGCTTGGCCACGCAGCCGCCGAACATCGTCGATGGGGCAGCGTCTACCTCTTCGCCCGGCTGTCCGCTCGCGGGAGTCACGGCGGCGCGCATCGTCTGCGAAAGATAGCTGAAATCGTGGATGTACATCGCGCGATAGACCGCGCCGCGCAACAAGGCCGGCGACATCTTCAACTGGCCGGCAAAAAGGCAGTCGTTGGTCGTCAGCTTCATCAGCGCGCGCTCGACCGCCGCGTCGTCGGGCAACGCCAATGCGCGGCGCGTGCTGCCGAAATTCTGGATCATCACGCAATAGCCGTATTGGTTCAGCATTTCGCGCGACTGATCGACCTCCGACAGCGGACGCGACGGTGGTACGGCCGCGTTGGGCGTCGGCAAATTATACTGCCCGCTCGCCGGCAACACCCAGCAAGCGGCGACTAGCGCCAGCGCCAGGGGCCGCCCCATCGTCATTCGGCAGCCTCCTGCATCGGGGATAGATCGCCACCCGCGCGCTCGGCGATGCGCCGCTCGATTTCGGGACGGAAATGGCGGATCAGGCCCTGGATCGGCCACGCGGCGGCATCACCCAATGCGCAGATCGTGTGGCCTTCGACCTGCTTCGTCACGTTGAACAGGGTATCGATTTCGGAAATGTCGGCATCGCCGGTGCGCAGCCGCTCCATCACCCGCCACATCCAGCCAGTACCTTCGCGGCACGGCGTGCACTGGCCGCAGCTTTCGTGCTTGTAGAAGTACGAGATGCGGCTGATCGCGCGGACGATGTCGGTGGACTTGTCCATGACGATAACCGCCGCGGTGCCGAGACCCGAGCCCAGCGCCTTGAGCCCGTCGAAATCCATCGGGCAGTCCATGATCTGCGCCGCCGGGACCAGCGGCACCGACGATCCGCCCGGGATCACCGCGAGCAGATTGTCCCACCCGCCGCGAATGCCGCCGCAATGTTCCTCGATCAGCTGGCGGAACGGGATCGACATAGCTTCCTCGACCACGCACGGCTTGTTCACATGCCCGCTGATCTGGAAGAGCTTGGTGCCCTTGTTGTTCTCCGCGCCAAAGCTCGCGAACCATTCGGGACCACGCCGCAGGATGGTCGGGGCGACGGCGATGCTCTCGACGTTGTTGACCGTGGTCGGACAGCCATAAAGGCCCGCGCCCGCCGGGAATGGCGGCTTGAGGCGCGGCTGACCCTTCTTGCCCTCCAGGCTTTCGAGCATCGCGGTTTCTTCGCCGCAGATATACGCGCCCGCGCCGCGGTGGCAGAACACGTCGAAGTCATAACCCGATCCGCAAGCATTCTTGCCGATCAACCCGGCGTCATATGCCTCGGCAATCGCGGCGAAGAGGGTTTCCGCCTCGCGGATATACTCGCCACGGATGTAGATGTACGCCGCCCGCGCGCGCATCGCGAAGCCGGCGACCAGCGCACCCTCGATCAGCTTGTGCGGATCGTGGCGGATGATCTCGCGGTCCTTGCACGATCCGGGTTCGGATTCGTCGGCGTTGATGACTAGGAAGTTGGGCCGGTCGGGCCGCGGTTCCTTGGGCATGAAGCCCCATTTCGTGCCGGTCGGGAACCCTGCCCCGCCGCGCCCGCGCAGGCCCGACGCCTTGATGCGGTCGATGATCGTGTCGGCGCCGATCTCCAGCAGTTTCTTGGTGTTATCCCAATCACCACGCTTCTTCGCGGCCGCCAGACCCCAGGGCTGGAAGCCATAAACGTTGGTAAAAATGCGATCCTTGTCAGCGAGCATCAGCGCCGCCCTCCCATCGCACCACGCAGGAAGTAGAAGGCGACCAGCACGATCCCGACCGCCAACACGATACCGATCAGCGCGAAGGCGATCTTGAGGACGACCCCCAGCACCACCAGCGCGCCGATGATCACGAACACCGCGAGAATGGGGTTCATCCCGCGCATCACCATTGCCCCCGGTAGTCGTGGTTCTCGGTCGCCATTTCCTTCAGGCTGGTCGGCCCACCCTCAGGACAGCTCGCGCGGCGGCCGATGGTCGATCCGGCGGCGGGCGTCTCGCCCCGCGCCAGCGCCTCGAGCACCGCGATCGTGCGGTCGTAATCGAGGTCTTCGTAATTATCGTCGTTGATCTGGACCATCGGCGCGTTGGCGCACACGCCCAGGCACTCGACCTCGGTCAGCGTGAACAGGCCATCAGGCGTCGTCCGCCCCTTGACCAGCCCGTGGTTCTTGCACGCCGCCAGCACATCGTCGCTGCCCGCCAGCATGCACGGCGTCGTGCCGCAGACCTGGACGTGATAGCGACCGACCGGCGCCATGTTGAACATCGTGTAGAAGGTCGCGACCTCGTAGACGCGCATGTACGGCACGCCGATCGCCCGCGCGACGAACTCGATCACCGGGACCGGCAGCCAGCCCTGCGTGTTGGTTTCCGCCCCGACCTGGCGCTGGGCGAGATCGAGCAGCGGGATCGACGCCGATTGCTCGCGGCCCGGCGGATAGCGGCCGATCACTTCCTTCGCCTTGGCGGCGTTCGCGTCGGTCCACGCGAAATCACCCCAGCGCGCGCGGACTTCGGCTTCGTCGGGGATTTGAGGGGCTTCAGCCATTGTTATTCTCGTGAGTTTGGCTGCCAGATTGCCAGAACGCGTCCCAAAACCCTCGGCCGATCATGTAAACAATGAATAGCCCCGCCGTGACGTATAGGACCGTGTCAAAATTCGACTGGAAATAGCTGTCGACGGTGGAACCCCTCGCAAACAGGTGAACGGCGAATGCAGACAGCGCGATGGCAGCTAAGATCGCCAGAAAATAAAACAGCCCGACGATCTTCGAAGATGCGAAAGAACCGCCCTTGTCAAACCGGTCGCCGAGTTTGTCTCCAGCATCATAAAGAGTGTGCCACGGCGTCTTCACCGGTCGCACTCCCCGAACACGATGTCGAGCGCGCCCAGGATGGCGGTTGTGTCGGCGAGCATGTGGCCCTTCGACATGAAGTCCATCGCCTGGAGGTGGCTGAACGCGGTCGGGCGGATCTTGCAGCGGTACGGCTTGTTGCTGCCGTCGGCGACCAGATAGACGCCGAACTCGCCCTTGGGGCTTTCGGTCGCGACATACACGTCGCCCGCGGGGACGTGATAGCCCTCGGTATAGAGCTTGAAGTGATGGATCAGCGCTTCCATCGACTGCTTCATCTCGGCGCGCTTGGGCGGGACGACCTTGCGGTCGTCGCTCGCGATCGGGCCGGCGGGCATCTCCGACAGACACTGCTTCATGATGCGGACCGACTGGCGGACTTCCTCGACGCGGACCATGAAGCGGTCGTAGCAGTCGCCGCGCGTGCCGACCGGCACGTCGAAGTCCATCTTCGCATAGGCGTCGTACGGCTGCGACTTGCGCAGATCCCACGGAATGCCCGAGCCGCGGATCATCGGGCCGGAGAACCCCCAACGTACCGCGTCCTCGCGGCTCACGACGGCGATATCGACATTGCGCTGCTTGAAGATGCGGTTGTCGGCGACCAGGCTGATCGCGTCCTCGAACAATCGCGGCACGCGCGTGTCGAGCCAGTCGGCAATGTCGGTCAACAGCTTGAGCGGCACGTCCTGATGCACGCCGCCAGGCCGGAAATAGTTCGAGTGCATCCGCGCGCCCGACGCGCGTTCGAAGAAGTTGAGGCAATCCTCGCGCAGTTCGAACATCCACAGGTTCGGCGTCATCGCGCCGACGTCCATGACGTGGCTACCGAGGTTGAGCATGTGATTCGAAATGCGCGTCAATTCGGCGAAGAAGACGCGGAGATATTGCGCACGGATCGGCACTTCGAGATCGAGCAGCTTTTCGACCGCGAGCACGAAGCTGTGCTCCATGCACAGCGGCGAGCAGTAATCGAGCCGGTCGAAATACGGCAGCGCCTGCGCGTAGGTCTTGTACTCGATCAGCTTTTCGGTGCCGCGATGGAGCAGCCCCACATGCGGGTCGACGCGCTCGACGATCTCGCCGTCGAGCTCCATCACGAGACGCAGAACGCCGTGCGCGGCGGGATGCTGCGGCCCGAAATTGATCGTGTAGTTCTGGATCTGTACGTCGCCGGTGGTCGGATCCTCGGCGTCGGTCCGGTCGAGCTGCTTGTCGATATAATCAGCCATTCTTCGGCTCCGGCTTCTTGCGCGCGCGGGCCGGCTTGGCGGGCTCGGTGGCGGTCGCGGCATCGGGCTTTACGCGCGGCTTCGCGGCGACTTTGCGTTGCTTGGGCGCTGCACCGGCTTCGGGCGCGGCGGCAACCTCCGCCTTCTTCACCGGCGGCTTGCGCGCGGGCTTGGGCTTTGCGTCAGGCTCGGCCTTCCCTGCCCCGGTCTGCGCCGACGTTTCGGTTGCCTTGGGCGTTGGGGGCGGCGGTGCGGGAGGCGTTGGCGGCGGCGGCGCCGCGGCCGGCGCCTTCTCGTCGCCCGGCAGGACGTATTCCGCGCCTTCCCACGGCGACATAAAGTCGAACGTACGGAAATCCTGCGCCAGCTTCACCGGCTCGTACGCGACGCGCTTGGTCTCTTCCGAATAGCGCAACTCGACATAGCCGGTCAGCGGGAAGTCCTTGCGCTGCGGATGCCCGACAAAGCCATAGTCGGTCAGGATGCGGCGTAGGTCCGGGTTCCCCTCGAACAGCACGCCGTACATGTCGTACACTTCGCGCTCGAGCCAGCCCGCGACCGGCCAGATCCCCGTCACCGACGGCACCGGCTTGATCTCGTCGGCCTGGACATGGACGCGGATACGGTGATTGCGGGTCAGCGAGAGCAGGCAATAGACCACTTCAAACCGGTCCGGCCGCTCCGGGTAATCGACCCCGGCGATCTCCATCAGCTGCTGATATTCGAGCCCCGGCGTGTCGCGCAGCAGGATCATCGTCTCGACGAGGCTTTCGCGGTCGATCGTGAACGACACTTCGTACGCGGCTTCGAGGCTCGACAGCACGCGCTTGCCGAGCGTCTTCTCGGCCGCGTCGATCACACCGTCATTGGGGGTATAGGCGGGCGCGGACGACTTCACCGCTCGATCGTTCCCGACCGGCGAATCTTCCGCTGCAACTGCATGATGCCGTAGAGCAATGCCTCGGCGGTCGGCGGACAGCCGGGAACGTAGATATCGACCGGCACGATCCGGTCGCAGCCGCGCACGACGCTGTAGCTGTAATGGTAATAGCCGCCGCCATTAGCGCAGCTGCCCATCGAGATGACGTATTTGGGCTCCGACATCTGGTCGTAGACCTTGCGCAGCGCCGGCGCCATCTTGTTGCAGAGCGTGCCGGCGACGATCATCACGTCCGACTGACGCGGCGATGCGCGCGGCGCGGCGCCGAAGCGTTCGAGATCGTGGCGCGGCATGTTGACGTGAATCATTTCCACCGCGCAGCACGCCAGGCCGAATGTCATCCACCACAGTGAGCCCGTACGCGCCCACTGGAACAGCTCCTCGGTCGAGGTGACCAGGAAACCCTTGTCGGTCAGCTCGCCGTTCAGGCCGTCGAAGAACGCCTGATCGGGCTGGATCGCGCCGGCGCCGGTGTTCATCGGCAGCTCGACGGGGCCGGAATGCGGGGTGATCAGATTGCTCATTCCCAATCCAACGCTCCCTTCTTCCATGCGTAGACAAGGCCCAACGCCAGTTCGGCGATGAAGATCATCATCGACCCCCACGCCACCCAGCCGAGCTCGAACACGCTGACCGCCCAGGGATAGATGAACGCCGCTTCGAGATCGAAGATGATGAACAGGATCGCGACGAGGTAGAACCGCACGTCGAACTGACTGCGCGGATCCTCGAACGCGGGGAAGCCGCACTCATATTCGCTGAGCTTTTCCGGGTTCGGCTTGTGCGCGCCGGTGAACCGCGCGGCGATCATCGGCAGGAACACGAAGGCGGAACTCAGGGCGAGCGCGACCCCCAGGAACAGGAGGATCGGCAGATATTGCGATAGGTCGACCAAAGGCTTTCTCTCGCGAGTGCGAAGCGTTGCGGTCCCTCTAGGACGGCACCCCAAAACGGGCAAGGGCGAGAGGCGTGAGAATGACTCGCAATTAGCGCGCGTTGCGCGTGGTCAGGCGGCGCTGGCGACGGGCCGGATCGTACCCAGTTCGTAGCGGTTCCGGCCGCCGAGTTTCGCCTGATAGAGCGCGGCATCGGCGGCGATGGTCAGTTCGTGCATCGACCGGCCGAGCGCCGGCTCCATCGCCGCAACGCCAAGGCTGATCGTGATCTTCTCTGGAAGCGCGTACGCCGGGTCGGCGCTGCACTTGGCGACCATCACGCGGACGCGCTCGGCGATCGATGCGGCACCGGCCAGATCGACGCCGGGCAGGATCAGCATGAACTCCTCCCCGCCCTGTCGCGCGGCGAGATCGATGGGTACGCGGATGCCCTGTTCGAGCATCGCGGCGACCGCCTGCAGCGCGCGGTCGCCCTCGTCATGGCCGTGCGTGTCGTTGAACCGCTTGAACCGATCGACGTCGATCGCGACCACCGCCAGCGACCCGCCGCTCCGCATCGCCCGCGTCCACTCGTCAGCGAGCCGCATGTCGCGCGAGCGGCGATTGGCGAGCCCGGTCAGCGGATCGGTGCGGCTGACGCGTTCGAGCGCGTCGCAGGCCTGTTCGAGTTCGCGACCCCGTTCGCCGAGTGAATCCACCAACGCCTGGTTCGCCGTGGCGAGACTGAACGCACGCGTGATCTGGTTGCCGAGCCGGCGGCTGATCGCGGACATCGACACCGCCAGCGCCAATCCCGCCCCTGCCAGCACCGCATGCCCCGGTCGGCCCGAGATGGCGAGCCCGAACGCCGCCGACAACGACACCGGGATCGCGAAGATCACATAGACCGGCCAATACGCGACGTTGGCGATCGTCATACTGATCGCGGCGAGCGTGATGCAGACGACGAACATGACTTGGTTGTCGGTGCCGACCGCCAGCATCCAGCCGACCGCGCCGCTCCAAAGGATCGCCGACAAGCCGGCGAACAGCATCAGCAGTCGCGCCACCGAGCGCGCGGGGACGGGATCGAGTTTCCCCTATGAAATCCTACCGCGGCACCGGTCCGGGCGGCGCACAACACGACGGTCGTGGCGAGCCAGGCGAACAACCCGCCCGAGCGCTCCGGGGTCCAGAAATACATCGCCATCAGCGCCGAACCGAGCAGGTCCATCGCGATCGTCGGCAGCGCCAGCGCATAGACCGCGTTGACCCGCGCTCTGAGCAGGGCGTCGTCGATCGTTCGATGCGTACCGTCGGACATAGTCCGCGCGTAGGCCCGTCATCGTTAAGGGCGCGTTATGCTCGCGAGAAGGTCAGCGGAGCCGAAGTGCGCGGATCGGGGTCGGCCGTGCCGGTTTGTCGGCCGCGGCGACCCCGCCATCGCCATAGCGGTCCCATTGCGGATCGGCGACGTAGAGCAACCGGTTCCCGACCACGACGCAGAGCGACGGCTCGCCCCAGGCCGGATTGCCGCGCTCCAGCACGTCAAGCCGCTCGACGCGATCGCCCGTCTTGGACAGATGGAGCCGTAGGATCCGGACCGGGCCGACGCCGTTCTGAATCGCGATCAGGTCGCCGTTATAGCCGACCAGCGCGTCGATACCGTCGAGCATCATCGTCTCGTCGCCGAGGATCCGGGTGATGCGCCCAGTGGACCGCTCGACCGCCGCCAGCCCGTAACGATAATCGGCGACGTAGAGCCATTTCTGATCCCGCGACAGCACCATCCCCTGGCTGCTGAAAAAGCGCCCGGGCGCGATGAACGTTTCGAGCTGCGCACATCCCGGCCGGCACCGATAGATTCCGCCCTTCAGACCATCGGACGCATACACCGTACCGTCCGCCGCCACCGCGATATCGCCCAAGGTCGCGTTCGATCCGGCCGGTGCGAGAATAGTGGCAGGCTTGGCCGAACCACGCACATCGACCGCAAGCAACCCGGTGAAGGTCGCGACGTTCCTGGGCGTCTGCTCGATCGAGGCCGACGCGATCCACAATTTCCCCCGCACAGGGTCATACGCCCCGCCGAACAAGCTGCCGAAGTCCCCCGCCGCCGCGACCGTTGCGCCGTTGGGCGGCGTCAGCGCAAGCAACTGGCGATCGACCACGGTCGCCGCATAGAGCCTCTTCGCGCGGCTATCCCACATCAGTCCTTCGATCAGGCGATGCGATTCGGGCACCGTCGTGAAGAGCGTGCTGGCCCCGGTCGGCGCGATATTGGCATCGAACCGCGGTGACAGCGCCGCCATCGCGTCTGCGCCGATGAAGGCCCCCACCCGTGTCCGCGACCCCTGCGACAGACTGGCGCCCATCGCGGCGAGCCGGCGCGCCGCGTCGAGCGCCCCCGCCTTGTCGCCGCCCTCCATCGCCGCCCCAAGCCGGCGACGCTGCAAATTCGAGCTGTTGGGGAACAGCGCCGCCGCGGCGTCTATCTGCTGCGCACTGCCGAGCGCGATCTCGGTCCCCGGCCACGCGGTCGATGCGGGTTGGACCGGCAGTTCCGCAAAGGCCGAACTCGCGGCGAGAAACAATCCAATCGTCAATCCCACCCGCATATCGTGAACCTCCGCTCACATATTACGTATCGAACTACCGACCAGTTTGTGAAGCTTAGAATGCAGGGCGTCGTTTGCTGCGAGATATTCGTTTCGTTCTATCGGCCGGTCCCCGCCGCGGAAGTCGGTGACGAAGCCGCCCGCTTCCTTGACCAGCAATATCCCCGCCGCGACGTCCCACGGCTGCAGGTTCGCTTCCCAATAACCGTCGAAGCGGCCCGCCGCGACCCAGGCGAGGTCGAGCGACGCCGCGCCAAGCCGACGGATACCCGCCACTTCCGGAGCGATCGCACCGAAAATCCGGCTCCACTGCGCGAAATCGCCATGGCCGAGGAACGGGATGCCGGTGGCGATCAGGCTGTCCGCCAAATCGCGCCGCGCCGACACGCGCAGCCGCGCGTCCTGCAGCCAGGCGCCCTTGCCCTTCTCCGCCCAGAAGCTCTCGTCGGTCATCGGCTGATAGACCAAAGCCGTCGTCACTTCGCGCTTGCCCGACGCCAGCGGTTCCTCGACCGCGATCGATATCGCGAAGTGCGGGATGCCGTGGAGGAAGTTGCTGGTCCCATCGAGCGGGTCGACGATGAAACGCGGCTTGTTCGGATCGCCGGGCAGTTCCCCGCCCTCTTCCGCCAGGATCGCCCAGTCGGGGCGGGCGTGGCGCAGTTCCTCGACGAGCGTCTGTTCGGCGCGCTTGTCGGCCATCGACACGAAATCGGCCGGCCCCTTGCGGCTGACCTGCAAGTGCTGGACTTCGTTGAAGTCACGCCGCAACCGCGGCGCCGCCTTGCGCGCGGCGCGTTCGATGACGGTGAAAAGGCCTGAATGACTGGGCATCAAAACAACTCCCCCCTCCCTTTCAGGGAGGGGACGGGGGTGGGTGGCGTCCTGGGGTTATGGATGGGTCGGTCGAGCCGGACGCCGTACCGCGATCCGTCCACCCACCCCCAGCCCCTCCCTTACAGGGAGGGGAGTAACATCAATCGGCTCGCCTCACATAGGTCTGCTCGTACACATCGACAACGATCCGCGTCCCCGCGCCGATATGCGGCGGGACCATCACGCGCACGCCATTCTCCAGGATCGCCGGCTTGTAGCTCGACGACGCGGTCTGGCCCTTCACCACCGCGTCGGCCTCGACGATCAGCGCCTCGATCTGGTCGGGCAGCTGGACAGAGATCGGGCGCTCCTCCCAGAGCTCCATCACGACATCCATGCCGTCCTGCAGAAACGCCGCGGCGTCGCCCAATATGTCGGCGTCGAGCGTGATCTGCTCGTACGTGTTCTTGTCCATGAACGTCAGCGTGTCGCCGTCGCGGAACAGGAACTGGAAATCGACCGTGTCGAGCCGCACCTTCTCCAGGCTTTCCGCCGAGCGGAACCGGACGTTGTTCTTGCGCCCGTCGATCAGGTTCTTCATCTCGACCTGCATATAGGCGCCGCCCTTGCCGGGCTGCGTGTGCTGGATTTTCACCGCGCGCCAGATGCCGCCTTCATATTCCAGGATGTTGCCGGGACGAATCTCGACCGCGTTGATCTTCATTGTGCTGCCTGTGGAAATAGGAAAGCGCGGCCTTTAGCCAGCGCTGCCCGATCCGGCAAGCACGGCCCCGAACGCGGCGACCGCCGCCGCCTCGTCCCCGCCCCATACGGCGTGCGACACCGCGAGGAAATCGGCGCCCGCGGCGACCAATGGTGCGGCGTTTGCAGGCGTGATCCCGCCGATCGCGACGCTGGGCAGCTCGAACAACGTCGACCACCAGCTCAGAATGACGGGATCGGGCCGGTGCTCGGTCGTCTTGGTCGTGGTCGGATAGAAGGCGCCGAACGCGACATAGTCGGCGCCGGCATCGCCCGCCTCCATCGCGAGATGGCGGCTGGCATGACACGTGACGCCGATCTGCACATCGGGGCCGAGCGCCACGCGCGCCTCGCGCGGATCGCCGTCGTCCTGGCCCAGATGCACGCCGTCCGCGCCGAGCCGTTTGGCGAGCGACACGCTGTCGTTGACGATGAACGCGACCTCGCGGTCGGCGCAGATCCGCTGAAGCGGTTCGGCGAGCCGCGCCGCCTCGTGCTGGTCCACATCCTTCACGCGGAACTGGAACGCCGCGACCGGCCCGCCATCGAGCGCGCGCGCCAGGCGATCGGCGAACCCGCCGGTCACGTCGAGCGGCGAGATCAGATAGAGCTGGCACGCCGGCCGCCGTATGTCGCGCGTGAACCCCGCGGCGAAATTGGGGTCGAGCGGGCCGAGCGGGCCGAGCGGGTCTTCGTCGAAATCCATCGCCCGCCTGTAGCGTTTTTCGCCGGAGTGTCGAATGCGGCGTGGGGCTAAATCGGCTTAAGTTGACACCAGGGTGACACTAGCGGCGTCGCCCGCCGGCCCCCCGTACTCCTGCGAGCAGGAGCTCAGGATAGCGCGGGCAGTGCTGTCCCTAAGGCTCCTGCTTTCGCAGGAGCACGATGGCGGGAGCGTCACGATATCAAAGAGCCCGGCAAGGCTGTCAGGCGAAATCCTACATTGCAAGCCTGTCGGCTATTGGGTGGAAAGCAGCCATCCTTGTGCTGCGAACCGCTCCGCTTAACAACAAAAGGGCGCCGATCTTACGACCGACGCCCCGATTTACCGAAGTCGAGAAAGCTTAGGCGTAGCGCACCGTGGTCGCCACCTTCGAGCGACGCCGCAGCGCTCCACCGACCGCGCCGAAGCCCACCAGCATCATTGCCCAAGTCGCAGGCTCGGGCACCGCGCCGGTCGCGCGCGAGACGGTGAAGGTCGACACGGTGTTGTTCGTGCTGCCGGCGGTGCTGCCGGTCGACGGATACGTCGCGATATACAGCGCATAGCTGTTCGCGCCCGTCGAGTAGAGATTGTAAAGCAGATTGTTGCCGACGATGCCGAAACCAACGCCATTACCGGTCAGATAAGGCGCCGTCGAAGAGAACACATTGTCGATTTTGTCATTGACGGAATCGACCACCGTGCCGGGCGCATAAAGCTGATCGATGGTTGCGCCGTTGTACTGGCCGCTGATGCCAGTGATCGTCGAACCGGTGACGGTGAAAGTCCCGCTGGCCGAAATGGGCGTGCTCGTGGGCGTGCTACCGGTGAACGAGAAGTTGTAGCTTTGCGCCAACGCCGGAACCGCAACAAGTGCGGTGGACGCGGCAGCAAGTGCGATGAGTGTCTTCATGACGTTAGTCCCCTGTTAAGCGTACTGCGTCGAACCTGTGACACGGGCAGCCAATTTTACAAATCGACCAATGACTTGATGTGAATCATGTCCGTGTCAGATCGGGACACGCGACTAAATCCAGCTCGGTAATCCACACCTGAACTGCGTTCGGCTTGGCGCGCTCTTGCGGGCCGTGGGCGTCGTCCTCGGTTAGGCCGCTGTTGGGTCGAAAGCAGTCTTAGCCAACGACCGCCAGCAGAAACCCGTCCCACTTCTTCACCCCGACCGTCTGCACCGCCGTCGCGGTCAGCCGCGGGTGTGCCGCAACCGCCTCGAACAGTGCCCGCGTGCCCTGGATCCGCTCGTCCGCGCTGTCGGCGTCGAGCACCCCGCCTTCGCGTACCACGTTGTCCACCACGATCGTCGTACCCGGCCGCGACAAGCGGATCGCGTGGTCGATATAGGCCGCGTTGTTCTGCTTGTCGGCGTCGATGAACACGAAGTCGAACGGGCCGGTCAGCGTCGCGAGCGTGTCGAGCGCAGCGCCTTGGAGCACCGTCACTCGGTCGGCGAGCCCGGCGGCGGCGATGTTCTCGCGCGCCACGCTCGCATTGTGATCGACGAGTTCGAGCGACACCAGTTCGCCGTCCTCCGGCAACGCGCGCGCCAGCCAGATCGTCGAATAGCCACCGAGCGTCCCGACCTCCAGGATGCGCTTCGCCCCGGCCATTCGCGCCATCAGGTGAAGCAATTTGCCCTGCACCGGCGCGACCGCGATGTCGTCCAGCCCGCGCGCGGCGCTGTTCGCCACCGCGGCGTCGAGCGCGGCGTCGGCGGGCAGCAGATGCTGCTCGATATAATGATCGACCGCGGCCCAGCCCGCGTCCTGGGGCTGCGTCCGCTCGACCATCAGGCGGCGTCCGCGCTCTTGACGGTCGATGCCGCGTAGATTTCGTCGATCGCCTCGGCCAGCGCGGCATCGAACTCGGCATCGGTCATCTGGAACCGCAGATCCTCGAGCAAGGCGCGGCTGAAGCTCGCGATCATACCCTTGTTCTTCGCCAGTTCGGCGCACGCGTCGTGGCGATTATACCCGCCCGACAGCGCCACGACTTTCAATACGCGGGGGTGCGCGACCAACGCGTCATACTGGCCGGCGTGCGCGGGCAGCGACAGCTTGAGCATCACCTTGGCGTCGCCCGACATCGCGTCGAGGGCCTTGTGCAGTTCGTCGGTCAGGATTTCGTCGCACTGCGCGCGTTCGGCGCTCTTGATGTTGGTTTCGGGCTCGAGGATCGGGACAAGGCCGTGACTGAGGACCTGCTGGCCCACCTCAAACTGCTGCTTGACGATCGCGGCGATGCCTTCGCGGTTGGCGAAGTTGATCACCGACCGCTCCTTGGTCCCGAACATGCCGAGCTTCGCGGCGCGCGCGAGCAGAGCGTCGAGCTCGGGCATCGGCTTCATCATCTGGACGCCGTTGACTTCGTCCTGCAGGCCCTTGTCGATCTTGATGAACGGCACGACGCCGCGGTCGTGGAGCACGGTCGGCGTCGGTTTTCCGTCGATCTCGCTGTCCATCGTCCGCTCGAACAGGATCGCTGCGACCACCTTGCCGCTGCCGAACGCCGGGGCGGTAATGATCCGCGCGCGCATCGCCTGGATCAGCGCATACATCTCGGTATCGTTCGAGTACGCATCCGCCTCGATGCCGTAGCCCTTCAGCGCCTTGGGCGTCGATCCGCCCGATTGGTCGAGCGCGGCGATGAAGCCGTGTCCGGCGGCGATCTTGGCGGTCATGTCGGCGGTGTTCATTGGGTCCCCCACGATGATTTTTTATCTATGGCGCGGCTGATAGAGACGGGCGCGGTCATCCGCAACCGCGGGAAAAACGCGCGATTGACCCGCGACGGGCCCCTTGCCACACTCGCCAAGGGCAGAAGAACGGGGCGTCATGTATCGACGAGCGATCAAGGCGATAGTGACCGGCTTTGCGCTTCTGATGGCGGCGCAGGCGGGATCGGCGACGTCCAGCGCCGACATCATCGACCGCTTTCGCTTCACCCTGGCCGACGGCACCAACCTGACCACCGCGAACCTGCGCGGGCGCGTGGTCATGGTCAATTTCTGGGCGACGTGGTGCGTGCCGTGCCGCACCGAATTGCCGCTGCTCAACCGTTATTATCGCGCGCATCGGGCCGAGGGGCTGGTGATCATCGGGGTCGCCGCCGATCCCGGCGCGGGCGGGCGCGGACAATGGCTGTCGCCGACCATTTCCTATCCGCAGGCCGCGCATGTCGGCGGACCCGATTATCGACTGATGTGGGTGCCGATGACCTATGTGATCGGCCGCGACGGCAAACTGGTCTACGCCAAGTCGGGCGTGTTCGATCAGGACAAGCTCGACACGATCGTCGGGCCGCTACTCAAGAAGCGCTGAGCGCCTTCACCCCGGGCAACTCCTTGCCCTCCATCCATTCGAGGAACGCGCCGCCGGCGGTCGAGATGAAGGTCATGTCGCCGGCCACGCCGGCCTGATTGACCGCCGCGACGGTGTCGCCGCCGCCCGCGACCGACACCAAGGAGCCGTCGCGGGTCAGCGCGGCGACGGTCTTGGCCAGGCTCATCGTCGCGACGTCGAACGGCGGCGTCTCGAACGCGCCGAGCGGGCCGTTCCACACCAGCGTGCGGCAATTCTTGAGCACGTCGCCCAGCGCCTCGGTCGCGGCAGGACCGATGTCGAGGATCATCTCGTCGGGCGCGACTTCATGGACGTTGACGGTGCGCGTCGCGGGGTTGGGCTTGAACTCGGTCGCCACGACGACGTCGTAAGGCAAGTGGATCGTGCAGCCGGCGCGGTCGGCGGCGTCGAAGATTTCTTCCGCGGTACCGGTCAAATCGTGTTCGGCGAGTGACTTGCCGACATTCACCCCGCGCGCGGCGAGAAACGTGTTGGCCATCCCGCCGCCGATGATCAGGTGATCGACCTTGTCGACCAAGTGGCGCAGCACGTCGAGCTTGGACGACACCTTGGCCCCGCCGACCACCGCCGCGACGGGATGCTCGGGCGCGCCGAGCGCCTTGTCGAGGGCGTCGAGTTCGGCTTCCATCTGGCGACCCGCGAACGCCGGGAGCGTGCGCGCGAGGCCCTCGGTCGAAGCATGCGCGCGGTGCGCGGCGGAGAAGGCGTCGTTGACGTAGAGGTCGCCGAGTGCGGCAAACATCGCAACAACTTCCGGGTCGTTCTTCTCTTCGCCTGCGAAGAAACGCGTATTTTCCAAGACCGCGAGATCGCCGTCCTTCAACATCGCGATCGCCTCGCTGGCACCGTCGCTGTCGATGAAGCGCACCGGTCGGCCGAGCACCTGTTCGAACGGCTTGGTGACGATCGCCAAGCTCATCTCGGGGTTACGCTGCCCCTTGGGCCGCCCGAAATGCGCGAGCACAACGACCTTCGCGCCCTTGTCGGCGAGTTCGGCGACCGTCGGCACCGCGGCGCGCAACCGCGTGTCGTCGGTCACCGCGCCGTCGGCCATCGGGACGTTCAAATCCTCGCGCACCAGCACGCGCTTGCCGGCGATGTCGCCCATGTCGTCGAGCGTTTTGAAAGTGCGCGGCATCAGTCCCTCCGTCATCCCAGCGAACGCTGGGATCTCAGGCAGTAATTCCTCTCACGAGATGCCAGCTTTCGCTGGCATGACGGTCGAGATCAAATCAGCGCCGCCATCGCCTTGGCGGTGTCGACCATGCGGTTCGAGAAGCCCCATTCGTTGTCGTACCAACTGACGACGCGGACCAGCTTGCCGTCCATCACCGCGGTCTCCAGGCTGTCGACGGTCGACGAGGCGGGATCGCCCTGCAGATCGATCGAAACCAGCGGCTCGTCGGTATAAGCCAGCACGCCCTTGAGCGGCCCGCTGTCCGCGGCCGCCTTGAGCGCGGCGTTGACCTCGTCCTTCGTGACGTCGCGCGACGGCGTGAAGGTCAGGTCGATCAGCGACACGTCGGGGGTCGGCACGCGGATCGCCGAGCCGTCCAGCTTGCCCTTCAGTTCGGGCAGCACTTCGGCCACCGCGCGCGCGGCACCGGTGGTGGTCGGGATCATCGACATGCCCGCAGCGCGCGCGGCGCATATCGCCATGGATCTGGTCGAGTATCTTCTGGTCGTTGGTATAGGCATGGACCGTGGTCATCAGCCCGCGCTCGATTCCGAACGCCTCGTGCAGCACCTTGGCGACCGGCGCCAGGCAATTGGTCGTGCACGATGCGTTCGACACGATCGTGTGGCCGGCCTCCAGCTTGTCGTGGTTGACGCCGAACACGACAGTCAGATCGACGCCCTTGGCCGGCGCCGAGATCAGCACCTTCTTGGCGCCGGCATCGATATGCTTCTGCGCGCTTTCGCGGTCGGTGAAGAAGCCGGTGCATTCGAGCACCAGATCGACGCCCAATTCCTTGTGCGGCAGGTTCGCCGGATCGCGCTCGGCGGTGACACGGATGTGCTTGCCGTCGACGACCAGATTCTGGCCTTCGTGATGGACGTCGCCGTCCCACTTGCCGTGGATCGAGTCGCGCTTGAAGAGGAAGGCGTTGGATTTGGCGTCGCCCAGATCGTTGATCGCGACGAGCTCCAGCCCCGTGTCCTTCTGCGCCAGCATCGCGCGCGCCACCAGCCGCCCGATCCGCCCGAACCCGTTGATCGCAACCTTCACCGCCATGAGTATCGCTCCTCCAGAAGCCGGCGCGCGCATGGGGCCAGCAGTCGCGGGTCCCTGTGGGGATCGCACTGCGATGCGTCAACCGTTAGCCGGGCCGAATCGATCTTGTCGCGCCCCCTGCCCGTGCTATTCCCTTAACCATGGCAGACGTTTCCCCGACCGACCGCATCGACGCCGCGCTCGCCCGGATCGAGCGCGCGGTGCAAACGCGCGAGCGATCGACTACCGACCTGAAACAGCGCCACGACGCCTTGCGCGCGCGGGTCGGCGAAGCGATCGCCGCGCTCGACTCGTTGGGAGCGAAGAATGGCTGAAGTCACGCTGACGATCGGCGACCGCCGCCACAACGTCACCTGCCGCGACGGGGAGGAAGCGCAATTGCGCCGGCTGGGAGACATGCTCGACCAGCGCTGGCCGTCCGCCAACCGCGCGTCGGGTGGGCTCAATGCCGAACGTACGATGCTGCTCGTCGCGCTGATGCTCGCCGACAGCCTCGATGCGGCCGAGAATCGGCCGTCGGGCGATGGCCCCAGCCCGGCCTTCCTCAATCGGCTCGCCGATCGGCTCGAAGGGATTGCCGACGCCCTTGAGAAACCGGCCGCGAGCGCCTAAATCCATGCATGGCGGGCACTGCCCGGTACGAGCCTTTATTATCCCTGAGGCTATTCATCATCCATGGGGGCTGTCCCTGCCCGGATCCTGGTCCGACGTATATGGCCCCCACCTGACGTACCGTGCGTCAGAGGATAACCCGGCCAACGGCCAAGGCGGTCCCGCCACCCGCGCCGCGCGCAGACATTTAGCTGCGCTAAATGCCAGACGCGCCAGCGCGGCCGGCGAGGCAAGGCCTCGTCCGACGACTTGGGCTTTGCCCAAGTCAGCCTGTCCTGAGCGCCTGCCTTGGCAGGCAGTCGAAGGGCGGCTTCGCCGCGGCGCGCTGCTCCGATGATCGACAAACCCGCCCTCCGCGCCCACATCCGCGCCACCCGCGACGCCTTCGTCGCAAGCAATCCGCCGCCAATCACGGTCCCCGACGCCTTCCGCGCCCGCCTCTCCCACGGCCTGACCGTCACCTCCTACGTCCCGATGGGCAGCGAAGCCGACCCATCCCCGCTCGCCCGTACCGCGACCGAGGCCGGCTGCGTCCTCGCCCTTCCCCACGTCACCGTCCGCAGCGAGCCGATGCGTTTCCTCGCGTGGGAAACCGAAGCCGCACTCGAAGCCGGCCCGTTCGGGCTCAGCCAGCCCGCCGCCGACGCGATCGAGCTGCGCCCCGACATCATCCTGACCCCGATGCTCGCGTTCGACGCCAAGCTCGACCGGCTGGGCCAGGGCGCCGGCTATTACGATCGCGCCTTCGCACGCTTTCCAGACGCGTGGCGCGTCGGCGTGGCGTGGAGCGTCCAGCAGGTGGATGGTTTGCCCGTGGAACCGTGGGACATGACGCTCCACGCGATCGTGACCGAACGAGGATGGATGACGAGATGACCCCGAACGACCCTGGCGCCCCGCGCTGGCAGAAACCGATCGGCGTCCTCGCGATCCTCGCGCTGATCGCGATCTGGTGCGTCGGTGTCGCCAGCCTGTCGCCCTGGGTCGGACAATGGCACCCGCTGGTGCAATTGGTGTTTTATGTCACGGCGGGGGTCGCGTGGCTGTGGCTGCTGCCGATCAAGCGGATGTTGCGCTGGATGGAAACGGGACGATGGAAGGTATAGCGCCGCGGCGAAGCCCGTTGCAGGTAAACGATGCCCCGCATCGTTTAGGCCATGCCGGGGACATGGCCGACCTGCAACGCGTCGGTCGGAAACTGCGTTCCGCCGGCCGAGCTTGCGCGTCTTGGAAATAGCTTCCGCTATTGCCATGCGCGCTGCGCTATGGCGCGAGTGACGGGGCTCGAACCCGCGACCTCCGGCGTGACAGGCCGGCGCTCTAACCAACTGAGCTACACCCGCTTGGAAAGCGTGAGGCGCGGCCACTAAGCGAGCGGCCCTACCCTGTCAACAACCGTTCCCGACTAATTGCGACGAAGGCTGAATCGCGGTTTCGGACGCTCTCGCACCAAGGTGCCGCGCTCGAACAGGAAGCCCGCGATATCCGGCTTGCCCGCCGCGCCGACCACGGTCTGGATGATGATCAGCAACGGCACCGCTAGCAGCGCGCCGGGCGTGCCCCACACCCAGCTCCAGAAGCTCAGCGAGATCAGGATCATCACCGGATTGATCGTCAGTCGATGCCCGACGATCAGCGGCGTCACGACGTTTGCCTCGAGCAGATGGCATCCGATCATGATGAACGCGGGAAACAGCGCGTACCAGATGTCGTCGAACGTCATCAGCCCGCCGATCGCGAGCAGCAACGCGGCGACGATGGGCCCGAAATACGGCACGTAGTTGAGCAAGGCGACGATGCCGCCCCACATCGCCGGATAGGGCATCCCGATCGCCCACAACGCCGTCCCGACGATCGCGCCGAGCACGACATTGATCATCGTGATCGTACCGAGATAGGCGGAGACGTCGTCGACCACGTCCTGGATCACCCGGGCGGTCGCC
This sequence comes from Sphingomonas panacisoli, assembly GCF_007859635.1. Classification (NCBI taxonomy): domain Bacteria; kingdom Pseudomonadati; phylum Pseudomonadota; class Alphaproteobacteria; order Sphingomonadales; family Sphingomonadaceae; genus Sphingomonas; species Sphingomonas panacisoli. Next base: position 1,290,608 of record NZ_CP042306.1, on the reverse strand, counting down.
ATCGCGCCACCGAAGCTCTGGCGGCTGGTGATCGTGTTGCGCCGCGTACGGCTCCAGCCGGCGAGGAAGAAGAAGACGACGAGCACGCCGAAGAAGACCTGGACGATCGCTGCCGGCGCCGACGTCGCGGCGAGTTCGAGCAACGATCCCGGCGGCGCGACCGCGGCGGTGGGTGCCGCCTTGACCGGCTGCGCGTTGGCGAGGTGCGTGATCGTGCGGTTGAGATACTTTTCGAGCGTCTGGTAAAGGTCGAGCAGCGGCGCCAGGTTGGTCTGGATACGGTCGATCCGTTCCGGCAGCTTGCGGAAGAACTCGATCGCCGGGACGATGATCGCCGCCAGCGCGACGTTGGCGAGCGCGAGGAAGCTGATCACGCAAATCAGCGACGCCAGCCACGACGGCAAGCGGCGGCGCTCGAGCCATTCGAGGATCGGGATCAGCGCGATCGCGATGACCAGCGAGATGGTGACGGGAAGGAAGAACTCCGCCCCCGCCTTCAACGCGAACGGCAGGCCGAGCAACAAGGCGACGCCTGCGATCAGCGTCAGGCCCGCGAGTAACCGGTCGCGGCGGTCGTCGATCGGCGCGGCCGCCTCATCGATCGGATCGTCGGCCGCCGGCTCGGGCGCCAGCGCGACGGTCGCGGCCCCGCCCAGCGATGCGCTGACCGCTGCACTCAGACCAGGTTCTTCGACGCCTTCCATGCCCCCGTCGTAGCGGCATTCCATCACAATGTAATCCCGGCTAGCCTTTCGCGATGAGTGAAACTTTACTGGTGATCGACGAAGGGACGACATCGACCCGCGCGATGCTGTTCGCGGCCGATGGGAAATGCATCGGGTCGCAGGCGGCCGAGCTGACTCAGCACTATCCAGCGCCCGGCCTGGTCGAGCATGACGCCGCCGAGATTTGGGACCGTACGTTCGACTGCACGAAGGCGATGGTCGAGAAAGCCGGCGGGGCGGACAAGATTGCGGCGATCGGCATCACCAACCAGCGCGAAACGATCGTGTTCTGGGACAAGACTACCGGCGAGCCGCTGACGCCCGCGATCGTCTGGCAGGACCGGCGCACTGCGCAGATGTGCCGCGACCTCAAGGCGGCGGGGCACGAACCGACCGTCCAGGCGCGGACCGGGTTGCTGCTCGATCCGTATTTCTCGGGCTCGAAGATAGGCTGGGCGATGGCGAATTGGCCGCAGCTCAAGGAAGCCGGCGATCGGCTGGCGGTCGGCACGATCGATTCGTGGCTGGTGTTCAAGCTGACCGGCGGACTTCACGTCACCGACGCGACCAACGCCAGCCGCACCGCGCTGATGGCGATCGGCAGCGGGCATTGGGACGACGGACTGATCGACTTGTTCGACGCCCCGCGCGCCGCCCTGCCCGAGATCGTCGATTGTGCGGGGAAATATGGCGAGACGACATTGTTCGGCGCGCCGATCCCGATCTGCGGCATGGCCGGGGATCAGCAGGCCGCGACGATCGGGCAAGCCTGTCTCGATCCCGGCGACACCAAGGCGACGTTCGGCACCGGCGCGTTCGTCCTGACGCAATATGGCGCGAAACAGCCGACGTCGAAGAACCGCCTGCTCGCGACGATCGCGTGGCAACTCGGCGGGCGCCGCGCCTATGCGTTGGAAGGATCGGTGTTCGTCGCCGGCAGCCTGATCCAGTGGCTCCGCGATTCGCTGAAGCTGATCGCAACGGCGCAGGACACCGAGGGGTTGGCGCGGTCGGTCGCGGACAATGCCGGCGTCTATCTCGTCCCCGCGCTGTCGGGGCTCGGCGCGCCTTGGTGGGAGGCGGAAGCGCGCGGCAGCATTTCGGGGCTGTCCTTCACCGCGACCCGCGCGCACGTCGTCCGCGCGGCGCTGGAGGCGATGGCGCATCAGGCGCACGATCTGAAGACCGCCTTCGCGGCCGACGGCGCCGACTGGAAGACGCTCAGGATCGACGGCGGGATGGTCGCGAACGACTGGATGGCGCAGGACCTGGCCGACATGCTCGACCTTGCCGTCGAGCGACCCGCTTTCGCCGAGACGACCGCGTTGGGCGCGGCGATGCTGGCCGGAGTCGGCTGTGGGCTGTTCAAGGATCTGCAGGCCGCCTCGGCAATGCGCGGCGAGATCGCGACGTTCGAGCCCGATATGATGGACGACACGCGGCAGACACGACTGAATGGTTGGGAAAACGCCGTGAAGTCGGTCGTCGCTTCCGCCTGATCGACCCCGTGCTCCTGCGAAAGCAGGAGCCTAAGGGCAGCGAAATAGCACATCACCCTGGGCTCCTGCCTGCGCAGGAGCACGAAGAAACTCAGGGCGTCCGGACCCCGTCGTCGAAATAGAGGTAGTCGGGCGAAAATTCGCCCGTGTGCGCCAGCCGATCGAAGTCCATTACCGTGACGATCCGGTCCGACACCTCGACCATCCCCGCCTCCCTCAGCACCCGTAGCGTACGGTTGACGTGGACCGAAGTCAGCGCGCACGCCTCCCCCAGATCCTGCTGCGTCAGTGGCCAGGCGAAGGTACCGTTCTCGACCAGCCCCACCGCGTCGAGCCGCGCATAGGTCTCGCACAGCATGTGCGCGACGCGGCCGACCGCGTCGAGTCGGCCGAGCCGGAAAATCCACTCGCGATGCAGCGCCGCGTCGAGCAGGGTCGAGAACCACAGAACACGGCCAAGATGCGGCATGCGTTCGATCAGGGCGGTCAGCTTGTCGTGTGGCGCATAGGCGACCTGGCATTCGCTGATGGTGGCGACGTCGTGATCGAGCCGCTGCAGCGGATAGCCGTGCAGATCGACGAAATCCCCCGGCGTCTGCACGCTGACGAGCTGCCGGTGACCGTCCGCGCCGTCCATGTAGCGGCACATGAAGCCGGAGATCAGAAACGTGCTGCGATTCACCACATCGCCACGGCTGGTCACCACCTTGCGCTTGGGCAGCGTGACGGGCGCGGTCAGAATTTCGTCCAGGCCCGACTTTTCTTCGTCGCTCAACTCGCGGCGACGGCGGTTCTTGAGGAAGTTATCGCTGAGCATGCGGATACTTTAGGTCCGCAACCGGCCGAATGACATTGATTTTTATCAAGGTGCGTCACGACCATCGAGTATCAATTGCAGGAACACCAGATCGAGCCAGCGCCCGAACTTTTCGGCGACCTGGGGGATGCGCCCGACCTCGCGAAAACCGAGTGCCTGATGCAGGGCGAGCGACACGTGGTTTTCGGCGGCGATCCCCGCCATCATCGCATGCTTGCCCGCCGCCTGCGCTCGATCGATCAGCGCCGCCAGCAGCGCCCGCCCGATCCCTTCGCGGTGCCGCGCCGGATCGACATAGATCGAATGTTCGACGGTGAAGCGATACCCGTCCCAAGCGCGAAACTCGCCGAACGACGCGAACCCCGCGATCGCACCGTCGATCTCGGCGATCAGCACCGGGAAGCCGTCGGCGCGCCGCTGCGCCAACCACGCTTCGCGGCCCGCCAGATCGGACAGCCGTGTGTCGAAGATCGCGGTCGTCTCCGCCACGGCATAATTGTACATCGGCAGGATTCCCGCGGCGTCGGCGGGCACGGCGTCGCGGATCGTCAGCGTCATGGCGGCGGACGTAGCCGCATTGACTTGGCTCGAAAAGGCGTCGCTACGTCGTCGATCGGCATCCGGGGGGAGTGCGATGACGGAAGAGCGAGCGGCCCGGACAATCACGCGCAGCCAGGTGGTCGGCGTGTCGCTGGGCAATGCGCTCGAATTCTACGATTTCCTCGTCTTCAGCTTCTTCGCGGTCCAAATCGGGCAATGCTTCTTCCCGGCGACCAATCCGCAATCGAGCCTGCTGCTCGCCCTCGCGACATTCGGTGCGGGGTTCCTGACCCGACCGCTCGGCGCGTTCGTAATCGGGAGCCTGGGTGACCGGCTCGGGCGACGGCCGATGATGCTGCTCTCGTTCGGCATGATCGGACTGTCCACGCTCGGCGTGGCGATCACGCCCTCCTACGCCGCGATCGGGCTGGCGGCACCGATCGCCGTCATCCTGTTCCGCCTGGTGCAGGGCTTCGCATTGGGCGGCGAGGTCGGGACCAGTACCGCCTTTCTCGCCGAAGCCGCACCGACGGAGAAGCGCGGCTGGTACATTTCGATGCAATTCGTCGGCCAAGGCGCCGCCACGCTGTTGGCCGGCGCGATCGGTGTCTTGCTGGCCGCCGTGATGGACGACACGGCGCTGTCGAGTTGGGGGTGGCGGATCGCGATGGCGATCGGCGCAGCGACCGTACCGGTCGGCTTGGCCTTGCGCCGGACGTTGCCGGAAACGCTGCACGAAACGGTGTCCGCTGCGGTGGCGCCGCCGATGAGAAGCTACGCCACGGTCGCGATGTTCGGCTTCGTCGCGATGCTCTCGGCGACGATCGGAACTTACGTCCTCAATTATATGACGACGTTCGCGAAAGCGACGCTGGGCATGCCGTCGGGCGTGGCGCTGGGTGCGACGATCGCGGTCGGGCTGGGCAACGTGATCGGCTCGGCGCTTGGCGGGTGGTTTTCGGACACACACGGACGGCGGCCGTGGATGATCTGGCCGATGCTGGCGCTGGCGATCGGCACCCTGCCTGCTTTCTGGTGGCTGGTCGGCGAACCCAAGGCGAGCACCTTGTACGCGGTCAGTTTCGGGCTGCGCGTGCTCCTGTCGATCGCCGCAGTCAGCGCGTTCATCGCGGTGACCGAAGCGCTACCGATGCGCGTACGTTCGGGCGCGGTGGCGATCGTCTATGCGCTGGCGATTTCGATCTTCGGCGGATCGACTCAATTCGTCATCGCCTGGCTGACCGGCGTCACCGGCAATCCGCTGTCGCCGGCATGGTATATGTTCGGGGCGACATTGCTCGGCTTGGTGGCGATGGCCTTCGCCCGCGAAACCGCGCCGGCGAAGGCCCCTGCCTCGCCCTAAAACGGCAGAGCGTGGAAGTATTTGAGCACGCCGAGCACGGCAATCAGGATCGCGATGGCGATGATAACGTTCGCCACGTTGAAGCTGCTGCGCTCGACGACGGTACGCTCGTCGGTGTTGATATCGGCCATAGGTACATCCTCCGTTCCGGCCCCTCAACGAAAACGCGCTGAGCCGGTTCCGGACAAAGGATGGTTACCGCGCTAGGCGGCTTGCTCCCCGCGGTCGGCGAACAGGCTTTTCAGGTCTTTTTTCAGGATCTTGCCGTTGGCGTTGCGCGGTAGCGTTTCGTGGACGAAGCGCACCGCGACCGGCGCCTTGAACGCCGCCAACCGCTCGCGCACCCAGGCTTGCAGTTCGCCCTCGCTCGCGGTCATGCCCGGCGCGAGGTGGACCACCGCCGCCGGCTCCTCGCCCAGCGTGCGATGCGGGATGCCGATGATCGCGCAGTCGGTCACTGCGGGATGCTCGTAAAGCGCGTTCTCCACCTCGGACGAATAGATGTTCTCGCCGCCACGGATCACCATGTCCTTGGCGCGATCGACGATATAGACGAAGCCTTCCTCGTCGAGGCGCGCGAGATCGCCGGTCCTAACCCAGCCGTCGACGAACGTTTCCGCCGACGCTTCGGGCTTGTTCCAATATTCCTTCACGATCATCGGCCCGCGCGCCCATAGCTCGCCGACCTCGCCGATCGGCAGCACGGTGACGCCGTCGTCGGCGCGGATTTCGAGATCGGCGACCGCGACCGGGGGCCCGGCGCTGGTCGGGCGATTGAGATAATCTTCCGACGAATGGCTGGTGACCGTGGCCATCGTCTCAGTCATGCCCCAGCCGTTCGACGGCAGCGCGCCGAACTCCTCGAAGATCTTCTTGACCAGTTCGGGCGCGGAAGGCGCGCCGCCATAGCCGATCGCTTCGATCGAGGAGAGGTCGTAGTTCGCCCGGTCGGGATGTTCGAGCAGCTGCCACGCGATCGTCGGCACGCCGCCGGTGAAGTGAACCTTCTCGCGCTGGATGATCTCCATCGCCTGGACCGGCTCCCACTTGCGCATGAAGATCATCGTACTGCCGCCCGCCATCGTTCCCATCAGCCCGGCCGAGCAGGCGGTGACGTGGAACATCGGGATCACGGTCAGCGTGGTGCGCGGGGTCGGATCGGGGATCGCCTCGCCGCGGCGCAGGAAGCTGCGCGCCGCCGCGAATCCCGCCGACATGATGTTGGTCATCAGATTACGGTGGGTGCCGAGCGCGCCCTTCGGATTGCCGGTGGTGCCGCTGGTATAGAAGATCGTCGCATCGTCATCGCTGTCGATCTCGACGCGCGGGCGGTCGGTGTCGGGCAACGTGCCCCAGATCGCCGGCGTACCGATGATGTCCTCAAGCGCCTGCGTTCCCGCGATCGGCGCGGGCGAGCGCGCGACGATCAATTGCTCGACGCCGGTCAGCGCCAGCAGATGGTCGGCGATCCGCGCATAGCGCTCGGCATCGACGATCAGCACCTTCGCCCCCGAATCCCGGATGCCGTATTCCAGCTCGGCGCCGGTCCACCACGCGTTGAGCGGCACCGCGATCGCGCCGATCGTCGTGATCGCGAAGAACACGACCGGCCATTCGGGCAGGTTGCGCATCGCGAACGCGACGCGGTCGCCCTTCCCCACGCCCATATCCTGCAGCGCGCGCGCCAGCGTCGCGGCGCCGCGATAGTTTTGTTCGAACGTCACCCGCTCGTCGTCGAGCATCGTAAACGTACGGTCGCCATGCGTGCGCGACAGGTCGAACAATTGGCCCAGGTCGTGCGGCGCGTTCTTCCACACTCTGGTCGGCACGCCGCGGATCGTCACCGTCTCCATTTCGAACTTCGATCCCGGCGCAGTCAGGGCCTCGCTCGCGTCCTTGAGCGACATCTTGGGCCAGGCCGGGTCCAGCGTGATTACGGGTTCGGTCGACACATGCTCTCCGTCTATCTGTTCGGCGGTTTGCCGCCGCTCGATTTCCGGTAACGTTAGAGTTGATTCGCGCGCCGCTCAAGGCAATAGAGAGTCGTAATTAGAAACGAGGGTATGGAAGAGCGATGTTGATGAAAGCGCCCGAAAAGCATGGCTGCGACGCCACGCGGCTCAATCGGATCGACACCTTCCTGAAGGATCGGTACCTCGATTCGGGCAAGCTCGCCAATGCCCAGTTGCTGGTCGCGCGCGACGGCGAAATCGTCCATCTGTCGAGCCAAGGCGCGGCGCGCGAAGGCGGCAAGGCGCTCGACGAAGGGTCTTTGTTCCGCATCGCCAGCATGACCAAGCCGATCACGTCGATCGCCTTCATGATGTTGGTCGAAGAAGGACTCGTCGCGGTCGACACCCCGGTCCATCACGTGCTGCCCGAATTCAACGGGCTCGGCGTGTTCGAGGCCGGTGGCGGGCGCGTGCCGTTCCAAACCAAGCCGACCGCGCAGCCGATGCGAATGGTCGATCTGCTCCGTCACACGTCAGGCCTGACCTATGGCTTCCAAAATCGCACCAACGTCGATGCGCAATACCGCCACGAGAAGATGGACGATTGGCACGCCGGGCACGATCTCGACGCATGGATCGGCAAGCTCGCCCAGATACCGCTCGAATTCTCGCCGGGTGATGCATGGAATTATTCGGTGTCGACCGATGTGCTCGGCGCGGTGATCCAGCGCGTGTCGGGGATGACGCTCGACGAGTTCTTCCGCATGCGCATCTTCGAGCCGCTCAAAATGGTGGATACCGGTTTTAGCGTCCCGGCGGGCCAGATCGACCGGCTGACCGACTGCTACACCTTCGTGCCGGGCAAGGGCCGGATCATGTACGATCGCGGCGCGGAGAGCGGATGGGCGAAGACACCACCCTTCCTGTCGGGCGGCGGCGGGCTGGTATCGACCGCGCTCGACTATAACCGCTTCTGTCAGATGTGCCTGAACGGCGGCGAACTCGACGGTGTGCGGCTGGTCGGCCGCAAGACGATCGAGCTGATGACGATCAACCACCTGCCCGGGAATTCGGACCTCGCCACCATGTCGCGCTCGCTATTCAGCGAGGCAGCCCTGGCGGGGACCGGGTTCGGGCTCGGTTTCGCGGTGATGAAGGACCTCGCGCCCGGCATGGTACAGGGATCGGTCGGCGAATATTATTGGGGCGGGATGTTTTCGACCGCGTTCTTCATCGACCCGGTCGAGAAGCTCAGCATGGTGTTCATGACGCAGATGAGCCCCTCGAACACCTATCCGATCCGGCGCGAGCTGAAGACGCTGATCTACAGCGCCCTAACCTAACCGTGCTCCTGCGAAAGCAGGAGCCCAGAGTCACATGGGCCGTCGCTTGAGGCCCTGGGCTCCTGCTTTCGCAGGAGCACAACAGGAGAGAATGATGACCAGCCCGATCCGCACCGAACGCCATGACGACGTGCTCGTCATCGTCTCGAACAATCCGCCGGTCAACGCGCTCGGCGCGGCGGTGCGATCTGGGCTGGAAGCGGGGATCAAGGAAGGCGTCGCCGACGCCAGCATCAAGGCGATGGTGATCCGCTGCGACGGGCGCACGTTCTTCGCCGGCGCCGACATCACCGAATTCGGCAAGCCGATGCAGGGACCGGGTCTGGGCACCGTCATCGACATGATCGAGGCATCGGACAAGCCGGTGGTCGCCGCGATCCACGGCACTGCGCTGGGCGGCGGGTGCGAGGTGACGCTGGGCTGTCACTATCGCGTCGCGGTCCCGTCGGCGAAGATCGGCACGCCCGAGGTCAAGCTCGGGCTGCTCCCCGGCGCGGGCGGCACGCAGCGCATCCCGCGCATCGCCGGCGTGAAGCTCGCGCTGCAAATGACCGCGACCGGTGACCCAATCTCGGCCAAGGCGGCGCACGAGGCAGGGCTGATCGACAGGATCGTCGGCGAGGACAGCCTGGAGGCCGACGCGATCGCCTTCGCCCGCGAAGTCGCGGACACGCGCCCCCTGCCCCGCGCGTCGGAAAAGACCGCGGCCGCCGATCCCGCCGCGGTCGAGGAATTCAAGAAGGCCAACGCCCGCAAGTTCCGCGGCTTCGACGCGCCGGCGGCCAACATTCGCTGCGTCGAGGCGTCCACGACCGGCACCTTCGCCGACGGCATCGCGATCGAACGCGACGAATTCATGAAGCTGATGATGGGCACGCAATCCGCCGCCCAACGCTACATGTTCTTCGCCGAACGTCAGGCCGCCAAGGTCGACGACATCCCCGCCGACACCCAACTGCGCAAGATCGCCAAGGTCGGCGTGGTCGGCGCCGGCACGATGGGCGGCGGGATCAGCATGAACTTCCTGAGCGCCGGCATCCCGGTGACGATCGTCGAGACCGCACAGGAAGCGCTCGACCGCGGCGTCGGCGTCATCCGCAAGAATTACGAGAATTCCGCCAAGAAAGGCCGCTTCACCCAGGAAAAGGTCGAGGCGATGATGGGGATCCTGATCCCGACGCTCGACCTGAACGACCTCGCCGATTGCGACCTCATCATCGAGGCGATCTACGAGAATATGGACGTCAAGAAGGAGCTGTTCGGCAAGCTCGACGGCATCGCCAAGCAAGGCGCGATCCTGGCGTCCAACACGTCCTATCTCAACGTCAACGAAATGGCCGACGTTACCAGCCGCCCGGGCGACGTGATCGGCATGCACTTCTTCTCGCCGGCCAACGTCATGAAACTGCTGGAGGTCGTCCGCGGCGCCAAGACCGCGCCCGACGTGCTGGCGACGGTGATGGCGCTGGCCAAGCCGATCGGCAAGGTCGCGGTCGTCTCGGGCGTGTGTCCCGGCTTCATCGGCAACCGCATGCTGTCGCAGCGCGGCGGCCCGGCCAACACGATGCTGATGCAGGGCGTCCCGCCCGAGCGGATCGACAAGGCGCTGACCGATTTCGGCATGCCGATGGGCGTGTACCAGATGAGCGACCTCGCGGGCGTCGATATCGGCTGGCACCGCGACCCCAACCGGATCGAGACGATCCGCGACGCACTCGCCGCCAAGGGTCGCTGGGGGCAGAAGACCAAGAAGGGCTGGTACGATTACGACGAGAACCGCAATCCGTCGCCCTCGCCCGAAGTCGCCGAGATCATCGAGGAGTTCCGGTCGAAGTCGAACCAGGCGCGGCGCGACTATACCGACGACGAGATCATCGGCGCGTTGCTCTACCCGATGGTCAACGAGGGCGCGAAGATCCTCGACGAAGGCATGGCGCAGCGCGCGTCGGACATCGATGTCGTGTGGATCTACGGCTATGGCTGGCCGGTCTATCGCGGCGGGCCGATGTTCTGGGCGAACACCGTCGGGTTGGACAAGGTCGTCGCAGGGCTGGAGAAGAACGGTGTGCCGGTCGCGCCGCTACTGAAGCGCAAGGCCGAAGCCGGGGAGAAATTCTGATGGTAGTGTCCGTCGCCCCGGCGCAGGCCGGGGCCGCTGGAGGATCGAGCAACACGGCGGTCCCGGCCTTCGCCGGGACGACGGATAAATCCGCGATCGAAACCGCCGCGGCGATCCGTGCGGGCGAAACCACCGCCTTGCTCGAATGCGAGGCGGCGATCGCGCGGATCGAGGCGCGCGACGGGCCGATCAACGCGGTCGTGGTGCGCGATTTCGACCGTGCGCGGCATCAGGCGCGCGAGGCCGACAAGCGGCTGGCCGCGGGCGAGACCGCGCCGCTGCTCGGCGTGCCGATGACGGTCAAGGAAAGCTTCGACGTCGCGGGACTGCCGACGACTTGGGGGCTGGAGGCGGCGCGCGATTTCGTGCCGCAGGACGATGCGGTCGCGGTCAAGCGGTTGAAGGCGGCGGGCGCGGTGATCCTGGGCAAGACCAACGTCCCGCCGCTGCTCGCCGACCTGCAATCGAACAACCCTGTCTACGGCCGCACCAACAACCCGCATCACCCCGGCCGCGTCGCCGGCGGGTCGTCGGGCGGATCGGCGGCAGCGCTGGCGTCGGGCATGGTACCGCTGGAAATGGGCAGCGATATCGGCGGGTCGATCCGCGTGCCGGCCGCCTTTAACGGCGTGTGGGGCCACAAGCCGACCTTCGCCGCGCTGAGCCGGGTCGGGCATCACTTCCCCGGCACCGACGGCGCGCCGGGCGAATTGTCGGTGATCGGACCGCTGGCGCGCAATCCCGACGATCTGGCGCTCGCGCTCGATATCCTCGCCGACCATCCGCTGGCGCAGTCCGACAATCGCCCGGCGAGCGGCTATCACGTGCTGGTCCTCAACAGCCATCCCAACGCGACGGTCGCCGCGCCGATCGCCGACGCGCTCGACCGGTTGGCGGACGCGCTCCATGATCTCGGCATGGCGGTCGATCGCACCAGCGACCTGATCCCCGATCTCGACGCCCAGCAGCGCAACTACATGAAAATGCTCAACATCACGATCGCGCGGGGCGTGCCGCAGGACGGATCGGCGCCGACGACGTTGATCGAATGGTTCGACCTGCGCGACGAACAGGCGCGCAACAAGCGGGCGTGGAACGCGCTGTTCAAGAGTTACGACGCGGTGATCGCGCCGACACTCGGCGTCACCGCGTTCGCGCATGACGATACGCCGCTGATTCAGCGAACGCTCGACATCAACGGCGACGCCACCCCGTTCGGACTGCAGTTCGCTTTCCCCGGCCTCGCGACCTTCCCCATGCTGCCCGCGACGAGCTTCCCGATCGGAACCGACCCGGACGGCCTGCCGATCGGCGTCCAGGCGATCGCCGATACCCTGAAAGACCACACCGCCATCGCCGTCGCACGGCTGGCGCACGGAGTAATGCAATGACCGACCTCGACACCTTCCGCGCCGACACGCGCACCTGGCTGGAGGCGAATTGCCCCGCCGAGATGCGCGAGCCAGTGCGCAGCGACAAGGACGCCGTGTGGGGCGGCCGCGATCAGTCGATGCTGACACCGGCGCAGAAGGAATGGATGGACAAGATGGGCGCGCGCGGCTGGACCGTGCCCGACTGGCCGAAGGAATATGGCGGCGGCGGACTGTCGCCGGCCGAGACCAAGATCCTGCGCGAAGAAATGCAGCGAATTCGGGCGCGCAACCCACTCAATTCGTTCGGTATTTCGATGCTCGGCCCGGCGCTGCTGAAGTACGGCACCGAGGAACAGAAGCTCGACCATCTGCCCAAGATCGCACGCGGCGAAATCCGCTGGTGCCAGGGTTATTCGGAGCCGGGCGCGGGGTCGGACCTCGCGGGCCTGCAGACTTCGGCCGAGGACAAGGGCGACCATTATCTCGTCAACGGGCAGAAGGTGTGGACCAGCTACGCCAACTATGCCGACTGGATCTTCTGCCTCGTCCGCACCGACAAGTCGGTCAAGCAGGCGGGGATCAGCTTCGTGCTGTTCGACATGGCCTCCGAAGGCGTCTCGACCAAGCCGATCCTGCTGATTTCCGGCTATTCGCCGTTCTGCGAAACCTTCTTCGACAATGTGAAGGTTCCCAAGGAAAACCTTGTTTACGAAGAGAATAAGGGTTGGGACGTCGCCAAATATCTGCTCGGCCATGAGCGTGAGATGATCAGCGGCATGGGGCTCGGCTCGGCGGGCGGCAATCCGCTGCTCGACGGCGCGAAGAAGACGATCGGGACCGCCGACGACGGCACGCTCGCCGACCCGCTGCTCCGCGCGCAGATCGCGCTGTTCGAGGTACGGGCAAAGGCGTTCAACGCCATGTCGGAGAAGTTCATCGACGACCTCAAAGCCGGCAAGGCGCACCCCGCCCAGCCGTCGATGATGAAATATTACGGCACCGAACTGAACAAGTCGCGCCACGAACTGATGATGGCGGCAGGCGGTTCGGACGCCCTGGAGTGGGAAAGCGAGCGCTCGACCAACGGCGCCGGCCCGCGCGCGTGGCTGCGCACCAAGGCGAACTCGATCGAGGGCGGGACCAGCGAGGTGCAGCTCAACATCATTTCGAAGCGGATCCTGGAATTGCCGGACAAATGACCGTCGCCCCGGCGCAGGCCGGGGCCGCTGCGTGATCGCAGCATCCACACAACCCAGCGGCCCCGGCCTTCGCCGGGGCGACGGAGTAAAGAATGCCCCTCTACATCAACGAAGATCAGACGATGCTCCGCGACACGGCGCGCGACTTCATCGCCGATTCCGCGCCCGTCAAACACATGCGTGCGCTGCGTGACGCGAACGACCAGACCGGGTTCAGCCGCGATCTGTGGAAATCGTTCGCGGAGATGGGCTTCACCGGCATCCTGATCGGCGAGGATCAGGGCGGACTCGGGCTCGGCCATGTCGAGGCGGGCGTCGTGCTCGAGGAAATCGGCCGCAACCTGTCGCCCTCCCCTTTTCTCGCGACGGCGGTCGCGGCGGTCGAGGCGCTGAAGGGCACCGCGCAGGCCACGAAATACTTCTCCGGCATCGTCGCGGGCGAGACCGTTGCAGCGCTGGCGATCGACGAGCAGGCCAAGTTCCGCGATTCGGTCGCGCTGAAGGCAGAGCGCTCGGGCAACGGGTTCAAGCTGACCGGCAAGAAGCAGTTCGTCAGCCACGGCCACGTCGCCGACCTGATCATCGTCGCCGCGCGCACCGCAGGATCGGCCGACGATGAGAACGGCGTGACGTTGTTCGCGGTCGATAAGGGCGCCGCCGGCCTGTCCGCCGAAGCCGAGCGCCTTGCCGACTCCTCGCTAGCCGCGCGCCTCGAGTTCGACGGCGTGGAGGTCACCGCCGACGCCGTGATCGGCGAGGTCGATGCCGGTCGCGATCCGCTCAACCGCCTGCTACGCGCCGGCCGAACGGGCGCGTCCGCCGAATTACTCGGCGTCGGCGGCGGCGCGATGGACATGACGGTCGAGTATCTCAAGCAGCGCAAGCAGTTCGGCGTGCTGATCGGCACCTTCCAGGCGCTCCAGCACCGCGCCGCGCATCTCTATTCGGAGATGGAAGTCGCCCGCGCCGCCACGCTCCGTGCTGCGCAGATGCTCGATACGGGGTCCGACCGCGCCGACGAAGCCGTGTCGGTCGCCAAGGCGCAAGCCGGGCTCGCGACGATGTTGGCGGTGCAGGAGGGCGTGCAGATGTTCGGCGGGATCGGCATGACCGACGAATTCGACATCGGTTTCTACATGAAGCGCCAGCGCGTTCTCGCCGAGATGTTCGGCGATGCGAACTTCCATGCCGACAAGATCGCGCGTAACGCCGGTTATTGATGGCTGAAGACGAATATCGCCCGCTGCATACGCCCGAGGAACTGGTCTCGGGACTTGTGACCTTGCTCGACGTCGAGGAACTCGACACCGATCTCTATCGCGGCATGAAGCTGCCCGGCGGACGCGGACGTGTGTTCGGCGGCCAGGTAATCGGCCAAGCGCTGCAAGCTGCGCAACGATCTGCCGAGGGCAAGGACGCGCATTCGCTCCACGCTTACTTCATGCGCGCCGGCGATGACGCATTGCCGATCGTCTATCGCGTGGTGCGCGATTTCGACGGTAAGAGCTTCGCGACGCGTCGCGTGATCGCGACGCAGAACGGCCAACCGATCCTCAACATGGCGGCGAGTTTCCAGGTCGCCGAGGACGGACTGCACCATCAGGACGCCTTCCCCGCCGACATTCCGCCGCCCGAAGAGCTGAAATCCGAAAGCGAATTGCGCGTCGAAGCGTCGCAGCACATGCCCGAGGAGCATCGCAAACGCTTCCTCAACTGGAAAAGCCCGATCGACGTCCGGCCTTTACACCCGCGCAACTGGTTCTCACCGACCAAGCGCGATCCGGTGACCTATAGCTGGATCAAAGCGCTCGCACCGCTGGGCGACGACACCGCGATGCATCGCGCGATCCTGGCCTATGCCAGCGACATGGGCCTTATGGCGACAAGCATGATGCCGCACGGCGTCAATTGGATGACGCCGGGGATGCAGACCGCCAGCCTCGACCACGCCATGTGGTTCCACGAGGACTTCCGCGCGGACGAGTGGCTGCTTTACGCGATGGACAGCCCGTGGGCGGGGCACGGCCGGGGCATGAACCGGGGCAGCATCTTCACGCGCGACGGCCGACTGGTCGCCAGCGTCGCGCAGGAAGGGTTGATCAGGAAGCGCGAGCCCCGCGCCTGAGCTTTACCGACTCTTCGATTTGTTGTCGTCGCTGACTGCGATGATCACGCCACCCGCGACGATCCCGAGTGCCAACACCGCCGGAATGATCGCGCTACCGGCCAGCTTGTTCGACTTCCCGCTCGGGCTCGACGCACGCACCGATTTCGCTACGGAGAGCGACGAAGCCGGGTTGGCCGGCGCGGCCAAGGCCGGTGTCGCGGTCATCGCCAGTGCCGCTGCGGCGACGGACAGGTTCTTGAAACGCATTACTAACTCCTTGAAATCTTGAGCGTCGGTCGCGCGTCAACGGCGCGCGGCCGGCATCGTTCCACGCGACACGACGAACGACGACGCGAACCGACGAACGATGTGGCGGCTACGACGAACGGTGCGTCGAGGGCGAAATGCGTGTTAGTCGGCGGGGGCCTCCGCGCCTCCGGGCGAGGTCATGACGTAGCGCACGCGCTCGACGCACCCGACATAGCCCTGGTTCGACGGCGCGAGCCGCGCGGCGGCGACGACGTTGATCGCCGTCGTGCCGAAGTCGGCCGCCGGTTCGGCCGCCAGCACGCGAACGTTGCCCGTCGCTCCCCAGGGCGCCGCATCAAAGGCGACGATCGCCCAGCCTTCGATCCCCCGCTTCCGATAATTGTCGGGATATTGCAGCACCGGTTTGACCGCCCAGTCCAGTTCGACGGGACACGTCGCGCTCTCGGGTCGGAAGCCCTGTTTATCGGGCGAATCAGGCGCGGGGCGTGGCGTAGCGCTCTTCCAATAGGGATAAAGGCACCCGGAACGCTTCCCGCCCGCGAACCGCGACTTCGCCACGGCAGCGCGCGCGGCCGCGTCGAGTCCGCCATCGTGCGTGCCGGTCAGCGTGTGAACGGCGACGGGTTTGCCCGCCGCATCGATATCGAACTGCACCATGCTCCATTGCAGGCGCCCGACGCTGCCCTTCAGCGTGCGGAAATCGGGATAGCCGCGCAGCAGCGGCTCGAGCGGCTTGTCGAAACAGTCGGAACCGGTCGGCTTGATGCGCTCGATCGCCTCTCGCGATGGCCGTGCATCGATCGTCGCCGCAATCAGGTCGGGTACGGCAGCGGCGGCGATCGGCGACCTTGTCGCGACGTAGTGCGCCTGACACTGGCGGTGCGGCGCCCCGGCCGCGAAATTGCTGGCGGCCAGCGCCGGTGCCAGATCGTCGGCGTTCGGCACATAACTCTGTTCGCTACGACGAATATCGACCGGCCGCCCCGCATCGTCGATCGCGAAATCGAGCGTCACGCGCAAGGGGGCGCCCTGCTGCATCCAGCCGAACGCAGGCCGGGGCAGCATCACGGCGGCGTCGGGCAGGTCGGTACCCGCACAGTCCATACCCTCGACTTGCCAGCCGATCAGCCCCTGCGCACCGGGCAGAGGCGGGGCCGGCGGGATCGGCGCGGGATAACGCTCGACCGGCTTACGCTGGGCGACGACGACAGTAGGGAGGACTGCGGCCGCTACGGCCAGAATAGCGAGCGTTTTCATGGCGATGATCGTGCATCGCGCAGGCAGACCCGGCAAGCGGAATCAGATCGGCTGGCCGTCGTCGCTTTCGTACAGCTGGAGATCGCGGTCGGTGATGCCGATCGCGCCGAACTGCGCGCGCCATTCGGCCATGTGCGGCGTCCTGAAATGCGCGTCGAGCGCGGCGCGGTCGCGCCAGCGTTCGCTGATATGGATGATACGCGGGTCGAGCACGTCCTGGGCGTAATTGTAGGCGAGGCACCCGTCCTCCGCGCGGCTGGCGGCCAGCATCGCGGCCATCGCCGGGCGCGCTACTTCCAGCGCGCCCTCGGGAATACGCATGGTCCCCATGATGAGCTGCATCAGACCGCAGTCCGGCCATATTCCTGTTTGGTCACGGGGTGGCTCGACGACAGCCCGCCATCGACCGCGATAGCTTGGCCGTTGACGTAGCTCGCGGCGTCGCTGGCGAGGAAGGCGGCGACTTCAGCGAGCTCTTCGGGCTGCGCACCGCGGCGCAGCGGGTTGAGGCGGCCGACGCGGTCCATCTTCCCGGCCTCGCGCGCGTAATCAAAGGTCGGCTTGGTCATGCCGGTCTCGGTAAGGCCAGGGCAGATCGCGTTGACGCGGACGTTCGAACCGGAGAGCTGCTGCGCGGACGTCTTGGCGAGATTGATGACCCCCGCCTTCGACGCCGAATAAGCCGGCGACCCCGCGCCCGAGCGGATGCCCGCCACGCTGGCGGTCAGCACGATCGCGCCGCCGCCGCGCTCGGCGATCTTCGGCGCGGCGTGCTTGATCGCCAGGTACGGGCCGACCAGGTTCACGCGCAGCACTTCGGTGATGAGCGCGACGTCGGTGTCGAAGATGTTCGCCATCCCGCCCGAAATCCCGGCATTGGCGAAGATGATGTCGAGCCCGCCGAAGCTTTCCACCGCGAGGTCGACCGTGCGGATCACGTCCTCCTCCAGCCCAGCGTCCATCTGGATCGCGACCGCGGTGCCGCCGGCATCGGTGATCAGCTTGGCGGTCGCATCGGCACCGTCAGTCTTGTCGGCGACCACGACCTTCCCGCCCTCACGCGCGAACAGCAGAGCAGTGGCGCGGCCGATACCGGAACCTGCGCCAGTGACGATGATCGACTTGTCCTTGAAGCGCATCCGCCAACTCCCAATCCGTCATCCCAGCGAAAGCTGGGATCTCATGCAATATTCCCTCGCCAGAGACCCCAGCGTTCGCTGGGGTGACGGCAATGGGCTAAATCGTCACGCCCCCATCCATCACGATCGTCTGCCCGGTGGTGAACGCCGCCGCCTTCGACGCCAGGAACACCACGCCGCCGGCGATATCCTCCGGCTCGCCGATCCGGCGTAGCGGGACCGACCGGCTGGCGGCTTCCTGCCGCTTGGGATCGTCCACCAGCACCTTGGCGAAATCGGTACGGACTAGCCCTGGGGCGATGCAGTTCACGCGAACGTTATCCGGCCCGAATTCGTGCGCGAGGTTGCGCGCGAGTTGCATGTCGGCCGCCTTGGAGATCGCATAGGCGCCGATCACGGGCGTCCCGCGCAGGCCCCCGATCGAGGAGATAATGATGATCGACCCGTCTCGGCGCGCGCGCATCTCCGGCGCGACCATCGTGATCAGCCAGTGGTTCGACACGATATTGTTGTCGAGAATCTTGCGGAACTGCTCGTCGCTAATCCCCTCCTGCGGGCCGTAATACGGGTTCGACGCGGCGTTGCAGACGAGCACATCGATCTGCCCGAACGCCGCGCGAGTCTCGTCGACCAGGTTCTGAAGCGCTTCTTTGCTCGATATGTTCGCCGCGACCGCGATCGCGGTGCCGTCACCATATTTGCCGTTGATATCGGCTGCGACTGCGTTGCACGCATCCTGCTTGCGGCTGGAGATGACAACTTTCGCGCCATGCTCCGCCATTTCGTAGGCGGTCGCCTTGCCGATCCCCTTCGACGAGCCGGTGATGACCGCGACCTTGCCGGTCAGATCGAATAGCGACATTGCCCTCTCCTTCTTCAGGCGCCCGCCTTTTGTGCGAAGTCCCACGCCGCGTCGGCCAGCCGGTACACGCCCGCCGCCGACTTCTCGGCCTGCGCCGACGACGCGGTACCCTCGACGATGCGTTTCTTGATGCCTTGGACGATCCCGGTCAGGCGGAACAAATTATAAGCGAAATACCAGTTGAGGTCGGGCAGCCCGTCGCGCCCGGTCGCGGCGCAGTATCGCGCAACCATGTCGTCGATCGTCGGGATGCCGCTGTCGCCGCCCGCCACGCCCATCACGCCGGAGCGACCTTCGGGCTTGGTCACCCAGCTCATCAGGAAATAGCTGAAATCCGCCAGCGGATCGCCGAGCGTCGACAGTTCCCAGTCGAGCAGCGCGATCACGCGGTTCTCGGTCTTGTGGAACATCATGTTGTCGATGCGATAATCGCCGTGGACGACCGACGTCCGCGTTTGTTCGGGCAGCGTCCGCGGCAGATATTCGATCAGGCTCTCGACCGCCGGCATGTGTTCGGTTTCGGCGAGCTTGTACTGCTTGGTCCAGCGCGCGACCTGGCGCTCGAAATAATTGCCCGGCTTGCCATAATCGCCGAGCCCGGCCGCGACGTAATCAGTGTTGTGGAGCGCGGCGAGCGTGTCGCACATCGCGTTGTAGATGCCGGTGCGCTCGTCGGGCGCGTAGTCGGGCAGCGTCCCGTCCCACAGGTTGCGGCCGTCGGCGAACCCCATGACGTAGAAGTCGGTGCCGATCACCGCCGGATCGGTGCACAGGCCATAGGGCCGCGCGACCGGAAAACCGGTCGGGTAAAGTCCCGCGATCACCTTATACTCGCGGTCGACCGCGTGCGCGGAGGGCAACAGGTTGCCGAACGGCTTGCGGCGCAGGACGTACTCGCCCGACGCGGCGGTCAGCTTGTAGGTCGGGTTCGACTGCCCTCCCGCGAACTTGGTGTAGCTCAACGGCCCCGCGAACCCCGCGACATTCCCTTCCATCCACGCCGTCAGCTTGGCGAGGTCGAGCGCGTTCTTCTCGTCGACCGCGATCGTCTTGGGAGCGTCGTCGGGGTGCGCGGCCATCAGCTGAACTCGATCACGCTGCGCGCGGCGTCGCCTTTGCGCAACTCGTCGAACGCGTGGTTGATCTTCTCGAGCGGCATGCGTTCGGCGATGATCGTGTCGAGATCGAGCAGCCCGCGCAGGTAGAAATCGACCAGCCGTGGGATATCGACCGGGAAGCGGTTGCCGCCCATCAACCCGCCCTGCAGCTTCTTCGACCCCAACAGGTCGAGCGCCGACAGACCAACCTTGCTGCCGAGCGGCATCATGCCCAGGATCGTCGCTGTGCCGCCACGCCTGAGCACCTTGACCGCGGTGTCGGCCGACGCCTCGCGCCCGACCGCTTCGATTGCGTGATGCACGCCGCCTTTGGTCAGTTCGACCACTTCGGGGACGGTGCTCTCGGCGGTCGCGTCGAATGTGTGGGTTGCGCCGAGCTTTTCGGCCAATGCGCGCTTCTCGGGCACCGGATCGAGCGCAATGATTTTGCCCGCGCCGGCGATCTTCGCTGCATTCACCGCAGCCAGCCCGATCCCGCCGCACCCGACGACGCACACCGTCTCGCCCGGTGTCACCGGGCTGGCGTTGAACACCGCCCCCGCCCCCGTCGTCACCGCGCATCCGAGCAGCGCGGCGCGATCGAGCGGCATGTCGGGATCGACGCGCACGCAGGCATGCTCGTGGACCAGCATCATCTCGGCATAGGCCGACAGGTTGAGCATCTGGTGGACCGGCTCGCCATTCATCGACAGGCGCGGCGCCGCACCCTGCTGACGGCGGACCTCGGCCGAAATGCATAGCGACATGCGGCCCGACACGCAGAATTCGCAATGCCCGCAAAAGGCGGAGAGACACGTCACCACCGCGTCGCCCACCTTGACCGTGCGCACCTCGTCGCCGACCGCTTCGACGATGCCCGCCGCTTCGTGGCCTGGGATCGCGGGCAGCGGCGTCGGATAGGCGCCGTCGACGAAATGTAGGTCCGACCGGCACACCCCGCACGCGACGGTGCGGATCAGCACCTCGTGCGGGCCGGGCTTGGCGACATCGACATCACAGATTTCGAGCGGCTTCTTCGCTTCGAACAGTACGGCTGCCTTCACTTACCTCTCCGTCGCCCCGGCGCAGGCCGGGGCCGCTATGTGATTTTACCCAGCGGCCCCGGCCTTACGCCGGGGCGACGGGTCTAGCGCGAAACCCCGATATCTCCGCTCGACGCGACATCGACTTTGTAGTCGCCGTACTTGCCGAATTCGTTGCGGGCGATCGCGCGGTTGTGCACCTCGTCCGGCCCGTCGGCGAAGCGCAGCGTGCGCATCGCGGCCCATTGATGCGCCAGCGGGAAGTCGTCCGACACGCCGCCGCCGCCATGCGCCTGGATCGCGTCGTCGAGGATCTGCAGCGCCATGTTGGGCGCCTGCACCTTGATCATCGCGATTTCGAGTTGCGCCGACTTGTTGCCGGCCTTGTCCATCATGTCGGCAGCCTTCAGGCAGAGCAACCGCGTCATCTCGATGTCGATGCGGGCGCGTGCGATGCGCTGTTCCCAGATCGAATGGTCGGCGATCCGCTTGCCAAACGCGACGCGCGACAGCAGCCGCTTGGCCATCGCCTCGATCGCCGTCTCGGCGGTGCCGATC
The DNA here is from genome assembly GCF_007859635.1 of Sphingomonas panacisoli. NCBI lineage: Bacteria > Pseudomonadati > Pseudomonadota > Alphaproteobacteria > Sphingomonadales > Sphingomonadaceae > Sphingomonas > Sphingomonas panacisoli. Next base: position 1,269,345 of record NZ_CP042306.1, on the reverse strand, counting down.
GTGCGCATGCAATGGTGGATGCGGCCCGGCCCGAGGCGCCCCTGTGCGATCTCGAACCCGCGCCCTTCGCCGAGCAGGATGTTCTCGACCGGCACGCGGACATTCTCGAGCAGCACCTGGCCGTGGCCGTGCGGCGCATGGTCGTAACCATAGACCGACAGCATCCGCTCGATCTTCACGCCCGGCGCGTCCATCGGCACGAGGATCTGGCTCTGCTGCTGGTGCCGCTTGTTGTCGGGGTTGGTCTTGCCCATCACGATCGCGACCGCGCAGCGCGGGTCGCCGACGCCCGACGACCACCATTTGCGGCCGTTGATGACGTAATGGTCGCCGTCGCGGACCATGCTGGTTTCGATGTTGGTCGCGTCCGACGAAGCGACGGCAGGCTCGGTCATCAAAAACGCCGAACGGATTTCACCGTTCATCAGCGGCTTCAGCCACTTTTCTTTCTGCTCGCGCGTACCGTAGCGATGAAACACCTCCATATTGCCGGTGTCGGGGGCCGAGCAATTGAAGCATTCGGACGCCCAGCCGATCTTCCCCATCTCCTCCGCGCACAGGGCGTATTCGAGGTTGGTGAGCTGCGTGCCTTCGAATTCGAAACTGTCGTCGACATGCGTCTGGCCCGAATGCGGCGGCATGAAGAAATTCCACAGCCCCTGCGCCTTGGCGATAGCCTTCACCTCCTCGATCACCGGGATGACTTTCCAGCGATCGCCCTGATGCGACTGCTCGTGATACAGGTGGTTGCGGGGCGCGATTTCCTTGTCGATGAACGCCTTCACCCGATCGCGGAAATAGGTCTCGCGTTCGCTCAATGTGAAGTCCATCGCATCGCTCTCCTTTGGCTATCCGGTAATCGGCTAGACCATACCGCGTTTTCGGTAAAGCCGTTGAATGCGATATGCGGCACCGACAAAAAGATTCGAAAAGTGGCAATTCCGTTACGGAAAACCGCTGGTTATGCGGGACGAAGCTGATAAGCTTCGACGATGGGGCAAAGCGATACTGTAGAACTGGACGAAGCGACCGGGACCAAGCGTTTTAGGGCGAAGCGCAACGCGATCCTGGCGGCGGCATCCGAGGCGATCAACGAACAAAGCGCGAAGGGCATGACTTTCGCCGATGTTGCGCGGCGGGTCGGGCTCAACACGACCAGCGTCACTTATTACTTCAAACGCAAGGAAGATCTGGCGCAGGCGTGTTTCGAACACACGCTGTTGACGCTCGGCGACATGCTCGACGAGGCGCAGGCGGAGGCGACGCCCGAAGCGCGCGTCGCCAAATATCTGTCGCTCAACATGGCGCGGTTCGCGCGCATCCGCGAAAATGATGAGCGCGCGCTCGCCGGGCTGAGCGACTTGCGCGCGATGGAGGAGCCGATGCTCGGCCGCCTGATGGCCGGCTGGCGCGACATCTTCCGCCGCACGCGCGCGTTATGGGGCGATCCCGACGACCGGCGGCAGAAGGATTTGAACGGCGCGCGGGCGCATGTTCTGCTCGAAGAGACGTTCTGGATCCCAGCATGGATCAATCGCTACGATCTCGACCAGTTCGATCGCGTCGAGGCGCGGCTGATGGACATGTTCCGTCACGGTATCGCACCCAAGGGCGCGACCTGGTCGCCGGCGATGCTCGACATCGAGCATGAAGAAGCCGAGCCGGGGCGCGAGGCGTTCCTGCGCGCGGCGACGCGGCTGATCAACGAACTCGGCTATCGCGGCGCGTCGGTCCAGCGGATCGCGTCGGAGCTCAACGTCACCAAGGGCAGTTTCTATCACCACCTCGATGCCAAGGACGATTTGGTCATCGAATGCTACAAGCGCAGCTTCGACACGATCATCGAGACGCAGCAGGCCGGCGAGAACGAAGGCGGCGATTGGTGGCACAAGCTGTCGAGCGTCATCGCGACCTTGCTCGACGTGCAATTCTCGGTGCGCGGGCCGCTATTGCGTACGACCGCGCTGACCGGGCTGCCGCGTCAGGTCCGGAGCGCGATGATCGACCGCTCGAACCGCATTGCACGCCGCTATGCCGGGATGCTGTCCGACGGCGCCGCCGAAGGGTCGATCCGCGCGGTCGATGCGCTGATCGTCAGCCAGTCGCTGATGGCGCTGCAGAACGCCGCGTTCGACATGCGTAAATGGGCGAGCAGCATGCCGCGCGAACGCGCCGTGGCGATGTATGCCTCCACGCTGGCGTTCGGCATGTTCGACGATCGCGCGGCGCGGGACTAAATTGTCGCCTGCCGCTCCGCCCACTTCCGCTTCAACAGCACCCCTGCCCGCCAGTAATGGAAGATCGCCCACGGGGTGATCGCGGCGAAGGTGAACATCGCGTAGCGCAGGGATTCGGTGCCGTAGGTCGGCTTCAGCGCGTCGCTGATCGCGCCCACCGCCATCGGCCCGATCCCCAGCCCGATCATGTTGTTGATCAACAGCATGATCGCCGCCCAGGTCGCGCGTAGCCGTACCGGCGCTTCGGACTGAATCAATGCGAAGGTGACGCCGAGATAGGCTGTCGAGAAGAAGATCGCGACGAAATACGCGCCGACCGCCAGCTGGGTGGTCGACGCCAGGCAGTAGGTGATCGTGAACGGCAATGCGCAGGTCTTGAGCACCGCGACCATTGTCGATTGGGCGTAAAGACCGCGCTCGCGCGTCAGCCGATCGGCGAGTTTGCCGCTGGCGATCGCCGCGATGCCCAGGATCACCGCCGCCGCCGGCGCGATCTTCAACGCGATGTCCAGCTTGGTGAACGCGAACGACCGCATCAGATATGCCGGCCCGAACGCGGTGTGACCGTAACCGATCATCGACGTCAGCGTGAACCCGGCGATCAGATGGAGCGCCGCGCGGTTGCTGAACAAGGTCGCGAACCCGTCGGCCAGCGTCGGCTTGGTGTCTTCCATCGCGACTTGCGCGTCGGACAGCCCGCGCTTGGGCTCCGGTACGACCAGCCAGATGATCAGCGCGAGCAGCAACCCCGGCAGGCCGATCACGTACATCGCGACGCGCCAGCCATATTTGGTGGCCACCACGCCGCCGATGATCGTCCCGAATGCCGCGCCCAGCCCGACGCCGAGCGAATAGATCGACAGCGCCGACGCGCGCTTTTCGGGAGGATAGAGATCGGCGATGATCGAATGGCTGGGCGGGCTCGACCCCGCCTCGCCGATGCCGACGCCGATCCGCGCGCCGAGCAGTTGCCAGAAATTCGTCGCGAGGCCGCCCGCGGCGGTGAACGCGCTCCAGATCGCCAGCGCGATCGCGATGATCCGCACGCGATTGCTGCGATCGGCGAGCCACGCAACCGGAATACCCAGCCCGGCATAGAAGATCGCGAACGCCAGCCCGCCCAGCATCCCCATCTGCGCGTCGCTCAAGTGCAGATCGCGGATGATATCTTCGTTGAGGATCGCGAGGATCTGGCGGTCCATGTAGCTGAAAAAATACGCGAGCGTCAGCAACAGCAGCGTCAGCGCGCGGCGCTGGGCGACGAAGGTCGCCTGAACTTCGGGGAGGCTTGTCGGGGAGGACACGGGGCGACCTTTTTACTCTGGTACAAAAATAACGACCCCGCCGCGCCAATGGGGCGCGACGGGGCCGGACGAAATCAATCGGACAAGGTCAGAACTTCACCGAGGCACCGACCTTGAACTGCCGTCCCAGCGGATTGCCGATGAACGGTTCGTAATTGTAGTCTTCACGCGCAAACGGTGGATCCTTGTCGAAGATGTTGATCACCGTCGCGGTCAGCGTGATGTTCGCCGGCAGCTTGATCTGCAGGTTGAAATCGGCGGTCACGAAATTGCCGATGTCCGCGCCTGCGTAATACGCCGTGCCCGCCGCCGACAGCGACGTGTCGAGCGCGAACGGCCCGGTCTTCGTGTCGAAGCGCTGATCGTGCAGCCCGTCGGTGTAATAGACCGTCACGCGCGCATCGACCGGCCCGCCGCCCAGGTCGAGGAACGCCTGACCCTTCCATTGCGGCAACGGGTAGAGCGTCGACTGATAGTTGAGCAGCCCGACCCCGTCGAACGAGCTCGCCACCTGCACGCCCGCCACCGAGATCGCGCTGATCCGGTTGCTGATCGTGTAGGTCGCATCGACGCCGATGCCGAAGCGCAGGTTCGAGTTAAGGAACTGGCTCGACCGATATTCGGCGCTGAAGTCGATGCCCGAATTGGTCTGCGACGCGCCGTTCTGGAGGAACGTGTTGACGCGCGCCACGTTCGCGACGGTCGTCGCGGCCGTGCAGGCCCCGGTGCTGAAGGTGAACCGCGCCGCGAGCGTCGGATTGGCCGCGCAGGTGTTGGCGGCACCGGCCGGGAACAACGTCGCCACCATCGCCGCCAGCGGATCGCTGACGATCGCGTCCGTCAGGTCATAGCGGAAATAATCGACGCTGGCGTGGAAGCCGCCGAACTTGAGCAGGATGCCGCCCGAATAGTTCTTCGATTTTTCGGGTTTCAGGTTCGGGTTGCCGTTGACGTCGACCGGGGTGAAGGTCGATCCGATCAGCTGCAGCGCGGTGACGAAACCGTTCGAGATGTTGGCCAAAGTCGGTGCACGGAACGTGGTGCCGAAGCCGCCGCGTAGCGCGAGCCAGTCGGTGACCTGCCACCGTGCGCGGACTTGCGGGTCGAACGTGTGGCCCACGCCCCCGCCATAATCTTCATATCGCGCGGCAAGCTGCAGGTTGAACGTGTCGAACACCGGCAATTGCGCTTCGGCGAACAGCGCGTAGACGCCGCCCCTCAGGTACGAATTGCGCCCGGTTCCCAGGAACGCGTACGCTCCGTTTGCCGCCGCCGGACCCAGTGCGGTGGGCGAACACGCCGCCGGGTTGGTATTGCCGGTGATCGGTGTGTCGCGGCACGGATTGGACTGGATGTTGCTGTTGTTGCCGTAGGTCGTGCTGAACTTGTTGTAGCGATACTGCGCGCCGATACCGACCTGGATATCGCCACCGGGCAGCTTGATGCCCGAACTGCCGGACAGCGACGCATCCGCGACGAACAGCTGCGATTCGACCTGCGTCGTCCCCTTCACGAAGAACCAGTCGGTCAATTCCTTGGTATTCGCCGGTCCGGTACCGAGCGGGTTGGTCGTGCCGTTGACGGCGCCGGCCGATACCGCCGTGCTGAACGGATTGAGCCACAAACAGCCGTTGGCGCCCGGCGTTGTGCCCGTGCAATTGGGTCCGCCGAACCCGCGAAGCGCGAGCTGGACGCGGTCACCGAACGAGTCATAGCCGTCGGTGTAGCGATAATAATCGTGATACGTCCCCGACACGCTCCAGTCGAACGTCCCCAACTTGCCGCTGAGTTCGGCGGTCAGGCGCGTGGATTCGGACTTGCGCATGCCGCGCGCCGACCCCTTTTCCATCAGGTCGCCCAACGTGCTGGGGTTACCGCCGGCGATGTACGGGCGGAACAGCAGCAGCGGGAATACCGCGCCGGTCGCAATGGCGCCCGCACCGGTGAACAAGGCCGGATAGGCCGCCTTGTACGAAATGAAGCCCGGGTTGGTCGCAGGTACGTAGAAGCCCGCCGTCTGCGGCGCCACGCTGGCCGCCGTTGCATAGGGATAGGGATTGACGCCCCCGAGCGAAGCAAGGGACGGCAACTGCGTCAGGATATAGGACGGCGACGTGAGATAATGCGGGACCGTGCTTCGTCCGTAGAGCGCCGTGACCTCGAACTTGATCGTGTTCGTCAGATCGGCCTCGACATCGACAAAGGCCGTACCACGCTTTTCCAGGTCGACCAGATTATCGAACGAAGAATATTGCGTGTAGCAGCGGCTGTTGGCGCCGACGAAACCGCCCAAGGTCGCGCATCCTGCGTCCGGCGTCAGCGCGCTGTAGGCGGTATTGCGGCCGGCGGCGCCGGGCCCGACGAGGAGATAGGATGCCGGATTGCCGCCGCCGGTCCAGCCGCCCTGCGGGTTCACCGCATAAGGCTGCACCGCAAAACTGCGGTCGCGCGTCGACAATTCGCCGCGCTTCGAGAAGCTGACCGCCGCGAGGAAGCGCCAATTGTCACCGACATGGCCGAAGCTCAACGACCCGTCGATATCGCCATCGGCACCGCGCACGAATTTGTAGCTGCCCGCCGCGCGGAAGCCTTCCTGGTCGGTGCGGGTGATGAAGTTCACCACGCCGGCGATCGCGTCCGAACCGTACGTCGCCGCGGCGCCGTCCTTCAGCACTTCGATCCGGCCGATCGCGGCCGCGGGGATCAGGTTGATGTCGACGGCGGGAACGCCGTTACCGGCGGTCACCAGGCGGCGGTTGTTGAGCAGAACCAGCGTACGCTGCGGGCTGAGGCCGCGAAGGTTGGCAGTGGCGATGCCTTCCGCGCCCTGCGAGCGGCTATCGAACTGGTTGGCGTCGCCGAGTACGGCGCTTGAGGTCGGCAATGCCTTGAGCAATTCGACCGCCGACGGGGAGCCCTGCTTTTCGAGGTCGGCGGATCCGATCACGTTGACCGGCAGCGCGGCATCCTCGGGCGTTCCCTTGATGATCGAGCCGGTGATGACGATGTCCTTGCCGGCATCGGCCGTGTCGGCGTCGGGCGCGGTCTGCGCCATGGCCGGCGATGCCGCCGCGATCGCCATTACCGATATCGCGCACGCGCAGAGCAACCTTGTCTTGGTCATGTACCTCTCCCCATCGGGTCAATGCGCTTGCCGGCACCATACCCAGAACTCGAATAGGCACGTAAGATGACGTTACGTCAAGCGTTCTTCGCGTTGCATTTCGCTACGTACGCCTTGGTGTGACGAAAATGTCATCGGCTCATATTCCCGAAGCGCACCAAACCCGATCCCGGAATCCGGGCAGCGGGACTGTCGTATCGGGAGCTACCGAAAGGTGCGTCAGTAGCCGTTGAGCGTGGCGAACCGGTCGCGCAGCGCGGCGGTGTTGCCCCACATCGCCTCGAGCACGCGCATCCGCTTCAGGTAGAAGCCGGCGTCATATTCGTCGGTCATGCCGATGCCGCCGTGCAGCTGGACCATCTCGCGGCTCATCAGATGCCCGACCTCGTTGGCTTTCACCTTGGCGAGGATCGCGGCCTGACGCGTATCGCCGCCACTGTCGATCGCGGCGAGCCCCGCCTCGACCGCCGAGCGCATCAGTTCGATGTCGCTGTACAGGTTCGCCATGCGATGCTGCAGCGCCTGGAACGTCGCAAGCACCTGGCCGAACTGGACGCGCTGCTTGAGGTAGGCGAGCGTCGTCTCGAACGCTTGCCCCGCCATGCCGAGCATCTCCGCCGCCGCCAACACGCGCGCGCGGTCGAGCACCTTGCCGAGCAGGTCGTCGCCACCGCCCGCCAGTTTGTCGGCATCGGCACTGTCGAAGCTCACCTCGGCATGGCTACGGAAATCGGTGAGATGGCGCCGCGAGCGTGAGACGCCCGCCGCGTCCCCCGCGACGAGATAAAGGCCGTCGGCCGCCGCGACCACGAACAGACCGGCGCTGTCGCCTTCGGCGACGAACGCCTTGGCCCCGCTCAGCTTGCCGCCCGACACGCTGGCCTTGATCGCGTCGGGATCGTGGCGCGGCCCCTCATCGACGGCGAGCGTCGCGACGATCTCGCCGCTGGCGATGCCGGGCAGCCACTTCTGCTTCTGCTCGTCGCTGCCGCCGAGCGCGATCGCCGATGCCGCCAGCGCCGACGCCGCGAGTGGGCTCGCGGTCACGGTCTTGCCGAGTTCCTCGATCACCAGGCCGAGGCTCAGCCAGCCGAAATCGGACCCGCCATAGGCTTCGGGGACGACGATCCCCGACCAGCCCATTTGCGCCATCTCGCCGTAGACCGAAGCGTCGAACCCCGCGCCATCATCGGCGTCGCGCACCTTGCGCCACGCATTCACGGGGCTTTCGTTCGACGTCCAATCGCGCGCCATGTCGCGGAGCATCGTCTGTTCTTCGCTGAGTACGGCCATCTTGTTTCTCTTTCGTCGCCCCGGCGGAGGCCGGGGCCGCTAAGTTGCGAACGGCTGACCTTGCGGCCAGCGGCCCCGGCATGCGCCGGGGCGACGGTTGCTACTGGTGATCCAGCATCCCCAAAATCCGCTTGGCGATGATGTTGTTCTGCACCTCGGTCGAGCCGCCATAGATCGTCGTCGCCTTGCCGAAGAGCCAGGCGCGGACGTTGTTGAGCTCTTCCTGCGAGTATCCCTCACCTTCCCAGCCGAGCCCCTGCAGCCCCTCGATCTCGATGATCAGTTCCGACCGTTCCTGGCCCAGCTTGGTGCCGATCGTCTTGAGGATCGACGACACTTCGCTGACCCCGCCCGCGGCCTTCGATTCCGCCATCACGCGCATCGCGGTGAGTTGGAACGCGCGCCAGTCCATTTCCCACTTCGCGATCCGCGCGCGCAGGTCGCGGTCGGCGATCTTGCCGTCCTCTTCGCCGACGAATTTCTTGGCGAGATCGGCGAGGCTCGGCCCCGACATCTGCAGCCGCGATCCGCCGCCCGACAGGTTGGTGCGCTCATGCTGGAGCAGGCGCTTGCCGATCGTCCAGCCCTGCCCTTCCTGGCCGACCAGATTCTCCTTCGGCACCTTCACGTCGGTGAAGAACGTCTCGCAGAACGGCGACATGCCGCTGATCATCTTGATCGGCTTCACCTCGACGCCGGGCGCGGTCATGTCGATCAGCAGGAAGCTGATGCCCTTATGCTTGTCCGATTTGTCGGTGCGCACCAGGCAGAAGCATTTGTCGGCCCATTGCCCGCCCGAGGTCCAGGTCTTCTGGCCGTTGACGACATAATGGTCGCCGGCGTCGGCCGCGAAGGTCTGGAGGTTGGCGAGGTCGGACCCGGCGTTCGGCTCCGAATAGCCCTGGCACCAGCGGACTTCGCCCATCGTGATGCCGGGGATGTGCTCGCGTTTCTGCTCCTCGGAGCCGTATTCGAGCAAGGTCGGGCCGAACATCATCACGCCCATGCCGCCGATCGGGTTCCACGCCCCGACCCGCGCCATCTCGTCGGCCAGCACGCGCGCCTCGGCCTTGCTCAGGCCGCCGCCGCCATATTCCTTGGGCCAGGTCGGCGTACCCCAGCCACGCTCGCCCATCGCCTTGCGCCACGCGGTCATTTCCGGCGTCTCGCGGGTCGGCCCCTCGACGCTGGCGAGCGCGTTGCCCTTGCCCTTCAGCGACGGCGGGAAGTTCGCCTCCAGGAAGCTGCGCACCTCGGCGCGGAAATCGTCGAGCGCACTGCCCGCCTGCGGTTCGGCCAAAGTCGCCATCGTCACTCTCCCGTCGCGCCATCCGAGTCAGCGCGCTCTCGATATTTTGAAATTGCGGTACGTTACCGCCCGCGTCAATCCCGTGTTTAGCGCATCGGCCCGCCCAGCGGCAGGTTCACTTGCTCCCGCGAGACCGCTTCGGCCTCGCGGGCGCGCAGAATGTCGAGATTGTCCTGATGTTTCTGCCGCGAGATGGGATAGAAGCACAGGATCAGCGCGCCGACCGTCCACAGCCCCATGGAGGCCGGGATGTAGTGAAGCATCAGGCTGCGAACCATCTCGTCGGTGACCGTGCCCGGCGCCGGCTTGGCGGGAAAATGCGACAGCGTCAGGATGACCCCGGTCGCCAGAATCCCAACTGCGGTCGAGCATTGCTGCATGAAGCTGGATGCCGCGAAGAACGTCCCCGAATCGCGCCGACCGGTGCGCACGGCGCTGTCTTCGACGACATCGGCGATCATCGCCGATGTGTTGATCAGCGAGATCGCGACCATCGCGCCATAGGTGACGTCGATGAACAGCAAGGTCGGCAACAGCCGCGGATCCCCGGGCAGCAGGAACCAGCCGTTGAGCGACAGTACCAACGGCGTCAGCCCCCAGGCGACGCCCAGGATCGCGAACACCATGGCGCTGGTCCGCTTGCCGAACCGGTTCGCGGCGATGGGCGCGAGCGGCCACGCGACGACCGCCGCCGCCACCCCGCCCAGGGTCAGGATCGACAGTTGGCCGGCGCCGAACTTCCAGAGATAGGTCCCGAAGAAGATGTTGATCCCGCTGTACAGGCCGATCGCGCTGTATTTGAACACGCCAAACCCGAAGATCGCGAGGAACGCGCGGTTGCTGAACGATCCCAGCATCTCGCGGACATGCGACAGCAACCCGCCGCCGCTGACCGTGAAGCTTTGCCGCAGCATGGGAATGCGGCTGTGGGTGCCGATCGCGGAGATCAGGATGACCGCGATCATGACCGCCGCCGCCGTCAGCACGAACGGCGGATAGGCGGCCGGGTTGAGCTGACCGGTCCGCGGGAAGGTCGGCGTCGCCCTGAAGAACGTCGCCAGCGCGACCGCGCTGAAGCCATAGGCGCCGACATAGCCGAACATGTAGCGCAGCGAGAACAGCCGCGAGCGCTCGCGATAATCGTCGGTCAATTCGGGCACCATCGCGTTTCCGGCAATCTCGAAGGCGCTGAGCGACGTACGCGTCAGCGCCGCCGTGGCGAATACCCAGAGACCGAGCATGAAGTTGCTGAGACCGCTCGGCGGAAACCAGGCAAGCGTGAAGAACAAAGCGACGGGAATGACCGAGCCGTACATGAACGGGTGCCGCCGCCCCCAGCGGCTCTTCGTTACATCCGACCAGCGCCCGATCAACGGATCGGCGACGGCGTCGACCACCAGCGTCAGCGCGATCGCGACCGACACGACGCCGGCGGGAATGCCGACGACCTGATTGTAGTAGAAGATCAGGAAGGTATTGAAGACCGCGCCCTTCAGTCCGGCGGCGACCGCGCCGATGCCGTAACTTATCCGCGTGCCGAGCCCGATCGGCGGCAGTTCCATTGCCTGCTCGCTCCGCGCGACGGGAACCGCATCGTTCGACGCCATCGTAGCCATCCTGCTCTCCTGCGCGCCGTCTCTGCGGCCATCGATTTCGAAACTGCGGTATGTTTTGAGCGAGGTCAAGGCACTTCCGTTACGGAACGAAGCCCGATAGGCTGATGCGATGACCGCAAAGTCGCTCCGCCACCGCGTTCGCCAGGCCCTGGAAGCCGTAGCGGAACCTGTACGCGCGCCGGCGATGCAGGCCTATATGAAGTCGGCCATGCCGTATCTCGGCGTGTCGAGCGTGCCGCGTCGCACGGCGCTCAAAACGGTGTTCGGCGGGCTCGATTGGGCCGACAGTGCGGCGTGGCAGAACGACGTATTGGCATTGTGGCGCGATGCCGAATTTCGCGAGGAACGCTACGCCGCGATCGAACTGTGCGCGGTAAAGGCGGCACGCCCGTTCCAGCGCATCGATGCGCTGCCGATGTATGAAGAGATGATCGTTTCCGGCGCATGGTGGGACTATGTCGACGAGATTGCTGGGCATCGGCTGTGGGTGCTGCTGCAGAACGATCGCGCGGCGATGACGAAACGCATGCTCGACTGGTCGACCGACGACGATATGTGGAAACGCCGCAGTTCGATCATCTGTCAGCTACCCGCCAAGGGCGCGACGGAACTCGACCTACTTTATCGTTGTATCGAACCGTCGATCGGCTCGACCGAATTCTTCCTGCGCAAGGCGATCGGCTGGGCGCTGCGCCAATATGCCTGGACCGACCCGGACGAGGTGGCGCGCTACGTCGCCGCGAACGAAGGCCGGCTGAGCGGGCTCAGCAAGCGCGAGGCGCTCAAGAATGGCGGCAAGCGGAGGATTGCCAAATAACCCTCTGTCATCCCCGCGAAAGCGGGGACCCATCTCCTGCGGCATCCACCATACCCAGGGCGTAATTTATGGCAGTGGTGAGAGATGGGCCCCCGCTTTCGCGGGGGTGACGGCTTGGTCGGTGGGCTAGCGACACTTTATGCTGTCCTACAGCCCACATCCTGTGACACATTCGTCTCGGATCGGCCGATCGGCACGCAATTGGCCGCAGTTCGCAGCGCACGTCCTGTGTCTTTCGTGACCTTCGGGCGATTTGGCGGGGGAGCAAGATGACATTCGAAAATCGCGCGATACCGATCGCGCTGGCCGCGGTGCTGATCGACACGATCGGATTCGGCATCATCATGCCGATCTTCCCGCAGCTAATCACGCAGCTCGGCCATATCGACCTGGAACAGGCGACGCGCGTCGCGGGCTACATGCTCGTCGTCTTTTCGGTGATGCAGTTCTTTGCCGGGCCGGTGCTCGGCAACCTCTCCGACCGGTTCGGGCGGCGCCCGATTCTGATGACGTCGATGCTGTGTTTCGGGATCGACTATGCGCTGATGGCGTGGGCGCCGACGTTGGCCTGGCTGTTCCTCGGACGCGCGATCGCGGGTACGGCGGGCGCGGTCTACGGCCCCGCCGGATCGGTGATTGCCGACGTGACACCGCCCGAAAAGCGCGGTGCGGCGTTCGGCTTGATCGGGTTCGCGTTCGGCGTGGGGTTCATCCTGGGTCCGGCGATCGGCGGCGTACTCGCGCAGTTCGGGTCGCGCGCGCCGTTCATGGCGGCGGCGGCCCTCGCGCTGATCAACGCGGTGACGATGTATTTCCTGATGCCAGAAACGCTCAAGCCGGAAAATCGCCGTGAATTCCACCTCCGCGACGCGCACGTCATCGGCGCGTTCCGGCCGCTGTTCCATGCCGGCAACGCCGCGCCACTGCTGCTCGCGTGGTTCCTCTGGCAGCTCGGTCATATGGTCTATCCGGCGACCTGGTCGTTCTGGGCGGCGATCAAGTTCGGCTGGGACGCCAAGGCGATCGGCTGGAGCCTCGCCTTCGTCGGCGTGATCATGGCGTGCGTGCAGGGCGGGCTGACCGGGCCGGTGATCAAGCGCTTCGGCGAGCGCAAGGCGATCGTGTTCGGGATGATCTCAGCGGCGACCGCTTTCTATCTGTTCGCTTTCGCGACCGCGGGGTGGCAGGCGTACGTACTGATGGCGATCAGCGCATTCCAGGGGTTCGTTTTCCCCTCGTTCAACGGCCTGCTGTCGCGGATGGTCGACGCCAAGCACCAGGGTGCGTTGCAGGGCGGGATCGGCAGCATGGGGAGCGTGTCGTCGATCCTCGGGCCGTTGCTGTTGACTCAGGCGCTGGCGAGCGGGGTCGATCACGGCTTTGCTGGCGCGAACTTCCTGCTCGCGGCGGTGCTGGCGACTGCGGCACTGGCGATCGTGGTGTGGAAGGTGCTCGATCGAGTGCCCGGCAAACCGACGTCGCCAGTGTCACCCTAGTGTCAACTTAGCCCTCTTTTCCCGGCCGCCGGGTCAGCGCCATGTCGAGATGCCCGCCGGCATCGATTGTCGTCGTCTCGCCGGTGATCGACCGCGACAGGGGATCGAGCAGATGGACGATCGGCCCGGCGATCTCGTCCGGCCCGGTCGCGAACCCCATCGGCACGCGGCTCGCGATGTTCTGGTTGAGCTTCTCGAACCCCTCCGCGCCCAGCCGTTTTTCGAACCAGCCGGTGCCGACATAGCCCGGCGCGACGGCGTTGACCCGGATCTTGGGCGCCAGCACGCGCGCTAAGCTCTTGGTCATGGTGATCAGCGCGCCCTTCGACGCGGCGTAGGCAACCGACGACCCCATGCCGAACAGCCCGGCGACGCTGGCGACGTTGACCACGGCGGAGGCATCCTGCTCCCGCATCGCCGGGGCGCAGGCACGAACCATCTGGAACGCCGCGATCGTGTTGAGGCGGTAGATGTCGACGAAGTCCTCGGCGTCGAGTGCGTCGAGATCCTCGTGGTTGGCGAACTTGGTGCGCCCGGCATTGTTGACCAGGAAATCGATCCGCCCGAACGCGTCGATCGCCGCCTGCGCCAGCCCCTTACACGCCGCATCTTCGACGATGTCAGCCTGAATGGCGATCGACCCGTTCCCCGCGGCCGCCGCGACCGCTTCCGCGTCGTCCTTGCTCGACGCATAGTTGACCACGCACCGAACCCCACGCTCGGCGAGCATGCGCACGACGCTCGCGCCGATCCCCGTCCCGCCGCCGGTGACGATTGCGACCCGTCCGTCGAAGCCCGCACTCATGCCTGCGCACTCGGCCGGGCGGAGACACGCTCGTGCCATGCCTTCAAATGCGGCACGTCGCCGGGCATCTCGACCCCGATGAACTTGGCGAAATCGATCGTCGTCAGCAGGATGATATCGGCCATCGAATACGCCTCCCCTGCCAGGAACGCCCGGTCGGCCAATACGGTATCGAACTCGCGCATCACCGCATCGATCCGCGGCCGATTGCTCTCGCCGAATTCGGTATATTGATGCGGCACGACGCGCGCGGTCAGCGGGTGGGTATGGACCCAGACATTGGCGATCGGCGTCATCAACCGCAATTCGGTGCGCCGGATCATCTGGTCGACCTCCGCCGCGTCGCGCGGCGTCGCGCCGAACATCGGCGTCTCGGGATGCAGATGTTCGAGGTAGCGGCAGATCGACACGCTCTCGGTGATCACGCTACCGTCGTCGAGTTGCAGGCACGGCGTCTGCCCCATCGGGTTGACCGCCAGATATTCCGGCGCCTTATGCTCGCGCTTGAAGATCTCGACCTGTTGGGTCGGCAGCTCGATCCCCTTCTCGGCGGCGAAGATGCGGACGCGGCGCGGATTGGGTGCCGGATTTCCGGTATTGTAGAACAGCATCTCTCACCCCTCGATTCCGTTTTTCGAATTTCGCGTATGGTATTTGCCGATGCCTTCGCTTAGCGCAAGGCACATGAGCGCCGCCGATCTTCTCACCAGCGATTTCGCCGTCCTGCCCGACATCCTGCGCGCTCACGCCGCGGAACAGCCCGACAAGATCGCGGTCGCGGATGCGGTCTCGACGCTATCCTATGCCGAACTCGACGCGCTGATGGATCGCATCGCGGCGGCCCTGCAGCGCGACGGCGTTAGGCAGGGTCAGTCGGTGGCGATCGTTGCCTCCGCCTCGGTCGAATATGCCGCCGTCTTCATGGGCACGCTCCGAGCGGGATGCGTCGCAGCCCCGCTCGCGCCCTCGTCCACGCCCGAATCGCTCGCGGCGATGATCGCGGATTGCGGCGCGCCGATCGTCTTCGTCGATGGCGAGAATGCCGCGGCAATCGCCGGCCAAGATATCGCGGCGAAGCAGGTCCGGCTCGACACGGAGGAATTTCGCGACTGGCTCGCGCCGGAGGGCGCTAAGCCCGTGCCGGTGACGATCGGGCCGGAGGACGGCTTCAACATCATCTACTCCTCCGGCACGACCGGCACGCCCAAGGGAATCGTCCAGTCGCACCGCATGCGCTGGTCGCACATCGGACGCAATTCGGCGGGCGGGTATGGCGATGCGGTGACGATGAACTCGACCCCGCTCTATTCGAACACGACCCTGGTCAGCTTCCTGCCGACGCTGGCATGGGGCGGGACGTCGGTGCTGATGAAGAAGTTCGACGCGCGCGGTTTCCTCGCACTCGCCGAGCAGCACCGCGCGACGCACGCCATGCTGGTGCCGGTGCAGTATCAGCGCCTCATGGCGGTGCCCGACTTCGACAGCTTCGATTTGTCGAGCTTCGTCATGAAGACCTCGACCAGTGCCCCCTTCTCGGCCGCGCTGAAGGCCGACATCGTCGCGCGCTGGCCCGGCCGACTAGTCGAATTCTACGGCATGACCGAAGGCGGCGCATCGACCGGGCTCGACTGCACGGCGTTTCCCGACAAGCTCCACACCGTCGGCCAGCCCTTTCCAGGCCACGACATGCGGCTGATCGACGACGACGGCAACGAAGTGCCGCAGGGCGAAACCGGCGAGGTCGTTGGGCGCTCGCCGGCGATGATGACGGGCTATCACGGCCGCCAGCAAGCGACCGCCGACGCCGAATGGTACGACAAGCAGGGCAATCGCTACATCCGCCATGGCGACATCGGCCGGTTCGACGAGGACGGCTTCCTGATCCTGATGGACCGCAAGAAGGACCTGATCATCTCGGGCGGGTTCAACATCTATCCGGTCGATCTGGAAGCGGTGTTGAAGCAGCATCCCGCCGTGCAGGAATGCACCGTGATCGGCGTGCCGTCGGAGGCATGGGGCGAGACGCCGGTCGGATTCTACGTGCCGAACACCGGAATCGATGCCGGCGCCGACGAGATCATGGCGTGGACCAACGCCCAGCTCGGCAAGACGCAGCGACTGTCGGCGCTGCACGCGATCGACGAACTGCCGCGCAGCGCGATCGGAAAGGTATTGAAGCGCGAGTTGCGCGACCGGCTGGCCGCCGAAGCGACATAAGGGGGACGCATGCCGGGACTGAAGGCGATCATCGACGCGCTGGAGCCGATCGACGGCGGCTGGCGGGGGAGCATTCCCGATACTTGGCTGCAGGGGCGCACGAGCTATGGCGGACTGTCCGCCGCGCTGGCGCTGCATGTCGCGCAACGATCGGATGAGGATCTGCCGCCGCTTCGCTCGGCTTTGGTCGCGTTCATCGGGCCGCTGTCGGGCGAGATCACGATCCGCGCCACGCGCCTGCGTCGCGGCCGCAACGCCGCGTTCATTCAGGCCGACGTCGAGAGCGATGCCGGCCTCGGGCTGCGCGCGACGTTCGTGTTCATGGGGACGGTCGAGTCGAAGGTGACGTACGAAGTCGGCAACGCGCCCGACTTCGCTTGTCCCACGCCCGACGACACCACGTTCAAGGGTGAGAACTCCGCGTTCTTCATCCAGAACTTCGAGCTGCTCGATCGCCGCGATGCGACGGTCGGCCCGACCGAATGGCTGCGCTGGGTCCGGTTGCAGGAACGCGACGGCCTCGACCCGATGGTGGAGTTGGTCGCGATCGCCGACTGCCTTCCGCCCGCCGCGCTGAAGTTGGTCGGCGGTCCTGCGCCGGTCAGCTCGATGACCTGGCAGCTCAACGTTCTCGGTCCCCAGCCGCGCACCACGGATGGCTGGTGGCTGCTGCGGGCGAATGCCGATTATGCCAAGGATGGCAGTTCGAGCCAGGAAATGGCGATCTGGAACGCCGACGGGCAGCCGATCGCAGAGCAGATGCAGAGCGTGGCTATTTTTGCCTGAGCCTGCCGTGGCGAACCCGCGTCGTTGGACGGATTACTGCGCATCCGCCGGCCGGGTTCGGCGCCGGGCGGGAAATAGCGGGGCTATTCGCTGCGCCGAGCCGCGACAATTTACGACAATTTCGTCGTGGACTGACACGCCTGCGTGACGAAGGGTGGCGATAAGCACAGGCGTTAGGGAAACATCCCGCCCCTGTTGAGGATCCGTCATGAATCGCACTGCCCTCGCCGCTATCCTGGCCACCGCCGGCTTCGTCGCCGTGGCCGCCGGCCCGCTTTCCGCCCAAACCGCTCCCATGCCTGCACCGCAGGACAATGCCGACCGCACCATCACGCGCGACGAGGCGATGGCGCAGGCCGATGCCCGCTTCGACCGGATGGATGTCAATAAGGACGGCAAGCTCGACGCGACGGAAATGACGATGCGCCGCCAGCCCGCGACGGCGTCGGGTGCAACGCCGCCGGCCGCCGCCGATGGCGCCGCGACACCCCCCGCGCCGGGCAGCCGGATGATGGCGCGGCTGGACACCAACGGCGACGGCACGATCGATCGCGCCGAATTCCGCGCGCAAGCCGCACGCCGGTTCGACCGAATGGACGCCAACAAGGATGGCAAACTCGATCCCGCGGAGCGCCAGGCAGCGCGCGACGCGATGGGTATGCGCCGGGGCGGCGCGGGTGGCGATACGCCTCCGCCGCCGGCCGACGCGCCGAAACCAGATGCCGGGCAATAATCCCCATTTGTCCCGGCTGCCGGGCGGGCGCCCCTCCTCGCCCGCCCGGCATTGCCTTTCCCCCGACGCGACGATCGCCTAGCAAATCCCGATGAGTGGTCTTCCCCACATCCTGCTGGTCGATGACGAGCGCTCGATCCGCGAGCCGCTTGCGCAATATCTGACCAAGCAAGGCTTTCGCGTGACGCAGGCCGGCGACGCCGAGGGCGCGCGGGCGCGGATGGCGGCCTATGCGATCGACCTCGTGATCCTCGACATCATGATGCCGGGCGAGGATGGGTTGAGTCTCTGCCGCCACATCCGCGCGTCGGGCGACATCCCTGTGATCCTGCTGACCGCCAAGAGCGAGGAAACCGACCGCATCGTCGGGCTCGAAATGGGCGCGGACGATTATGTCGTGAAGCCGTTCTCCCCGCGCGAACTCGCGACCCGCGCGAAGGTCATCCTGCGCCGCGCCGCCGCCGGAGGTAGCCGCCAGCATGCACCGGAAAGCGGTTCCTACGCGTTCGGCGGCTGGGTACTGAAAACCGGCGAGCGCGCATTGGTCGACCGCGAGGGTGTGTCGGTGCCGCTGTCGACCGGCGAGTACAACCTGCTCCTCGCTCTTGCGTTGCGGCCGCGTCAGGTACTGACCCGCGACCAGCTGCTCGACCTGACCCAGGGTCGCGAAGCGATGGCGTTCGACCGCGCGATCGACAACCAGGTCAGCCGGCTCCGCCGCAAGATCGAACCCGATCCCAAGAATCCCGAACTGATCAAGACGGTATGGGGCGGCGGCTATACGCTCGCCGCCGAGGTTACCCGTCTTTGAGGCTCTGGCCGCGCAATTTGCCGGGACAGATGGCCGTGCTGGTCGCGCTCGCGCTATTCGTGGCGCAGGCGATCAACTTCGGCCTGACTCTGCACGATCGCCAGGCTTTCCGGCTAGAGCAGGTGGTCGGGCCGACCGCATCGCGACTGATCGATGCGGCGCAGGGCCAGCGCAATCGCGATATCTCCGCCACCGAGCCGAGCGACGGTTCGCCCTGGGACCGATTCCGCTCCAGGCCTTGGCCGACCAACCCGATCGAAAATGGACTCCGGCGCCGCGCCGATGTCGAGGAAGGTTTGCGTCAGAGGCTGATCGAAGCAGGCCTCCCGATCGGACAGGTCGTGACCGGCATCCGCCCGATCCGTGCCGACGATCCTCGGCTGAAGCGCATGTCGCATTATCGTGAGCAACGCTTCCGCGCCGCGGAGGGCGAGTTGCTGATCGCGATCGAGCAGCCCGGCGCGGGCTGGTGGACGACCAGCGTACCCTGGCAGGATTCCGATTGGCCGATCGTATCGCGACTGATCGGCCAGACGCTGGTCCTGTACGTCATCGTGCTTCTGCCGGTGCTGTGGGCGGCGCGGCGGATCGCGCGACCGTTGCGCATGCTGACCACGGCTGCCGAGGGCTTCCACCCTGCCGATAAGCAAGGCCCCATCGAGGAAAGCGGACCGCACGACGTCCGAACGCTGATCGCTGCGTTTAATCAGTTGCGAACGCGGGTGATGGCAATGCTCGACGAAAAGGACCGCATGCTCGGCGCGATCGGACACGATTTGCGTACCCCGCTGGCTGCATTGCGGGTGCGGATCGAGTCCGTCGAGGATGACGACGACCGTACCAAGATGGCCGACACGATCGACGAGATGAACGGCACGCTCGACGACATCTTGTCCCTCGCGCGGCTGGGGCGGCCGAGCGAGCCGCTGACCGAGGTCGACGTCGCGGCTTTGGTCGATGCGGTGGTCGAGGACTTCCGCGATCTCGGCAAGCCGGTGAGTTACGAGGAGGCGGCGCGGTTGCCGATGCGGCTGCGGCCGTCATTGATCCGCCGCGCGGTGCGCAACCTCATCGAGAATGCGGTGAAATATGGCGGCAGCGCCGACGTGTCGCTCACTGCGACCGCGCATGCCGTACGGATCACCGTCGCCGACAAGGGTCCCGGCATCCCGCCCGAGCGGGTGGGCGAAGTGTTCGAGGCGTTCACGCGGCTCGAGGGGTCGCGCAACAAGGAGACCGGCGGGATCGGCCTCGGCCTTGCCCTCGCCCGCGCGATCGTGCGCGAGGCAGGCGGCGATATCGACCTGGCGAACCGCCCCGAAGGCGGGCTCGCCGCGACGATCACGCTGCCGCGTTAGGTTCGCTCCGCACCAGCAACATCGCCGCCGCCGCCATCGTCATCACGACGGCTGCACACGCCATCGTCCAGATCGGCTCCGTGGGAAACCAGGCATGAATGACGGCACCCATCACCGTCGCCACGACAAGTTGCGGCAGCACGATAAAGAAGTTGAAGATGCCCATGTAAATCCCGAACTTTTGCGGCGGGAGGACGCTGGCGAGGATGACATAAGGCATAGTCAGGATGGACGCCCATGTCAGACCGATCCCGACCATTGGCAGCAAGAGCGTCTGTTGATTGCGGATCACCAGCAACGAGGCAAAGCTGGCCGCGCCGATCAAAAGACAGATCATGTGTGTGCGCGGTGCGCCAATCCGCCTAGCCAGCACCGGCAGAACGAACGCCGCGAGCGCGGCCACGCCGTTATAGACCGAGAACAGTACGCCGACCCAATCGGCGCCATCATTATAGGCCTTCGCCGCCGCGTCCGTGGAATGGAATACGTATTGGGCGACGACCGGGGTGGTGTAGATCCACAGAACGAAAAGGGCGAGCCAGGAAAAGAACTGCGCCAGCGCCAGCCGCCACATCTGGCCGGGCATCCGCACGAGATCGCTCATGATCTGTACAAGCGCATTTTCTAATCGCGCACGGATCATACCGGACGCCGCGAGCATCAAGACGCCACCGCCGATGAACAGGCCGCCGAGTACGTAAAGGTCGCGTTCCAAAGACCAGCGGTAAATCGTGCCAGTAAGAAGTGCGCCGAGAAAAATCAAAACCACGCCTGCGGTTGTCAGGATCTTGGGCAGCGACGCGTCGGAAAACGACGATGCATGATATTGGGCTTGCGCATCGCCGAACGCCTGCATCTGCTCGGGCGGATATTCGCGGGTCGTCAGCACCGTCCACAGCACCGCGCCGAAGATCGCGACCGCGCCGAGATAGAAGGAATAGCGTACCGAATCCGGGATGCCGCCGGCTGCCGCGACGTTGCTGACCCCCAGCTTCGCCATCGCGAACGGCGCGAGGCTGCCGACCACCGCGCCGGCGCCGATGAAGGCCGTCTGGAAAGCGTAGCCCGCGGTGCGCTGCGACGGCGCGACCATGTCGCCGACGAAAGCGCGGAACGGCTCCATCGACACGTTGATCGATGCGTCGAGCATCCACAGCAACAGCGCCGCCGCGATCAGCACGCTGGCGTTGGGCATGCCCAACAGCGCCAACGCGGCAAGTATCGCCCCTGCGAGGAAATATGGCCGCCGCCGTCCGAACCGTCCCCACGTCCGGTCGCTGAAATGTCCGATGATCGGCTGAACTAGCAGCCCCGTCACCGGCCCCGCGATCCACAGCAACGCCAGGCTGCCGACATCGCTGCCGAGCGACTGGAAAATCCGACTGACGTTCGCATTCTGCAGCCCGAACGCGATCTGGATGCCGAAGAATCCGAACGAGATATTCCACAACCCGCGCCAGCTCTGTCGCGGCTTTTCCGACGTCATCGCGTCCATCACTTCGCCTCGGCAGTCGAGCGGCGCACGATCAGCCGCGGGGGCAGCATCACCGCTTCGGTAGGCTGTGCACGGATGCGGCGGAGCAAGGTGTCGACCAGCATCTCGCCCGCCTTGGCGTAATCCTGCGCGATCGTGGTCAACGGCGGGTGCGACAGGCTGGCGGCGGGGATGTCGTCGAACCCGACCACCGACACGTCGCGTGGCACGTTGAAGCCTGCCTCTTCCAGCGCGCGCATCGCGCCGATCGCGATCAGGTCGCTGGCGGCGAAGATCGCATCGAATGCAATGTCGCGCCCGATCAGTTTCTGCGCGGCTTCGTAGCCCGACGCTTCGGTCGTGATTGCATCGACTTGCAGGCCGAGATCGGGGTCGATCCCCGCCTCGCTCATCGCGGCGCATGCGCCGCGATAGCGTTCGCGGAGTTCTGGCGAATGGCTCGACACTTGCCCCAGGAAAGCGATGCGTCGGCGGCCGAGCCCGATCAGATGCCCCGCCGCGTCGCGCCCGCCGCGGAAATTGTCGCACCCGATCGTCGTCCCCGGCTGGCCCGGTTGAACCGATCCCCAGCGCACGAAATGCGTCCCCTGCGCTTCCAGCTGTTCGATCCGCGCGTGATAGGTTTCGTAGTCGCCATACCCGAGCAGGATGATGCCGTCCGCCTTGTGGCTGTCCTCGTAATCGACGTGCCAGTTCGACGAGAGTTGCTGGAACGAGGTCAGCAGATCGTATCCGCGGAGCGAACAGGTCCGTGCGATCGAACCCAACATCGACAGGAAGAATGGGTTGATCAGCGAATCGTCCGGTGTCGGATCCTCGAAAAACAACAGCGCCAGCGTGTTGGTATGGCGGCTGCGCAGCGACGATGCGTTCTTGTCGACCTTGTAATTGAGTTGCGCCGCGATCGCCTCGATGCGCTTGCGCGTCGCTTCGCTGACGGTCGGGTCGCCGCGGAGCGCGCGCGAGACGGTCGGCTGCGACACGCCGGCGCGCTGCGCGATATCGAATGAAGTCGGCTTGTCGGTCAGCACCGCGCGACGATTCCTCCCGCTCCCGGTCGTCGGACGCGGCCGGTTTGGCGCGAGTGTAGCGGCGCGACTGGCGGCGCGATAGGTCCCGCGCGCGTAATCGGTATCGGACAAGCTCCCCTCCCGCCCGCCCTCTTTTGATGGAGCGGTATCGCCGATGCTAAGCGAGCGTCGCGCCGCCCGATACGCCGCCGCATACGTATTCGCGGCGCGCGTGCGGATTGGCATGGCACAAGGGCAAAAAACGGGAGGACAGGATGCTGAAACCGATCGCGCTGGCGCTGCTCGCGAGCCTGATGACCGCGCCCGCTCTCGCTGCGACCAAAGCCGCCGATCCTTACACGCCCAGGCCCTACGTCACGCTGAAGCATCCCGCCTGGTCGAAGGACGCGGTGCTGTACCAGCTCAATACCCGCCAGTTCACGCGCGAGGGCACGTTCAAGGCGGCCGAAGCGCAACTGCCGCGGCTCAAGGCGCTCGGCATCGACATCATCTGGCTGATGCCGATCAACCCGATCGGCGTGGAAAACCGCAAGGGAACGCTGGGCAGTCCCTATTCGGTGAAGGATTATTACGGCGTGAACCCGGAGTTCGGGACGCTCGCCGACCTCAAGTCGTTCGTCGCGGCCGCGCACAGACAGGGCATGCACGTCATCCTCGACTGGGTCGCTAACCACACGGCGTGGGACAACCCGATCCACAAGCTCCACCCCGATTGGTACGAACACGACTGGAAGGGCGCGAACCGGCCGACGCCGTGGTGGGACTGGTCGGACATCATCGATCTCGATTATTCGAAGCCCGCCTTACGCCGCTACATGACCGACGCGATGAAATATTGGGTGCGCGCCGCCGATATCGACGGTTTCCGCTGCGACGTCGCCGGCTACGTCCCGCTCGATTTTTGGGAGAATGCCCGCGCCGAGCTCGACCGGATCAAGCCGGTCTTCATGCTCGCCGAATTCGACCAGCGCGACGTCCATCGCAAGGCGTTCGACGCCAGCTATGCGTGGAAATGGAATAACGCGATGGCCGATATCGCGGTCGGGAAGGCCGATGTCGGCGCGCTGTTCGGCTATTATTCGGAAACCGAAAGCGCCTGGCCCGACGCCGCGATGCGCATGACCTATACCGAGAACCACGACCAGAATGCGTGGGAAGGCACCGAATTCGAACGCTTCGGCAAGGCGCTGCCCAACGCAATCGTCCTGTCCTTCGTCGGAGAAGGCATTCCGCTGATCTATAACGGTCAGGAAGCGGGTAATCCGAAACGCCTGAAGTTCTTTGAACGCGACCCGATCGAATGGCGTGATCACCCGAATAACGATCTGTTCAAGCGCCTGATCGCCTTCCGCAAGGCACATCCGGCGCTGTGGAACGCGCCGTGGGGCGCCGCGATGACTCCGGTGGTCAATACCGCGCCGACCAAGGTGCTGTCGTTCGTCCGCGCCAAGAACGGCGACAAGGTGTTCGCGCTGTTCAACCTGTCCGGCGACACGCAGACGATAAGCTTCACCGACGGCCCGAGCGACGGCAGCTACGTGGACTTCGCCGACAGTACGCCGCAGACGATCACGCGATCGTCCAGCGTAAAGCTAGCGCCGTGGAGCTACCGCATTCTCGCCGCACCGCGCTAATTACTACCGATGCATGCGTGCAACACTCCGCAATGCATAGTTTCGAATACGTATGCGGCCGCCTTGGCCGCTTATCGCCCCCATTTTAAGCGCAACAAATCTGCAACGCGCCGTGTGGGCGCGCGCCGAAGCCAAAGATGGCCGGTCGCAAGGGGAGGAATTGATGACTGGTTTCCGTAACAATCGCCGCAACGGCCTTGCGCTGCACGTGAGCGCCCTCGCGCTGGCCGGCGCCCTCGCGACGGTGGCCTCGCCGGCCCTGGCGCAGGACGCCCCTGCCCCCGCTCCGGCCGATCAGGCGACCGACGACACCGGCCCCGACATTGTCGTCAGCGGTTTCCGCGCGGCTCTCGCCAGCGCGACCGCGAAGAAGAAGAATTCCGAACAGGTCGTCGAATCCGTTTCGGCGGAAGACATCGGCAAGCTGCCCGACAACGGCATCGGTGAATCGATCGCTCGCCTTCCCGGCATTTCGTCGCAGCGCAACGCCGGTCGCGCGAACATTATCTCGATCCGCGGTTTCGGCCCGGACTTCTCGACCACGACGTTGAACGGCCGTCAGCAGACCACGACGAACGACAGCCGCGCGGTCGAATTCGACCAATATCCGTCGGAAATCCTCGCCGGCGTCGATGTCTACAAGACCGCCGCAGCCGACAAGACGTCCGGCGGCCTGGTCGGCACCATCGACCTGCGCACCATGCGCCCGCTCGAAGTCGGCAAGCGCATCATCGCGGTCGGCGTGCGCGGCACCTATGTCGATCAGAAGCTCGATCCGAATTCGAGCGACAAGGGCTTCCGCGCGTTCGCGACCTATGTCGATACGTTCGCGGATGGCAACGCAGGTATCGCGCTGTCGGCGGCCTATACCGACGAACCGTACCAGACCCGCGACTTCAACGCCTGGGGCTTCGGCGGCTATCCCGGTGGCGCGCAGGGCATGAACGGCATCAAGACCTGGGTCGAAACCGACAAGCTGAAGCGCTTCGGCATCAACGGCACGTTCCAGGCCCGCGCCGGCAACAACGTCACGATCACGATGGACGCGTTCTATTCGCGCTTCACCGACAAGATCGATCAGCGCGGCTTCGAAATGCCGTTCAACTGCGGCGGCGGTTGCGGCCACGATGCGATTTCGAACGTGACCGCCTCGAATGGCTTGGTCACGTCGGCGACGATCGCCGGCACGCCGATCATCGAAAACTACGCCAACGACCGCAAGGCCGACCAATATTCGCTCGCCGGCAACCTGGCGTGGAAGAATGACGGCTGGTCGGCGATGATCGACGCGAGCTGGTCGCGAACCGACCGCACCGACGATTCGCTACAGACGACCGCCGGCCTCGGCCGCGCGCTGCCGGCCGCGACCGCGGTGGTATCGTACACCGCGACGCCGAAGGGCCCGCAATTCACCAGCAATTATAACGGCGCCAGCAGCGCGCTGGTGCTGACCGACGTCGAAGGCTGGAGCGGCTCGCCGGTTCAGGCCGGTTACGACAATTTCCGCCGCACGAGCGACGATCTGTTCGAAGCCCGGGCAGAGATCGAGCGCGAGATCGGCGGGTTCGTCAAGTCGATCAAGGCCGGCGCAGACTTCACGAAGCGCACCAAGACGCTCAGCGCGCAGGAAGGCTATCTGAGCCCGCCGGGCGGCGCGAACACGGCGGCGATCCCGTCCAACCTGCGCCTCGAGCCCGTGACGCTCGACCGCGGTCTCGGTCCGCTTGTATCCTTCGATCCGCGCGCGCTCGTCCCCGCCGGCGTGCTGGTCTACACGGCCAACACCTTCGGCGCGAGCAAAGGCTACAATATCGGCGAAGACGTCTGGACGCCCTATGCGATGGCGACGCTCGACGCAGACCTCGGTTCGTCGAAGCTGACCGGCAATATCGGTGTTCAGGGTGTTTACACCCGGGTGACGTCGAGCGGACAGGCCTTCCCGACGGTCAAGGACGACTATTGGATGGTCCTGCCGAGCCTGAACCTCAACCTGCGCACCGCCAGCGACTTCGTCATCCGCTTTGCGGCGTCGAAGGAAATGATGCGGCCGCGCCTGCCCGACCTGAACAACGTCATCAGCTACGGCATCGATCGCACCCGGAGCCCGATCGTCTTTTCGGGCAGCGGCGGCAATCCGACGCTGCGGCCGTACCGCGCGACCGCGTTCGATCTGAACTTCGAAAAGTATTTCGGGTCGAAGGGCTATCTGGCGATCCAGTTATTCTACAAGAACATCGACAACTACATCGCCAACGGCTTCACGGCGAACTTCGACTATTCCGGCTTCCCGCCGGTGCCGGGCAATCCGCAGCCGGCAACGCCGATCGGTATCCTGTTCGCCAACGTCAACACCAAGGGCGGGCATATGGACGGCGTCGAAGTCGCCGGCACGTTGCCGTTCGACGTCTTCTCCAACGCTTTGTCGGGCTTCGGCCTGACCGGCGGCGCCGGTTACACCGAAACCAAGGTCAAGGATTTCAACGGCAATCCGTCGGTCATTCCGGGCTATTCGAAGTGGGTCGCCAGCGCGACGTTGTTCTTCGAAAAGTACGGCTTCAGCCTGCGCGGCAGCATGCGCTACCGTTCGTCGTACCTGGGCGACTTCTCGCTCTACAGCGGCGGTCTCGATCGCCAGACGGTGCTGGGCGAGACGATCTACGACGCGCAGATCGGCTACGACTTCTCGTCGGGGTCGCTCAAGGGTCTGTCGCTCTACGTGTCGGGCCAGAACCTGACCGACACGCGGTCGGCGACGCTGGGCATCGTCACCCAGCCGCTCTCCTACCTGAAATATCAGAGCTATGGCCGCCGAATCGTGGCGGGTGCGACCTTCAAGTTCTGATGACACGAACAGCCTCGCCGGGTAGCTCCGGCGAGGCGGATCGTTGGTAAAGGCAGGACATGAGTGAACGAACGCCCCTCGACATCGTCATTGCGGGCGGCGGGACGGCTGGGTGGACGGCCGCCGCGACGCTGGCGCGGTTCCTCGGCAACTACGCCACGATCACGCTGGTCGAATCCGACGCGATCGGCACGGTGGGTGTCGGCGAAGCGACGATCCCGCAGATCCACAATCTGATCGTCGGGCTCGGCCTCGACCAGGCCGAGTTTCTCCGCGCCACCAACGCGACCTTCAAGCTCGGGATCGGGTTCAACGATTGGCTGCGTCCCGGCCACTCCTATTTCCACAGCTTCGGCCAGGTCGGGCGCGGCGTCGGGCTCATCCCGTTCCGCCAGCTTTGGTTGCGCGCGCGCGGCTTGGGCCAAGCGGGCGATTACGGCGACTACAGCTTGAATGTCGCCGCGGCCCGGCTCGGCCGCTTCGCGATTAGCGAGGACGGCGCGACGGATCTTGCTTACGCCTACCACTTCGACGCGACTTTGTTCGCGCAGATGCTGCGGCGCTATTCGGAAGATCGCGGCGTGCGCAGGGTCGAGGGGCTGATCGAAAGCGTCGAACGCGACGCGGACACCGGCGACATAAGGGCGCTGAAGCTCGACGGCGATCGGCGCGTCGCGGGTACGCTGTTCATCGATTGCACCGGTTTTCGCAGCCTGTTGCTCGGCGATGCGCTCGGCGTGTCGTTCATCGACTGGCGCCGCTATCTGCCCTGCAACACCGCTCTCGCCGTGCCGAGCGAGAATCCTTCCGCCCTCCGCCCGTTCACGCAATCGACCGCGCGGCCGGCCGGATGGCAATGGCGCATCCCGCTCCAGCATCGCACCGGCAACGGCCACGTCTTCTGCTCCGAATTCATGTCGGTCGACGAAGCAAGCGCGCTACTCCTCGCCAACGTCGAAGGCACACCGCTCGCCGATCCGCGCCCGGTGCGGTTCGTCAGCGGGCACCGCGAGCAATTCTGGTCGCACAATTGCGTCGCGCTGGGCCTAGCCGCGGGGTTCATGGAGCCGCTCAGAATCGACCAGCATCCACCTCGTCCAATCCGGGATCGGACGCTTGCTCAACGTGGTGGCCGGTGACCTATCCGACGTCACCACCGCGCGTGACACGTTCAACCGCCTCTCGACGATCGAGTGGCAGCGCGTACGCGACTTCATCGTGCTGCACTATGTCGCCAACGAGCGTATCGGCGAGCCGTTCTGGGATCATTGTCGCGGCATGGAATTGCCCGCGACGCTCGCCGAAAAGATCGCGCTGTTCCGCGAAGGCGGCGCGTTTATGCGCGAGGAGGACGAACTGTTCCTCGACGACAGTTGGGGTCAGGTGATGATCGGCCAGGGGATCATGCCGCGCGGCTGGTCGCCGCTTGCCGACAACGTCAAGGCGGCCGATCTCGGTCCTTTCCTCGATACGATCGCCAAGGCATGCCGCGTGAAAGCTGAAACGCTGCCCGAGCATCGCGATTTCGTCGCGGCGATGACCGGCCAATCACTGGAGAAAAACGCATGATCCGCCGCGGGTTGATCGCCGCCCTGCTGGCCTCGTCGCTCGTGCAGCCGGCGGTGTCGGCTCCTGCCCCCGCCGCGTCGTATCGCGACCGCCTGCCCGAGGACGAGGTTATCTATTTCGTCCTCCCCGATCGGTTCGAAAATGGCGATCCGAAGAACGATCTCGGCGGACTGAAAGGCGGCCGGCTGACCACCGGCTTCGATCCGGCCGCCAAGGGATTCTATCACGGCGGCGACCTTAAAGGGCTGATCAAGCGGCTCGACTATATCCAGGCACTCGGCGCGACGGCGCTATGGGTCGGGCCGATCTTCAAGAACAAGGCCGTCCAGGGTCCGCTCGGCGACGAGAGCGCCGGCTATCACGGCTACTGGATCACCGACTTCACGCAAGTCGATCCGCATTTCGGCACCAATGCGGACTTCAAGGCGCTGGTCGATGCGGCGCATGCTCGCGGGATGAAGGTCTATATGGACATCATCGCCAACCACACGGCCGACGTGATCAAGTATCGCGAGTGCGTCGCCGATAAGCCGTGCGCGTATCGCACCCGCGCCGATTATCCGTACACACGGCGCGGCGGGATCGGCGGACCGGCGATCAACCCGGCGTTTCTGGGCGACAATTACGACAAGCTGACCGATCCGACCTGGGCCTACACGCCGTACCTCCCCAAGGGCGAGGAGAAGGTGAAGGTCCCGGCCTGGCTCAACGATCCCATCTATTATCACAACCGGGGCGACTCGACCTTTTCGACCGAGGACTCGCAACTCGGCGACTTCTCCGGCCTCGACGATCTGATGACCGAGAACCCGCGCGTGATTGCGGGGATGATCGACATCTACGGTAAGTGGATCGACGATTTCGGCGTCGACGGCTTTCGCATCGACACCGCGCAGCATGTCGATGCCAAGTTCTGGCAGGCGTTCGTCCCGGCGATGCTGGCGCGAGCGAAAGCGAAGGGCATTCCGAACTTCCACATCTTCGGCGAAGTGTTCACCGATCAGCTCGACCCCGCGCGCCTCGCCGAGCACACCCGCGTCGATAAGCTGCCCGCCGTCCTCGACTTCGCTTTCGCGCGCGCGGTGATCGACACGGTCGGCGGGACGGCGCCGACCAACGAGCTGTTCCGGCTGTTCTTCGCCGATCCGATCTACGAAAACGGCGAAGCGGGCGCCCGCACCCTCCCCACCTTCCTCGGCAATCACGACGCCGGTCGGTTCGCGATGTTCGTCAAGAAAGGCTTCCCGAACGCGAGCGACGACGAACTGCTCAAACGCGTAATGCTCGGCCATGCGATGCTGCTGACACTGCGTGGCGTGCCGACGATCTACTATGGCGACGAACAGGGCTTCCTGAGCAAGGGTGGCGATCAGCTCGCGCGCGAGGACATGTTCGGCAGCAAGGTCGCGCTTTATAACGAAGAGACCTTGCTCGGCACGACCAAGACGACGGCGACGCCGAGCTTCGGCACCGATAATCCGATCTTCCGGCTGATCGCTGAGCTGTCGCGCATCCGGACGAGCCATCGCGCACTGACCCGCGGACGGCAGGAACTGCGTGCCTGGGGCGACAAGCCGGGATTGTTCGCCGTGTCGCGGTTCGATCCGGATACGGGCAAGGAAGTGCTGATCGCATTCAACACCTCGACCGCGCCGATCTCCGCGAATGTGCTGGTCGATCAGGCATCGACGGCGTTCGCGCCGCTCCACGGTAAGTGTGCAACCGCCGCCAGCGCACCGGGCAGCGTCAAGGTCGATCTCGGCCCGCTCGATTTCATCATCTGCGAGGCCAAGTGAACGAAGTGTCCCGTCTGACCGCGCTCGACGCGACTACGCGCGAATGGTGGCGCGGTGCGGTGATCTACCAGATCTACCCGCGCAGCTTCGCCGATTCGAACGGTGACGGGATCGGCGATCTGCCCGGCATCACCGCGCATCTCGATCATGTCGCGAGCCTAGGCGTCGACGGCATCTGGCTGTCGCCCTTCTTCACCTCGCCGATGCTGGATTTCGGGTATGACGTCGCCGACTATTGCGACGTCGATCCGATCTTCGGCACGCTCGCCGATTTCGACGCGCTGATCGCCCGCGCGCACGAACTCGGGCTCAAAGTGTTGATCGATCAGGTCTATTCGCATTCGAGCGATCGGCATCCCTGGTTCCTCGAAAGCCGCGCCGACCGCGCCAATCCGAAGGCCGACTGGTACGTCTGGGCCGACGCCAAGCCCGATGGATCGCCGCCCAACAACTGGCAGTCGGTATTCGGCGGCCCCGCCTGGACCTGGGATGCGCGGCGTTGCCAATATTACATGCACAATTTCCTGCCGGAACAGCCGCAGCTCCATGTGCACAATCCCGCGGTGCAGGACGCGCTGCTAGCCACCGCCAAATTCTGGTTCGACCGCGGCGTCGACGGGTTCCGCATCGATGCGATCAACTTCGCGATGCACAACCCGGCGCTGACCGACAATCCGCCCGCGCCGCCGGGGCCGCGAACGCGGTCGTTCGATTTCCAGCTGCACGTCCACAATCAGAGCCAGCCCGAACTGCCGCTATTCCTCGAACGGCTGCGCGCGCTGGCCGATCGCTACGGCGCGACGTTCACGGTGGCGGAAGTGGGCGGCGCACATCCCGAGGCGGAGATGCACGCCTTCACGGAAGGCAATCGCAGACTCAATTCGGCGTACGGCTTCAACTTTCTTTACGCCGACAAGCTGACCCCCGGCCTCGTCCGCGATGCGCTCGCGCAATGGCCGCAGACGCCCGGCGCCGGCTGGCCGAGCTGGGCATTCGAGAATCACGACGCTCCGCGGGCGATTTCCCGCTGGGTCGCGCCCGAGCATCGCGCGGCCTTCGCGCGGCTTAAGCTGCTGCTGCTGATGTGCCTGCGCGGCAATCTGTTCCTGTACCAAGGCGAGGAGCTCGGGCTCACGCAGGTCGATATCCCGTTCGACGCGCTGCAGGATCCGGAGGCAATCGCCAACTGGCCACTGACCTTGTCGCGCGACGGCGCGCGGACGCCGATGCCGTGGCAAGGCAATCCCAACGACCATGCCGGTTTCTCGACCGCGACGCCGTGGCTGCCGATCGGCGAGGACCACCTCGCGCTCGCGGTCGACCGGCAAAATGGCGATCCCGCTTCGTTGCTCAACCTGACGCGTCGTCTGATCGCATTTCGGCACGCCAGCGAAGCGCTGATGACGGGCGACGTAACGATCCTGGCGGCAACCGACAGCTTGCTCGCGTTCGAGCGGACGGCCGGTGCGGAGCGCTTACTCTGCGTGTTCAACCTGGCGTTCGAGCCGGCCGATTGGGCGCCCGCCGAACCGAGCCAGTGGCGCGCGGTGCAAACCGTCGGCGCGGTGGATGGTTGGCGGGTCGGCGGTTATGCGGGAATGATCGCGACGCGGGTTTGAGGAGACGATGATGCGGTTGGTGACATTGCTGGCCGCGTTGTTCTCGCTGTTGTTGGCCCTGCCCGCGCTGGCGCAATCGCCAAGCGCAACGGTCGAATCGCCGGACAAGGCACTGAGCGTATCCGTCGCGATCGGGCCGGAGGCGCGCGCCAACTACACGGTGTCGCGGAACGGCAAGCCGGTCATCGCGCCGTCGCTGCTCGGCTTCCAGTTCACCGACGGCCCGCAATTCGCCCGCGACCTCGAAATCACCAACGTCACGCGCTCCAGTTTCGATGAAAGCTGGACACAGCCTTGGGGCGAATGGCGGACGATCCGCAATCATTACAATGAGATGCGGGTCCGCCTTCGCGAGGTGAACCGGCTGCACCGCATCATCGACGTCGTGTTCCGCGTGTACGACAACGGCGTCGGCTTTCGCTACGAATTTCCCGACCAACCCAACCTCAAGACCGCAAACATCGCCGAGGAACTGACGCAGTTCTCGATCGCCGAGCCTGCCACGGCATGGTGGTGTCCCGCGTTCGAATCGAACCGCGAGGAACAGCTCTACAACAAGACCCCGATCGCCGAGATCGGCACCGCGCAGACGCCGCTGACGCTTAAGACCGCAAGTGGGCTTTACGTCGCGATCCACGAAGCGGCGTTGGTCGATTATTCGGGGATGAATGTCGCCAAGGTGCAGGGCGGGCTGCTGAAGGCGGTCCTGACACCGTCGTCGAGCGGCCCCAAGGTCAGCCGCGCCGCGCCGTTTCCGACGCCGTGGCGCGTGCTGTTGATCTCTCCCGACGCGCCCGGGCTCTACATGGCCAATTCGCTGATCCTCAACCTCAACGAACCGAACAAGCTGGGCGACGTATCCTGGGTCAAGCCGATGAAATATGTCGGCATCTGGTGGGGCATGCACCTCGACCAGCAAAGCTGGGCATCGGGGCCGAAGCACGGCGCGACCACCGCAAATGTCATGAAAATGATCGATTTCGCCGCGGCCAACGGGTTCAAGGGCGTGCTGGTCGAAGGGTGGAACGTCGGCTGGGACGGCGACTGGTTCGCCGATGGCCGAACCTTCAGCTTCACTAAGCCCTATCCCGACTACGACATCGAGAAACTGACCGCTTACGCCAGGTCGAAGGGCGTCGTGATCATCGGCCATAACGAGACGTCGGCCAACATCGCACATTATGAAGACGAGATGCGCGGGGCGTTCGATCTCTACCAGAAGCTCGGCATCACCGCCGTGAAGACCGGTTACGTCGCCGATGCGGGCGGCGTTCAATGGCGCGCGCCCGACGGCAGCATCCGGTTCGAATGGCATGAGGGTCAGGTAATGGCGCGCCACCATCTGCCGGTGGTCACCGAAGCCGCCAAGCGCCGCATCGCGATCGACGCGCATGAGCCGATCAAGGATACGGGCCTGCGCCGTACCTATCCCAATTGGGTCAGCCGCGAGGGTCAGCGCGGCATGGAATACAATGCCTGGGGCGTGCCCAAGAACCCGCCCAATTGGGAAAGCGAACTGGTCTTTACGCGGATGCTCGGGGGGCCGTTCGACTTCACCCCCGGCGTGCTGAGCCTGAAGGGGCGCGGCGACACCGACATCCTCTCGACGATCGCCAAGCAACTCGCCCTCTACGTCGTGATCTACTCGCCGATCCAGATGGCCGCCGACCTGCCGGAGAACTATGCGAAATATCCGGCCGCGTTCCAGTTCATCAAGGATGTTGCGGTCGACTGGGACGATACGCGCGTCCTCAACGGCGAGATCGGAGAATACGTCACGATCGCGCGTAAGGCGAAGGGGTCGAACGACTGGTTCTTGGGATCGGTCGGCGACGACACCGCGCGTTCGTTCGACGTCAGCCTCGACTTCCTGTCATCCGGCGAGGCCTACACTGCGCAAATCTATCGCGACGGCGACGATGCCGATTATCGCACCGACAAACGCCATTCGATCGTGATCGAGACGCGCAAGGTGAAGAAGGGCGATGTGCTGAAGATCGCGCTCGCGCCGGGTGGCGGACAGGCGATCAGGTTCAAGGCTGGTCGCTAGGGTTCGACCCGCCGCCCCGATCGGGAGCGTCAAAGCCGCAAATGTCCCCCAGACATTCGCGAGTCTTTGTCGCTGGTGCGGGCGGTGGGAATCGAACCCACACTCCTTGCGGAACCGGATTTTGAGTCCGGCGCGTCTACCAGTTCCACCACGCCCGCAGCCGAACGGCGGCTTGCCTAGACGAGCGATTTCGTCCGGGCAAGCCGCATCGGTGATCAGGCGAAAGTATCGCTCAGATTGGCGGCGCCGCCCATCGGATCGGCACCATATTTGTTCGGACCGACCGTGCCCGGCAGGCAATAGAAGACCAGCAGCACGATGGCGCAGATCATGCCGATCAGCATCAGCACGCCGGCCAGGCCGGCCATCGCCAGCGAACCCGACAGCATGCCCATCACCAGCATGACGAGCCCGACGAGATAGGGGCCGGCCGGCAGCAGGATCCACCAGCCGCTACGATCGGTGTCGTGCAGCCGCCGGACGCCGACCGCGATCGACGGCACCAGCGTGCCGAGCGACCAGATCCCGCCGAGCACGCCGACGCTCGACATCGCCGCCATGCCGCCGGGCGTCACGCTCGTCGAACTGGTCTTGAGGCCCAGCATGCCGTCGATCAGCCCAAGCACGAAGCCGACGATGACCGTGAACAGCACCCACATCCAGAATTCCATGCGGCGCGAGCGACCACTGAATTCGGCATACCGCTTCAGCGGCAACAGCATCCAATCCATTCTATTTCTCCCCGTTTTGATCTCGGTGCCGGCACTCCTCTCCGACTACCAGCAAGCCACGGTCGCGATGCACGATCCGATCGGCCGTCATGATTCAACCCTGGGTGCGTCCCCCATTTGCAGCGTTGTCGTCAGGTCCATGCTGCCTGCTTCCCCCGAGTCGCGCCGGCAGCCTATTCCTTCGCGGCGGGATTACAACTCCGGGCGGACGGTCGAGTGTCTCAGTTGGTCGGGGCGCGGCGGCGATAGCTCAGCGCCTCGGCGACATGGACTCGACCGACATCGTCCGATCCGGCCAGATCGGCGATCGTCCGGGCGACGCGCAGGATGCGGGTGTAGCCCCGCGCCGA
Source organism: Sphingomonas panacisoli (assembly GCF_007859635.1). Lineage (NCBI taxonomy): Bacteria > Pseudomonadati > Pseudomonadota > Alphaproteobacteria > Sphingomonadales > Sphingomonadaceae > Sphingomonas > Sphingomonas panacisoli. The sequence goes on along the minus strand of NZ_CP042306.1, from coordinate 1,234,322 downwards.
CAGCCGCATCGCCTCCGATGCCTGTGCCAGCAACGTGCGTCCGGCATCGTCGGGTGTCGCGACCGCTTCGAGCAGATCGCCGTCGATTTCGGTATTGGTTCGTGCTGCGTGATCTGCGTAGCGCGCCGTCTGGATCGCCCGCGCCGCGGCGACGCGCGCGGCGACCTCGGCCGACCCTTCGGTCGGTGGGGGCAGGACGAGGTCGGCGGCGCTCACCGCTTGCACCTCGACGTGGAGATCGATGCGGTCGAGCAGCGGTCCGGAGACCTTGGCCTGATAGTCCGCCGCGCATTTGGGCGCTCGCGCACACGCCAGGCTCGCATCGCCGAGATGCCCGCAACGGCACGGGTTCATCGCCGCGACCAATTGTACCCGCGCCGGGAACGTAACGTGCGCGTTGGCGCGGGCGACGCTGACGGTGCCGGTCTCGAGCGGCTGGCGCAGCGAATCGAGGACGGCGCGCTGGAATTCGGGGAGTTCGTCGAGGAACAGCACGCCAAGATGCGCGAGGCTGACTTCGCCGGGCCGTACCCGCAATCCACCGCCGACCAGGGCTGCCATCGACGCCGAATGATGCGGCGCGCGATACGGCCGAGTCCGCGTGATGCGCCCACCTTCCAAGGTACCGGCGACCGACTGCACCATCGACGCCTCCAACGCCTCGGCAGCATCGAGCGGCGGCAGGATGCCGGGCAGGCACGACGCCATCAGCGATTTGCCCGCGCCCGGCGGCCCGACCATCAGCAAATTGTGGGCGCCGGCCGCCGCGATCTCCAGCGCGCGCTTGGCCGTTTCCTGCCCTTTGACTTGCTTGAGGTCGGGGCCTAGCCCCGGTTCATCGGCGACGCCCGGCGATGGCGCGCCAAGCAACTGGTTGCCCTTCAGATGGTTGAGCAACGACAGCAGGTCTCCGGCGGCAACCACTTGAATCGATCCCGCCCAGGCCGCCTCCGCCCCCCTGCGCCGCGGGGCAAACCAGCCCCTTCCCCTCCTCCGACGCATGGAGTGCTGCGAGCAAAACGCCTGGCGACGACGCGATCCGGCCGTCGAGACCCAACTCCCCCACCACGACGAACTCGCTCAGCGTCTCGGCATCGACCACGCCCATCGCGCCCAGCAGCGCCAGCGCGATCGGTAGGTCGAAATGCGTGCCTTCCTTGGGCAGATCGGCGGGTGACAGATTGACGACGATCCGCTTCGGTGGGAGCGACAGGCCCATTGCGGCGATCGCGCCCCTCACCCGCTCGCGGCTTTCCGCGACCGCCTTGTCCGCCAGTCCGACGACGGTGAAGTTGGGTAGCCCCGCGATCAGGCTGCACTGGACTTCGACCCCGCGCGCTTCCAGTCCCAGATACGCGACCGTCGATACCAAAGTCGTCATTGCACCCCCGCTTGATACGTCTCGTATCATCTTGAGCGGAGTTTGGAACAGGGATCAGCATCGCGTGGCAGAATGGGACTAGCGTCTTGCACGACTGACACACCGCCCCCACATGCGCCGCCGATGGAGCAAGCCAGCCTCTTCGCGTTGACTTATCGCGCGACCTCGCTTAAGCGCGCCCCCAGCAAGGCCGCCTGCGTGGCGGCCCTTTTCTATTCTGACGATCAGGGAATGAGCGATGAAGCGGACTTTTCAGCCGAGCAACCTGGTGCGGGCGCGCCGGCACGGCTTCCGCGCGCGGATGGCGACCGTGGGCGGTCGCAACGTGATCCGTGCCCGCCGCAACCGCGGCCGCAAGAAGCTGTCGGCCTAATTACCCTCACAAAACGCCGCGATTTTCTCGCGGCGAATTCGGGTAAGCGCGCACCGATGCCGGGTTTCGTCCTGCTGGTGAAGGCGCGCGGCGACGGCGATCCCGCGATGCGGATCGGCTATACGGTGACCAAGAAGATCGGCAACGCCATGGTGCGCAATCGCATCAAGCGGCGTTTTCGCGCGCTTGCGCGTGAGATTTTGCCCCAGAGCGGTGTCGCCGGCGCCGACCACGTCCTGATCGGCCGGTCGGACGGTCTTACCCGCGATTTCGCGCAGTTGAGGGCCGACCTCACCAAGGCATTGGCGAAAGTCGTCCGGTGATCGGCCGATTCTTCACCTGGCTGCTCGTCGGCATCGTCCGATTGTGGCAGATCGGCCCCTCCGCGATCCTGCCGCCGACGTGCCGCTATCAGCCGTCATGTTCGGCCTATGCAATCACCGCGCTTCGCCGCTATGGCCCGCTCAAGGGCGGGTGGCTGGCGATCAAGCGGATCGCACGGTGCCAACCCTGGGGCGGACACGGCCCCGATCCCGTTCCCTGATTTATCGATAAGGTCGCCCACGCGTGAAGAACGACAATCGCAATTTCATCACCTTCGCGATCATCGCGGCGCTGATCCTGTTCGGTTGGCCGGTGATCGCCAACAAGCTGTTCCCGCCTGCCAACCCGCCGGTGACCAAGATCGAGGGCGGCAAGACCAAGGTAGTGCCGAACACCACCGCCCCCTCCCCCACGACGCCAGCCAGGGTCCGCGACCTGAAGGCTGTGCTGGGCGAGAGCGCCGGTCAGCGCGTCGCGATCGACACGCCGACGTTGAAGGGATCGATCAACCTGAAGGGCGCGCGGATCGATGACCTGGTGCTGACCCAGTACAAGGAAACGATCGCCAAGGATTCGCCGCCGATCCGCTTGCTGTCGCCTGCAGGAACGACTGACGCCTATTACGCCCAGTTCGGATGGCAGGATAACGGCCTGAAGCCGCCCAGCGCCGACACGGTGTGGACGGCGAACGGCACGCTGCTCGCGCCGGGCAAGCCGGTGACGCTGACGGCGGCCAACGCGCAGGGGCAGCGCTTCGCGATCGAGCTGAGCGTTGACGATCAATATATGTTCACGATCCGCCAAACGGTGTTGAACGCCGCCGGCACTGCGGTCGATGTCGCGCCCGCCGGGATCGTCAGCCGCGCAACGCCGTCGAAGGACGTCGACAGCTGGACGATCCAGATCGGCCCGATGTCGGTGCATGACAGCAAGGCCGATTACGACCTCAACTATAACAAGGTCGCGGAATCCAAGCCGTTCACGACGACCGGCGGCTGGCTCGGCTTCACCGACAAATACTGGCTGACCGCGCTCGTCCCCGACCAGGCATCGACCTTCGCCGGGGAATTCACCGCGCCGACGGGCAACGGCTATGCCGCCGACTATGCGCGCGCCAAGACGTCGCTCGCGCCGGGCAAGGCGCTGACCCAGACCAGCCGCTTCTTCGCAGGGTCGAAGGAAGTGCGCATCCTCGACGGCTATCAGGACAACGCCGGCATTGCGTTGTTCGGCAAGGCACTCGACTGGGGCTGGTTCGAAGTCATCGAAAAGCCGATCTTCTACTATCTCCACTGGCTGTTCCGCATGATCGGCAATTTCGGCGTCGCGATCATGCTGCTGACCGTCACGATCCGCGGCCTGATCTTCCCGATCGCACAGCGCCAGTTCGCCTCGATGGCGTCGATGCGCGCGATCCAGCCGAAGATGAAGGCGCTGCAGGAACGCTACAAGGACGACAAGCAGCGCCAGCAGCAGGAGATCATGAAGCTGTACAAGGAGGAGAAGGTCAATCCGCTCGCGGGCTGCCTCCCCACCCTGATCCAGATTCCGATCATGTATTCGCTGTACAAGGTGCTGATGCTGACGATCGAAATGCGGCACCAGCCGTTCGTCGCCTGGATCAAGGATCTGTCGGCGCCCGACCCGCTGACTCCGATCAACCTGTTCGGCATCCTCGATTTCGTGCCGCCGCATTTCATCGCGATCGGCGTGGTACCGATCCTGCTCGGCATTTCGATGTGGCTGCAGTTCCGCATGAACCCGGCCCCGATGGACGAGGCGCAGAAGCAAGTCTTTGCGCTGATGCCGTGGGTGCTGATGTTCGTGATGGCGCCGTTCGCGGTCGGCCTGCAGGTGTACTGGATCACCAGCAACCTGCTGACCGTGTTGCAGCAGAAGGTGCTCTACGCGCGGCATCCGGCGCTCAAACAGCCGGTGGTTAAGTAGAGTGAGCATTTTCGACGAGGACGCGATCGAGGCGGCGCGCAAGACGTTCGCCGGGCCGATCGCGTTCCTTAAATCCGCGCCGGCACTGCAACATCTGCCCGGCGCCGATGTGCCGGAGGTGGCGTTCGCCGGCCGGTCGAACGTCGGCAAGTCGTCGCTGCTTAACGCGCTGACCAATCGCAACAGCCTGGCGCGCACCTCGAACACGCCGGGGCGGACGCAGGAACTCAACTTCTTCGACGTCGGCGAGCCGTTGGCGTTTCGGCTGGTCGATATGCCGGGTTATGGCTTCGCCAAGGCCCCCAAGGACGTCGTCAAAAAGTGGCGGTTCCTGGTCAACGACTTCCTGCGCGGGCGCGATGTGCTCAAGCGAACGCTGGTGCTGATCGATGCACGGCACGGGCTGAAGGACGTCGATCGCGAGATCATGGAAATGCTCGACAAGGCGGCGGTCAGCTATCGCCTGGTCCTGACCAAGGCCGACAAGATCAAGCCGACCGAACTCGACAAGGTCGTCGCCGCGACCGCAGAGGAAGCGCGCAAGCGCCCCGCCGCGCATCCCGACATCATTGCCACGTCGAGCGAAACCGGGCTCGGTATCGCCGAGCTGCGCGCCGCCGTAATCGAGGCGATCGGCTAAACGAACGCACATTGAGGGGGATGGATCGATGAGAAGAATCGCGACGATCGCAGCGATCGCGCTGACGTTGGTCCCGCTCACTCCCGCCACATCGCGCGACCGCGACGCGCCCGTGATCAGCGCCGCCTCGGTCCGCACCGAACTCGAATTGCTCGCCGGCCCTGCGCTACGCGGACGCGGCAGCGCGACACCCGATGAAGCGATCGCCGCGGGCTATGTCGCGGCGCTGTTCCGCGATGCCGGGCTGCGCACCGCACCGGGGATGGATTCCTATCTCCAGACCGCGCCGATCGTCCGACGCACCGTCGCTGCCGATCCGACGCTGACGATCGGCGGCACCGCAATACCGGGCGTGACGGTGTTGCGCTCCGGTGGTGGCCAAATCAGTGGCACGGCCGCAATCCTGCGCGATCCCGCCGGCGCGATTCCGCAGGCCGATGTCGTTGTGTACACCGGTCCGGCGGACCAATTCACCCGCGTGTATCGCGCCGTGCGCGGCAAGGCCAAATTGTTGCTGACGACAGAAACGCAGGAAGATCGCGACTATCGCAAGCAGACGGGTGTGCGTCCTCGGCTACGCGTCGCGCTGAAGGGCGTCGATTCCCGCCCCGATGTCACGGTAGCGGCGCTTTCGGCCGACGCGCTCGGCCGCGTCCGTGACGGCGATGCTGTGATGCTCGACATCCCCGTCGTCACGACCGACGGCGTCACGACCAACGCGATCGGTTACCTGCCCGGTACCGATCCCAAGGCCGGCGTAATCCTGGTCAGCGCACACCTCGACCACCTCGGGGTGCGGAACGGCAAGGTGATGCCCGGCGCGAACGACGATGCGTCCGGAACCGTCGCCGTGATCGAACTGGCGCGCGCGTTCGCGGCGATGGGGCCGTCGAAGCGCGGCGTGCTGTTCGTCGCGTACGGCAGCGAGGAACTCGGTGGGCTCGGATCGACCTGGTTCGGCCTGCATCCGCCCATTCCGCTCGAGCGGATCGTCGCCAATATCGAGCTCGAGATGATCGGGCAGCAGGACGCCAAGCTGCCCAAGGGGTCGCTGATGATGACCGGGGCCGAACGATCCGACCTGTTCGCAATGCTGCGCGCGAACGGTGCGCTGGTCGCGCCCGACCCCTATCCTGAAGAGCATTATTTCGAACGTTCCGACAATTACTCGCTCGCGCTGAAGGGGATAGTCGCGCACACACTGTCGGGCTGGGTCGGACCGACTTACCACCAGCCGACGGATACGGTGGACAGCCTCGACCTCGACTACATGACCGCCGCGATCAATTCTCTCGTCCGGCCAATCCGCATGCTCGCCGACGCGGGCTATACGCCGCGATGGAAATCGGGCGGGCGGCCGCAATGAAGGCGGTCGTTTACCTTTCGGCAACCAGAGTCGTTTAAGTTTATACCCTTGGGGCACACGTATGTGCGGGGTTTCGTGACATGAAGTTTTTCATCCTGTTCGGGCTGGTCGCCTCGGTGATCGGCGATTTGCTGTTGAACAACGGCGAATATACCCGCGCGTTCGGCCACCATCTCACCGCGTTCGGCGATGCGATCCGCAACAGCAGCGCCTCTTTGTGGGGTACCAACTAAGCTACATTGCTCCGGCAGCATCGGCTCGCTAGATCGGTTGCAACAAGCAATCGATCTGGGAGAGCGACGATGACGATACCGGCCAAGGCGCGCGAACTGCGTTCGCTGATCACCGACGGCAAGCTCGAGCTGTCGATCCAGGACGTCGATGTTTCGGCGCCCGGTGCCGGCGAAGTCGTGGTCCGCATCGAAGCCGCGCCGATCAATCCCTCCGACCAACCGCTCCTGCTCGGTCCCGCCGATCTCTCGACGCTGGCAAGCGACGGCGGCACGACGACCGCCGCGATACCCGAGGCAATGGCCAGCATGGTCGCCGCGCGGAACGGCAAGTCGCTCGCCGCTGGCAACGAAGGCGCCGGCATCGTGGTCGCGGCGGGCGACGGCGCCGAACATCTGATCGGCAAGACCGTCGCGGTGCTCGGTGGTGCGATGTACACGCAGTATCGCAAGGTGCCGCTGTCCGCGCTGCTGGAATATGGCGAGGGCGTCACCCCGGCACAGGGCGCCTCAGCATTCGTCAATCCGCTGACCGCGCTCGGCATGGTCGAGACGATGAAAATGGAGGGGCATACCGCGCTCGTCCATACCGCCGCGGCGTCGAACCTGGGCCAGATGCTCAACAAGGTCTGCATCGCCGACGGCGTCGATCTGGTGAACATCGTCCGCAACGATGAACAGGCCAAGATCCTGACCGATATCGGCGCGAAGTATGTGGTCGATTCGTCCTCGCCCGATTTCCGTGCGCACCTGACCGATGTGCTGTTCGAAACCGGCGCGACGATCGCGTTCGACGCGGTCGGCGGCGGGCCGCTCGCGGGGCATATCCTGGGTGCGATGGAAGCGGCGCTGGTCAAGAAGACGCCGCCCGCTGGTGGCTATGGTTCGCCGGTGCACAAGCAGGTCTACATCTACGGCCGGCTCGACTTATCCCCGACCACGCTCGCGCCGAACATGGGCTTTGCCTGGGGTGTCGGCGGATTCCTGCTGACGCCGTTCCTGATGAAGGCAGGCCCGGAGGTTATCGCCCGGCTGCGCAAGCGGGTCGCCGACGAGATCCTGACGACCTTCGCGAGCGGCTACACGTCCGAAATCTCGCTCGACCAGGCGATCCAGCCCGACACGATCCGCGGCTGGCAGCGCAAGGCGACGGGCGAGAAATATCTGATCAACCCGACTCTCTAGGACCGATCAGTCGCCGGCGATGAACGCCGTCATCAGCCACTTGCCGCCGCGCTTGTCGAACAGCGCGCGGTAGCTGTAGCCGCTCCACAGGAAATCGTTGGCGACATAGCCGGCGGTACCGTCCTCGAACGTCACCTTGGTCCAGTCCTTTGCTTCGTCGCCGATCGTCACGCTCTCCCAGTCGGCGGTACGGACCACCTTGGCGGTCTTGGACGGTGCCTCGCGGATGTTCACGCGTTCGCCGTTGATCAACGCGATGTCGGCGAGTTCGCCGCTCGGACCGTTCTGATACCAATAGGGTGCGCTCGCCTCGCCGTCCTTCAGCGAGCACCCCCGCGCCAGCATGCGGCCGAGTTCTTCCCACAGGCCCGACGTCGCCGGAGCGGCGAGCTTCCACTCCTTGGCGAACCCCGCTCGACCATGCGGATCACCGAAGCTCCATTCGATATCGGGCGCGACGACCGCCAGCAGCGCCTTGGCGTCCTTGCGCTTGACGATATCCGCCAGCGACGTCCGGAACGCCACGAACGACGCATCCGCGACACAATCGTCGCGCGGCGGATATTGCTTGGCGGCGGCGGGCGAGGCCGCGAGCGACGTGGCGAGCAAAAGGCCGGTGATCGTCTTCATGCTGACGATGCATCATGACACGGCGCTCAAGTCAATCGAACGACCATGCGTGTCGGATTTGACCAAGCCAAGCGTTTGAAATTCTGTCATCATGCCTTCGCATATTGGGGGGGAACCGTCATGGACAAGAACCCGAACGAGCAGGCCGACCAGCGCAGCGAGAAGGATCGGCGGCAGGATAGCGATCCCGATTATGGGGGTCCCGAACGCCGCGTGAAGGACCGGCGCAAGGACAAGCCGGCCAAATAAGCCGCCGCTATCCGACCGCGCGACACGCCGGTTGCCCGCCGGCGCGATGATCTTTACCCCGCGGGCATGCTCAAGCTCATCATCGGCAATAAAGCCTATTCGTCCTGGTCGCTGCGCGGCTGGCTCGCGTGCAAGCAGTCGGAGTTGCCGTTCGAGGAAGTCGTCGTGCCGCTCTACGACGACGATTGGGACAAGCGCCGCCAGGGCGACGAGTTCGCCCCGTCATCGGGAAAGGTGCCGATCCTGTGGGACGGCGACGTCGTCGTGTGGGACAGCCTAGCGATCATCGATTTCCTCAACGAACGCACCGGCAACGCCAAATTCTGGCCGACCGACGAAGCCGCACGCGCGATGGCACGATCGATGGCGGCGGAGATGCATTCCGGCTTCCAGAACCTGCGCGCCAAGCACACGATGAACATCCGCCAGGTCTATCCGGCGCAAAAGCCCGACGACGACGTGCTGGAGGAATTGACCCGACTGATGGAGATCTGGGCGCAGGCGCGCGCGCGGTTCGCGGGCGACGGCGATTTCCTGTTCGGCGATTTCGGCGCGGTCGACATCATGTTCGCGCCGGTCTGCACGCGGATCGTAACCTATCAGCTGCCCGTCGCGCGCTTCGCGGTGCCGTATGTCGAGCGCGTGCTCAACCACCCCTTCATGCAGGATTGGATCGCCGCCGCGCAGGAGGAGGAATGGGTGATCGAGAAGTTCGAGCAAGCTGCCGAATAAATCCCAAGTCCGTTCGTACTGAGCTTGTCGAAGTACGTGGCCGGGACACGCCCTTCGACAAGCTCAGGGCGAACGGCGGACTGAAACGCACTAAAACCTGCTGCCATCCTTGCGGCGTTGTTCCCCGACGCTGGCGTAGAGGTGCATGTCGATATCGGGGTAATGACAGTCGCTGACGCCCGTCCCGCCGATCGCGACGAACACGCAATCCTTGTCCGACCGGTTCTGCAGGACATGGCCGTTCCCGTCGTTCTTGGGGAAGGCGGCAATATCGCCCGGGCGCATGACATGCTCGCCATCATTGTCGACCAGCACTGCCTCGCCGGCCAGCATGATGACGGCTTCGTCCTCGCCCTCGTGCCAGTGGCGCTGCGCCGACCAGGCACCGGGCTTGAGCGTGACGTGGCTAAACCCGAAGTCGCTCACGCCGCCCGGCGGCGCGAGGCGGCGATACCAGCGTTCACGCACCACCGTGGCGTATTCCGGCGGATAGCCGGTCGCGTTCGACTGCGGGATTGTATCGAGATCGAGCTTGGGCAATGCCGTCTCCGTTGCTTTACGGGAGTGCATCTTGCCCCAAGTCGTCGATCTGACCAAGGCGCTGATCGCCGCCGAAAGCGTGACGCCCGCGCGTGGCGAAGTGTTCGACGTACTCGCGCAGACGCTAGCGGTCGCGGGGTTCGAGATCGACCGCTTCACGGTCGGCGAGGAACCCGACGGACCGGTCGAGAACATGATCGCGTTGCGTCCAGGGACGAGAACGCACCTTGCCTTTGCCGGGCATCTCGACGTCGTGCCGCCGGGCGACGGCTGGACCAGCGGGGCGTTCGCGCCCGAAGTGCGTGGCGACTTGCTCCACGGGCGAGGCGCGGTGGACATGAAGGGCGCGATCGCCGCCTTCACCGCCGCCGCGGCGCGGGTGGAAGGCCCGACGCTCAGCCTGCTGATCACGGGCGACGAGGAAGGGCCGGCGATCTATGGCACGCGCGCGATCATCGACCGGATGGCGGAGCGCGGGTTGAGGCCCGATCTATGCCTGGTCGGCGAACCGACCTCCGACCAAAGGCTCGGCGACACGATCAAGATCGGCCGGCGCGGGTCGGTCAACCTCTGGATCGACGTCCCGGGCAAGCAAGGCCACGTCGCCTACCCCCAACTCGTCGACAATCCGATCCCGAAGCTGGTCGCAGCGCTGGCGGCGATCGACGCGATCGTGCTCGATCACGGCAACGACTGGTTTCAGCCGTCGAACATAGAGGTGACCGACGTGACCGTCGGCAACCCCGCGACCAACGTCATCCCGGCCAAGGCGTCGGCGCGGCTGTCGATCCGCTTCAACGACGAGCAACGTGGCGAGGATCTGGTCGATCTGATCGAGCGCACCGTGGCGCTCCACGCTCCCGAGGCGACGGTGATCGCGCGGATTTCGGGCGAGGCGTTCCTGACCGAGCCGGGGCCGCTCTCGACCCTCGTGGCGGATGCGATCGCGGCGGTCACGGGCGTGACCCCTGCTTTGTCCACCACCGGCGGCACCAGCGATGCGCGGTTCCTGTCGCAACTCTGCCCCACGGTCGAATTCGGCCTGGTCAATGCGACGATGCACAAGACCGACGAGGCGGTGGCGATCGCCGACCTCGAGACGTTGACCGACATCTACGCCGACATCATCGCGCGGGTCGCGCACGGTTAGACGATCGGCACGATCCGCACCGGAAGCCCGTCCTTCGGCCGCGGGATAGGGAAAACCTGCCATTTGTCGCCCGCGCTGGGATCCGCCTCGATCCGATAGCGCGACAACAAATTCGCCATCAGCAGCTTCATCTGCATCACCGCGAAATGCAGCCCGATGCACATGTGGGCACCGCCGCCGAAGGGTACCCAGGCGAAGCGATGGCGGCCCTTCGACGCCTCGGGCGTGAAGCGCAGCGGATCGAACTTGTCCGGCTCCGGCCAGATGTCGGGCATGCGATGCGTCCAGGCGATACCGACACCGACGCTGGTCCCGGCGGGGATGGTGTAGCCGCCGAATTCGAAGTCGCGCAGTGCCCGGCGTGGCAAGGACGGCACCGGCGGCATCATCCTGAGCGCTTCCTTGAAGGCGTAATCGGTCAGCACGAGCCGATCGAGCTGGTCGGTCAGCGGCACCGCGGGATCGAGCCCCATGATCTCCTCGCGCAGCCGCTCCTGCCAATCGGGATTGCGCGCCAGCAGCATGACGAGCGTGGTCATCGACGAGGTGATAGTATCGTGCGCCGCCATCATCAGGAAATTCATGTGATCGGCGATCGCATCGTCGGACAGCGGCTGGCCGGCATCGTCGGTCGCGCGGCAGAATTGCGAGAAGAAATCCTCACCATTGCCTAGTCTGGCGCCATGCCGCCGCGCCGGGATTTCGCGCTTGAACCAGTCGATCAGATAGGCGCGCGCCTGCACACCCTTGCGCATCATCGTCCCCGGCAACGGCACGCGAATCGGCGAGATCGATGCCTGTACTTCATCGACGAACGCCTGGTTGATGCGATCGGCCTCGTCGCCCAATTCGACACCAAGAAAGCTGGTCGCCGCCAGATCGAGCGTCAGCTTCTTGATCGCGGGATAGAAGCGCATCTCGCGCCCGCTCCAGTCGGTGATGTGGCGCTTGATCCCGGCATCGAGTTGCGTCGCGTAGTGCCGCATCGGCTCGGGCTTGAACGCCACCGACAGGATCTTGCGGTCGGCGCGATGGTGATCAAAATCCATCAGCATCAGCCCGCGCGGGAACAGCAGGTTGAGCATCGGGCCCCAGCCCTGCTCCGACGAGAACAACCGGTCGCGATCGAACAGGATCAGTTCGTTCGCCTCCGGGCCGAGCAAAGCGACATTGGGCTCGCCGAATGCGTGGTTGCGGTAGACCGTGCCGTAGCGCCCGACCATCGCGTTCCCGAACTTCACCGGATCGCGCAGCAGTTTCAGCGTGTTGCCGAACAACGGCAGGCCGAAATTACCCGGGATGTGGGTCAGCGACTGGCGCGCCGCGTGGGGCACCCAATGGGGATTCGCTTCGAGCGTGTGCGCATAGGCCATGCGGTTACTTACCACGGTGTCAGTAAGCGACGCTAGCCCCCAACCTCCCCGGTCGAGGATCACTCGACGGTCACCGATTTCGCCAGGTTGCGCGGCTGATCGACGTCCGTCCCCTTCGCCACCGCGACGTGATAGGCCAACAACTGCACAGGCACCGCATAGACCAACGGCGCGATCAACGGATGGACCTTGGGCATCTCGATCGTCGCGAGGCAGTTGTCGCCCGCCTCGGCCAGCCCCTCGGCATCGGAGATCAGCACGATCTTGCCGCCGCGGGCCTGTGTCTCCTGCATGTTGCTCACGGTCTTCTCAAACAACGGTCCCGACGGCGCGATGACGATCACCGGCACATTCTCGTCGATCAGCGCGATCGGGCCGTGCTTCATTTCACCCGCCGCATAACCTTCGGCGTGGATGTAGCTGATTTCCTTGAGTTTCAGTGCACCTTCGAGCGCCAGCGGATAGTCCGGTCCGCGGCCCAGATAGAGCACGTCGCGCGCCGGCGCGATCAGCGGCGCCATCGCGGCGATTTCCTCGTCATGGTCGAGCGCGGCGTTGAGCGCGGCCGGCGCCTGCGTCAGATGCTCGACGATCTCCTCTTCCTCAGCGCGGGTCAGGCGACCCTTCACCACCGCGAGGTGCGCGGCGAGCGCGGCGAGGACGGCGAGCTGGCACGAAAACGCCTTGGTCGAGGCGACGCCGATCTCCGGCCCGGCATGCGTCGGCAGCAGCAGATCGGCTTCGCGCGCCATCGTGCTGGTCGGCACATTGACCACCACCGCGATCTTCTGGCCGGCCTTCTTGGCGTGGCGCAGCGCGGCGAGCGTGTCCGCGGTTTCGCCCGACTGGCTGATGAAGAGCGCCAAGCCGCCGTCTTCCAGCACCGGATCGCGATAACGAAACTCGCTCGCGACGTCGATATCGACCGGCACGCGCGCGAACTGCTCGAACCAGTATTTGGCGACCATCCCGGCATAGAAACTCGTGCCGCACGCGACGATCGTGACGCGCTTCACCGCCGACAGATCGAAATCCATCTGCGGCAGGCCCACGGTCCGCTCGACCCCGCGCAGATACGACCGCAGCGTCTGGGCAACGACGATCGGCTGCTCGAAAATCTCCTTCTGCATGAAGTGGCGATAATTGCCCTTCTCGATCATCGCCGAGGTCGCGCCGGAACGCGTGATGTCGCGAGTCACCGGATTGTTGTCGACGTCGTAGATCTGCGCGCCGTCGCGGCGGACGACGACCCAGTCGCCCTCCTCCAGATAGGCGATGTTCTGCGTGAGGCCCGCGAGCGCCAGCGCGTCGGAACCGAGATACGTTTCGCCCTCGCCATAACCGACCACCAGCGGCGAACCGAGCCGCGCGCCGATCAGCATGTCGTCATGCTGGCGAAACGCGATCGCCAGCGCGAAGGCGCCGCGCAATTCGGGCAGGACAGCCTTGACTGCCTCTTCGGGCGATTTCCCCGCCTCGACATGCTCGCTGACCAGATGCGCGACGACCTCGGTGTCGGTCTCGCTCTGGAAGGTGCGGCCGCGCGCGATCAGCGCTTCGCGGAGCGGCTTGAAATTCTCGATGATGCCGTTGTGAACGAGCGCCACTTCGCCCGTCGCGTGCGGATGCGCGTTCGATGTGGTCGGCGCGCCGTGCGTCGCCCAGCGCGTGTGCGCGATCCCGGTATGGCCGGGCGCCGGATCGGTCGCGAGCACCGCGACCAGGTTCGCGAGCTTCCCCTCCGCCCGACGACGGATCAGTTGGCCGTCCTGAACCGTGCAGACGCCGGCGGAATCGTATCCGCGATACTCCATCCGCCGCAGCCCCTCGACCAGCCGATCGGCGACCTGATCCTTTCCGACAATTCCGATGATTCCGCACATGGTTAGGGAGCTTTCTTCAAATCTTGTAGGGGATACGAATGCCGGGCATGCTTGCCGGAAAGTCCTTGGTGTTACGCGTGACGAGGATGCGACCCCCCATTTGCGCAGAAGCAAGTATGATCGCGTCGGGCGACTTCAACGATCGGCGCTGATGGCGGATTGCGGCTGCACGACGCGCTACTTCTTCGTCGATCTCGGCGATCGCGAACAGCCGCAAGAATTCTTCGGTTTCAGGCGCGGCGGTATCGGGAACGCCCGACATCACTTCTATCCACGTCATCCGGCTGATCCACGGCCGCGTCGCCAATCGCAACTCGGCCCAGGCCATCGGTCGATTATGCAAGACGTCGATGACGATATTGGTGTCGAAGAAGCGCTCGCTCACGCGGCGTCGGGCCGCTTCTTGCCGTCGAGATCATCCACCGATGGCCACTCGTCGCGCAACCTGCGCTCGTAGTCGAGCCCATCGACGGCCGAACCATGGCGCTCCCACAAGCCGAAATACTTTTCCATCCCGGCCTTTTCATCGCGATGCCGGAACGCCGTAACGGCGTCGCGAACGACGGCTGCGCGTGACTTGCCCTCAGTGCGCGCAACTGCGTCGAGCCACTGCACGTCGTCATCGGGAATGTCGGCCAAGAATCGCATGATACACTGATATCATATCATGATATCATGTCAATTGTTCGGGAAGTTGGTATCGACAAATATCTGCGTGAATTCCGCGGGGTCGGGTTCCTGTCCGTTCATTTCAGCAAACCTGACCTTGCCCTTTTCCCACACCTCGCGGATCGCGCCCGGCATACCGTCGGGAAATTTCATGACGGTGGCGACGATCGTCCGCCAATCGCCCGGTGTATTGAACGCCTTGTGAAATTTCGGCTCGAGCCGCGTCAACGTCGCCTGCATCTCGGTGTCGAGATGGCCGATTGCATCCAGGATATAGCTGTCGAGCAACCGCAGAAACGGCTTACCGTCGTAACGATCACTCATTTTGCTGCCTTCTTCACGCGCATCATGTCGCGGAATCGTTTCGCCCAACCGGGCTTGGTTTCCTGCGGCGGGCGTACCAACCGCAAGGCATCTGCTTCGACGTCCTGTGTGACCGTGGACCCTGCCCCGACGATCGCGCCCGCACCGATCGACACCGGCGCGACCAGCGCGGAATTCGACCCGACGAACGCGTCCTCACCGATCACCGTTTTATATTTGAAGAAGCCGTCATAGTTGCAGGTGATCGTCCCAGCCCCGATATTCGCGCCGGCGCCGATCTCGGCATCGCCGAGATAGGTCAGGTGATTGGCCTTCGCGCCCTTGCCGAGGGTGGCCTTCTTCACCTCGACGAAATTGCCGACCTTCGACTTTTCGCCTAGCACCGCACCCGGACGCAGGCGGGCATAGGGGCCGACTTCGGCGCCCTCGCCCACGGTCGCGCCCTCGATATGGCTGAACCCGCGGATCGTCGCGCCGTCGGCGACGCTGACGCCGGGGCCGAAGAACACGTTGGGTTCGATCAGCACATCGCGACCGATCTGCGTGTCGAACGAGAACCAAACCGTGTCCGGCGCGACCAAGGTGGCACCGTCGGCCATCGCCCGAACGCGACGCTTGGCCTGCCAACTGGCATCGACAGCCGCGAGTTCGGCGCGGCTGTTGATCCCGGCGACTTCCGCCGCATCGGTTTCGACGACCACCGCCCCACGCCCGTCCTTCCCGGCCAGCTCGGCGAGGTCGGTGAGGTAGTATTCGCCTGCCGCATTCGTATTGGTGAGCTGGCCGAGCAACCGAAACAGATCGGCCGATCGCACCGCCATCAGTCCGGAATTGCAAAGGGTTACCGCACGTTGTTCAGGCGAAGCGTCCTTGAACTCGACGATCTTGTCGAGCCGCCCGTCGGCATCGGCGATCACCCGGCCATAGGCGGCGGGATCGGCGGGCCGGAAGGCGAGTACGACGACGCTCGGCTCGCCCGCGCCATGCAGCCGATCGACCATTGCGCGCATCGTCTCCGTTGTGACGAGCGGCACGTCGCCGTAGAGAATCAGGACATCGCCCTCGAACCCTGCGAGGGCAGTCTCGGCCTGGCGCACGGCATGGCCGGTGCCGAGCTGTTCGGCCTGGATCGCGACCTCGACGCCGAGTGGGGTCACCGCCGCCTCGACCTGCTCGCGCCGCGCGCCGGCGACGACCACGACCTTCGCCGGATCGAGCGCATCGACGCTGTCGATCAGGTGGAGCAGCATCGGCCGCCCGGCGATCGGGTGGAGCACCTTGTGCAGGTCGGACTTCATCCGCGTGCCCATGCCGGCGGCAAGGATGACAGCGGCGATCGGGGTGGTCATGCGTCAGCGTCTCCGTCTACCCGCGCCCTGCCACGAAGACCTTGCCATGGCCATAGAATTGCGGGCAGGCGCAGCAACGATGGCCGATTTTCCCTTCGATATCGTCGGTTTCGATCTCGACGGCACGCTGGTCGACAGCGCGGGGGATCTGGCCGCGGCGGTGAACCACGCGCTGGCGGCCGCGGCGCGCACACCGTTTCCGGTCGAGCGCATCCGCCCGATGATCGGCGGCGGCGCGCGGCTGATGCTGCAGACTGCGCTGAAGGCAAGCGGCGGCGACGAGCGACTCGACGATCTGCTGCCGATCCTGCTGGCGTATTACGAAGCCAATATCGCGGTGACGACGCGGCCCTTCCCTGGCGTGCTCGCGGCGCTCGATGCGCTGGCGGATCGCGGCGTCACGCTCGCGATCGTCACCAACAAGCGCCAGCATTTCACCGACCTGCTGTTGCGCGAACTCGACCTAACCGGCCGATTCGCCTTCGTCATCAGCGGCGACACGATCCCCGGCAAGGCCAAGCCCGACCCAGCGCCGATCGTCGAGATGGTGCGCCGCTGCGGCGGCGGGCGCGCTGCGTTCGTCGGCGACTCGCGCTACGACGTCGAGGCAGCGCGCGCGGCGGGCGTGCCGGTCGCGGTTTACGGCTTCGACGCGACCGGGGACGCGGCATTCGACGATTACCGCGACCTGATCGGCACGCTCGAGCGCCTGGCCTAGTAGTTACCCTTCAGCGCGTCGGACTTGACGTGATAGCCGATCAGCAACGGCTTGCCCTTGGCCATCCGGAACACGAACTCCTCGGCACCGTCGCCGCGATCGAACTTGGTGTCGTACGTCAACTCCAGCCGATGCTCGCCATTGTCGACGCGGTCGTTGAAACCGGTCCGAGACGTCGATTTGACGTTGCCCAACCGCGCATGGATCTGTTCGAGGATCGGGGCGAAGCCGCCTGCGGTCGCCTGGATTTCCGGCCCCGCGCCGGCGGCGATCGCCGCGAATTGGCCGGCATTCATCTGGCTGTGGAAGGCGTCGACCGCCGCGCCGCCGGACGACAGATCCTGTCCCATCGAACAGCCGCCGAGCGCCGCAGCCGCGAGCATCGAAAGTGCGTATCGCTTCATCCTATCTCTCCCTCCTGATCCCTTTAGCGCCGCGCGGGTCCCCGCCGCGCGATCCATGCATCGTCCTCGCGGGCGATCATCAGGCGACCGACGCGGTTGATCGATCGCCGATATCGCCCGATTTCTTGGGCAACAAAGCCGCCTGCGCCGCGCGATACCCGGCCAGCGCATCCTCGTAGCGCCCCGCCGCCTCCGCGCAGACGCCGAGATTGTAGAGTACCGACGGATGATTGGGCATCTGCCCGTTCATCGCCGCCCATTGCCGGCATGCTTCGGCGGTATTGTTCTGCGACAGCTTCACGACGGCCTTGAACTGGTTGCCGATATCCTTCCGCATCCCGTCGCGCTCCTCGCGGAAGCGTACGCGATAGGTCTGCGTGTACGGCCGCACGTCGCCGCGGATGGTGTTGGCGATGTCGCGAATCTGCGCCGTCACCATCTGCTCGACCGTGGTGTAGGGCGACCGCCCCTCGCACCAGCTGATCTCGCTGCGGCCCGATTTGTTGTCCGAATAGACCGACAGATTGTCCTCCAGCCGCATCAGCCGAACGCTGACGGTCACGACCACGACGCGGCGCGTGCACGGCACCGGCACTTGCGCGCGCTTGGTGCAGGCCTTGCTGCGGTCGCCCTTTTCCCATTCGACGCAGCGTTCCTCGCTGCCCTGGTAGCGATTCTCCTCGACGCCGGTGGTGACGCCGCCCGACAGGACGCCGTCGGGCTGTCCATTCGGCGCGCCGATCGCCTGTTCGAGCACGCTTTCGACCTGGCGTCCGTCGCGCCCGTCGAAGCGATCGACCACGACCACGCCCAGTCGATCCGCCTCGCGCACGCCCGCCGGAAACTTGCCGGTCATCGACGCGCTCTCGCCCCACGCCGCGCCGGTCATCGCCAGCCCCGCCAGCACCAGCCACTTTCCGCTCATGTCGATCTCCCCCGAGTCGCCCGCGACTATAGATCAAGCGGGTGGCCCCGCCACGCCCTCTGCTCTAGGGCCGTGTGGCGATGGACGACCTCCACACCCCCGCCGCGCCGCGGCTCGACACCGTGCTCGAAGGTATCGTCGAACCCGTATTGGTGATCGCCGATGGTCGCGTCGAGGAAGCGAATGCCGCCGCGCGCGATCTGTTGGGCAATCACATCCTCGATCAGGACGTGCGACTGGCGATTCGCCATCCCGCCGCGGCCGAACGATTGACCGCTCCGCCCGGCGTGGGTGCCTCGGGGCCGATCAACCTGGTCGGGCTCGGCACGCTCGACCAGCGCTGGGAATTGCGCGTCACCGACATTCCCGACGGCCGTCGCGTCGTCCATTTGATCGACCAGACCGGCAGCTACGCGGCCGAGCGGATGCGCGTCGATTTCGTCGCCAATGCCAGCCACGAACTGCGCACCCCCCTCGCCTCGATCCTGGGCTTTGCCGAGACGCTGATCGACGATGACGGCGCCGACCCGGCGATGCGCCAGCGTTTTCTGAAGGTGATGGTCGACGAAGCGCGACGGATGCAGCGATTGGTCGAGGACCTGATCTCGCTGAGCCGGATCGAGGCGGAGAAATACCGCTTGCCCGATGCTTCCGTCGATCTGGCGATGCTGCTCGAAGAGGTCATCGCGGAATTGCGCGATACGCACGACCCGCGCGTCGCCGACATCGTCGTCGAATTCGCCGACGACGTGCCCGCGGTTATCGGTGATCGGATCCAGTTGAGCCAGGCACTGCACAATCTGGTCGGCAACGCGATGAAATACGGCCGCGCGGGCACGCCGGTCACGATCAAGCTGTGGCGCTACCCCAACGGCATGGTCCGCGTCGCGGTCGGCGACGAAGGCGAAGGGATCGCACCCGAGCATATCCCGCGGCTGACCGAACGCTTCTACCGCGTCGATTCGGGGCGTAGTCGCGCGGTCGGCGGCACGGGACTCGGCCTGGCGATCGTCAAGCACGTGGTCGAGCGGCATCGCGGCCGGCTCGATATCGCCAGCCAGATCGGGCGCGGCACCGTCGTCACGATCCTGCTGCCCGCCGCCGCTGTCATCAAAGGGTAACGCTGACGTCACACAGGCGGCCGCGGAGCGACCCGATTCTCTCGCGCTCCGGGGAGTTTGATCTTGGCCACCGATTACGCCGCTCAAGCGTTCGACCGTGATATCGGTCGGTTGCGCGGCATGCTTAGTCAGATGGGCGGGCTCGCCGAACAGGCGATCCACGACGCGATCAACGCGCTGCAACGCGCGGACACCGATCTCGCCACCCAGATTCGCGGCGCCGACAAGGGCATCGACACGTTGCAGGCCGAGGTGGAGGCGCTGGCGGTGCAGATCATCGCCGAGCGCCATCTGGCCGACGGCGATCTGCGCGACGTCGTCGCCGCGCTCAAGATCGCGGGCGTGATCGAACGGATCGGCGATTATGCCAAGAACATCGCCAAGCGTGTGCCGCTGATCGAGAGCGAGCATCAGATCGAGCCGATCACCGTCATCCCCGCCATGGCGCGAATGGCGGCGGAGATGGTGCACGACGTGCTCGACGCCTTCGCTGCCCGCGACGCGCAGGCCGCGGTTCTAGTGTGCGACCGCGATCGCCTGCTCGACGATTTCTACGACGGGATCTTCCGCATTCTTGTCACGCACATGGTCGAAAATCCGGCGACGATCGGCCAGGTCGCGCACTTGCTGTTCGTCGCCAAGAATCTCGAACGGATCGGCGACCACGCAACCAACGTCGCGGAAATGGTCTATTTCGCCGCAACCGGCACGCCGATGCCCGAACGGGTCAAGACAGGGGAAACACGATGAGCCGCGTGAAGATGCTGCTGGTCGAGGACGATGCGTCGCTCGCCGAACTGCTCGCCTATCATTTCAAGCGCGAGGATTTCGACGTCAAGCACACGCCCGACGGTGAAGAAGCGTTGTTGCTGGCCAAGGAGGCGGCGCCCGACATCGTCCTGCTCGACTGGATGGTCGAAGGACTGTCGGGGATCGAGGTATGCCGGCGGCTGCGCCGCATGCCCGAGACCGCGAACATCCCGATCATCATGCTGACCGCGCGCGGCGAGGAGGAGGACCGCGTGCGCGGACTCGAAACCGGCGCCGACGACTACGTCACCAAGCCGTTTTCGCCGCGCGAGCTCGTCGCGCGCGTCGGCGCGGTGCTGCGCCGCGTGCGGCCTGCGCTGGCGGGCGAGCAACTGACCTATGCCGATATCGAGATGGATACGGTCGGTCACAAGGTCCGTCGCGGCGGCGAACTGGTCGCGCTCGGGCCGACGGAGTTCCGCTTGCTCAAGCATTTCCTCGAGCATCCCGGCTGGGTGTTCAGCCGCGAGCGGTTGCTCGATGCGGTCTGGGGCCATGACAGCGATATCGAGAGCCGGACGGTCGACGTCCACATCCGGCGCCTGCGCAAGGCGATCAATAACGGCGACCGCGCTGACCTGATCCGGACGGTGCGGTCTGCGGGCTATTCTCTCGATACAGGCGTATGACACGCACTTCGTCGAATCGCCTGCGAAACGACGGAGCCATTTTCCGATTACCGCGTTCTCCCACCCGTCACGTCTAGCGTGCCGGACTTCAGGAGAGTCGCATGAAACTGTTAGTCGCCGCGGCGGTCGCCGCATTCGCGTTTCCCGCCTTTGCTCAGGACGCCCCGGCCTCACCGCCGCCTGCCCCGCAGACCGCGCCGATGCCGCCGGCCGATCCCAACGCAACGCCACCCGCCGGCGATCCGGCCGCAGCGATGCCGCCGGCGGCCGACGCAACCGCAGCGCCGCCCGCGGCCGCGCCGATGGCCGCGCCTGCGCCGATGGCGGCTGCACCCATGGCCCCGCCGGCGACGACGGACGGCAATTATCCGATGTGCAGCAAGACGGTGACCGATCACTGCACCGAACGCTCGAACGCGCGGGGCGAACGCCTGCACTCGACGCCGCGCAAGCCGGGCTGATCGCAACGACCGGGCCGGCGCTCCCACGCCGGCCCGCATCATGTCGTAGTCAGGAGATGACGATGCGGACCTTAGCCGTTGCCATGGCGATCGCGCTGTTTGCTGCGCCGGCAGCGGCGCAGACGACGGCGCCGGTCGGTAATACGCCGCCCAACCCGCCGGGATACCAACCGCCGCCTCAACCGCCTGCGCCGCCGGATGCAGTCAGAGTTCCCGGTCCGACGCCGGACCAGGCCTACCCGGCTCCAGCGCCTTTGGCGGATTATCCGTTCTGCAAGCGCGGCCAGTTCGACAAATGCAAGCAGCGTAACGACCCCAAATAAGGGGCGCCACTCGGGTCGGGCCGGTGCGGGTTGGCACACCCTGCGCCGGCCTTTTCGTATTTTCGGTACGCTCTCTTGCGCAGCGCAGCAAAACCCCTAGGAAAGCGCGCAAACCACTTGGGAGTGCCGCAATGACCATCCGTTTCGATGACAAGGTAGCGATCGTCACCGGCGCCGGCGGCGGCCTCGGCCGCGAATATGCCCTGGCGCTGGCGAAACGCGGCGCGAAGGTCGTCGTCAACGACCTGGGCGGCAGCCGAGACGGCACCGGACATTCCGACGCAGCGCTCAAAGTCGTCGAGGAAATCAAAGCTGCCGGCGGCAAAGCGATGTCCAACGGCGGCAGCGTCACCGACTACCAGCAAATGGTCGAGATGGTCGCCAAGGCCAAGGAAACCTGGGGCGGCGTCCATATCCTGATCAACAACGCCGGCGTGCTGCGCGACAAGAGCTTCGCGAAGATGGAGCCGGAGGATTTCAAGTTCGTCGTCGATGTCCACCTCAACGGGTCGGCGAACTGCACCAAGGCGGTGTGGGAATTGATGCGCGAGCAGGCCTATGGCCGCATCCTGATGACCGCGTCGTCCACCGGCCTGTTCGGCAATTTCGGCCAGGCCAATTACGGCGCCGCCAAGCTCGGCCTCGCCGGGCTGACCAAGACGCTGTATCTCGAGGGCGCCAAGTACAACATCAAGGTCAACACGATCGCGCCGACCGCCGGTACCCGAATGACCGAGGACCTGTTCCCGGAAGAAGCGTTCAAGGCGTTCTCGCCAGACAAGGTCGCGCCGGCCGCGCTCTATCTCGTCAGCGAGGATGCACCGTCGAACGCGATCGTCGGCGCGGGTGCCGGCGTCTTCCAGGCGGCGTTCGTCACACTCACCGCAGGCAAGCTGCTGACCGGTGACGAACTGTCGCCAGAGGGTGTCGCGGCACATTGGGCGGAAATCACCGATCGCACCGGCGAAATCGTCCCTGCATCGGGCAGCGAGCAGTCGATCTCGATCATGAAGAAGCTGCAAGGCAGCTGAGGGGAACCCGCCCCGCCGATGATCGTTGCGCCCCCGCAAGTAAATTAGGAGGCGTACCATGTCCGACGAAGGCAAGACCACTGTGATCAAGACCGGCGGCGGTGGCGGCGCGATCGCGCTGCTGGCGATCGCCATCATCGCGATCGCCGTCGTGCTGTTCCTCGTGTTCGGCCAGAATCTGATGGGCAACACCAAAACGATCGACGCGAATGTGAAGATCGATACACCCATCAAGAACTGACGACAGCCTTGGTGTATTGATACACTAACTCACCTATGCTATGGCGGTGTTCCGAGAGGAGAAACTGCCATGTATAGCGAGAGCGATCTGGAGGGCGCGGTGGCGGCGGGGATCATATCCTCGACCACCGCCGACGCTTTCCGCCAGCACATCGCCACAGCGCGCGCGACGCCCGCGGTGGACGAGGAAAGCTTCCGGTTGCTGACCGGGTTCAACGACATTTTCGTCGGCATCGCCATCGCGCTGCTGCTCGCCGCGCTGGCGCAGCTCGGCGACTGGTTCAACCACGCGCTGGCGGGCGCCGCCGTCGCGGTCGCAGCCTGGGGGCTGGCCGAGTATTTCACGCGCGTGCGCCGCATGGCGCTGCCCAGCATCATCCTGTTGCTGGCGTTCGTCGGCGGGGTCGCCGCGACGATGATCGGCGCGCTGGTCGATATCAATCCCGACTGGTCCGACCGCACCAATGCGTTGGTCGGATCGGGCATCGCGCTCGTCACCGGCGGCGCGGCGTGGCTGCACTGGCGGCGCTTCATGGTGCCGATCACCGTCGCGGTCGGTGCTGCGGCGTGCGTCGGCGTGCTGATCGGGCTGTTCTTTGCGGCCACGCATGCGAACGAGCAGGCGATTTTCCCGCTCGTCTTGGTAGGCGGCCTCGCGACGTTCGCGCTGGCGATGTGGTGGGACGGGTCTGATCGCGAGCGCAAGACGCGCCGTAGCGATGTCGCGTTCTGGCTCCACCTCGCCGCCGCGCCGATGATCGCGCACCCCGTGTTCCACATGCTCGGCGTGTTCGAAGGCGATATCGGCGCGGTTCAGGCCGTGATCGTGATGGCGCTGTACGTCGTGTTCGCGATCATTGCGCTGGCGATCGACCGCCGCGCTCTGCTCGTATCGAGCCTGGCCTACGTGCTCTACGCGCTGTCGACCCTATTCCATCAGGCCGGCGCGGTCGAACTGTCCATGGCGTTCACCGCCTTGGTCATCGGCTCCGCACTGCTGACCCTGTCGGCCTTCTGGCAGCCGATGCGGCGGTCGGTGGTCGGCATGCTGGGCGGCGGGCTGGCGAACCGCCTGCCCCCGGCACAGGCCGCCACGGCCTAATCCATTCGCTTGGTCACGAGCGATTCCCTCGCCCGGCGGTCTTCGGACTGCCGGGCTTTTTTAGCTCACCAGCACGACGACCAGCCAGATCACCAGCGCGAGCAACGCGATCGGCGTCAATCCCACCACGATCGCGGCCAAACATCCGAACCGATCGTAGACCGCTTTGGAAATCGCGAGCCAGACGTCCATGACGACATACCCGATCGCCTCCACGACGACTTCGCCGATCACGCTTAGTCCTCGATCAGCTTCATCAGGCGCCGCTCGACGGGCGCGAGCACCGGGCCGAGTTCATGGCCGCGCTTCAGGATCGCGCCCTGTTCGTTGACCAGCGCCCACATGCCCTGCTTGTTGCGTAGCTCGGGCCGCTTCTCGATCCGCACCTCGGGCCGCTCGGCGGTGCGACGGAATGCGGCGAAGACCGCCGCATCACGCGTGAATTCGATCGCATAGTCGCGCCAATGCCCGGCCGCGACCATTCGGCCGTAAAGATCGAGGATGCGCGTCAATTCGACGCGATCGAAGCCTATCTGGCTTGGCTGACGACCCGCGGGCAACGGGAATGGCGTTACCGTCCCCATCTACGCGCGGTCGCGCATATCCTCTTGCTCGGCGAGCAGTTCGTCGAGGCGCTTGCGCAACGTCTCGATTTCGCAGCGCATCAGTTCGAGCTTCTGCGTCTGCGGGTCGAACTGTTCGCTGCACGGCGTACCGTATGCCAGGAACGGCTTTTCGCCGCGCCCTTCGACCATTGTCGCGCGCGCGGGGATACCGACCATCACCGCGCCCTCCGGCACGTCCTTGGTCACCACAGCATTCGCGCCGATCCTCGCGCCGGTCGCGACAGTGATCGGCCCCAGCACCTGCGCGCCAGAACCGATGATGACATTGTCCTCGATCGTCGGATGTCGCTTGCCGGCGACGCCGTCAGCGGGATTGGTGCCGCCCAGCGTAACGCACTGATAGATCGTAACGTTGTCGCCGATCGTCGCGGTCTCGCCGATGACCGTGAAGCCATGGTCGATGAAGAAGTTCTTCCCGATCGTCGCACCCGGATGGATGTCGATCGCGGTAAAGAAACGCGAGACGTGATTCACCCAGCGCGCGAGAAAGAACAGCCGTGCACGGTACAGACGGTTCGCGACGCGATGGTAGCCCAGCGCCCACACGCCCGGATACAGCAATACTTCTATGCGCGAGCGCGGCGCCGGATCGCGGGCGCGGATCAGAATCGAGATACGTCGTCAGGCCAGACATGCGGCCGGTCCCCTTAGCTTTTCTGGTATTTAGGCCTTTGCAGTCGTGATTTCCAGCGTCCGCCGTTCTCGCCTTGGAACGCGCAAAGCCTATCTTTGTTGTGGGATTTAAGGGCGGCCGCCAGACTGCCCGGCGAAACGAGGGAGAATTCGCGTCGATGTTCGACCTGTCGGCCGCCAGCATCGAAGCGATCCTGCCGTTCATCGCGATCGGTTTCGCCGCGCAATTGGTCGATGGCGCGCTCGGCATGGCGTTCGGGCTGATCAATTCGACATTGCTGGTCAGCGTCATGGGGATGCCGCCGGCCCTCGCCTCGGCTAGCGTGCATGCGGTCGAGACCTTTACGACCGCTGCATCGGGGGTCAGCCATGTGCTGCACAAGAACGTCGATTGGCGGATGTTCCGGCGGCTGGTGATCCCCGGCATGATAGGCGGCGCGCTGGGCGCCTATGTGTTGGCAAACGTCGATGCCGCGCACGCCAAGCCGTTCGTGATGGCCTATCTCGCCGCGATCGGCCTGTATCTGCTGTATCGCGCGTGGCGCGGACGAGTGGAGCCCCGGACGCCCAAGATAATTGAGCCGCTCGGGCTGGCCGGCGGGTTCCTCGACGCGGCGGGCGGTGGCGGTTGGGGGCCGGTGGTGACGAGCAATTTGCTGGTCCAGGGTTCGGCCCCGCGCGAGACGATCGGCACGGTCAACACCAGCGAGTTCTTCCTGACGACGACGATCTCTGCGACGTTCATCGCCAGCCTGGGGTTCGCCGCGTTCACCTTGCAGACGCTCGGTGTGCTGATCGGCGGTCTGCTCGCCGCCCCGCTCGGCGGCGTTCTGGCCAAGCGCGTCCCGGCGCGGCCGTTGATGGCGATGGTCGGCGTGCTGTTGACGCTGACCAGCGCGTTTTCGATCTGGCAGGCCCTGAGCAAATAGCTCGCTTAATCATCGCGCCGTGATCGGCTAAGTCGATCACATGACCACCTACCTCCCGACTCTCAAACAGCTCCACTACCTCGTGGCGCTCAAGGACCACGGCCATTTCGGCCGCGCGGCGGAGGCGTGTTTCGTCACGCAATCGACGCTGTCCGCGGGGATCCGCGAGCTGGAGACGCTGATCGGGGTGACGCTGGTCGAGCGCACACGCCGTGTCGTCCGTTTCACGCCGCTCGGCGACCGCATCGTCGACAAGGCGCGGCGCGTGATCCGCGAGGCGGAGGAGCTCGGCGACATGGCCCGCGCCGCCGGGCGACCGCTGTCGGGCGAAATGCGGATGAGCGTCATCCCGACGATCGCGCCGTTCATGCTCCCGCGCATCCTGCCCGCGCTCCGCCGAGACTATCCAGACCTCAAGCTGTTCCTGCGCGAGGAGACGACGGGAGTTGCGTGCGAGGGGCTGCAAAACGGCCGCACCGATTGCGTGCTGCTCGCGCTGCCCTATGCGTGCGGCGAGGTGGCGGCGCAGCCCCTGTTCGACGACCGCCTGTTCGTCGCCTTTCCGCAAGCCGATCTGCCCGACCCGCCACCGACGATCCACGCCGCGGACATCGACGAGACGCGGCTGCTGCTGCTCGAAGACGGCCATTGCCTGAAGGATCACGCGCTGGCGGCGTGCAACCGCCCCGAACTCGGCGCGCAGGCGATGATGCTGGGCACGTCGCTGCACACGATCGTGCAGATGGTCGACAATGGTCTAGGCGTGACGATGCTGCCGGAGATGGCGGTCGAGGCGGGCATCCTGGACCACACCAAAGTGTCGGCGCGGCCGCTAGCGTCGGACCATGCCATCCGCACGGTCGCGTTGGTCTGGCGTCGCGCGAGTCCACGCGAACGCGACTTCAAGCTGTTGGCAGAAGTGCTGGCGGCGTCGGCCTAACGCCAGCGCTCCGCTGCCTCATGGTCGCCGGCACGCTCCCCGAGCCACGTCGCCTCTTCGCCACGTGTCTCGCGTTTCCAGAAAGGCGCATCGGTCTTGAGGCGATCGATCAGGAAGCCGCACGCCTCCAACGCCGGCGCGCGGTGGGCGGCGCAGGCGGCGACGAAAACGATCGGCTCGCCCGGCTTCATCGCACCGACGCGGTGGATGACGATCGCACCCGCAAGCTCCCACCGCGCCACCGCTTCGGCCGCCAGCTTTTCGAGCGCCGCTTTCGTCGCGCCGGGATAATGTTCGAGCAGCAGTTCGCCGACGCCGTCGTCGCCGCGCACCAGCCCCGTAAACGTCGCCACCGCGCCGCCGCCCAGCCCGTGCAGCGCGGCGGTCTCCGCCGCGACGTCGAGCGGCATCTTACTGACGACGACGCGGATCATCCGCCAGTCACCGGGGGAAAGATCGCCACTTCGTGCGCGCCTGCCAACGGCGTGTCGAGCGGCACGAACTGCTGGTCGATCGCCGCGCGCAGCCTGGTCTTGTCGCTAAGCACTTTATGCCCCAGCCAGTCGATCAGGTCGGCCACCGTCTTCACTTCGGCGGGCGGATCGACGCGCTCCTGCCCCTTCCCCACGCCCTCGCGGACCCAGGCGAAGTACAGCACGTCCAGCATCAATCCATGTGCTTCAAGCCGAAGCGCAGATAGTCCCATCCGGTGATGCACGTCAGGATCGCCGCGCCCCAGAGCGAGACCAGTCCGACCGTGTGCACCCACGGAAACGCGGGCAACGCGCCCGCCAGGATCAGCGCGCCGAGCGCGACGAGTTGCAGCGTCGTCTTCCACTTGGCGAGTTGCGACACCGGCACCGACACCTGAATCCCGCCGAGAAACTCGCGCAGGCCCGACACCATGATCTCCCGCAGCAGGATGATCATCGCCGCGATCACGTGCCATCCGCCGATATCGGCGCGCGCGACCAGCATCATCAGCACGGCAGCGACCATGATCTTGTCGGCGATCGGATCGAGGAACACGCCAAGCTTCGACACCGTCCCCTGCGCCCGCGCCAGATACCCGTCGAGATAGTCGGTCACCGCGATCAACGCATAGAATACGAACCCGACCGCATAGCCGGCATGCCACCCCGGCCACCACAAACACGCGATCAGCACGGGGACGCCGACGATCCGCGACAGCGTCAGGATGTTGGGAAGCGTCCACATTCCCGTGTTCCTAGCTCCGTCGCGCCGTCTCGCAAAGTGCCGTCCGGCATACCGCACGAACGAATGAGCGATTGTCGGCAACGCGGCGCCTGGGCTAAGAGCCGCGCTCTATGTGGACTATCGAGACAATACACCTTTCATGATCAACGCGCTCGGCCTGTTGAAGGAGCGCCGCTTCCTGCCGCTGTTCGTCACGCAGTTCCTCGGCGCCTTCAACGACAATCTGTTCAAGCAAGCGATGGTGCTGGTGGTCGTCTACCAGATCTATCAGGATCCCAAATACGAGCAGAGCTTCACCGCGATCGCCAGCGGACTCAGCATCATCGCATTCGTGCTGCTGTCGGCACTGGCCGGACAGCTTGCGGACGCGTTCGACAAGACGCGGATCATTCGCATCGTGAAAACCGCCGAAATCGCGATAATGCTAGTCGGCGGCGCCGGTCTGTTGCTGGCCAAGGCCGGACATACGAACGTCGCGATGGTGCTGATGCTCGGCACGATCTTCGCGCTCGGGGTGCACTCGACCTTCTTCGGTCCGATCAAATACGCGATCCTGCCGCAGCATCTGAAGGAAGACGAAGTGCTGGGCGGCACCGGCCTGGTCGAATCGGCGACTTACATCGCAATCCTGCTCGGCACCGTGCTGGCCGGGTTCATGAAGGTCGAGCATGCGGTGATCGGCACGTTGGTCGTCGCCGGCATCGGCTGGCTGAGCGCGCGTCAGGTGCCACCGGCACCGCGTCAGGGGCCGGAGCTCAAGATCAATTACAACCCCTTCACCTCGTCGTGGCGGCTGATTTCGGGCACGATGCACATCCCGCGCCTGTTCCTGGCGATCTGCGCGATCAGCTTCTTCTGGACGATGGGAATCGTCCTGATCGTCATCTTCACCCCGCTGGCGAAGAACGTGCTGACCGCGGACAAGCATGTCGCGACCTTGCTGACCGCTCTGTTCTCGGTCGGGATCGCCATTGGATCGGTCGCGATCAACTCGCTGCTCAAAGGCCATACCTCGGCCAGGTTCGGTCCGATCACCGTGATGATCATGGGCGGGTTCGTGATGCTGTTCTCGTGGCTTTGCGAGGCATGGACGCCCGCCGCGGCGGGGCATCTCTATACGACGCTGGAGTTCATCGCGGAGCCGATGGCGTGGCCGCTGATCGCGGCGTTGGTCGGGATCGCGATCTTCGGCGGGATGTTCGTCGTGCCGCTCTACGCCTTCCTGACGACGACCGTGCACCAAGACGAGACCGCCCGCACAGTCGCGGCGAACAACGTCGTCAATTCGGGGGCGATGGCGGTCGGATCGGCGTTCGTGTCGCTGCTGACCAATTGGGGCGTGGGATCGACCCACATGCTCTATCTGGTCGCGGCGATGTGCCCGATTTCGGCTTGGCTAGCGTGGAAGCTGCACAAGGCCTGCGACTAGCGCGCGATCAGAAGATCAGCGTGTAGATACAGATGAAGAAGGCGGTGAAGCTCAACGCGAAGAGCTTCAGGTCGTTGTCGTCGTTCCGCCGCTGCACCACGTCGGCCTGCACGGCGACTCGCTGACGGAAGGGGTGGCTGGCCCCGCGGGGGCGACGTGCGAAGTTGCGTGACATGGCGAACAGTAAACGCCGCGTTTACGATTCAGACCATCGTTAAGATTGGTTAACCACCGTCCGGTTTCGGGACGGACCGCGGCACTGCTCCGTCGTTCAGATCGACAGCTTCGGATCGCCCTCCATAACCCGCTGTTCCAGCTTGGGTGCCTCGCCCGGTCGCCACATCATCGCGCGATGCGAGACACGATAGCGAAGCGGGCCGCCGTCGGGCGTCGTGGCACGCTTGATCGGACGTTCGATGCAGACGAACTCGGAGTCGACGGCGTCGGGACCCGCGCTGACCACGGTATAGCCGTGGCCGGCCATATCGACGAACGCGACGTGGGGCGCCACGTCGGGATTGGTCAGCGCGCGCGCCTTCGCAATATCGCCGCTCGCCGCGTATTCCAGCGCCGCTCGGACGCCGCGCTTGATCGTCAAGTTGACCGTATGCTCCGGCGGCGCGCCGTCGACCTTGCGCACGAACAGGGGTTGTTGCGGTGATGGCTTGGCGAATTCCACAGCCTCGCCCATCCCTGGCGCGGAGATCGAGCCGGTGATGAAGCTCAACCCTACAGGATCGAAGCCGGCCGGCGGCAGCTTCGGCGCTGCATAGCCGGCCCAGAAGCTGTGGCGATCGCCCGATACCGTGACGAAGCCCGAAATCTTCTTGTCGCGGATCATGTCATAGATTTCGGCGCGTTCGGCAAAGGCGTTGCTGAAATCGCCATTCGCGAAATTGCCGAAGTCCTTGCCCGGCCATTTGTCCTTTACCATCCCGGCGGGCAAGTTCTGGACGTCGGTCCGCTGATCGAGCGTGCCATTGGTCACGCCCCAGATCTTCCACGTCGCGGTCGACTTGGTCAGCCGCTCCTTGAGCCAGACCTTCTGTTCGCGACCGAGTACCGTGTGAGCGGGTTCGTCCTTGCGGAAATTGGGGATGCTCTTGTCGCCGAGCTTGATGGTTTCCGGAGGTTTGCCACCGGCATAGTCCCGGCCGCCATCGACGATCTCCAGCCACTCCTGCGGGAGGACCGGATAGTCTCCCGAGGTCGAGCGCCGCCGCCTCGGGCCGGTCGGTCGGATCCGTCGCCTTGTAACTATGAAGATCGGTCAGGATCAGATCGACGTGCCGGCCGTAGCGCATCGCCCGATACGCCGTCATGCTGCCGACGGCCACGCGGTTGTTTTGCTCGGTCCCGAAACCGTCGTCGTCGAACTTTTCGATCGGCGCCTTCGCCACCTTCGGCGGCCCGAACTGATCGAGCCCGGCGCCCGATGCCTTGCGCACGCGCGAGGGGATATATTCCCACCACGCCTGATTGGCGGCAACCCGCAGCGGCTGCGCAGGCTCGGCCGCGCTGCCCGGATATCTGATGAAGCTTTGCCAGCCCTGCCAGGAAAATTCGTGATTGTCGCCGATGCACACGAACGGGAGATGCGCGCGAGCATCCTGGATGTCGGGATCGTCGATATGCGCGCGATAGATGTGACGATAGCCGGCAAGGGTAGTGGGAACGTAGAAATATTTGCTGACCTTGCGCTCATCGGGGACGGGGCCGAGATCGTAGACGGTGCGCGCATAACGCTTCGGCAGCTCGGCGGGCTTTTCGTAAACCTCGTAGATGAAATCGCCGAGGTGGAGGACGAAACCGAGCTTGCCGTCGGCCGGCGCACGTTCATCCTCCCAGATCATCCGGCGATAGGCGTTCTGCGCGCCTTCGTTGACGCTGTTGCAGGAGACGAAGGCGAAGCGGACCGGGCGCGGATCGGTGACGCGCGGCGCGGTGATCGTGCGGCCGACGCGGCTGCCGGCGCCGGTCTCGTCGGTGAAGCGATACCAATAGTTCGTCGCCGGCGCGAGGCCGCCGACGAGCGCGCGGCACGTCCAGTCTGCAGCCGCCAGCACCGGCGCTTTCGCCCGCGCCACGACCTGGCGAAAATCGGCATCAAGCGACACTTCGACGGTCAAATTGTGCCGCTCGCCCTGATCGAACGGCCGCCGCGTCCACAGAATGACGCTATGCTCGTCCGGATCCCCCGACGCGACACCCTGCGGATAGAGTTTGCGATCTTCCCGCCACGCGACGGCCGACAGCTTGGCGGCCGATCGTGTCGCCCAAACACCGACCACACCGAGCGCCCCGGCGCTCGCTAGAAACTGCCGACGATCCATCTCACGCTCCAACCTTGCCTGGCGTGATAGTTTCGTAACACAGTCCTTTGGTCAAGCGGATCGTTCGATACGTAGCAAAACACGCCTGTGGCTGCTCTGCGCGCTGCAATGTGCGTGATATCGGAAGGTGGAAATGGTGGAGCCGAGGGGGATCGAACCCCTGACCTCTGCAATGCCATTGCAGCGCTCTCCCAGCTGAGCTACGGCCCCACGTCCTTGGGAAGGCGCCGCCCCTAAACGAAGCAGCGCCCCTTTGACAAGCGGGTGTTTCCCGCCTGCCCGATAAAATCAATGATCGTCGTCGTCGCCGCCGGTTTCGACGCCCAGATCGTCGTCCCCGCCAAGGTCGACTTCGTCGTCCGCGGACGGCTCTTCGTCCTCGGCGATGTCGATCTCTTCACCCTCGAGATCCGAATCGTCCTTCTCGGGCTTATCGGTCTTGACCACCTCGAACGGCAGCGGCTGCTTCGACTTCAGGATCGGTTCCGGGTTGAACGCGGTGTTGCACGCGATGCACACCACCGGGTCTTCCTTGCCCAGATCATAGAAACGCGTGGCGCATTTCGGACACGTACGCTTCGTGCCCCATTCCGGCTTGACCATGCCGCTGTGTACCTTTCGATTTATGCAAATTTCGGGTTGTGAACCCTAAAGTGGCGGGCGCCTTGCCATAGCGCAAGGGCACTGTCAAAGCCCCGCCGATGAGCCATTCCGCCCCACAGCCGATCGAGATTTCCGCGAGCGACGCGCTCAAGGGCCGCGTGACGGTGCCGGGCGACAAGTCGATCAGCCATCGATCGTTGATGCTGTCGGGGCTTGCGGTGGGCGAAAGCAGGATCGAAGGACTGTTGGAGGGCGAGGACGTACTCGCGACCGCCGCCGCCATGCGCACGATGGGCGTGACGATCGAGCGGTCCGGCGACGGCATCTGGCGGGTCTGGGGCGTCGGGGTCGGCGGATTGCTGCAGCCGGGCCAGGCGCTCGAGATGGGCAATTCGGGGACATCGACGCGGCTGCTGGCAGGGTTGATCGCGAGCCACCCGATCACCGCGACGTTCACCGGCGACGCCTCGCTGTCGAAACGTCCGATGGGCCGGGTCATCGAGCCGCTGTCGCTGATGGGCGCCGATATAACCGCAAGCCCGGGCGGACGCTTACCGATGATGGTACGCGGAATGAACCCGGCGGTGCCGATCGAATACACGCTGCCGGTGGCTTCGGCGCAGGTGAAGTCTGCGGTGCTGCTAGCGGGGCTCAATACGCCGGGGATCACCCGCGTGATCGAGCCGGTCGCGACGCGCGATCACTCCGAACGCATGTTGGCGGGGTTCGGCGCGACGCTGACGGTCGAGCCGACCAATCGCGGGCGAGTCATCTCGATTACCGGTGAGGCCGAATTGAAGCCGCAGGATATCGTCGTCCCCGGCGATCCCAGCTCGGCGGCGTTCTGGGCGGTCGCGGCGTCGATCGTGCCGGGCAGCGAAGTGACGATCGCCAATGTCGGCCTGAACCCGACGCGCGCAGGCCTGTTCACTGCGCTGCACATGATGGGCGCGGATATCACCGAGGTCGATCCGCGCACCGTCGGCGGCGAGCCGGTTGCCGATCTGATCGTACGTCATGCCCCGCTCACGGCGATCGACGTACCGCCCGACCTCGCACCGAGCATGATCGACGAATATCCAGTGCTGTTCGTCGCGGCCGCCTTCGCCCAGGGGCGCAGCGTGGCGCGGGGCGCGCACGAATTGCGCGTCAAGGAATCGGACCGCATCGCCGCGATGGTCGCCGCGCTCGGCGCGTGCGGCGTCGTGCTGGAGGAGTTCGAGGACGGACTCGCGGTCACCGGCACGGGCGGCGATCCCATCCCCGGCGGCGCGACCATCGCGTCGTTGCTCGATCATCGCATCGCGATGGCGATGACGGTAGCGGGACTGCATGCAAAGGCGCCGATCACGATCGACGACGCCGCGCCGGTCGCGACCAGTTACCCGACCTTCTTCGCGACGCTTGAGGAGTTGCAGGGCAAATGATCGACCGTCGCTTATTCCTTGCTACCGGCGCGGCATTTGCGGCAAGCCTTGCCCTGCCCCGCTCCCTGCTGGCGCGCGACCCGGACGGCTACGCGCCGCCCGATCTGGAGAAGATGGTCGCGGTCGAAGGCGGCCGCGTCTATGTCCGGGTCAACGGCGACCTTCGCGGACCCAAGTCGCCTATCGTCATGCTCCACGGCGGTCCTGGCGGCACGCACGGCCATTTCCTGGGCGCGCTGGCTCTCGCCGACGAGCGCGCGGTCATCCTGTACGATCAACTCGACAGCGGCCAGTCGGATCGCCCCAACGACCCCAAGAACTGGCGCGTATCGCGCTTCGTCGACGAGGCGGAACTGGTGCGCCGGGCGCTCGGCGTGGATCGCTGGCACTTGCTCGGACATAGCTGGGGTGGCACGCTCGCGCTAGAATATGGCGCACGGCGCCCTGTGGCGTTACGCGGACTGGCCCTGGCAAGCCCATTGGTATCGACCAGAAGCTGGATCGCGGATGCCAATGCCTTGCGCGGATCGCTCCCCGCCGCCGTCCAGACCGAGATTGCGCAATGCGATGTCGCGCCCGGACCGGTATGCGACGCCGGCACTAGCGCCTTCTATCGCGCCTTCAACGGCCGCGAAGCTGCGACCGCGGCGTCCATCGCCTATGCCCGCGCTCACCCTAACGGGTTCAACCCGAAGATCTACAACGCGATGTGGGGCGCTAGCGAGTTCGTCTCGACCGGCACGCTAAAGGAATATGACGGCGAACCGTTGCTGACCAAGCTCGACGGCAAGCGCACACTCTTCCTCGGCGGCCAGTATGACGAGGCTCGCCCTTCCACGCTTGCGGGTTTTGCCGCACGCGTCTCCGGCGCGGAATTCGCCACCATTCCTGGCGCCGCGCACGGTATCTTCGCCGACCGGCCCCAGGAAACGGTCGCATTGATCCGGGCGTGGCTGGCGCGGCAGGATGCGCTCGCCTAGATCGGAGTGCATGAAGGGAATCGCATGATCATCGCCGTCGACGGCCCGGCCGCCAGCGGCAAGGGCACCATCGCCCGCGCGCTCGCCAAGCATTACAGGCTGCCGCATCTCGACACCGGCCTGCTCTATCGCGCGGTCGCCGAGAACGTGCGCCGGATGGAGCTGGACCCGACGATCGAGGCCGACGCCGTCGCCGCCAGCAACTTTCCGGACGATATGCTCGACGATGCGGCGCTGCGCAGCGACGATGCCGGACAACGCGCGTCGATCGTGTCGGAGCATCCGCTGGTGCGTGCCGCGTTGCTCCAGCGCCAGCGCAAGTTCGCCAACCAGCCCGGCGGCGCCGTGCTCGACGGGCGCGATATCGGCACGGTGATCGCCCCCGACGCCGACGCGAAATTGTTCGTAAAGGCGACGCCCCAGATCCGCGCCCGCCGTCGCCATGGCGAATTGAGGGAACGCGGCTCGACGATCAGCCTCGACAAGGTGCTGGCCGACATCCGCGCGCGCGACTTGCGCGACACCGGCCGTAATGCCGCGCCGCTGGTGATGGC
Organism: Sphingomonas panacisoli; assembly: GCF_007859635.1. Taxonomy (NCBI): domain Bacteria; kingdom Pseudomonadati; phylum Pseudomonadota; class Alphaproteobacteria; order Sphingomonadales; family Sphingomonadaceae; genus Sphingomonas; species Sphingomonas panacisoli. The sequence continues at coordinate 1,198,541 of NZ_CP042306.1, read as the reverse complement.
GGCCGATGCGGGCATCCTCGACACCAGCTTCCTATCGATCGAGGCCGCGGTGATCCGCGCGATCGAACTGGTCGAGCGGCAACTCGCGCTGAAGGCCGCAGCAGCACGAGGCGCCAGCTTGCCATAACGCCCTCTCGGCGCTATGTGCGCGCCGTCCAGCGAGCAGGTTCTCGCGGAGGCCAGGCGCGATGGGATGCCCGTCGCGCCCTTTTCGCTTTTTCGGCGCATTGGTTTCCTCCGTGTCCCCGTTCGTTCGGATGCCGTGCCGGTAATCGGCCGTCGCGGCGTTTTGGCCAAGACCACCGGAGACAACCGGTTGGCCGGAAACATTGATTAGGAACACGAATTTATGGCTTCTGCCGCAACTCCGACGCGCGACGACTTCGCGAAACTTCTCGAACAGACCCTGGGTGATGCCGACGGCTTCGAAGGCCGCGTCGTGCATGGCACCGTCACCGGCATCGAAAACGACATGGCCGTCATCGACGTCGGCCTGAAGTCCGAAGGCCGCGTGCCGCTGCGCGAATTCGCCGCTCCGGGTCAGAAGGCCGATCTGAAGGTCGGTGACGAAGTCGAAGTCTATGTCGACCGCGTCGAGAACGTGCACGGCGAAGCGATGCTGTCGCGCGACCGCGCCCGCCGCGAAGCCGCGTGGGACAAGCTGGAAGCCGAGTTCACGCAGTCGGCCCGCGTCGAAGGCGTCATCTTCGGCCGCGTCAAGGGCGGCTTCACCGTCGACCTCGACGGCGCCGTGGCGTTCCTGCCCGGCTCGCAGGTCGATATCCGTCCGGTTCGCGACGTCCAGCCGCTGATGGACATCCCGCAGCCGTTCCAGATCCTCAAGATGGACCGCAAGCGCGGCAACATCGTCGTGTCGCGCCGCGCGATCCTCGAGGAGACCCGCGCTGAACAGCGTTCGGGCCTGATCCTGTCGCTGGCCGAGGGCCAGATCATCGACGGCGTCGTCAAGAATATCACCGATTACGGTGCGTTCGTCGACCTGGGCGGCATCGACGGCCTGCTTCACGTCACCGACCTGTCGTACAAGCGCGTCGGCCATCCGTCGGAAGTCCTGAACATCGGCGACACCGTCAAGGTTCAGATCATCCGTATCAACAAGGACACGCAGCGCATCTCGCTCGGCATGAAGCAGCTCGAGAGCGATCCGTGGGACGGCGCCGCCGCCAAGTATCATGTCGGCGCGAAGATGTCGGGCCGCGTCACGAACATCACCGAATATGGTGCATTCGTCGAGCTCGAGCCGGGCATCGAGGGCCTGGTCCACGTCTCCGAAATGAGCTGGACCAAGAAGAACGTCCACCCCGGCAAGATCGTCTCGACCTCGCAGGAAGTCGATGTCGTCGTGCTCGAGGTCGACGAGGACAAGCGCCGCATCTCGCTGGGTCTCAAGCAGGCCCAGGCCAATCCGTGGGAGGCCTTCGCGGCAGCCCATCCGGTCGGCACCGAGGTCGAAGGCGAAGTCAAGAACGCGACCGAATTCGGCCTGTTCATCGGCCTCGACAACGATGTCGACGGCATGGTCCACATGTCCGATATCGCCTGGGGCATTTCGGGCGAGGACGCGCTCAACCTGCATCGCAAGGGTGAGATGGTGAAGGCGATCGTGCTCGACATCGACGCCGAGAAGGAGCGCATCTCGCTCGGCATGAAGCAGCTCGAGCGTGGTGGCCCGTCGGGCGCCCCGTCGGCAGCGTCGGCAGTCAGCGGCGACAAGCTGAACAAGAACAGCATCGTCACCGTCACCGTCCTCGAAGTCCGCGACGCGGGCCTCGAAGTTCAGGTCGGCGAAGACGGCGCGACCGGCTTCATCAAGCGCACCGACCTCGGCCGCGACCGCGACGAGCAGCGTCCGGAGCGTTTCCAGGTCGGCCAGAAGTTCGACGCGATGGTCACCGGCTTCGACCGGTCGAAGAAGCCCACCTTCTCGGTCAAGGCGATGCAGATCGCCGAAGAGAAGCAGGCGGTCGCTCAGTACGGCTCGTCCGATTCGGGTGCGTCGCTCGGCGACATCCTGGGCGAAGCGCTCAAGGCGCGCGACACCAAGAAGTAAGCTCAAAATGGGTAGTATCTACGTGATACTACCCATTTTTTGACATTTCGATGTCGAATCAGTCCTATTGCAGGGCTCACTTTCGTTTTATGATGGTTCTCAGGGAAGGTTGTCGTCGTGGCCGTTTGGCTGGGTCGGCAGTTGCAGGCGGCTGCTTCGCATATTCGCGACGGCCGATGTGGGGAGACTGACTGAAAATGATCCGCTCGGAATTGATCCAGAAACTGTCGGACGAGAATCCCGACCTCGCGGCGCGCGATGTCGAAGCGATCGTGACGACGTTCTTCGACGAAATCTCCCGGCGCTTGGCCGGTGACGGCCGGGTCGAGTTGCGTGGCTTCGGCGCGTTTTCGACTCGCCCCCGCGATGCCCGCACCGGCCGTAATCCCCGCACCGGCGAACTGGTCGCGGTCGACGCCAAGCGCGTGCCGTATTTCAAGCCTGGCAAGGAAATGCGGATCAAGCTGAACGTCTGAGAGAGCTTAGGGCGAACAGAGCGCAGCGAGTGAGCCTTAAGATCCACTGACGTTCAGCCGGCCGGCCTTGGCAACGCCAAGGACCGACGACGACCCGGCTTCGCCGGGTCGGAACACAGCGACAATACATCGCTTAATCCATCGAATGGTGCGGACGGCGGGACTCGAACCCGCACACCCAATGGGCGAGGGATTTTAAGTCCCGTGCGTCTACCAATTTCGCCACGTCCGCGCTGACCGATCGAATGACAAGCTAAACGGCGCGACGCAAGCGAAGCTTGTCATTGGCACCACCGCGCCGAAGCTGGCATGAAGGGCGCGATGATCGCGCGCCGCCGGCTCCTCCCCCTGCTCGCTTTGTGCACCGTCGCGGCGTGTCAGCAGCGCCCCGACAAGGGTCCGGTCGTGGTGTCGGCGATCGGCGGCCGCCCGACCTATGCCGACGTCAACAAGCGCGGCATCGACGCGGCGCAGCGTTTGGTGCTCGATTCGACGGCACAGGGGCTGGTGCGGTTCGACGCCGCCGGCCAGATCGAACCGGGGCTTGCCGAGCGCTGGATCGTGATCGACGCCGGTCGCACCTACATCTTCCGCCTGCGCGAGGCCGAATGGAGCGATGGGGCCAAGGTCACCGCCGCCGACGTCGCCACGATCCTGAAACGCGCCATCGCGCCCGGATCGCGCAACCCGCTCAAGCCCTTCCTGAGCGCGATCGATGATGTCGCGGTGATGACCGACGCGGTGATCGAAGTACGTCTCAGCCGCGCGCGGCCCGATCTGCTCAAGCTGTTCGCGCAGCCCGAATTGTCGATCCTGCGCGCCAACCCGCTCGGCGGCAGCGGGCCGTTCCGCGTCACCGACACTGCAGGCACCGGCATCCTGCTAAGCCCCGCCATCGACCCGGTGCGATCGCCCGACGACGATGTGCAGAAGCCGTCGCCCGAACAGGACGTCCGGCTGATCGGCGAGACGACGGCGCGCGCGCTGATCCGGTTCGCGGCCAAACAGTCCGACTACGTCATGGGCGGAACGGTCGACGACTATCCCCTGCTCGCCCGCACGCAAATTTCGCCGACCAATATCAAGATCGATCCGGCGGCCGGTCTGTTCGGGTTGGCGATCGTCAATCGCGACGGGCTGCTGGCGAGCGCCTCGGGCCGCGCGGCTGTCGCGCAGGCGATCGACCGGGCGGCGTTGATCGGCGCAGTTACGACCGATTGGGGCCAGCCCGTCGAGCGGTTGCTGCCCGACAAGCTCGACTCCGCAGTGCCTCCCGCCATTCCCACCTGGACGACGCTGGCGCCGGACGCGCGGCTCGCGGCGGCACGGGCAGAGGTTGCGCGTTACCGCGCCGCCAGCAAGGCCGCACCGATCCTTCGCATCGCTTTGCCGTCGGGTCCCGGGGGGACGTTGCTCTACGGTCAGATCGCCGCGCGGCTGATCCTGATCGGCGTGCAGCCCGAACGGGTGGCTATGAACGCGGAAGCCGACCTGCGATTGATCGATGCAGTGGCCCCCTACGACAGCGCGCGCTGGTATCTCGCCACCGCCTGCGTGGTTTGCAGCGACGAAGCACGCGCAGCGCTGGAAGCGGCCCGCGACGCGCCCGACATGGCGGCGCGCGGCCAGCATATCGCCGAAGCGGACGGGCTGATGGCCTCCGACGTCGCCTTCATCCCGATCGCGACTCCGCTACGCTGGTCGCTGGTGTCGCTGCGGCTCAAGCAATGGCAAGGGAACACGCGGGGCTGGCACCCGTTGAATCGGTTGAGACCCGACACCAATTAGGTGCAACAATGGCCAATACCACTCGCATGTCGCCGCCCAATCTGGGCTCTATCGTTCCGCTCGGTACCGACGCCGCGTCGGTGCGGCGGCGTATCGAAGGGCTCGAGCATGTGCTCGAGGGCCTCTTTCGGATCCCCGGCACCAAGCAGAAGGTCGGTCTGGACGTCATCCTCGACGTGCTGCCGGTGGGCGGCGACATCGTCGGTGCGGCGATGGGCGCCTATATGGTGTGGGAAGCGCGCAACCTGGGCATGTCGAAGCTCCAGATGGCGCGGATGTTCGGCAATGTCGGCACCGACTTCCTGCTCGGCCTGATCCCGTTCGTCGGCGCCATCCCCGACTTCTTCTTCCGCTCGAACACGCGCAACCTGAAGATCATCAAGAAGCATCTCGACAAGCATCACCCGTCGACCGCGGTGATCGAAGGCTAACGCCTTTTGCCACGCCAGATCTTGAGCGAGGCATTGGCGGCTAGCCCGCCCGTATTGGGCTTGCACCGCTCGTAGTTGAGCTTCGTGTCGAGGCACAGCCACAACTCGTCGAGCCACCCGCGCGCTGCCGTGACGCGGATGGAGGTCGCAGGTACGCCCGGATTGGCGGCCGCGAACGCCGCGGTGAACTGACCGACGGTCAGCGGGCCGCGCGACAAGGCATTCATGTCGGGGTAGCGAAGCTTCGCGTACAACGCGCTCGACTTCCCGAAATATTGCACGGGGGTGATGCCCATGCACGTGCCGTGCTTCGCCCATTCGTGCTGCAGCAATTGCGCCGATGGCGTCGCGCACATCATGCCCTTGATCGTTGCGGGCGGCAGCAAGGCGGTGGAGGTGCAATATTGCGGCCAGTCCTTCCCCACGCCGTCGGGCCACAATCCGTGGAGGGTGAAGCCGAAGCGATTGCCGCTGCCGCACTGAAACCGCGCCGCTGGCGTGAATCCGCCGGTGCGGCAGAATTGCGGGGACCAGGTGATCGCCAGGGTATAGCCGCCGATCGGCAGCACGCGCTGCGGCTGGCTGGCGCTGGCGAGGTCATCCACCGGACGCGGCGCCACGCCGGGTGCGGTGCAGACCAGCGCCTGCGCGCTCGCGATACCGGGCGCCAGCGCCAGCGCCGCAGCGGCAATCCGGGCGACCTGCTTCATGCTTTTTCCCCAAACCAGGCCCGCGCGTCGGGCCGAAACAACAGATAGACCGCGATCGCGTTCAATACGAACGCCGCCAGGGCCAGCGCGCCCGACAGATTGACCGGCATGTTCCCGCCGATGAGCGCCAATCCGACACCGATCGCCGACAGGACGAACCACCCCACGACGATCCACTTGGCGACGGCGTTCGGCACGCGCGCGGTGAAATACCACAGCGCCAGCGACAGCGTGTAGATGAACACATACAGGATCGGCAGGAACGACGGCCCCAATGTTGCGCGTATCTGTTCGACCTCCTGCGTCTGGCTGTTCGCGGTCCAGGTCATCGCGGTTACCGCGATCCCCAACAGCACCGACGCCAGATAAGCGATTTCGTAATAGACGATCGACTTCGGCCGCATTGCATCCCCCTGTTTTGTTTTCGTCAGCTTGTCAGTCTCTTAGCGCGAAATCCAGTCCGATGTCCGCGGCCGGTGCCGACTGGGTCAGTCGCCCGACGCTGATATAGGTAACCCCGGTTTCGGCGATCGCGCGGATCGTGTCGAGCTTGACCCCACCCGACGCCTCGGTCGGCACGCGTCCGCCGACCAGGGTGACCGCGCCGCGCAAGGTCGGCACGTCCATATTGTCGAGCAGCAGATGCGTCGCGCCCCCCGCCAGCGCGGGTTCGATCTGATCGACGCGATCGACTTCGACGATGATCCGCGCAATGCCCGCCGCCTTCGCCGCGCCCGCCGCTTGTCCGATACTGCCGGCCACCGCGACATGATTGTCCTTGATCATCGCCGCGTCCCACAGCCCCATGCGATGGTTGGTAGCCCCGCCCATCCGCGTCGCGTACTTTTCGAGCAAGCGGAGGCCAGGGATGGTCTTGCGCGTGTCGAGCAACGTCGCGCCGGTCCCGGCGATGCGTTCGACATAGGCACGCGTCATCGTCGCGATGCCCGACAGGTGCTGGACGGTGTTGAGCGCCGACCGCTCGGCGGTAAGCATCGCGCGCGCCTTGCCGCCCAGCCGCATCAAGTCGGTCCCCGCTGCCACCTGATCGCCGTCCGCGACCAGCATGTCTATTTCGACCGCGGGGTCGAGCGCGCGGAAGAACATCTGCGCGATCGGCAACCCCGCGACCACGATCGCATCGCGGCTGTCCATCACGCCGGCAAACCGCGCATCGGCAGGAATGACCGCAGCGGAGGTGATGTCGCCCTCCTCCCCCAGATCCTCCGCCAGCGTGGCGCGGACGAAGGCGTCGAGGTCGAAACCGGGAATCGCGAAAGTCGTTTCCGTCATGCCCGCCCGTCTGCCATGATCGCGGAGCCGCGACCACCCCGATGGAGCCGACCATGACCGCCTATGTCGCCCTGCTCCGCGCCGTGAACGTCGGCGGCACCGGCAAGCTGCCGATGACCGAATTGGCCGCAATGTGCGAGAAAATCGGGTTCGAGAAGGTGAAGACCTATATCGCCAGCGGCAACGTCGTCTTCACCAGCGGCAAGAGCGAGGCGGCGGTGAAGGCCGCGCTCGAAAAGGCGATGCACGATTATGCCGGCAAGGCGGTCGGCGTGATGGTGCGGACCGCGGCGGAGATGACGGCGATCGCCAAGGCCAACCCCTTCCCCAAGGCGCCGGGCAACCGCGTCGTGGCGATCCTGCTCGACGATAAACCGCCGAAGGACGCGGCCAACGAGGCCCGGCACATCGACGGGGAGGAAATCGAACTCGGCAAACGCGAGATCTACGTGCGCTATACCGACGAGGGCATGGCCGGATCGAAGCTGGTCATCCCCGCCGCCAAGACCGGCACCGCGCGCAATATGAACACGATCGCCAAACTGGCCGAGATGGCTGGGGCGTTGGCCTAGGTCGAGACACGTCGATCGGAAACGCCGCTCGACTTCGCTCGACGCGAACGGCAGGTTGGCACATCACACGGAGACACGGCGAATGGCGAAGAAAGACGGCGGCGACGACCTCCAGCTCGGGTTGGTCCAAATGCAGCTCGCCCACGCGGCAACCGGCGAGCGCACGATCATCGTCCTCGAAGGCCGCGACAGCGCGGGCAAGGACGGCACGATCAAGGCGCTCACCGAGCATCTCTCGGTCCGCTCGACCCGCGTCGTCGCGCTGCCCAAGCCCAACGACCGGCAGAAGACCGAATGGTATTTCCAGCGCTACGTCGCGCAACTGCCCGCGGCGGGCGAGCTCGTGATCTTCAACCGCAGCTGGTACAACCGCGCCGGGGTGGAGGTGGTCAACAACTTCTCGACGCCCGAGGAACAGGCGCAATTTCTGAAGGACGTACCCGATTTCGAACGGATGTTGGTTGAAAGCGGGATCAAGCTGGTCAAGCTATGGCTCGACATCACCAAGGCCGAGCAGAAGGAACGGCTCGACGATCGCGCGAGCAATCCGCTGAAGGCGCTCAAGCGATCCCCGCTCGACGCGGTCGCGCAGGATAAATGGGACGACTACACCAAGGCGCGCGACGCGATGCTGCTCGCGACCAACTGCGCGGTCGCGCCGTGGATCTGCGTGCGGGCGGACCACAAGAAGAAAGCGCATAAGGCGATCATCCGCCACGTCCTGCGCGCACTGGCGCCCGACGAAGTGGCGAAGACGGTCGAGGCGCCGGACAAGGACGTGCTGTTCCCGTTCGAGGCGAAGGCGCTGAAGGATGGACGGTTGGAGAAGTAGCTACCTACTCCCCTCCCTGGAAGGGAGGGGAGCCGCCGAGTTCAATCCCCCGTCACCCTAACCGGCCCGAGGTCCCCCATCCCCACCGTCCCGCTCGCCATCGCGAGCATCGCGTCGAGGCTCTTCTTCGCCTTCAGGCGCAGGCTCTCTTCGATCTCGATCCGCGGCTCGAGGTCGCGGAGCGCGATGTAGAGCTTCTCCATCGTGTTGAGCGCCATGTAGGGGCAGATATTGCAGTTGCAGTTGCCGTCCGCCCCCGGCGCGCCGATGAAATGCTTGTCCGGCGCGGCCTTTTCCATCTGGTGGATGATGTGCGGCTCGGTCGCGACGATCAGCGTATCGCCGGCCATCTCGCCCGCGAACTTCAGGATGCCGCTGGTCGAGCCGACATAATCGGCATGGTCGAGGATATAGGGCGGGCATTCGGGGTGCGCGGCGATCGGCGCATCCGGATGCTGCGCCTGGAGCTTGAGCAATTCGGTCTCGCTGAACGCCTCGTGCACGATGCACACGCCCGGCCACAACAGCATCTCGCGCCCGGTCTTGCGCGCGAGGTAACCGCCCAGGTTCTTGTCGGGGCCGAAGATGATCTTCTGGTCCTTCGGTATCTGGCTCAGGATCTTTTCCGCCGACGACGAGGTCACGATGATGTCGCTGAGCGCCTTCACCTCGGTCGAACAGTTGATGTAGGTCAGCGCGATCGCATCCGGATGCTGTGCGCGGAACGCCGCGAACTGGTCGGGCGGGCAGCTGTCCTCCAGGCTGCATCCGGCATTGAGATCGGGCAGCACGACGATCTTGTCGGGCGACAGGATCTTGGCGGTTTCCGCCATGAACTTGACCCCACAGAACGCGATCACCTCGGCGTCGGTCGCCTGCGCCTTTTTGGACAGATCAAGGCTGTCACCGACGAAATCGGCGAGGTCCTGGATTTCCGGCTTCTGATAGTAATGCGCCAGGATCACCGCATTGCGCTCTTGGCGCAAACGGTCGATTTCGGCGCGGAGGTCGAGGCCCTTCAGGTGCGGATGCTGTTCCATGCCGAAGACATGGCCCCGCAAAGGACCGCGATCAAGCGTCTAGCGTCCCGTAATCAAGGGACCGGTGGGCGGCGGTGGGAAATCCAGCGGCGGCACCTCGGCGCCCGGCGAGCCCGCCGTGACCGCAGTATAGATCGCGCTCCCCACCGGACTATAGGTGATCGCCTCCGTCACGATGAACGATGCGATCATCACGGCGACGCCACGGCTCCACGCCGGATGCACCGTGCCCGTGCGGCGACGATCGGCGATCATGCCGATGACCGGGAAGATCAGGCACGCCGCGAACGCCGCCTCCCATCCCCACGGCACCAGCAACGGCATCGGCAGCAAGCGCCCGAACGCCGGCCCCAGCAGCATCGACATGCCGCAATAATGCAGCCGGCGATGCCATTCGGTGCGCCGCCGCATGACGACCGCGGCGGCGGTCAACCCGACGAAAGTGAAGACCGTCATCGGATCGAAAATCAGGAACTGGAGCGGACGGAAGATGAAGGGAACATGCCCCGCGCGCACCATCGCCACCGTTACGGCGCAGCCCAGGAAAACCATCGGCACGGTCCACATCACGGCGATCCAGCCGAGCTTGCGATGCAGCGTCATCGACCCGCGCGTGACGAAGACGTTCTGGAGCAGATAGATCACCCACCAGCCCATGAAGACGATAGCATGGGCATGGACCAGCGGCGGCGAGCGGAAGGTCGATCGGCCCGCCGCGAGTTGCAGCGAGAAACCGGCGATGATCGTCACCGCCATGACGAGCGCCATCTTCAGAAAGAAATTGTCGTCGCGCGTCGGCGCGATAGGCGGTGCGGCGAGTGTAGCCATGATTCATCCCCCCGGATCGATCAGGCACCTTGTATATCAGTCGCGAGATCGTTTCGCTAGCGGCGCCAGTTATCGCCGTCCTGGCTGGCCAGCCCCCGCGCCTGCAAATCGATCAGATGCGCCAGCACCGATCGCTCGGCGGCGGGAAACAGGCGCGGGTCGATCCCGACATACATTTTCGCGACCATCGCCGGGATGTCCTGCGGCGCGGCGTCGAGCAGGCGCAGTATCTGCCCCTCGCGCTGCTTGCGATGGCCGATCAGCCCGCGCACCAGCCGCTGCGGCCGATCGACCGGGTCGCCATGCGCGGGGTAATAGATGCGGTCGTCGCGATCCTGCAGCTTGGCGAGACTCGCCATGTACGCCGCCATGTCGCCGTCGGGGGGCGAGACGATCGTGGTCGACCAGCCCATCACATGATCGCCGGTGAACAGCGCCTTGGTCTCGGGCAGCGCGAAGGCGAGATGGTTGCTGGTGTGGCCCGGCGTCGCGAGCGCGGTCAGCGTCCAGCCCTGTCCCGACACGCTGTCACCCTCGCCCAGCACGCGATCGGGCGCATAGTCCGCGTCGAAGCTCGCATCGGCACGCGGGCCGAGATCGTCGAGCGCGAGCGGCGCGCACCCGACGATCGGCGCCCCCGTTGCGGCCTTGAGCGGCGCGGCGCCGGGGCTGTGATCGCGATGCGTATGCGTGATGACGATCGCGGTCACCGGCCGCCCGCCGATCGCGGCGATCAGCGCGTCGATATGCTCGGGATAGTCAGGCCCGGGATCGATCACAGCCAGATCGGTGGTGCCGACCAGGTGCGTCTGGGTGCCGGTATGCGTGAAGGGCGACGGATTGTTCGCCAGCACCCGCGTCACCAGCGGTTCGAGGACCTGCGGCACGCCGGGCTGTTGTTCGCTCATGCCGGCGAGATGGCCCGGCAAGCGGCGCTTAGCAAGGGTTCAGGGCGGCGCGTGACCGGCGCCGCCCATTCCCCCTCCCTCCTAGGCTCGTGAAATCAATCGCGCTCGGCGCGCTCCGCCTCCATGTCGCGGATCGCTTCGTCGATCCCGTCGAGGGCGTCCCGTCGACCTTCGCCCGTCAGATTGTCGTTCCGCATCATGCTTTCGCGGGCGCGGCGCAGCCCTTCCAGCGCGCGGTCATAGGACATGCGCTGGATATCCTTCGCGCGCATCGCGCGGTCGGCCGCCAGGCTCGCCATCCGCTGGATGCGGTTGGTGCAGATCATCATGATCCGCCTGTCGCCTTTCTGCTTGTTGATCACGGTGGCGTCACCGCCGCCCTTGCAGTCGCCCGACCGGACATCGGGAATGTTCTTGAGCTCCGGCATGTCCGCCAGCTCGGGCATGTCCGGCACGTCGGGGATGTCCGTGACGTTCTCGCTGATCGTGTTGCCGTCCTTGTCGATCTTGACGATCTTGATCTTCTTGACGCGGGCGGGCGGCGCCGCGGCCTCGGGCGGCGCAGGCGGGGCCGGCACTTCGGCACCTTCGGGCATTGCGGGCGCCGTCGGCGGCATGCTCTGCGGCTTGGCGTCGAACTTGGCGATGTCGATCCCGGTCGCTTTTTCGACGCCGGCGCGCACGCTGGCGGCGGCGGCGGTACCGCTGGCGGTGCCGGCGAGCCCGACGATCATCAGCGCGGCGACGGCGGTGCCGCCCAGCGCTAGGCGAGTACGCGAGCGCGTTCCGGTGGTAAGCATCTTCAACCGTCCTTTCAGGTCGTTGATCGTGTGGAGGTGGCATGCCGCCGACACCGCACCGCCATGCGCCGCCTTGACGATCGCGCAGGCATAAGTGTGGCGGTCGATCGCCGAGCGTCCGGCGAGCACGCGGGCGTCGTTGGCCATTTCCTGGTCGCTGCGGAACGCGCGGAAGGCGCGCCACGCGAGCGGATTGAACCAATGCAGCGCCAGCACGCCGAGCGCGATCCAGTTGGCGAACAGGTCACCGCGCTGGTGGTGGCCGAGTTCATGAAGCAACGCGAGTTCACGCTCGTCGGCGTCGTACCGCTCGGCGAAATCGCGCGGGAAGGCGACGTAGCGGCGGAAGATACCGAACGCGAGCGGTCCCGACGCCGCTTCGGTCTCGATCACGTCGATCGCCCCGGCGCGCTCGCTCAGCGTGCTGCCCGCGATCATCCGGCGGCAGAACCGCCAGTGGCTGATCGCATGCCAGCCGATAAACGCCGCCGCGCCGACACCCCACAGCACGGCCAAGGGCAGTCCGAGCGAGGAAAACAGGGATGCAGGCGCGGCGGCCGAGCCTCCGAGCGGCTCGATCACGTAAACGGTCAATGTCTGGGCCAGATCGGGCGTGGCGACCGCGGCGGCCGCGCTCTTCCACGCCGGCAATTGCGGCAGCGGCGGCAGGACCAGGCGGATCGCCGGCAACGCCCACAAGGCGTATGCGATGCCAGGCCCGAAGGTACGGCGGACGGGAGCGCGGATGACGAGCACGATCGCCATCAGCACGGCCGAGGCGATCAGCGCCTCGATTCCCCAGCTGATTGAAACGCCGCCGTTCACGATTTGAGATCCTTCAGCAGCGCTTCGATCTCGGCGATGTCCTGGTCGGTCAGCTGATCGCGTTCGGCGAGATGCGCCACCAACGGGGTCAGCTTGCCGCCGAATAGCCGGTCGATCAGCCGTTGCGATTCACCCGCGACATAATCTTCGCGCGCGACGATCGGCCGATAGAGATAGCGGCGGCCATCCTCCTCATGCGCGATCGCGTTCTTGGCGAGCAGGCGGCCGAGCAACGTCTTGACCGTGTTCGCGCTCCAGTCGCGCTCGGGGGGGACGCGTTCGGACACGTCCTGGGCGCTGAGCGGGCTTTGCTCCCACAGCACTTCCATCACGGTGTGTTCGGCATCGCTGATACGTTCGGCCACGACTCGCTCCCGCTATGATTACGTCTGTAATCGCACTGATTACGGCCGTGGTCAAGCGGGGTCGGTCAAGATCGGGGAAATCGTCGGAAAAACTTACAGGCCCAACCGCGCGATTTGCACCGTTAACCATCGAATACCGCAGAATTCCGCGCCTCGTCCAAACTGGCACGCGCTCTGCAAGGTATCAGGCGCCCGAGCGGTTTCCCGCTTCAGCAGGGTGGACCGGCGCTTCCCCCGATCTCGCGCCGGTCCACCCTCACCCGGCTCTTCCTACAATCAGATCATTCGGCCGCGGCAAGCTGCATAGGATCGGCGTGCGCGACGCCGGGAAAGCGCCAGCCCTTGCCCGACCCCGCGCGCGCGGCGGCATGCGCCATCGCCTTGGGATAAATATGCCCGAGCAGATGCTCGAACGTTCGCCGCCAGCTGAAATTGTCCTCGACATGCGCGCGGGCGGCCAGGCCGATGGCGTCGTGGTCGTCGCCCCAGAGCGACACGACGTTCCGCGCCATCGCGGTCGTGTCGTCGACCGGGCCGAGCAGCCCCAGCCCGTGCGGCACGCGATCGGGCATCGCACCCGACGCCACCCCGACCACCGGCAAGGCGCACGCCTGCGCCTCCAGCACCGAAATGCCGAACGTCTCGTCCGCCATCGCCGATACGTAGAGATCCGACGACGCCAGCGCGCGGGCGAGTTCGGCGCGATCCTTTTCGAACCCCGGGAACGCGATCGGCAGTCCCGCTGCTTCGGCCTGGAGCCGCGCCATCAGCTTGCCGTCGCCCATCATCACCATCGCCGCGCCGAAATCGGCGGGCAATATCTTGAACATGTCGATCAGGCGGTCGGCGCGTTTCTCGTTATCGACGCGGCCGGCATAGATCAGCAGCGGCCCGTTGCCCGGCAGGCCGAGCTCCTGGCGATAGCCGGGGTCGCGCTTGTCGGGCGAAAACATCTCGATATCGACGCCGAGCGGCAGGACGTCGGTGCGCGTGATCTTGCGCCGGCCCAGCGCCGCGCGCGCATCTTCGCTCAGCGTGTAGACCCAGTCGAACTCGCGATAGGTGATCTCGGCATAGCCATAGCTCAGCCATTGCAGTGCCCGCGCGATCGTCTCGCCGAACTTCGCCTGGCCGACGCGATAGACGTGCGCGTTGGGGAAATCGGTGCGGTAGCCGGCGATCAGCGTCGTTTCCGGAAAAGCTTTGCGATGATTGATCGCGGTCCAGGGCAGCACCCACGGGCACAGTGACTCGATCACGTCGGGCCGATACCGCGCCAGGATGTCGCGCACCGCCTTGGTTCGCAGGATGAAGCGGTAATTGGGGCTGCCGCGCACCGGCTCGGCGCCGACCTCCGCGAAAATGTGCCGACCGTTGACCGTGATCCGGTCTTCCGGCCCCGGCACGATCTGCAGCAGATGATGCGGCGTGTGCGTCAGCACATAGTCGCGCTTCTCGCGCAGATACGTGCTGATCCCGCCGCCCCCCGACGGAGCATAGCTTTGCGTCAGGTCACACAAAATCAGCGGGCCGGCCGTACCCGGCCGCCGCGGAAAGTCGCTGTTGAGGAGCACTAAGCCCTCCCTTTTACTCTATTACGCTGGCGTAACGCCTTGATCGGCGAAGAGTTGCGCAAGCTCTCCGCTCTCGTACATTTCCATCATAATGTCGGAGCCGCCGACGAACTCGCCCTTGACGTACAGCTGGGGGATGGTCGGCCAGTCGCTATAGGCCTTGATACCCTGACGGACTTCCTGATCCTGGAGCACGTCGACGCTGTCGAATTCGACGTTCAGATGCTGAAGGATCGCGATCGCGCGGCTCGAAAAGCCGCACTGGGGAAACAGTGGGCTGCCCTTCATGAACAGCAGCACGTCGGCGCCGTTGACGAGCCCCGCGATACGCTCCTGGGTTTGGTCGGTCATCGATCTACTCCTTCACTCGACCGCGGTAGTGAGCTGCAACGCGTGCAGCACGCCGCCCATGCGGTCGCCCAATGCGGCATAAACGGCCTGATGCTGCTTGATCCGTGGCTGCCCGGCGAACGAGGCACTGACGACGCGCGCGGCATAATGATCGCCGTCGCCGGCGAGATCGGTGATCTCGACCCGGGCGTCGGGAATGCCCGCGACGATCAGCGCTTCGATGTCGGCCGCGGCCATCGGCATGTTATTTGGATTCCATCAGCTGACGACGTGCCTCGATCGCCTGCTCTTCGATCGCCTTGCGGACCATTGCGTCATCGACCTCGACGCCCGCCGCGGTCAGATCGCCCAACAGCTTGCGCACGACGTCCTCGTCGCCGGCTTCCTCGAACTCGGCCTGAATGACGGCGCGCGAATAGGCCTCGGCTTCCTCCGGCGTCAGCTTCATCAAGTTCGCGGCCCATTGGCCGAGCAGTTTGTTGCGGCGCGCGGTGACGCGGAACGCCATCTCCTCGTCGCGCGCGAACTTGGTCTCGAAAGCGCGTTCGCGGTCGTCGAAGGTGGTCATGGCTGCTCCCTGGCCGGTTGTTACGGGTTGGGAGATAGGGTGGCCGATTGAGTATGCCAAGCCGTCAATCCTCCCCCGCCAGGGGGAGGTGGCGCCGAAGGCGACGGAGGGGGCGGATACGGGCGGATAGTTGGTCGCCGTCCTCCCCCTCCGTCAGCTGCGCTGACACCTCCCCCTGGCGGGGAGGATTTGGTTTAATCCGCGACCTTAACCACCAGTTTCCCGATCGCGCCCCGCGCGGCCATCTTGGCGATCGCCTTGCCGCCCTCATCGAACGCGAAGGTCTCGGTGACGCGCGGGGCGATCTTGCCATCCTTCCACAGGCGGAACAGGCGATCGATATGCGCGCGGTTGGCCTGCGGATCGCGCGCCGCGAAGGCGCCCCAGAACACGCCGCACACGTCGCAGCTCTTGAGCAACGTCAGGTTGAGCGGCAGTTTCGGGATACCGGCGGGGAAACCGACGACAAGGTAGCGCCCTTCCCAGCCGATCGAGCGCAAAGCCGGCTCGGCATAGTCGCCGCCGACCGGATCGTAGATCACGTCGTAGCCGCCTTTGCCGCCGGCCGCCTTGAACTGCTCGGCCAGCGCCTTGGACTGATCCTTGTCGAACGGCGCGCGGCCATAGACGATCGTGTCGTCCGCCCCCGCCTCGCGACACGCCGCCGCCTTTTCCTCCGACGACACCGCCGCGACGACGCGCGCGCCGAACGCCTTGCCGAGTTCGATCGCCGCGAGGCCGACCCCGCCCGCCGCGCCGAGGACGAGCATCGTATGCCCCTCCTTCAAATGCCCGCGGTCGAGCAAGGCGTGGATCGTCGTGCCATAGGTCAGGATCAGCGACGCGCCTTCTTCGAAGCTGCGCCCGTCCGGCAAGGGAAACAGCGACGCCGCCGGCACCGCGATCTTCTCGACCAGCCCGCCAGCGCCCGTCGTGCACAGGACGCGATCGCCCGGTGCGAACCCGGTCACGCCCTCGCCGACGCTATCGACCACGCCCGACACTTCGCTGCCCGGCGCGAACGGGCGCGGCGGCTTCATCTGATATTTGTCCTCGATGATCAGGACGTCGGGATAGTTGATGCTGCACGCCTTGACCGCGACGACGACTTGGCCCGGCCCCGCGACGGGGTCCGGCAGGTCGTCCATCACCAGCGTTTCGGGTCCACCAGGTGCCTTAGACAGCAACCCCCGCATGCGCACTCTCCCGGTTAGGGTCTCTATTCAGGTATGATGTGGATCGTGATCGGCCGGACAAATCCGCTGGCTAGAAGCGCAGCGCGGTCGCGTAGCGGATAGCTACGCGCAAGCAAGCGACGACGTCCAGTGGACTTGTCCGGCCGACCGCGGAGCGGCGGGCCGATTTTGGCGCCAGGCGGCGTCGCTCGTCGGTCACGATGGCCTACGGCATCGCTCCCTCCTCGCTTCTTGCCCAACACCAAAATCGGCTCCGTCACGACCACGTCATACCTGAGTAGAGACCCTTAGCCACGGACGCTCTACGGCGACCGCGGATTCGTATTTCGAAATCGCGGTATCCCTTGCCAGCGTCAGCCCGACTTCGTCCAGCCCCTCTATCAGGCAGGTACGACGAAACGCGTCGAGCGTGAATTCGAAGCGGTCCTGGAAGGGGGTGGTGACGGTCATCGTCTCCAGATCGACGGTCACCTCGTCGGTCTTGGCGACTTCGATCAGCCGGTCGATCGCGTCCTGCGGCAGAACGACCGGTACGATCCCGTTCTTGACCGCATTGCCCGAAAAGATGTCCGAATAGCTTGGCGCGATAATCGCGGTGATGCCCAGATCCTTGAGCGCCCAGGCGGCATGCTCGCGGCTCGATCCACACCCGAAATTATCGCCCGCGATCAGGATCGGGCTGCCGGCATAGCGCTCGTCGTCGAAAATGTTGCCGGGTTGCGCACGGACCGTCTCGAACGCGCCCTTGCCAAGGCCGGCACGGCTGATCGTCTTCAGCCAATGCGCCGGGATGATCACGTCGGTATCGACGTTCTTCGCGCCCCAGGGATAGGCGCCGCCCTCAACCCGACGGACCGGGGTCACCTCGGCGGGGTTTCCGCCACTGCCGGACGCGCCATCGCCGCATAGGCGGCCACGCCGCTCAACACCGAACCGACCACCAACAGAATGAGTACCCGCTTCATCGCGATCCCCCCATCAATTCGCGGACGTCGGTCAGCCGTCCCGTGACCGCCGCCGCCGCCGCCATCGCCGGGGAAACCAGATGTGTCCGTGCTCCCGGCCCTTGTCGTCCTACGAAATTTCGATTCGAGGTGGAAGCGCACCTTGCGCCAGACGGCACTTTATCCGGGTTCATTGCCAGGCACATCGAGCATCCGGGCTCACGCCATTCGAATCCGGCGGAAAGAAAGATGCGATCGAGCCCTTCGGCTTCGGCCTGGCGCTTGACCAGCCCCGACCCCGGCACGACCAACGCGCGCACCCCATCGACGACCCGGCGCCCGTCCGCGACCGCGGCGGCCGCGCGCAGATCCTCGATCCGGCTGTTGGTGCAGCTGCCGATGAAGATATAGTCGACCGGCACGTCCTGCATCGCCGTGCCAGCGGCCAAGCCCATGTAATCGAGCGACTTCTGCGCCGCGACGCGCTTCGACGCGTCCTCGAAGCTTTCCGGATCGGGGACGATGCCGGTGATCGGCACGACGTCCTCGGGGCTGGTACCCCAGGTCAGCGACGGCGCGATGTCGCTCGCCGACAGCGTGACGACGCGGTCGTAGCGCGCCTGGCTGTCGGTCGGCAGCGTGCGCCACCACGCGACCGCCTTGTCCCATTCCTCGCCCTTGGGCGCCATTGCGCGGCCCTTGAGATAGGCGAAGGTCTTGTCGTCCGGCGCGATCAAGCCGGCGCGCGCACCGCCCTCGATCGACATGTTGGCGACGGTCAGGCGCCCCTCGACCGACAAGTGGCGGATCGTGTCGCCGGTATATTCGACGACATAGCCGGTCCCGCCCGCCGCGCCGATCCGTCCGATGATCGCGAGCACGACGTCCTTCGCGGAAACACCGAAGCCCAGGCTGCCCTCGACGCGGATTTCCATCGTCTTCGATTGCTGGAGCAGCAACGTCTGCGTCGCGAGGACATGCTCGACCTCCGACGTGCCGATGCCGAACGCCAGCGCGCCGAGCGCGCCGTGCGCCGAGGTATGGCTGTCGCCGCACACCAGGGTGGTGCCGGGCAAGGTGAAGCCCTGCTCCGGGCCGACGACGTGGACGATCCCCTGCTCGATCGCGAGCGCGTCGATATACGGCACGCCGAATTCGGCGACGTTATGGCGCAACGCGTCAAGCTGATTGGCGCTTTCTGCATCGGCAATCGGGATCGGCCGGCCTCTCGCATCGACGCGCGGGGTGGTCGGCAGATTATGGTCGGGCACCGCCAGCGTCAGGTCGGGCCGCCGTACGCTGCGCCCGCCCGCGCGCAACCCCTCGAACGCCTGCGGGCTGGTCACCTCGTGCACCAGATGTCGGTCGATATAGATCAGGCACGTCCCGTCGTCGCGCCGTTCTACGACGTGCGCGTCCCAGATCTTTTCGTAGAGCGTTTGCGGGCGGCTCATGACGAGCGCCCTACTCGCTTATTGCTTAATCGCAAGCGAGAAAGGAATTTTGTTGCGCGGGCGAGGTGTAATTGGGGTCGTGCTCGAACGGCAGTGTTTTGCCGTCACGCAACGCCGCCAGGATCGTGGCGAAGTCGGTCCGGCAGCGAAAGCCGAGGTCGCGCTCGATGAGCGAAGCGTCGTACACGCGCCCGATGCTGCTCGGTAGCTGCCAGCCACAATCGGCATACACCTGCGCCGCGTCGGGGAAATAACGCGCGATGACCCCCGGCGCGTCGCTCTTGAGCTGAGCCACGTCCACCCGCGCAAACGGCGTCGGCGCCGAGACGACGTACAGCCCGAACCCGACCGCCGGCGCCTTGTCGAGCGCCGCCACATGCGCCGCCGCGCAGTCCTCGACCGTCAGGCGCCGGTTGAGGAATTCGTTAGCCTTCATGTTCTCGCCCGATAGCGCGCGATGCGTGTCGTCGTCCTCCGGGAAGAACCGCGCGGTGCGCAATACGACCACCGGCATCCCGGTCTCGCTCTGGACCAGCCGGCACATCTCCTCCGCGGACCTTTTGGTAATACCGTAGACGTTGCGCGGCTGCAGCGGCCCGCTCGTCTCGTCGAGCCATACCGCCTCGCTCGCCGTTTCGTCGCGAATCGCCTGGGTGATCATCAGCGACGTGGTCGAGGTGAACACGAACCGCTCGACGCCTGCCGCGGCTGCTTCCTCGAGCAGATTCAGCGTGCCGGTCACGTTGACGTCGACGAACGACTGGCGCGGATAGCGTACGATGTCGGGCTTGTGCAGCGCACCGGCATGGATCACGCCCTCGATCCCGTGGCTCAGCATCGTCCGCTCGACCAGCGCGCGGTCGGCGACCGTCCCGACCACCTGCGTATCCGGCCCCGGCGCCACGTCCAGCCCCGTGACCTCATGCCCCGCTGCCCTCAGCATCGGCGCGAGATAGCGACCGAGCCAGCCCGTCGATCCGGTCAGCAAAACGCGCATGTCATCCTCCGTCGCCCCGGCGGAGGCCGGGGCCGCTAGCAATATCGCACAGCGGTCCCGGCCTTCGCCGGGACGACGGCTTCTTTCAAGCGGTCAGCGGTCGCGGCGCCGGTTCGTGCTCGAGCGCATCCGCCCAATCGGTCCGCCGCGGCAGCCACGGATTGAGGAACAGGAACGGGATCTTGAGGAACAGCAATTCGCGGTGGATCCAGAAATCCGTCAGCCGCTCGGTCCATTTCGCTTGCCGCCGCCCGGTCCGCGCCAGCCAATCGCGATACGGCATCCAGTGGCTCGGCTCGTCCTTCTCGACGATCCGGAAAATCTTCATCATCACCGGATCGTGCTTGATCAGCGGCGACTTGAGCAGTTTCTCGACCTGCCACATCCCCCGCATCTCGGTCAGCATGATCACGCGGCACAAGCGCTCGAACATCTCGGGCTCATCAATCACCTTCTGCGTGTCGAGATCGTCGATCGTGACGCCGAAGATGATCTCGACGAAGCGATCGATATGGCCGAGCGCGCGATCGACCTTCAACGGCATCTTGCCCTGCAGTTCGAACCAGCGGCGGAACATCGTGTAATGCTTTCGCTCGTCGGCGCGATGCTTCTCGATAGCGGCGATGAAGACGGCGTCGTCTGGCGCGCGTACCCTCACCGCCTCCAGCACGCGGTCGATCGACGTGTAGCCGCGATGCTCGTTGTAGAGGTAAATCGACGCCAGGACATCGAGATAGCGGCGGCGGAAAGCGGCAAACATGGGATACACTACTCCTCACCCCGGCTGCCGACAATGATGCCGATCAGCCGCCACGCTTGCGGCGAATCGTTGGTATCGCCATAGGGACGCCGAGTTCACTCCCACAGATCAGGATACGCCCCCATGAAGGTCCGCATCGTCGTCACCCTCAAGCCCGGCGTGCTCGACCCGCAGGGCAAGGCGATCCACAAGTCGCTCGAAGGCCTGGGGTTCGGCGGCATCAACGACGTCCGGGCCGGCAAGGTGATCGAACTCGACGTCGCGGACGGCACCAGCGACGACGATCTCGACGGCATGTGCCGCAAACTGATCGCCAACACGGTGATCGAGAACTACCGGATCGAACGATAGAAGCGTGACCGACATTTTTCTCTATTTGCCGTGCTCCGGCGAAGGCCGGAGCGTTGGAGAGGTAAGACCGGGTCGCCAACGCTCCGGCCTTCGCCGGAGCACCGTTGATATTGGGGAGCACCGCCGATGACCGCTGCCGTAATCGTATTTCCCGGCTCCAACTGCGACCGCGACCTCGCAGTCGCGATCGAGGCGGTGACGGGTCGCAAGCCCATCATGGTTTGGCATGCAGAGACGGAACTGCCGGCGGGATGCGACCTGATCGCGCTGCCGGGCGGTTTTTCTTATGGCGACTATCTGCGCTCTGGCGCGATGGCGGCGCGGTCGCATGTCATGCGCGCGGTGATGGAGGCGGCGGATCACGGCGTGCCGGTGCTCGGCGTGTGCAACGGGTTCCAGGTACTGACCGAGACGGGGCTGCTGCCCGGCGCGCTGATGCGCAATGCGGGGCTCAACTTCGTTTGCCGCGACGTCGAGCTTTCGGTGGAAAACGCGCAGTCGGCGTTCACCAGCCGCTATGCGCAGGGTGAGAAGATCCACATCCCGGTCGCGCATCACGACGGCAACTACACCGCCGATCCCGACACGCTCGACCGGATCGAAGGCGATGGCCGCGTCGCGTTCCGCTACACCGGGAACGTCAACGGATCGGCGCGGCAGATCGCGGGCGTGCTGAACGCCGCGGGCAACGTGCTCGGCATGATGCCGCACCCCGAACGCAAGATTGAAGCCGCGCATGGCGGCGACGACGGCCGGCGTCTGTTCGAGGGGCTGCTGGAGTTGGTCGGCGCCTGATCAGCGCGCTTGCAATGTTGGATTTCGCACGCCACGGTCGATGCAGCTCTTTGACATCGCCGGTTTTTTTGCCCAGCCGCGGAAGCCGGCGGAAGCACCGCGTTAGTGTCAACCTAGTGTCAACTTAGGCGGTCAGACCTTGGCGTGGAACGGGTTGAAATCGGTGCCCTCGTCATAGACGTCGACGCCCTCGCGGCGCTTGAGCCAACCGACGATCGCGTAGGTCGCGGGGGTCAGGATGACTTCCCAACTCACCTTCAGGACGAACTGGCTGAGCATCACCATCAGCATCGACTGCACCGGCCAATCGGGCGCGCCGTAGAACGCGAGCGGGTAGAAGATCAGGCTGTCCGCGCCCTCCCCCACGATCGTCGAGCCGATCGTACGCGTCCACAGATACCTGCCGCTCGTCCAGATCTTCATCTTCGCCAGCACGAATGAATTGAGCAGGTCGCCGACCCAGAAGGCGACGATCGAGGCGAGGATGATCCGCCAGCCCGCGCCGAACACGTACTCGTACGCCGGCTGACCGGTCCATCCGGCATCGGGCGGCAAATGCACCGCCACCCATTCCATTCCGGCGAGGAAGATCAGCGCGAAGAACCCGACCCACACCACGCGCCGCGCGCGGGCATAGCCGTACACCTCGGTCAGCACGTCATCGAGGACGTAGGACAAGGGAAAGAATAGGATCCCCGCGCCGAACGGCCACAACCCGACGAGCGGCAGGTCGATCACCGCGCGCTTCGACGCGCCGATCACGTTCGACAGCAACAGGATGACGACGAACGCCGTCATCACCACATCGTAGTAGCGGAATTGCTTGCCGGCGGATTCCCTCGCCGTCACCCGCGTCAATGCCATGCCTGCCCCCGATCGTTGCAACCGGGCTTATGATCGGCGTTCCTTCCCCGCGCAATCCGCGCTAGGCGAACCTCGGGCGCCCGTAGTTCAACTGGATAGAGCACGAGCCTTCTAAGCTTGGAGTTGCAGGTTCGAGTCCTGCCGGGCGCGCCACTTACAGTGTCGAGAATCGCGGTGCGGGCGCGGGTTGCATCACGCCGTCGATCTCGACGAACGTGCCGCGCGCAGCGTTGTGCGGGTGCGCGGCGGCTTCGGCCATCGACAGGACCGGCGCGAAGCAGACGTCGGAGCCTTCCATCAGCGCGCACCATTCGTCGCGCGTCTTCGACCTGAAGATCGCGGTCAGCCGCTCGCGTTGGGCCGGCCATTGCGCGCGGTCGAACTGGCCGTCGAACAGCGGTTCGTCGGTCAGGCTCAGTTTCTCGCGGAGCAGGGCATAGAATTGCGGCTCGATCGATCCGATCGCGACATAGCCGCCATCCGCCGTCTCGTACGTATCGTAGAACGGCGCCCCGGTATCGAGCAGGTTGGCGCCTCGCTGATCGCTCCACATGCCAGTTGCGCGAAAGCCCCACATCATCGCCATCAGCAACGCCGACCCGTCCGTCATCGCGCAGTCGATCACCTGACCTGGCGCACCGTTCTTCACCGCCAGCAATCCGCTGACCATGCCGAACGCGAGCATCATCGCACCGCCGCCGAAATCGCCGACCAGATTGATCGGCGGCACCGGTTTCTCGCCCGCGCGTCCGATCGCGCCGAGCACGCCGGACAGCGCGATATAGTTGATGTCGTGCCCGGCGGCTGGCGCGTACGGCCCGTCCTGACCCCAGCCGGTCATGCGGCCGATCACCAGCTTGGGGTTGTCGCCAAGCAACACATCGGGACCGATCCCGAGCCGTTCCAGCACGCCCGGCCGGAACCCCTCGATCAGCCCGTCTGCGGTCTTCGCCAACTCGCGGAGTTTGACGATGTCGTCAGACGACTTGAGGTCGAGTTCGACATAGTCGCGCCCCCGCAACAACGGATCGCGCGCGTTGCGCGTGGTCGGGCTGCGCGGATCGCCGGCGGCACCCGGCCGCTCGACGCGGATCACCTCCGCACCGTGATCGGCCAGCATCATCCCGCAGAACGGCCCCGGCCCGATGCCGGCCAGTTCGACGATGCGAATGCCGGTCAGCGGGCCGGGCATGTCAGCGCGGCGCCATCCGGATCGCGCCGTCGAGACGGACGTCCTCGCCATTGAAATAGCCGTTCTCGATCATCGTCAGCGCGAGCGCGGCGTATTCGGGCGGGTTGCCGAGCCGCTTGGGGAACGGCACCGACGCGGCGAGATTGTCCTTCACCTGCTGCGGCGCGCCCTGCATCAGCGGGGTTTCGAAGATGCCCGGCAGGATCGTGTTGATCCGGATGCCCTCGCCCATCAGGTCGCGCGCGATGGGGAGCGTCATGCCGACGACCCCGCCCTTCGACGCCGAATAAGCGGCCTGGCCGATCTGACCGTCCTCGGCGGCGACCGAGGCGGTCATCACCATTGCGCCGCGCTCGCCATCGTCGAGCGGGTCAAGGCTAAGCATCCCCGCCGCCGATTTCGCGATGCAGCGGAACGTGCCGATAAGGTTGATCTGGATGAGCCAGTTGAACGCTTCGAGCGGGAAGTGCTTGATCGAGCCGTCTTCCTTCGACCGGCTGGCGGTCTTCACCGCATTGCCGGTGCCCGCGCAACAGACCAGCACACGCTCCTGCCCATGCGCCGCGCGCGCCTTGGCGAAGCCCGCATCGACGCTCTCATCGCTGGTCACGTTGACCTCGCAGAAGACACCGCCGATTTCGGCGGCGACCGCCTCGCCCTTCTCCGCCTGCATGTCGAAGATCGCGACCTTGACGCCCTTCGCCGCCAGTGCGCGCGCCGTCGCCGCACCGAGGCCGGACGCGCCGCCGGTGACGACCGCGGATACCGAATTGTCGAGTTTCATCTCGTCTCTCCCCTTATAGCCGCTCGACGATCGTGACGTTGGCGATCCCGCCGCCCTCGCACATCGTCTGCAGCCCATAGCGCTTGCCGCGCGCCTTCAGCGCATGGAGCAACGTCGTCATCAGCTTCGTTCCCGACGCGCCGAGCGGATGGCCGAGCGCGATCGCGCCGCCGTTGACGTTCATCCGTGCATGATCGCCGCCGATGACGCGCAGCCACGCGAGCGGCACCGGCGCGAAGGCTTCGTTGACCTCGTACAGGTCGATATCCTCGATCTTCATGCCGGCCCGAGCCAATGCGCGCTGCGTCGCGGGCAGCGGTTCCTCGAGCATGATGACCGGGTCGCCCGCGGTCACGGTCAGATTGTGGATACGCGCCAACGGCGTCAGGCCATGGTCCTTGAGCGCGCGTTCGCTCACGATCAGCACGCCCGACGACCCGTCGCAGATCTGACTCGCCGACGCCGCGGTCAGCACGCTGCCTTCGCCGAGCGCCTTGACGCCCGCCATCGATTCCATCGTCGCGTCGTAACGGATGCCCTCGTCCTTCGTGTGCAGGACGGTGTTGCCCTCCTCGTCAACGACTTCGAGCGGCACGATCTCGGTGTCGAACGCACCCGCCTGGGTCGCCGCCGCCGCGCGCCGGTGACTTTCGAGCGAATAGGCATCGAGTTCTTCGCGGCTGAACCCGTATTTCTGCGCCATCATCCCGGCGCCGACAAACTGGCTGAATCCCTGAACGCCGTAGCGGTCCTTGATCTTCTGCGACCATGGTCCGACGCCGATACCGAGTTGCGCAGGGGCGGAACTCGCGAGGCCCATCGGCACTCGCGTCATGCTCTCGACGCCCACCGCGATGACGATGTCCTGCGTCCCCGACATCACCGCCTGTGCGGCGAACTGGATCGCCTGTTGAGAAGATCCGCACTGGCGGTCGATCGACACCGCCGGCACCGAATCGGGCAACGACGAGGCCATGACCGCGCTGCGGCCGATATGCGCGGATTGTTCGCCGGCCTGCATCACGCAGCCCATGATGACGTCCTCAACCGCCGCGCCGTCGATCCCAGCACGTTGGACCAGCGCATCGAGCACCGCGCCGCCGAGATCGGCCGGATGCCAGTCCTTCAGCTTGCCGCCGCGTCGTCCGCCCGCAGTCCGCGCCGCCGCGACGATATATGCCTCTGCCATCTGCCTCTCCTCGATTGGGTTTCAGATAGCCACCGGTCGACGCGAGCGGCAAGCGCATTTTCGTGTGGACGGTATGGCTCGTCGGTGTATTGGCACGGCTCCTCCCCACTCATGCTGAATGGAGTTGTGCGTGTCCGGAGGTTTCACCGATCTTCACGGGTTGCAGGTCGCGAGCGAGCTCGCGGCGTTCATCGAGATGCGCGCGTTGCCCGGCACCGGGATTGCGGCGGACGCGTTCTGGGCAGGCGCGGCGGATATCTTCGCAGCATTCGCGCCGCAGAACGCCAAACTGCTGGAAAAGCGCGACCTGATCCAGGCCGAACTCGACGGCTGGCACGCGCAACGCGCCGGGTCGCCGATCGATCAAGTCGAATATCAGGCCTTCCTCCGATCGATCGGTTATCTGGTCGACGAACCCGCGCCGTTCCAGGTCACGACAGTGAATGTCGATCCGGAAATCGCGGCCACCGCTGGACCGCAACTCGTCGTGCCGGTCCTCAATGCGCGCTTCGTGCTCAACGCGGCGAACGCACGCTGGGGGAGCCTCTACGACGCGCTGTACGGCACCGATGCGTTGCCCGGCACGGCCAAGCCCGGCGGTTACGATCCGGCGCGCGGAAGCCAGGTGATCGCCTGGGCGAAGGCGTTTCTCGACCACGCGGTGCCGCTGACAAGCGGCTCGTGGAGCGATCTGTCGAGTGAGCCCAATCCCGCCAACCCCGCTCAATTCGTCGGCCGCGCGGGCGACAATCTCCTGTTCAAGCATAACGGCTTGCACATCGAAGTGGTGATCGATCGCGAGCATCCGATCGGCCGCACCGATCCCGCCGGGATCGCCGACGTCGTGCTCGAAAGCGCGATCACCACGATCGTCGATCTCGAGGATTCGATCGCGGCCGTCGATGCCGAGGACAAGGTGGCGGCCTACGCCAACTGGCTCGGTTTGATGCGGGGCGACCTAGCCGAGACGTTCGACAAGGGCGGCAACAGCCTGACGCGCGAACTCAACCCAGACCGCTGCTACACCGCTCCCGACGGCACCGAATTCACCCTGCCCGGCCGCGCGCTGCTGTTCATCCGCAACGTCGGCCATCTGATGACGACGCCCGCGGTTCGCTTGCCCGATGGCGGCGAAGCGCCCGAGGGCATCCTCGACGCGATCGTCACCAGCCTGATCGCGCTGCACGACATCAACGGCGCGCGACGCAACAGCCGCGCCGGGTCGATCTACATCGTCAAACCCAAGATGCACGGTCCCGACGAGGCCGCGCTGACCAACGCCTTGTTCGACGCGGTCGAGGACTTGCTTGGCCTCACGCGCCACACGATCAAGGTGGGCGTGATGGACGAGGAGCGCCGCACCTCGGCCAACCTCGCGGCGTGTATCAAGGCGGTCAGCGGACGTATCGCGTTCATCAACACCGGTTTCCTCGACCGCACCGGCGACGAGATCCACACGTCGATGCAGGCCGGGCCGATGTTGCCGAAAGGTGAGATCAAGTCGTCCGAATGGATCGCCGCGTACGAGAACCGCAACGTTCAGATCGGGCTAGCGTGCGGCCTGTCGGGAAAGGCGCAGATCGGCAAGGGCATGTGGGCGGCACCCGACCGGATGGCCGACATGCTCGACCAGAAGATCGGCCATCCGAAGACCGGCGCGAACACGGCCTGGGTACCGTCGCCGACCGCGGCCACGCTCCACGCGACGCACTATCACCAGGTCGACGTGTTCGCGCGGCAGAAGGAGCGCGCCGCTGAGCCCATCGCGCCGCTCGATACGCTGCTGACGGTCCCGCTAGCGCTCGGTCGAAACTGGACGCCGGCGGAGGTCCGCGCCGAACTCGACAACAACGCACAGGGCATCCTGGGGTATGTCGTACGCTGGATCGACCAGGGCGTCGGCTGCTCGAAAGTCCCCGACATTCACGATATCGGCCTGATGGAGGATCGCGCGACGCTACGCATCTCCAGCCAGGCGCTCGCCAACTGGCTGCTCCACGGCGTTTGTACGCCCGAGGAAGTCGAAGCAGCGTTCGAGCGGATGGCGGCGAAGGTGGATGCGCAGAACGCGGGCGATCCGTTCTATCGCTCGCTGGTCGATGATCCGACCGGCCCGGCCTATCGCGCCGCTCGCGCCTTGGTGTTCGAGGGGACGACACAGCCCAACGGCTATACCGAACCCCTGCTCCACCGTTTCCGTGCAGTAGCCAAGCTGCGCTAACTTTGGACAATTGGACAAAATGGACAGCGCAACTATCGAGGCTCTGCGAACAGAAAATCGTTACTTTACAATTGCCGTAAGCAAGGCGGCAAATGAACGCTCGTACCCGTAGCAACCGTAACTTTCCGCTCGCAAAAAACGGGAGGATATATTACCAACATGGGGTCGGCTTAGTCCGGCGTGTGCAATCCTGGTTTGGGGGTACAGCGATGTTTAAACTGATCAAGGTCGGCGTGGCAGCCAGCCTCCTGGTGGCAGGAATGGCGACCGCCGGTATGCCTTCTGGGCGCAATTTCACCGTCAAGAACACCAATGCCAAGGTCTCGATCCAGCGCGTGTGGTACGCGCGTGCGGGCGAGGAAGGCGATCCGTGGCATGAAGTCATGCTCGATTACGCGGTCAAGCCGGGCACGACGTCGAACTTCACCATGGGTACCGGCGACATCTGCCTGTACGACGTGAAGGTGCAGTTCAGCGACTCCTATGTGCAGCAGCGCGACAACATCAACGTCTGCCGCGGCGACACGGCGGTCTTCACCTGATCGCATCCGGCTTCGGCTGACGAACAACGGGGCGGTGGACGATGGTCCGCCGCCCCTTCTCTTTGGCGGTCAGTGGAAGTCGCGTGACTTGGGCAGGATGCGGACGTCGCGCGGATGCCGCCCGCCGGTCGATGTCGCTTTCACGTAGCGCGGGTCGCGTACGAGTCCGATATCGGCGCGGGCCATGACCGGGCGGGTCTCGCGATCCTCCGACAGCCGCGCGAGTTCATGGGTACGGTCGATCACCCGCGCGCCGATCAGATGGACGACGCTGCCCTCGCTTGGCGCGCTGCGCTGGACCTCGCCTTCGACCGTCATCAACCGCGAGCCCATCACTTGCATCCGCTGCGCCTCGAACACGCGCGCCCAGAGCAGGACGTTAGTGATCCCGGTCTCGTCCTCCAGCGTGATGAAGACCGCATTGCCGTTGCCCGGCCGCTGACGCACCAGCACTACCCCCGCGACGGTGACGCGCGAACCGTGCTTGGCGCCCGAGACCTGATCACATGTCTGCACGTGCTCGGCATCGAACACCGGGCGCAGGAACTGCATCGGATGCCCTTTGAGCGACAGCCGCGTCAGTTGGTAATCGGCGCTGACTTCCTCGCTCAGCGGCATCGCAGGCAGCTTGGCATCCTCCTCAACCCCTAGCTCGCGCGCCTTGGCCGCAGCGAACAACGGCAGCTCGCTGGACGGCGTCCGCCGCACCTCCCACAACGCGTCGCGCCGTCCCTTGCCGATCGATCCCCAGGCGTCTGCATCGGCGAGCAGGCGCAGCGCACGGGAGGGCAGATTAGCGCGGCGCGCGAGGTCCTCGATCGAGGGAAAAGGCGTTTCGGCGCGAGCTACTGCAAGGGCGTTCGCCCAATCCTCCCGAAACCCGTCGATCTGGCGAAAGCCTAGACGCAATCCTAAGCCATTATCGTGGCGATCCCGCTTGAGCCATTTCGGCAAAGGTTCTGGCGTAAGGTCGCTGATTTCCAGTGAATTATCCCAGCCACTCGCATTGACGTCGATCGGCAGGATGGCAACGCCGTGCTCGTAGGCATCACGGACGATCTGCGCCGGCGCATAAAAACCCATCGGCTGGGAATTGAGCAACGCGCAAGCGAAGACCGCCGGGTAATAGCATTTGATCCAAGCCGATACGTAGACCAGGCGCGCAAACGACAAAGCATGACTTTCAGGAAAGCCGTAGCTGCCGAACCCCTTGATCTGATCATAGCAACGCTGCGCAAAGTCGCGTTCATAACCGCGTCGAACCATGCCTTCGACCATCTTGGTCTCGAAGTTCTGGATCGTCCCGACATTGCGAAATGTCGCCATTGCGCGGCGTAAGCGGTTGGCATCGTCCGGCGAAAATTCGGCCGCGACGATCGCCAGTTTCATCGCCTGTTCCTGAAACAACGGCACGCCTTCGGTCTTGCCCAATACGCTTTCCAGTTCGTCGGGAGGACCGAATTGCGGCGACGGCTTGGGAAAGCGGACTTTCTCCTTTTTAGCGCGTCGTCGTAGATACGGATGAACCATGTTGCCCTGAATCGGACCGGGACGGACGATCGCGACCTGGACAACGATGTCGTAGAATTTTTCCGGCCTTAACCGCGGCAGCATGCTCATCTGAGCTCGGCTTTCGACCTGAAACAAGCCCAGGCTGTCGGCCTGGCAGAGCATGTCATAAATGACCGGGTCTTCTTGCGTCGCAATCGTGCCGAGCTCGGGCCGTTCAGGCTTTTGCTGCTCGATCAAATCGAACGCTTTTTTGATGCAGGTCAGCATGCCGAGCGCCAGCACATCGACTTTCATCAACTTGAGTGCGTCGATATCGTCCTTGTCCCACTCGATGAAGGTTCGATCCTCCATCGCCGCATTGTGCAGCGGGACCGTCTCCACCAACGGCTCTTGGGTCAGCAGGAAGCCGCCAACGTGCTGCGACAAATGACGCGGAAATTCGAGTAGCTGATCGACTAGTTCCTTCAACCGTCCGATCTCTGGATTGTCGAGCGTAAAGCCGGCCTGCGCGAACCGGGATTCTTCCACCGTGTTCGAATAACTGCCCCAAATCGTGCCCGACAAGCGCGAGGTGACGTCCTCGCTCATCCCAAGGGCTTTGCCGACCTCTCGTAAAGTACTGCGCGATCGGTAATGGATAACGGTCGCAATGATCGCCGCACGATGACGGCCGTAGCGCCGGTAAACGTACTGCATCACCTCTTCGCGACGCTCGTGTTCGAAATCGACGTCGATATCGGGTGGTTCGTCGCGTTCGCTCGATACGAAGCGTGAGAAAAGCAGGTCGTGCTTCACCGGATCGACCGAAGTCACGTCCAGCAACCAACAAACGATCGAATTGGCGGCCGACCCACGCCCCTGACACAGGATAGGCGGCTCGCAGCTACGCGCGAACCGCACGATGTCGTGGACAGTCAGAAAATAATACGCGTACTCCCGCTCGCGGATCAGCGCGAATTCCTCGTCGATCAAGGCTTTAGCCTTAGCGGGGATCGTTTCGCCGTATTTCTTGGCCGCGGCTTCGAGCACCAAATGCTCGAGCCAGTCCTGCGCTTCCCAGCCTTCGGGTACCGGCTCATGCGGATATTCGTAGCCGAGCTGGTCGAGCGTGAAGTCAATCCGGGCCAGCAGACATTTGGTCTCGTCGATCGCTTGAGGATGACGACAAAACAGTCGCGCCATCTCAGCGGTCGGCTTCAAATGACGCTCGGCATTGGCTTCGAGCAAGCGGCCGGCGCGCTTCACATCGGTACCTTTGCGAATGCAGGTGACGACGTCGTGGAGCTGGCGCTGGTCGGGTGATGCGTAGAGGGCATCGTTGGTCGCCAGCAACGGCACATTCGCCACCGACGCAATCTTGGCAAGCTCATGTAAGCATCTTTTGTCTTTTCCCGAATGCGTCATCGTCGTGCCGAGCCACAGTCGATCGCCGACGATGCGTTTAAGCCTGCGAAGCGTCGCTTCTAGTCCTTCGACATCCGGCACGCGTCGCGAGGGCCAAACGACTACGGACGTCGTAGGTAGGTCATTGGATGCCAATGTCGGTTCGACGAGACGCTTAGGAAAGGCAACGACATTGCTGTCGATAGCCTCTTCCTCCCCTAATTGTAGAAATCCGCGATCGTGCTCTTCGGCGATCCGACGCTTTTCGGCCAGTTCGGCAACCTCTTCGGAGTCGAAACTGTTTTCATCCATCACGATCAGCAGCAGATCCTGATGATGCGCGATCAGATCGCCGATATCGAGTAGGCACCCGCCCTTGGTCGCCCGACGATTGCCGACCGTCAGCAGCCGCGTCAGTCGTCCCCAGCCGTACCGCGTTGCGGGGTAGGCAACGATGTCCGGCGTGCCGTCGCGAAACACCAACCGCGCGCCGACGACGAGGCGAAACCAGGGCGGCGGCTCCGGTAACGGTGGAGCATCGGGGAACGTCTCCCACGGCCGATCGGCCTCATGCCTGATCCTTGCCTTGTCTCGCGCGGCGCTCCATTTCTCGCGCATCTCCTTCAACGCGACATGGGCTCGAACGACTCCCGCGACCGTGTTGCGATCGGCGATCCCGATAGCATCCAACCCGAGAACGACGGCGGTCGCGACCATGTCACGCGGCGAAGACGCCCCGCGCAGGAACGAGTAGTTCGTCGCCGCGACCAGTTCGGCGAAGCCCGTCATGCGAACACGCCGTGGACGTACCAGGATGGCGCTGGCTGGCCCTCTTCGAACAAGCCGCGGCGGAAGATCCACAGGCGCCGACCGCGACGATCCTCGACGCGGTAGTAATCGCGGGTCGGGGCTTCGCGCGGTGTCCACCACGGCGCGGCGATGCGTTCGGGGCCCTCGGCGCGCGCGACGTCGTGCAGCGTGCGACGCCAGCGGAACTTGAGCGGGGGGCCGTCGGGGACTTCGGACAGGACGTGATCGATCGGTTGCGGCGGGTCGAACAGGTGGATCGGGCGGAGCGGCGGTTCGCCGGGTTCGGACTGCGGCCAGGTTTCGGGAGAGGCCGGTTCGACGGCGGGGAGTGTGAACTCGGCCTGTTCGGGCAAGTGTCGGTCGCGGGGCGCGAACCGCCGCACGCGGCCGCGACCCAGCCGCGTCGACAGGCGATCGATCAGCGCCGTCAGTTCGGCCTCGGCGACCGCCCCGCCTTCGAGTTTGAGTTGGGACGCATCGAGCCGTTCGGCGACTGGAATATCGAGCCGGATCAGGTCGAACCCGAACCCGGGGTCGATCGGGTCGGCGAGCGCGTCGATCCGTTCGCGGAACAGGCGCAGCGCCAGCGTGACGTCCCTGCTCGGTCGCCCGGTCTCCACCGCGAGCCGCTGGACCAACCCATCGGTACGGAAGAAACGTGCGACGAAGCGGCGCCCGCCTTCATGGCTTTCCTCCAGCCGCACGAAAGCCTCGGCCATCAATTCGCCGAGCACCTCCAATGCATAGTCGGTTCGCGCCATCGGCTCGGCGAAACGGCGTTCGACATATAGCGGCGGCTTGACGATGCGCGGCGACAACGGACTGTCGGCCTCGCCGATGATCCGTCGCACGCGCGTCGCCGCGTCGCCGCCAAACCGTGCAGCGATCGCAGACAGCGGGCGCACCACGACATCGCCGACGGTTTTCAGCCCGGCACGCTTGAGCGCCAGCGTCGCTTCGCCATCGAGCCCAAGCGCCGCGACCGGCAAACGCCGCACCGCTTCGTCCTCGCTCGCCCCGCTCGTCCGATATCGCGCCAGTGCGCGAGCGGCGTCTGGATTGTCGGCGAAGGCATGGCTGACGACGACGCCGAGCCGGTCGAACCGCGCCACCGCATCCGCCGCCAACGCCGTCTCGCTGGCGAACAGATGCACGCACCCGGTCACGTCGAGCACCAGCCCGTCGGGCGCGTCGAGCATGACCCAGGGCGTGTAGCGCGCACAGCCATCCGCCAGCCGTTCGAGCCAGACATGATCGTCGTGCGGCGCATGATCGAACGCCGCCAATTCCGGCACCCGTGCGCGCGAATCCGCCAGCGTCGCGCCGGGTTCGATCCCCAGCCCCGCCGCCACCGGATCGACGGCATGGAGGCGTTGCGCGCCCTTGGCCTTCTCGATCACCGCATAAGGTGCGCCCTCGCGGCCGACGAACGCATGCGGCCGCGCGATCCGCAGCCGCTCAGAGGGCAGCCACGGGAAGTACAGCGCCAGATACCGGCGTGGCGGCGGGTTCCTGGAAGATACTTCGGTCACGATTCCACTCCACGCGCCACGTGACGCCGGCGGAACCGGCGCGGCGGCGTAACAATTCGATCTCGAACACCGGATGTCCCGGCGCTCCGGTGGGCGTGCCGTCGGCGAGCGGCACCGACGGCGACGCGCGCACCGCCCAGCGCGTGTCGGCGACGCTGGGGCTTTCGGTCGCCGCCATGCGGAGCAACAGTACCGTCACGCCCGACGTTTCGGCCGCCAGCATCAGCCGCCGCGTCGCGGTCAGGTCGAGCGGTCGGGGATCGCCCCAGCATTCGACCAGCAACGCCCCCACCCCGGCACACCGCGCCGCGTCGTTCGCCGCCTTCAACAGCGCGGCATCGTCCTCAACCAGTGCGACCAGCACAGCGTCGGCATCCAGTCCCAACTCGCCGAGCCCGCTAGCGTAGAGCGTCCCGCACTGCCGTTCCGCCGCATCGGTGCGCAGCCACAGCAACGGCCGCCCCTCCCCGGCCCGCAACCCCAGCATCGCGGCGAACCCGGCGACGCTGCCGGCATCCTCCCGCGCCAAAGCCATCACTTCGTGCAGTCGTCCGCGTGCCAGCCCCCCACCGAGCCAATCATCGACCGCCGCACATCCCGTCGCGACGCGTGCGCCATCATCGCGCGGGCGCACCCCTTCGATGCGCGCCAGGCGCCGTCGCAACTTGCTGAGCGAGGCAACCGACTCGGGCATATTTGTTCATGATATGTTCTAATGGAGAGGATGCAACCGATTCTTGCAAGACTTAACGGGAGCCAAGCACCCTCACCCCGAACGGCGGCAACGTGATCGCCCCCGGATCGACCGGGCGATTGTCGTCGAGCAGATCGACCCATCCCGCCGCCAGCCCCGTCAGTGCCGGCTTTACCGATGCCGCGCTTGTGTTCGCCAAGATCAGCACTTGCCGATCGCCCGAGGTACGCAACACGCACACCGCGCTAGTCGTATCGTCGCACAGCATTCGCTGATCGCCCTGCCGCAACTCGACCCGCACCGCGCGCAGGGCGAGCAAGCGGCGGTAGAACGTATAAAGCGAATCCGGCCGATCACGCTCTTCCGCCAGCGACACGCCATCGCCGCTGCGATTAAAGCGATTGCCCCAGGCCGTCGCATCGCTGCGATACCAGATCGCGGATCCCGCCGTGTCGAGGTCTGCCGTCCAGCGATATGCCTCACGCAATCCGATATGCGCGCCGTCGCTTTTGACCTTCGGGTCGATCCGCCCGCGCATGCCGAGTTCCTGGCCGTAATAGATGGACGGCGTCCCGCGCATCAGCAGCGTCAGCGCCGCCCCGATCCGCGCCTTGCGCTCGTCGCCGCCGACCACCGACATGAAGCGGTCCATGTCGTGATTCTCGAGGAACAAGATGCGCTCCTTGCCGTCGGGCGCCGATCCGCTCGCGGCCAGGGCGTTGACGATCGCGGACTTGTCCATCTTTTCCAGCGCGAACCGCAGCGGGAAGGCGAACACCATGTCGGTGTCGCCCTTCGTCAGCCAGGCATCGCCCGAGCCCCAATCGGCCTGCTCGGCGATGATCCGCGCGCCCGGATTGCGCGCTCGCACCGCCGCGAAGATCGGCGCCCAGAAATCGGCGAACAGGTTCGTCAGGCGATGCTTGTTGTCGAGATCGTCCATCATGTGGTCGATGCGGAACCCGTCGACGCCGTCGCGGAGCGAACCGTCGCCGTGCGGATCGATCCACCGGACCAGCAACCGCGCGAAATAGCCGCGTACCGCGGGCAACTTGAGATTGACCATCGAAATACCGGCCCAGCGCCCGTCATAACCCGGCCAGGCGGGCACGCCGAGGAATGGCTCGGGCTCTTCGTTGGTCTGCGGACGGTTGTAGAGGATATATGGGCCGAACTTCGCCCCCGGCTTCCCGCGCGAGGAGGTCAGCCACGGGTGTCCTTCGGCGACATACTGGAATTCCTCGTCGAGATAGACCTTCAGCCCACGCGCATGCGCCGCGCGGATAAAGGCGAAATATTCGTCCATCGTCCCGTAGGCCGGGTCGATCCCTTCGAAATCGGTCGCGAAATAATTGTGGTAGAATGGCGACGGCTGGAGCGGCGTCAGCAAAAGCGACGTCACGCCGAGCGCCTTGATATCGTCCAAACTGCCGGTCAGCCCGTTCAGATCGCCGATCCGGTCGCCGTTCGAGTCGCGGAAGCTGCGGAAGAAGATGTGGTAGATCACCTCGTCGCGCATCGCGGCGGCGGTAACCTTTTCGGGCGGTGTGGCACTGGCAGGGCTCGCAAGCAGCAGCGCCGCCAACGCCAGGCCGAGTGCGCGGATCACGCTTCGAACAGCACCGGGTTAAGCGGCGTATCGATGATCCGGCCGATTTCGGCGCCGGGGCACCATTTGTCCCAATCCCTCCGTTGCTGATCGTTCTCCGGCGCCTTCAGCACCATGTCGCGATCCATGTAGATCACTGTCATCACCGATCGCGGATCGTGCGAGCGGTTCGGCCCGGCACGGTGGAACGTCCATCCGAGATGAAAGCTGACCTCGCCTAGATCGAACGCGCCGTCGACGATCGGAAAGCCGTGACGCTCCATGTCAGCGGTGATCGCCGCTTCGCTTTCGTCCGATATGCCGAGGTCGCGGCCGAACTCGACGTGCTGACTGCCCTTGAAGAAAGCGAGTGGCCCCATGTCTTGCGGCACCGCCTGCAGCGGCACCCAGGCGGTGATCGTGCGGTCGCTGGAAAGCGGCCAGTAATATTGGTCGGCATGCGCGGGCGTGATGCCGCCGCCGGGTTCCTTGTAGAGCGACTGATCATGGTAGAGACGGACACCTTCGACCTGCAGCAATCGCGCCGCAATCCCCGCCAGCCGCTTGCCGAACACGAACTCGCGCGTGGTTTCGTCTTCGCGCCACAGGTTCATGACCTGCAGGAACGCCTTGTCGTAAGTCGATCTTTCCTCGAGCGGCAGCGTTTGCGTGTTGAGCGCGATCGTTTGCTCGGTGATCGCACGGCCGAAATGCGCGAGGGTTTCCGCGTCGAACACGTCCTTCAGCCGGATGAAGCCGTCGCTGGCGAACCGTGCGACCTGCCCATCGGACACGGCATAGGGGCTGTCGATATCGATGCTCATGCGCCCTTGTAACCGGGCGGCTGAACCGGCGTCCACCATGCGCGTTGTGGAACGACGAACGCTGGAGGTAACGATGCCCCAAGGTGACAAGTCGGCCTATACCGACAAGCAGAAGCGCAAGGCGCAGCATATCGAAGAGGGCTACGAAAAGCGTGGCACGCCAAAGAAGGAAGCAGAAGCGCGGGCTTGGGCAACGGTGAACAAGGAATCGGGCGGCGGCAACAAGTCCGGATCGGGTCGCGGCAAAGCCGATACGCATGTCTCGTCGGCGCGTGGCGGCCGGGCACACAAGGCCGGCTCGCCCGAAGCGCGATCGGCGGCCGCCCGCAAAGGCTGGGACACGCGGCGGCGGAACGGCAACGCCTGATCATTGCGGGGTTGCAACGGAGCGCCTAAGTGCCGCGCATGGCGAAGACGCACCGTTTCTTCTCGCACCACGCGCATGAATTCCTGCGCGTCGCGGCCTGCACGCCGGTCGCGAGCGTCGGCGATATCGCGGCCAATGCCGCCGCGACGATCGCGCTGGCGAAGCGTGGGCATGCCGAAGCGTGCGATTTGCTCGTCTTTCCGGAACTCAACGTCACGTCCTATGCGATCGACGATCTGCACCTGCAGGACGCGATCCAGCGAGCCACCGATGCCGCGCTGGCAGAGATCGCCGCGGCGACAGCCAAGCTCAAGCCCGTGCTGCTAGTCGGTGCGGCGTTGACCAAGGACGGCCGGCTCTACAATTGCGCCGTCGCGATCCATCGCGGGCGCATCCTCGGTGTCGTGCCGAAAAGCTATCTGCCCAACTATCGCGAATATTACGAGAAGCGCTGGTTCACGAGCGGGTACGACGTGGTCGAGGACGACATCGCGGTCGCCGGCCAGATCGTCTCCTTCGGCATCGACTTGATCTTCACCGCGAGCGATTTGCCGCACTTCATCTTCCACGCGGAGATTTGCGAGGATTTCTGGGCGCCGATCCCACCATCGACCTACGCCGCGATGGCGGGGGCGTTGGTTTGCTGCAACTTGTCCGCGTCCAACGTCGTGATCGGCAAGTCGCGCCAGCGCATGTTGCTCTCGGCCGCGCAGTCCGACCGCGCGATCTGCGCCTATGTCTTCTCCGCCGCGGGACCGGGCGAGAGCACCACCGATCTGGCGTGGGACGGCCAGGGCATGGTGCATGAACTAGGCGAGCTTATCGCGGAGTCGGCGCGGTTCGAGAACGATCCCGAACTGCTCGTCGCCGACGTCGATTGCGGCCGCGTGCGGCAGGAGCGGATGCGCAACGGCACCTTCCACGACACGGCCCGCGCCGAAGGCCTCGCCCCCGGCTCGTTCCGTCGCGTGACGTTCGAGGCCAAGCCCGACTTCGCCGATGTCGGCCTGCGCCGCGACATCCGCCGATTTCCGTTCGTGCCGAACACGCCGGAGAAGCTCGACGCCGATTGCTACGAGGCGTTCAACATCCAGGTTACCGCGCTCGCCCAGCGCGTCGTCGCCGCCAAAGCCGAACGACTAGTGATCGGCGTATCGGGCGGGCTCGATTCCACCCACGCGCTGATCGTCGCGGCGAAGGCGATGGACCGGCTCGGGCGCTCCCGCGACCATATCCTCGGCTATACCATGCCTGGTTTCGCGACGAGCGAGGGCACCAAGTCCAACGCCTGGGCGCTGATGCGCGCGCTGGGCGTGGCGGGGGACGAGATCGACATCCGCCCCGCCGCCGAGCAGATGCTCGCTGACATGCGGCATCCGTTCGCGGACGGGAAGCCGACCTATGACGTGACGTTCGAGAACGTCCAGGCGGGGCTGCGGACCGATTACCTGTTCCGCCTCGCCAACCAGCACAACGGTCTGGTGGTCGGCACCGGCGATCTCAGCGAACTCGCGCTAGGTTGGTGCACCTACGGCGTCGGCGACCAGATGAGCCATTACGCGGTCAATGCCGGCGTACCGAAGACGCTGATCCAGTTCCTGATCCGCTGGTGCATCCGTACCGACCAATATGACGCCGAGACCGACCGCGTGCTTGAGGCGATCCTGGCGCAGGAAATCTCGCCGGAGCTGGTGCCTGCGGGCGCGGACGGTGCGCTGCAATCGACCGAGAGCAAGATCGGTCCCTACGCGCTCAACGACTTCTTCGCGCATTATATCGTCCGCCATGGCATGGCGCCGTCCAAGGTCGCGTTCCTGGCGCTCAAGGCGTGGGAGGATGCGAGCCGGGGCCGCTGGCCGCGCGATTTCCCGGCGGCGGCCCGCACCGCCTACGACCTGCCGACGATCCGCGGCTGGCTGGAGAAGTTCCTGTTCCGCTTCTTCACGATCAGCCAGTTCAAGCGGTCGGCGATCCCTAACGGGCCGAAGGTGTCGGCGGGCGGCGCGCTTAGCCCCCGCGGCGATTGGCGCGCGCCGTCGGACGGGACCGCCAAGCCGTTCCTCGACGAGCTGGACGCGAACCTGCCCTAATCCTCGTCGGGCTCGGCCATTTCCATAAAGTCGCGCGCGGCGTCGCGATCGGCGGGATCCGCGAACGCCACGTCGAGGTCGGGCGCGACGCCGAGCATGTGCATCAGCGCCCAAAGCGCGAACCGCCGGCCGCGATCCTGCGTCATGCCGAATTCGACCCGCATCCGCTCGGCGCCTGCCGCAAGGCCATCGGGCGATAGCGTCGCGATGTCGGCGGTCCCGAAATAGCGACGGAGCTGGTCGTCGAAGTCCATGCCCCACATTCTGAGCCACACGGGGCTTGCCGACAACCCGCCACCCTGCGACCATACCCGAAATAGGAGAATGCAATGAAGGCGCAGGCTAACGGCATCGAACTCGAATACGAAGACTATGGCGCGAAGGACGCGCCGCCGGTGCTGCTCATCATGGGGCTCGGTGCCCAGCTGACCCTGTGGCCGATGCCGATGGTCGATGAGCTGGTCGCGCGCGGTTATCGCGTGATCCGCTACGACAATCGCGACATCGGGCTGTCGACCAAGCTCGACGACGAGCCCGCGCCGGCGATCACCGCGATCGTCACCGCGCTGATGATGGGCAGCAAGCCCGACGTGCCGTACTTGCTCAGCGACATGGCGGACGATGCTGTCGGGCTGCTCGACGCGCTCGACATCGACAAGGCGCACATCATGGGCGCCTCGATGGGCGGGATGATCGCGCAGATGGTCGCGGCGCTCTATCCGACCCGCGTGCTGTCGCTGACGTCGATCATGTCGACCACCGGCAACCCATCGCTGCCCGCCGCGACGGCCGAGGCGATGGCGGTACTGACCACACGACCCGACGGCAGCGACGAGGCGGCGATCGTCGCGCACGGCATCAAGATCGAGAAGGTGATCGGCAGCCCGGGCTATCCGGCCGACGAAACGGCGCTGACCGAGCGCGTGCTGCGCGATTTCCGCCGCATGTATTATCCGACCGGCTTCGCGCGCCAGATGGCAGCGATCGTCGCGAGCGGCGACCGGCGCGAGGCGTTGAAGGGTATCACCGCGCCGACGATGGTGATCCACGGCGCCGACGACCCGCTGGTGCCGCTGGCGGGCGGGCGCGACACGGCGGCGACGATCCCGGGCGCGAAGATCGTCGAGATCGCCGGCATGGGGCATAACCTGCCCGAGGTGCTGATCGGCCAAGTGCTCGACGCGTTCGAGGAAGTGGCGAAGGCGCCGGCGACGGCATGAATCCAGCAAAATCAGCGCGATAGGCGAATCGCGATCCTGCTAAGTTGACACCAAGTTGACACTAGCGCGGTCGTTTGGGCGGGACCGTATTCTGTTCGCTCATTCTTCGTCACCCCGGCCTTGAGCCGGGGTCCCGCTATCTCTCGCGTTGGATCGAGCGGGACCCCGGCTCAAGGCCGGGGTGACGAGATGGTTTTCGGCATGAGAAAGAGCGGTTCGCAGAATACCATGCGACCAGCCGTGTAGGAAAACGCTAAATCCGCGCCGCCCCTGCCGCACGGACATCGGCCAGCGTCGGCATGCCGTTGACCGCCATCATCAAATCGGCCTCGGCCAGGATGCACTTGAGCACGTGCGCCGCGCCCGCGGCACCGTCGAGCGCGAGCCCGTAAGCGAAGGGGCGCCCCACCCCCACGGCTTGCGCGCCGAGCGCCAGCGCCTTGATCACATCGCTGCCCGATCGGACACCGCTGTCGAACCACACCGGCACGTCGCCGGCAGCCGCCACTACGCCCGGCAGCATGTCGATCGCCGCGATCCCGCCATTGGCCTGGCGTCCGCCATGGTTCGAACAGAACAAGGCGTCCGCGCCCATATCGACCGCCTTTTTCGCGTCGTCGGGGTGGCAAATCCCCTTGAGCACGATCGGCATCTTGGTCGCCGATTTGTACCAGGCCATGTCGTCCCACGTCACCGGCCGTGCGAATTGCGACGCCCACAGCATCGTCGCTTCGGCGGGGGCGGACGCGGGGTCCTTGCCCAGCATCTTCTCGAACACCGGATCGGCGAAGTAATTGGCCAGCACGTGCCCGCGCAGCTGCGGGAAATTACCGGCGTTGAG
Organism: Sphingomonas panacisoli; assembly: GCF_007859635.1. Classification (NCBI taxonomy): domain Bacteria; kingdom Pseudomonadati; phylum Pseudomonadota; class Alphaproteobacteria; order Sphingomonadales; family Sphingomonadaceae; genus Sphingomonas; species Sphingomonas panacisoli. Next base: position 1,156,959 of record NZ_CP042306.1, on the reverse strand, counting down.
GTCGCGCGGGCGCCAACCCGTTACCCAGGTGTCGAGCGTCACCACCAGCGCGCGGTACCCCGCCGCCTCCGCCCGGCGGATCAGGCTTTCCGCCAAGTCCTTGTCGCGCGGCGTGTAGAGCTGGAAGAAGCCCGGCACCTCGCCCAGCTGCCCCGCGACGTCCTCCATCGTGTCGTTGCCCAGCGTCGACACCGTCATCGGCACCCCGGTCATCGCCGACGCCTGCGCCGCGGCGACGTCGCCATGCTGGTCCGGCGTGCAGATTCCGGTGACGCCGATCGGGCTCATGAAGATCGGGCTGTGATATTTGTGGCCGAAGATCGTCGTCGACAGATCGCGGCTGGTCGTCCCGACCATCATCCGCGGCACCATGCCCCAGTGGCGGAACGCGGCGGCATTCTGGTCCTGCGTCCACTCGTCCCCGCACCCGCCCTGGACATAGTTGAGCACGTGCGGCGGCATCGCGGCGGTCGCGCGCTGGACGAGCGTCGCATAATCGACCGGCAGCTTGGTCAGCACGCCGCGCAGGCCAGCGCCGTAAATCTCGTTCTGATAATCGCCGAAATGGCCCATGCCGCGCTCTCTTTCCGTACGTGTTCTCGGTGCCGTTATGGCGAAAGAGGATGCGGCTGTCTCGCTCGCTCGCACGTAATACGAATCGGACGCTCGGCGGCCGTTGTTTGGAATATGCTTCGCCGCCATTCGTCAGTCGATACGGACCATTCGTAGCAAGATCGGCGGCTTCGTCGCACCATTCATCGACTGTTCAGCGGGTGTGGCACTGATATAGTGTCATAAGGCGTTACAACGCTGTTCGGGAGGGATGATGATGCGGTTCGGTTCGATGTCGCTGGCGTTGTTGTGTGCGGCGACCGCCCTGCCCGCCTGGGCCCAAGACCGTACCGAAGACAATGCCGTGACCGAGGCCGAGGATGCGTTCGGGTTCAGTACCGGTCGCGAGACGATCGGCATCTACAACGCCAATAACGCACGCGGCTTCTCCCCCAGCAATGCCGGCAACGTGCGGATCGAAGGACTCTATTTCGATCCGACGTTCGGCCTGCCCAGCACGATCAACACATCGACCGCGATCAAGGTCGGACTGTCCGCTCAAGGCTATCCGTTCGCGGCACCGAGCGGGATCGTCGATCAGGCACTGCGCCGTCCGGACAGTAAGCCGGGCGCGTCGATCCTGCTGAACGGTGACAGCTATGGTTCGTACGGCATTGAAATCGATGGATCATTGCCGATCAACAAGCAGATTTCTTTGGGTTATGGCCTGACCGGAAATCGCGTGTCGTTTCCCGACGGCACCAACAATTTCAATCACGGCCAGGCGCTGATCCTGCGTTGGCGCCCGGCGGCGGGGGTCGAGATCGTGCCGTTCTGGACGATGTACAACGACTATAACGACGAGGCCGGGCCGTTCTACGTTCCGGCGGGCAACTTCCTGCCCCCACAGCCGCCGCTCCACCAATTCAACGGGCCGCAATGGGCCGATTTTCGCTACACCGGCACCAACAAGGGTGTGCTGGCATCCTACGCTCCGGCCAAGAACTGGCTCGTCCGCCTCGGCGCGTTCCAGTCGATCTACGACATGAAGGCGGGGTGGACGAACCTGCTGCTCGGCGTCGAGCCCGATGGTACCGCGACCAGTCGGTTGATCGTGGCCGACCCGCGCAACATCAAGAATTCGCTGAGCGGCGAGTTCCGCGTCACGCACAGCATCGTCGACGGGCCGCGGCTGCACGTCATCCATCTGAGCGTCCGCGAGCGCAGCGCGAAGCGCGAATATGGCGGATCGGACGAAGTCGATCTGGGCCCGACGCGGATCGGCGAAACAGAGGATTCACCCAAGCCGGCGTTCGTGTTTGGTCCGCTGTCGCGCAACCGCGTCGATCAGACCACGATCGGCGTCGCCTATGACGGGCGCTGGCGCAATGTCGGCGAAGTAAGCTTCGGCGTGTCGCGCGCAAACTACCGCAAGGTCACCGAACTGCCGGGCGTCGCGCCGATCGTCTCGCGATCGAATCCGTGGCTCTACAACGGCACCGCAGCGGTCAACGTGTCGAAGGCGATCACCATTTATGCCGGCTATGCGCGGGGCCTGGAGGAAAGCGGCGTCGCGCCGCCCAACGCCGCCAATCGCAATCAGCCGCTCGACGCCGTGCTGACCGAACAAAAGGATGCCGGCGTGCGCTGGAACGTTGCCGGCAACGTCACGGTGATTGCGGGCGTGTTCGACCTGAAAAAGCCCTATTTCGGGTTCGACGCCGCCGCGAACTACACGCAGATCGGGACGACGCGCAGCCGTGGCGCCGAATTCTCGGTATCGGGCAACGTCACCGGCCGGCTGAACGTCGTCGCCGGCGGCTATTTCCTCGACGCGCGCGTGGTGCGCGATGCGACGGCGCTCGGCAATATCGGCCCGCGGCCGGTCGGTCTGGCCGGGCACTCGCTCAACATGAACCTCAATTGGCGCACGCCGATCATCGAGGGCCTGTCGCTCGACGCCGCAATGACGCAGCGGGCCAGCATACCCTCGACGACCGACAATCTGGTCTCGATACCGTCGCGCGTATCGGTCGCGATGGGTGGCCGCTATCGCTTCAAGCTCGCCACAAAGAACGCCACGCTACGGATCCAGGTCGCCAACCTGTTCGACGCCAAGGGCTTCAACTCGGCAGGGCCGGGCGTTTACGGGGCGAATAACGGGCGGTTCATCACCGGTTATCTGGCGATCGATATCTAGCCGACGGCAAGGGCGGCGCCTTGCAGCGCCGAGCGACCAAGCCGCGATCATGCCCCGCATGATCGCGAGTCTTGGTCACTCCCACTCGATCGTGCCGGGCGGCTTCGACGTATAGTCGTAGGTCACGCGGTTGATGCCCTTGACCTCGTTGATGATCCGCGTCGCGCAGCGCGACAGGAATTCGCCGGAGAAGTGATAGGCATCCGCCGTCATGCCGTCGACCGAGGTCACCGCGCGGAGCGCCAGGACGTTGTCGTAAGTTCGCCCGTCGCCCATCACCCCGACGCTGCGCACCGGGAGCAGCACCGCGAACGCCTGCCAGATGGCGTCGTACAGCCCGGCATTGCGGATTTCCTCGAGGTAAATCGCGTCGGCCTTTCGCAGGATGTCGCAACGGTCCTTGCTGACCTCGCCGGGGATGCGGATCGCGAGGCCCGGGCCGGGGAACGGATGTCGGCCGACGAAGATGTCGGGTAGCCCGAGCTCGCGGCCCAGTGCCCGCACCTCGTCCTTGAACAGCTCGCGCAGCGGTTCGACGAGCTTCATGTTCATGCGCTCGGGCAGACCGCCGACATTGTGGTGGCTCTTGATCGTCACCGACGGCCCGCCGGTGAACGACACGCTCTCGATCACGTCGGGATAGAGCGTGCCCTGCGCCAGGAACTCCGCCCCGCCGATCTTCCGCGCCTCGTCCTCGAACACGTCGATGAACGTCTTGCCGATGAACTTGCGCTTGGCCTCGGGGTCGGTGACGCCGGCGAGGCCGCTGAGGAACAGGGTCTCGGCGTTCACGTGGACCAGCGGGATATTGTAATGGCCGCGGAACAGCGACACGACCTGGTCCGCCTCGCCGCTGCGCATCAGGCCGTGGTCGACGAACACGCAGGTCAGTTGATGCCCGATCGCCTCGTGGATCAGCACCGCGGCGACCGCGCTGTCGACGCCGCCCGACAGCCCGCAAATCACCCGCTTGTCGCCGACCTGCTCGCGGATCTCGGCGATCTTGGCGGCGCGGAACTCGGCCATCGACCAGTCGCCCTTCAACCCGCAGACATGCCGCGCGAAATTGGCGATCAGCTTCGCGCCGTCCGGCGTGTGGACCACCTCGGGGTGGAACTGCATCGCGTAATAGCGGCGCGCATCGTCGGCGATCACCGCGAACGGCGCGCCGGCACTGGCGGCGACGGGACGGAAGCCGGGCGCGAGCGCGGTCACCTTGTCGCCGTGACTCATCCACACCTGGTGCGTCTCGCCCTCGCTCCACAGGCCGTTGAACAGTTCGCAGCGATCGTCGATCTCTATGAAGGCGCGGCCGAATTCGCCGCTGTCGCCCAGCTCTACCGTGCCGCCCAACTGGTGCATCATGACTTGCTGGCCGTAGCAGATGCCGAGAACCGGCAGCCCGCTATCGAAGATCGCCTGCGGGACGCGCGGGCTGTCTTCGTCGAGCACGCTCGCCGGACTGCCCGACAGGATCACGCCCCGTGGCTTCATCCGCGCAAAGGCGTCGTCCGCTGCATTGAAAGGGACGATTTCCGAATAGACCCCCGCCTCGCGCACGCGGCGGGCGATGAGTTGGGTCACCTGGCTGCCGAAATCGACGATCAGGATCGAATCGCCAAATGCTGTGGGGGCTTGGGTCATGGCGTCCGATAGCGACTGCCGCGCCCCTGCGCCAGATTGGGTCACATCGAGTTTTGTTACATCAAGATGACATTTTTACTTCACAATTACGTATTTTATGTCATGATTCTGTCATCGTAGAGTCATTTGCGGGAGGATGAGAGGATACAACCGATGGTAAAGGCAGCACTTTTCGTAGCTTTGGTCGCAACCGCGATGCCGGCATTCGCCGATACGCCGTCGGCCAAGCTCGCATCGGACATTCGCATCACCGAAAGCCGGACGGCCGTCGCATCGGGCGACAGCGGCGCCTATATCGAACTGGCGCAGGCCTATTTGCGCGCCGGACGCACGGGTGACGCAACGCTTGCCTATCGCGCCGCGCTGACCCGCGACAACGAGATGATGCTGACCAAGAACGGTGACTCGGTCTGGTCGCACCAGATCGCGCGCGATGCGCTGGCGCTGATCCCGCAATACGCGGCGCGCTGACGCGAGAAGCTTTCCCCTCCCCCGTTCCGGCGTTAGGCTGCGCTTGGCCAGACGGGGGAGAGTGAGATGATCAGGACGTTGGCATGTGCCGCGATGCTCGGGCTTGGCGTGGCCGGCGCGTTGCACGCCCAAACGATACCCAACGCCGTCATTGCCGACCCCGCGCCCGACGCGCAATTCCCCGCCAAACTGATTCAGCTGCGTTATACAAGCGCCGGGATCGCGCTGCCCGCCCGGCTGTTCCTCGCCTCCGGTGGCAAGCCGCACCCGACGGTGCTGATGCTCCACGGCTTTCCCGGCACCGAGATGAATTTCGACCTCGACCGCGCGATGCAGCGAGCGGGATGGCATGTGCTGGCGATCGAGTATCGCGGCGTGTGGGGCGGTGGCGGCAAGTTCAGCTTCTCGCACGTCGTGGAGGACGGCCGCGCGGGCCTTGCGTGGCTGCGCGATCCGGCGAACGACGCCAAATACTTCATCGACCCCACGCGGATCGTCGTGATGGGCCATTCGATGGGCGGCTTCGCGACCGTGATGCTCAGCGACGACAAGCAGGTCGCAGGGTCGGTCGTGATCTCCGGCGCCAATATCGGCGGGCGGCTCGCCGGCGCGGCGGGCAAGCCGATCGACGCGCTCCGCAAGGATTGGGGCGAGGATGCCAGCTACACCAACATGACGATCGAGGAGATGGTCGCCGACGGTGCCGCGAATGCCGCGCGCTGGGACTGGCGGACCAACGCCGCGCGGTTCGCGGGACGGCCGTTGCTGCTGTTGAGCTCGAACGACGGGCTCAAGCCCGACGCCGACCTCGCCGCCGCCGAGGTCAAGAAGGCCGGCGGCACGGTGACCGAAATCAAGCTGGAGACCGATCACAGCTATAACGACCACCGCATCGCGCTCGCGGCGGCGATCGTCGGCTGGCTGCAGGCGACCTTCCGCTAGGTAAAGGCCAGCCCGTCGAACGCGCCCGACTGCCGCCAGCTATCGATATATTGGAAATAAGCGTGCGCACCGAGCGGGTAGCCGACCGCGAGCGCCGCCGCCGGGCCGGGGTCCTTGCCCTCATTATTATAGTATCCCGGCGTGCAGTCTGGCGCGGTGCGCAGGCTGCGGCCCGGGCCGGATAGCAGCAACTCGCACCACGCATCCTGCGCTTCACGCGTCACCTCGACCTCGTGCGCGCCGACGTCTTCCGCATGCGCGACGACGGCGGCGATCGTCCGGCCGGACTCGGTGAGGTTGTGCGGCACGTTGGAAATCAGATTCGCGCCCTGGGTCGGCGTCACGACGAACAGGTTGGGAAAGCCGTGGACGTGGATGCCGTGCTTCGACCGCATCCCGTCCGCCCAGGCCTCGCTCAGCTTCACGCCGTTGCGCCCGACCACGTCGAACCCGACCAGCCCCGACAGATTGGTGCCGACGCGGAAACCCGAGGCGTAGATGATGCAATCGACGTCGTAATGCTTGCCCGCGACGGTGAAGCCGGTCTCGTCGATCGACTCCACGCCCTTGCCGCCAGTGTCGATCAAGTGCGTGCCGGGCGTGTTGAAGGCCTGCAAATAGGCATCGTGGAAGCACGGCCGCTTGCACAGCTGGCGGTACCACGCCTTGAGCCCCGCCGCCGTTTCCGGGTCGGCGACGAGCTGGTCCACGCGCGCGCGGATTTCCTCCATCTTCTCGAAGTCCGAATCCTCCCACACGCGCAGGATGTTCTCGAAACTGCGTTCGGCCGGCGGCAGCGTCACCACGCGCGCCTTGATTCGGCGCGAAATGTCGGTCCAGCCGTCCTCGACCAGATCCTCCTCGACCGCCATGCCCGGCGTCTGGTTGGCGGTGAAATTCTCCAGCCAGCGGCGCTGCCAACCCGGCGTCGCGATCCCGGCGAACCACTCCGGGTCGATCGGCGCGTTGGCCCGGACGTCCACCGACGAGGGCGTGCGCTGGACGACGTAAAGCTCCTTCGCCGCGCGCGCGAGGTGGGGCACCGCCTGCACCGACGTCGCGCCGGTGCCGATGATCGCGACGCGTTTGTCGGCTAGGCCGGTCATCGGCGCGCCGTTCGCGTCGCCGCCGGTATAGCCATAGTCCCAGCGGCTGGTGTGGAACGACTTACCCTCGAACCGCTTGATCCCCGGGATGCCGGGCAGTTTCGGGATGTGCAGCGGTCCGGTGCCGATCCCGACATATTTGGCGGTGAAGCGGTCGTCGCGGTCGGTGGTGATCACCCAAACCTGCCGCTTCTGGTCCCACACGATCTCGCGGATCTGGGTGTGGAAAAGCGCCTTCTCGTACAGCCCGTATTGCCGCCCGATCCGCCGACACTGCTCGAGGATTTCGGGGCCGTGCGCGTATTTCTCGGTCGGCATGTGACCGGTTTCTTCAAGTAGCGGCATGTAGATCATCGACGCGGTGTCGCATTGCGCGCCGGGATAGCGATTCCAATACCAGGTCCCGCCGAAGTCCCCGCCCTTCTCGATAATGCGGTAATCGGTGATCCCCGCTTCCGCGAGCCGTGCGCCCGTCACCAGCCCCGCAAAACCGCCGCCGACGAACGCGAAGGTGACATGATCGGTCACCGGATCGCGCGGCACCACCGGCGTGTGCGGGTCGATCGCGTAATCGGCGAACGCGCCGTTCAGGTCGATATATTGGTCGTTCCCGTCGTCGCGCAGCCGCTTGTCGCGCTCCTCGATATATTTGGCGAGCAGCGCCTTCTTGTCGATGGCGGGACGGACAGCATCGGAGACTAGGGTCGGGTCGTTCATGACCATACCCTATGTTCGAAAAAGACCGCGCGCAAGCCTGTGCGTCACTCGACCGGTTTGACGACCATCCCCGTCCACTTCGCGATGAACGCCCAGTCGCTCGCCGTCTCGTCGATGATCTTGTCGGTCGGTTTCCCCGAACCATGCCCGGCCCGCGTCTCGATCCGGACGAGGCGCGGCTTGGGGCCGAGGTCCATCGACTGCAGCATCGCGGTATATTTGAACGTATGCCCCGGCACGACGCGATCGTCGGTGTCGGCGGTCGCCGCGAGGATCGCCGGATAGGGCTTGCCGGCGCGGATGTTGTGATAGGGCGAGTATTTCAGCAGCACGCGGAAATCGGCTTCCTTCGACGGATAACCGTAATCGTCGACCCAATAGCGCCCCGCGGTGAAGCGATCGAAGCGCAGCATGTCCATCACACCGACCTGCGGCAGCGCCGCGGCGAACAGATCGGGCCGCTGATTGACCACCGCGCCGATCAACAGTCCGCCGTTCGACCCGCCCATGATCGCCAGTTGGTCCTTGCCGGTATAGCCCTTCGCTTTCAGGAACTCGCCGGCCGCGATGAAATCGTCGAACACGTTCTGTTTGTTCGCCAGCCGCCCGCCGTCGTGCCATTCCTTGCCATACTCGCCGCCGCCGCGAATGTTGGCGACGGCGTAGACGCCGCCCTGCTCCAGCCAGGCGATCCGCGTCGCGGAGAAGGCCGGCTCCATCGTGACGTTGAACCCGCCATAGGCGTAGAGCAAGGTCGGTGCCGGCCCGCTCGTCCCCTTCTTGCGGACGATGAACATCGGCACGCGGGTGCCGTCCTTCGACGCGTAGAAGACTTGGCTGACGAGGTAGTTGGCGGGATCGAACGCGACCTTGGGCTGCGCCCAGACCGACGATTTCCCCGTCGCGACGTCGTAGCGATAGATCGTCGTCGGCCGGTTGTAGCTGGTGAAGCTGTAGAACGTCTCCGGATCGTCCGCCTCGCCACCGAACCCGCCGACCGATCCGATGCCGGGCAACGCCACCGTGCCATCGGGCTTGCCGTCGAGCGAGTAGCGGCGGACCTCGCTTTTCACATCGACCAGGTACGACGTGACCAGCTTGCCGCCGATGATGGCGGCGCCGTCGAGCACCGCCTTGTCCTGCGGCACCACTTCGACCACCGGCACTTCCGCCGATCGCGCATAGAGATTGGTCGAGACGAGACGCATCCGCGGCGCGTCCTTGTCCGTCACCCAATAGAAGTTGCCGCCGACATTGCCCGCGAAGCTCCACTGATAGTCGAGCCCCTTGAATATCGTCCGCGGCGCCGGCTTCGGCGCGGCCAGGTCGATGACGGTAATCTCGTAACGGTTGTCGGTGCCCTCGGTCGTGGTGATGACCAGCCACTTGCCGTCGTCGGTGACCTGCGCGCCATGGCTGCGTTTGGGCTGATCGGGCGTCGCGTAGATCAGCGTATCGGCCGATTGCGGCGTGCCGAGCTTGTGGAAATAGACCGCTTGATTCTCGTTGGTCGACTGGAACTTCTGCCCCTCGGGCGGCGCGGGGAAGCGCGAATAATAGAAGCCCGATCCGTCCTTCGCCCAGGACAGGTTGGAGAATTTCACCCATTCGACCGTGTCGTCGAGCACCTTGCCGCTATCGACGTCGAGCACCTTGACCGTCCGCCAATCGGTGCCGCCGTCCTGGATGGCATAGACGATGCGCTTGCCGTCTTCGCTCGGCGCCCATTCGCCGAGCGCGGTCGCGCCGTCCTTCGCCCAGCCATTGGGGTCGATCAGCACGCGGCCAGCGCCGTCGATAGCGTCGCGCACGTACAGCACCGCCTGGTTCTGCAGACCCGAATTGCGCGCGTAGAAATAGCGCCCGCCCTTCTTCACCGGCGTACCGAACCGCTCGTAGTCGATCAACGCCTTCAGCCGCGTCTTGAAGATATCGCGCCCCGGCAACGTCGCGAGATAGGCATCGGTCAGCTTGTTCTCGTCCGCCACCCAGGCCGCGACCTTGGGATCGGTGCGGACGTCGTTTTCCAGCCAGCGATAGGGATCGGCGACCTTCACCCCGAATTGTTCGTCCACGGTCGTGCCGCGTTCGGTCGCAGGATAGGTGATACTGGTCATGTCACTCGTCTGGGCAAAGGCGGGAACGGTCAGGGCGATCAGGGTCAGCGGCAACAGGCGATGCATCGACAACTCCATGGGAGAGGCATATCGTCCGCCGTCATCGCAGGTTCAACTAGTAGGCGTAAACCCGAAACGGACCCGTATCGACGCTGAGGCGTTGAGCCGGGGTAATCGAAGGAGAAGAGCCATGTTGCGTACCCTGCCCCTTGCCCTGTCGGCTGCCGCGATCGCCGTGACGGCACTTGCCGTCCCCGCCACCGCGCAAACCTATTCCGAACAGCGCCGCTTCGATGCCGCGCAGCGTCGTTTCGACAACGAACAGCGTCTCTACGACCAGGAACGCGCATTGTTCGAGCAGGCTCAGCGTCGCGATCAGCGCCGGTCGAGCTACAACGATCCGCGCTACCCGAACTCGAGCTATAGCGATCCGTATAACGACCCGCGCTATCAGACCGATTACGACGCGTCGCGCTACTATAAGGACGATCCCCGTTATCAGGAACGAACGCTGACCTCGAACGACCAGGTCTATCGCGGATCGGACGGGCGCTATTACTGCAAGCGGAACGACGGCACGACCGGCCTGATCGTTGGCGCAGCGGCTGGTGGTATCCTCGGCAACGTGGTCGATGGCGGGCGCAACCGCATCGGCGGCACGCTGATCGGCGGCGCGCTGGGCGCATTGCTCGGCAAGAAGGTCGACCAGTCGAATACGGACTATCGTTGCCGCTGAACGGCGCGGGCTAGCGTGAGCTAAAGCCCGCGACGCCCGACACCTAAACGAAGAGGGCCGCATCTCCACCCGGAGATGCGGCCCTCTTCACGTCAGCGCTTGCAGTTGACGTTGTTGCCGCCGTGCCGGCAGCGGACGACCTTGACCGGATGCTTGCGCTTCAGGTTGATGCTCGGGCGGAACGCCTTGTGGCACTTGACGTAATGCCCGCGATAATAAGTGCGGCACACCTTGGCTTCGGCCGGCATTGCCGTGACCGTTACGGCGGCGGCAGCGATCATCAACGCGATCCGAGTCATATTCATCTCCCACGACGGCCTATCCGTCGATGCCGACCTACAACGCCGACAAACAAAAAGGTCGCGCTTCCCGACGAAGCGCGACCTTTTTGTTACGGATGAAGAACCCTCTCAGGCGGCCTGATCGAAGTCCTCGTCGACCAGCACCGGACCCGAATCCTGGCCCTTCGCCGAGACGTCGCGATCGACGAACTCGATGACCGCCATCGGCGATGCGTCCGAGGCGCGGATGCCGGCCTTGATCACGCGGGTGTAGCCGCCGTTGCGGGTCGCGTAGCGCGCCGCGATCACGTCGAACAGCTTCACCAGCTGCGCATCGTCGAGCAAACGAGCGTGCGCGAGGCGACGGTTGGACAGGCCACCCTTCTTCGCCAGCGTCACCAGCTTCTCGATATACGGGCGAAGCTCCTTCGCCTTGGCGACCGTGGTCGTGATCTGCTCGTGCTTGATCAGCGCCGCCGACATGTTGCGGAACAATGCGGCGCGGTGCGCCGAGGTGCGTTGAAGCTTACGACCGCCTACCTTGTGGCGCATGATACTTTCCTTCTCGTTCGTCAGGGGGCCGTGTGAGGTACCCCGGGCCAGGTAGAGACGGTGGGTCTACCGGATATCCGTCACCCCGGCCTTGAGCCGGGGTCCCTCTTCTGGCCCGACGCGGGAGTAAATCCCGCGTCGTCGAACCTCGCTTCGCGAGGCCGGCCGGGCATTACGCCGTCTCGGGATTAGCTTGCGCTAATCCCGTGCGGCTCAGCCCATGATCTCCTGCTCAAGCTTCTTGGCCATCTCTTCGATGTTCTCGGGCGGCCAACCCGGGATTTCCATCCCAAGGCGAAGCCCCATCGACGACAGCACTTCCTTGATCTCGTTGAGCGACTTGCGGCCGAAGTTCGGCGTGCGCAGCATCTCGGCTTCGGTCTTGCCGACCAGGTCGCCGATATAGATGATGTTGTCGTTCTTGAGGCAGTTGGCCGAGCGGACCGACAGTTCGAGCTCGTCGACCTTCTTGAGCAAGTAGCGGTTGATCTGCTGCGTGTCGCCCGCAACGCCACCGCTTTCGGCCGGGGCGGCAGCGATGCCGATCGGCGCCGAACGCGTGATCGCGGAATCGTCGAAGTGGACGAACAGCGCCAGCTGGTCCTGCAGGATGCGCGCAGCGTAAGCGAGCGCGTCCTCCGGGGTCACCGTGCCGTCGGTTTCGATCGACAGCGTCAGCTTGTCGTAGTCGAGCTCCTGCCCGACGCGGGTGTTCTCGACCTTGTACGACACCTGGCGAACCGGGCTGTACAGCGCGTCGACCGGGATCAGGCCGATCGGCGCGTCGGCAGGACGGTTGGCGACGGCCGCAACATAGCCCTTACCGACATCGGCGGTCAGTTCCATGTTGAGCGTCGCGCCCTCGTCGAGGTGGCAGATCAGCAGATCGGGGTTCATCACCTCGATATCGCCAGAGACGGCGATATCGCCCGCCTTGACGTCGGCCGGGCCGGTCGCCGAGAGCTGGAGACGCTTCGGCCCTTCGCCCTGCATCTTGAGCGCGATCTGCTTCACGTTGAGCACGATGTCGGTGACGTCCTCGCGGACGCCCGCCAGCGAGCTGAACTCGTGGAGCACGTTCTCGATCTTGATCGAGGTCACCGCAGCACCCTGCAGCGACGACAGCAACACGCGGCGCAGCGCGTTGCCGAGCGTCAGGCCAAAGCCACGCTCCAGCGGTTCGGCGACGAACGTCGCCTTCGACTTGCCTTCTCCACCCTTCTTTTCAAGAGCGTTGGGCTTCTTCAGTTCCTGCCAGTTTTTAGCGTTGACGGACAAGGTTCTCGTCCCCTGGGTTGGGCCGCTCCTGGGGTTAGAGCAGCCGGGTATCAAAAATCGCACCGGCGCGTCCGCCGGCACGGTAACAAAATCAGACGCGCCGGCGCTTCGACGGGCGAACGCCGTTGTGCGGGATCGAGGTCACGTCGCGGATCGACGTGATCTGGAAACCGACCGCCTGCAACGCACGAAGCGCGCTCTCGCGGCCCGAACCCGGACCCTTCACTTCGACCTCGAGCGTGCGGACGCCATGTTCGGCGGCCTTCTTGCCGGCGTCCTCGGCCGCGACCTGCGCGGCGTACGGCGTCGACTTGCGCGAGCCCTTGAAGCCCATCATGCCGGCGGACGACCACGAAATGGCGTTGCCCTGGGCATCGGTGATGGTGATCATGGTGTTGTTGAAGCTGGCGTTCACATGGGCGACGCCGGCGGTGATGTTCTTGCGTTCACGGCGCTTAATGCGCTGCGGTTCACGTGCCATTTGGTAATTCCTGACCTTATCTACAAGGAAGCGAGCCGCCTGAAGACGGCTGCGAGCTTACTTCTTCTTGCCGGCGATCGGCTTTGCCTTGCCCTTGCGGGTGCGCGCGTTGGTGTGCGTGCGCTGACCGCGGACCGGCAAGCCCTTGCGATGGCGCAGGCCGCGATAGCAGGCCAGATCCATCAGGCGCTTGATGTTCATCGCGGTCTGACGACGAAGATCGCCTTCCACCGTGTAGCCGGCGTCGATCGCTTCGCGGATCTGCAGCACTTCCTGATCGGTCAGGTCCTGCACGCGCGTCTCGGCGGCGATGTTCAGCTTCGTGGTGATTTCCTTGGCCTTGGCCGGACCGATACCGTGGATATAGGTCAGCGCGATCACCACGCGCTTGTTGGTCGGGATGTTGACACCCGCAATACGTGCCATGAAACTTTTCTCCTAGCTCCACAGAGGACGGCATGGCTGCCACGTCCCCCATCTCATCGCGTCAAATCCCGAAACGCACGAATGCGGCGGACGCAAGAGAGCGCCGCCGGACAGCCGGGGTATCGGAAGAGCGCTGATCTAGGTGTGAGTCGGCACCCTGTCAAGCGTCGGTAAACCCTATTTGGCGGGCGGCGGGGCCTCGGCGGCCGCCTTGAGCGCGGCGACTTGCTCGCCTAGAACACCATCGACCGGTGCCGCCATCTTCTCGAACCCGCCGGACATATAGCCGCTGACCGTGTAAGTCATCTTCAGCGTCGTCGCCTTGTCGCCGTCGGGGCTGAGTTCGAACGTCATGACGCCGGTCATCGCATAGGCCTGCAACGGACCGAAGGCGCCCTCCATGCGGAGTAGCTTGCCCTTATCGACGAAGATCAGCCGCGCATGCGCGACGCTCCCCCGCCCCGGCAGCTTTTCGCAGAAGCAGCCGGTCGCCTGGCTGTCGATGTACAGGTTCGTACTGTCGCCCGACCAGGTATGCTCTTTCGCCCACCAGCGTTGCGGCGCGCGCAGCGTCTCCCACACCGCGTCGGGCGTTGCGGCGATCGAGACGGTCTTTGAGACGGTGAATCCGGCGGCGCTGCTATCGACCACGTCGGCGGTGGCGGGCGACGCGATGAGCGCGAGTGGCGCGAAGGCGGTGAAACGGAGCATGTTGTCCCTCCCCTCAAGGAAACACACTTACCTCGCAAGACACGACCCGTCACCCCGGCCTTGTGCCGGGGTCTGCGCCTCAAGGTCGGAAATCAGCCGGTGTGGCGCGGCGGATGCCGGGACTAGCCCGGCATGACGTCGATTATTTGCGGTCCAAAGTCGCCGAGATCGCCGCGCTGACCGCGTCCATGTCGCCCATGCCGTCGATCCGGGTCAGGATGCCCTTGGCTTCGTAGATGGGAATAATCGGCGCGGTCTTGGCGCGATATTCGGCCATGCGCGTGCGGACGGTTTCCTCGTTGTCGTCCGGCCGGCGCTTGAACTCGTGATGGCCGCACACGTCGCACGTGCCGTCGACCTTCGGACGGTGGAACTTGTCGTGATAATTCGCGCCGCAATTCGCGCACGAGAAGCGGCCGACGATCCGCTCGACCAGCGCGTCCTCGTCGACCTCGAGCTCGATCACGCGGTCGAGCTTGCGACCGTGCTGCGCGAGGATCGCGTCGAGCGATTCCGCCTGCGCCGCCGTGCGCGGATAGCCGTCGAAGATCGCACCCTGATCGTCGCCCATCGTCGACAGCTTGTCGTCGATCAGCGCCGAGACGATTTCGTCCGAGACCAACGCCCCGGAATCCATCACGGCCGCGACCTGATGCCCCAGCGGGGTGTCGGCCTTGCGCGCGGCGCGCAGCATGTCGCCGGTCGACAGCTGGACCATGCCGCGGGCTTGCACCAGCCGTTCGGCCTGTGTCCCCTTGCCCGCGCCCGGCGGTCCCAGAAGGATGATGTTCACGGCAGTCCTCTCCCCTGTCGTGTCGGCCATCCGCTTAGCGGAGGCGTCCACCCTTCAGCTTCGCCTTCTTGATCAGGTCGCCATATTGGTGCGCCAACAGGTGCGACTGGATCTGCGTCACGGTATCCATCGTCACGTTGACCACGATCAACAAGCTGGTGCCACCAAGGTAGAACGGGATCTTGAGCGCCGAGACCAGATATTCCGGCACCAGACAGATGAAGGCCAGGTAAGCCGCGCCGATCACCGTGATACGGGTCAGCACGTAGTCGAAATAGATTTCGGTGTTCTTGCCGGGGCGGATGCCGGGAATGAACCCGCCATAGCGCTTCAAATTGTCCGCAGTCTCTTCCGGGTTGAACACGACCGCGGTGTAGAAGAACGCGAAGAAGATGATCCCCGCGCCGTACAGCGTCATGTACAGCGGGCTGCCGTGTTGGAGGTACTGGTTGAGCGTGATGATCACGTCGCCCCACCAGCTGTCGCCCGCAGTCTTGTTGCCGGCGAACTGCGTGATGGTCAGCGGCATCAGCAGCAGCGACGAAGCGAAGATCGGCGGGATCACGCCCGCGGTGTTGAGCTTCAGCGGCAAGTGGCTGCGGTCCGACTGGACGCCCCGCGCGGTCTGCCGCTTGGGATATTGGATCAGGATGCGACGCTGCGCGCGCTCCATGAAGCAGATCAGCAGGACGATGCCGACGACGGCGACGATAATGCCGATCAGCTGGAAGCTGTCCATGCTGCCGGTGCGGCTGCCGTTGACCAGGTTGTAGATGTTGGTCGGCATGTTCGCGACGATGCCGGCCATGATGATCAGCGACACGCCGTTGCCGATGCCGCGGCTGGTGATCTGCTCGCCCAGCCACATCAGGAACATCGTACCGCCGATCAGCGAGATGACCGCGCCCGCGCGGAACATCATGCCGGGCTCGACGACTGCCTGGATGCCCTGCGTCGCGCCGAAGCTCTCGAGCCCGACGGCGATGAAATAGCCCTGGATCGCGGTCAGCGCGACGGTGCCGTAGCGCGTATATTGGTTGAGCCGCTTGCGCCCGCTCTCGCCTTCCTTCTTGATCGCCGCGAGCGCCGGCGACAGCGACGTCGCGAGCTGCACCACGATCGAGGCGGTGATGTAAGGCATCACGCCGAGCGCGATCAGCGACATTCTCTTAAGGGAGCCGCCCGAGAAATTGTTGAAGAAATCCAGCACGCCGCCGGTCGTCTTGTCGCCGAGGATGCCGAGCGCGGTCGGATCGACCCCGGGCAGCGGCACATAGCTCAACAGGCGGAACACGATCAGCGCGCCGATGGTGAACCACAACCTTTTCTTGAGGTCGGTCGCCTGGGCGAACTTCGATAGATTGAGCCCGGAGGCGAGACTGTCGGCTGCGGATGCCATTGCGTGTTTACGTCCTGAAAACTGAAACGGCGGCGAGCGCTTCGCATCGCCCCCCGCCGTTCATATAGTCACGTGCTCCGGCTTGTCACCGGGTACGGTTCACTTCTTCGCCGCGGCGGCCTGCTTGGCTTCCTTGTCGGCCTTGCGCGCCTTGTACTGCACGCCCTTCTTGGCGGCGGCCTTTTCGGCGGCGGGAACGACGTGGATCACATCGACCTTGCCACCCGCCTTCTCGACCGCTTCGATCGCGCCCTTCGACGCGCCGGCGACGGTGAAGTTCAGCTTGGCCGAGAACTCGCCCTTGCCGAGCAGACGGACGCCATCCTTGCCGCCACGGGCGACACCGGCTTCCTTGAGCGCGGCGTGATCGAGCGTCGCGCCGGCCTTGATCTTCTTGGCATCGACCAGCTTCTGGATCGTGCCCAGGTTCACCTCGGCATAATCCTTGGCGAAGATGTTGTTGAAGCCACGCTTCGGCAGACGCATGTGGAGCGGCATCTGGCCGCCCTCGAAGCCGGCGATCGAGACGCCCTCACGGCTCTTTTGGCCCTTCTGGCCGCGGCCGCCGGTCTTGCCCTTGCCCGAGCCGATGCCGCGTCCGACGCGGATCTTGGACTTACGGGCGCCCGCATTGTCGCGGAGTTCGTTCAGTTTCATATTATGCACTCGCTTTCGCTTTTGTCGCGCTATGCCCCTTTATCGTCATGCCAGCGAAAGCTGGCATCTCCTTGTGGCTGGGGCATCCGAGCCACCACGAGACCCCAGCTTTCGCTGGGGTGACGGGTTATTTATTAGGAGCTTACCCCTCGACGGTCACCATATGAGCGACCTTGCGGATCATGCCGCGCACGTCGGGCGTGTCCTGCAGCTCGACGGTCTTGTGCATCTTATTGAGGCCAAGCCCGACCAGCGTCGCACGCTGGCTCTTCTCGCGGCGGATCGGCGAACCGGTCTGCGTGATCTTGATGGTAGCCATTGGTCTTACTCCGCGATCGCGGCCGCATCGGCCTCGGCGGTTGCGGAACCGCCACGGCCGAGCAGGTCGGCGATCTTCTTGCCGCGGCGCTGCGCAACGCTCTTCGGCGAGGTCTGCTCGCCGAGCGCTTCGAAGGTGGCGCGGATCATGTTGTAGGGGTTCGAGGTGCCGACCGACTTGGTCACCACGTCGGCGACGCCCAGGCTTTCGAACACGGCGCGCATCGGACCACCGGCGATGATGCCGGTACCCTGCGGCGCCGAGCGCAAAGTAACCTTGCCGGCGCCGAAGTGACCGTTGCCGTCGTGATGCAGCGTGCGGCCTTCCTTCAGCGGAACGCGGACCATCTTCTTCTTGGCCGCAGCGGTCGCCTTCGAAATGGCTTCCGGCACTTCGCGCGCCTTGCCGTGACCGAAGCCGACGCGGCCCTTGCCGTCGCCCACGACGACGAGCGCCGCAAAGCCGAAGCGCTTGCCGCCCTTCACCGTCTTCGAGACGCGGTTGATGTGGACCAGCTTCTCGATCAGCTCTTCGCCGCCGTCGTCCATGCCGGGACCGCCACGGCCACGATTGCCGTCACGACCGCCACGACCGCCGTCGCGACCACCGCGATTGCCGCCACCGCCGCCCGGGCCGCCGCGACCGCGGCCGCCGCGCGCACCGCGCTGCTGGCCGGCGTCCGCTGCCGGAGCATCGACCGGGGCGCCGATCGGCGCTTCGGTCTGGTTGGTTTCGTCAGCCATTCTTAGAACTCCAATCCGGCTTCGCGCGCGGCGTCGGCCAGTGCCTTGACGCGGCCGTGGTAGAGGAAGCCGCCACGGTCGAACACGACCTGCTTGATGCCGGCCTTCACCGCGGCTTCCGCCACGCGCTTGCCGACCGCGGTCGCGGCCGCGATGTTGGACGTCGCGCCGTCATGACCCGACAAAGTCGAGGCCGAGGCAACGGTCGTGCCCTTCTCGTCGTCGATCACCTGGGCATAGATGTGCTTGCCCGAGCGATGCACCGACAGGCGAGCGCGCGTACCGCCACGCGCACGGAGCGCGGTGCGATTGCGGCGGCGCCGCTTTTCGAACAGTGAAAGACCCTTGGTCATTACTTCTTTTTCCCTTCCTTACGGAAGATGTACTCGCCGTCGTACTTGATGCCCTTGCCCTTGTACGGCTCGGGCTTACGCCAGCGGCGGATCTCGGCGGCGAGCTGGCCGACCTTCTGCTTGTCCGCACCCGAAATCTCGACCGTGGTCTGATCCGGGGTCGCGACCGTGATGCCTTCCGGCACGTCGATATCGACGTCGTGCGAATAGCCCAGCTGCAGCTTCAGCTTCTTGCCCTGCGCGTTGGCGCGGTAGCCGACGCCGGTGATCAGCAGCTTTTTCGAGAAGCCGGTGGTCACGCCGGTCACCAGGTTCTGCACCAGCGTGCGCTGCATGCCCCAGAAGGAGCGCGCGCGCTTGGTCTCGTTGGCCGGCGTCACGCCGATCGAATCGGCCTGGACGTCCCACTTGACCTCCTGGGCCATCGGCATGCTCAGGGTGCCCTTGGGACCCTTCATGCTCAGCACGCCGCCCTCGACCGTGGCGGTGACACCGCTCGGGATCGCGACCGGCTTCTTACCGATGCGGCTCATCAGAACACCTCCGCCAGCACTTCGCCACCGACGTTCTGGTCGCGCGCTTCGGCATCCGAAAGCACGCCACGCGGCGTCGAGACGATGGTGATGCCCAGGCCGTTCATCACGCGCGGCAGTTCCTGCGAACCGCTATACACGCGGCGACCCGGCTTGGAGACGCGCGCGACGTGCTTGATGGCCGGCTGGCCTTCGAAATACTTGAGTTCGATCCGGATGCCCTTGGCGGGCCCCATTTCTTCCTCGCTGTAACCGCGGATATAGCCCTCGCGCTGGAGAACGTCGAGCACGCGGACGCGCAACTTCGACGCCGGCGAAAGGACCGAGTCCTTTCGCGCGCGCTGGCCGTTGCGGATGCGGGTGAGCATATCACCCAGGGGATCGGTCACTGCCATCTTCGTGTCCTTACCAGCTCGACTTCGTGACGCCGGGAATCAGGCCCTTGTTGGCCAGTTCGCGCAGCTGCACACGGCAGAGACGGAATTTGCGGTAATAAGCGCGGGGACGACCCGTCACTTCGCAACGATTGCGGATGCGGGTCGGGTTGCCGTTGCGGGGCAACTCGGCCATCTTCAGCCGCGCGATCAGGCGCTCGGTCTCGTCGAGCGACTTGTCGTTCGCCTGCGCCTTGAGCTTCGCCAGCTTGGGAGCGGTCTTCGCCACCAGCTTCTTGCGACGCTCGTTCTTGTTCACGGAACTCAGTTTCGCCATGACTTAAGTTCTCTTTCCCTTATGCCGCTTGCTTCTGCTCGCCGTCCGCATCCTGCGGGAACGGGAAGCCGAAGAGACGGAGAAGCTCGCGAGCCTCATCGTCGGTCTTTGCAGTGGTGGTGACGATGACGTCCATGCCGCGCACCTTGTCGATGCGGTCATAGTTGATCTCCGGGAACACCAACTGTTCCTTGAGACCCATCGCGTAATTGCCGCGACCGTCGAAGCTCTTCGGGTTCAGCCCGCGGAAGTCGCGAACGCGCGGCAGCGCGATCGTGATGAAGCGGTCAAGGAACTCGTACATGCGCTCGCGGCGAAGGGTGACCTTCACGCCGATCGGCATGCCTTCACGCAGCTTGAACTGCGCGATCGACTTCTTCGCCTTGGTGACGACCGGCTTCTGGCCCGCGATCAGCTCCATTTCGGAAGCGGCCTGCTCGACCTTCTTCTTGTCCTGGGTCGCTTCGCCCACGCCCATGTTCAGAACGATCTTTTCGATCTTCGGAACTTCGAGCGGGTTCGTGTAGCCGAACTTGTCGGTCATCGCCTTGACGATCTTCTCGTCATAGATGCCCTTCATGCGCGGCGTGTACTTGGTGTCTGCCTTAGCCATCGATCTTCTTCCCGGTCTTGACCGCGACGCGGACCTTCTTGCCGTCCTTGCCCGTTTCGAAACGGACGCGGGTCGGCTTGCCGTCGACGACGTGGGCAACCTTCGAAATGTGCATCGGCGCTTCCGACCGGTCGAGCCCGCCCTGCGGGTTCGCCTGGCTCGGCTTCACGTGACGCACGTGAACATTCACGCCCGACACGATGACCTTGCCGTCCTTCGGCATCGCCTTGGTGACTTCGCCGGTCCGGCCCTTGTCCTTGCCGGACAGGACGATGACCTGGTCACCCTTCTTGATCTTCGCGGCGGCCATTACAGCACCTCCGGCGCAAGGCTGATGATCTTCATGTGCTTCTTCGCACGCAGTTCGCGGACCACCGGGCCAAAGATACGGGTGCCGATCGGCTCCTCGTTCTTGTTGACCAGGACGGCAGCGTTGCTGTCGAACCGGATCACCGTGCCGTCGGCGCGGCGAATGTCCTTGCGGGTGCGCACGATGACGGCGCGGTGAACGTCGCCCTTCTTCACGCGGCCGCGCGGTTGCGCTTCCTTGATGCTGACGACGATGATGTCGCCAACGCCTGCCGTGCGGCGCTTCGAGCCGCCCAGCACCTTGATGCACTGCACCCGCTTCGCGCCGCTATTGTCAGCGACGTCGAGATTGGATTGCATCTGGATCATCGATCCGCTTCCTTCTCTCTTGGCCTACCGGGACACGCCCGGGGGTTCCGCTAAACTCTCGACCCGTTGGGGCCGAACGACTTACGCGCCGGCGGCTGCTTCCTCGCCACCCAGCTCGACCCGCTCCGGCGTCGCGTGGGTGTTGACCCGCTCGATCACCTTCCAGGTCTTCAGCTTGCTGATCGGCGCGGTCTCTTCGATCCGCACGGTCTCACCCTGCTTGTATTCGTTGCCCTCGTCATGGGCGTGGTACTTCTTCGAACGGCGGATGATCTTGCCGTAGAGCGCATGCTTGACCTTGCGTTCCACGTTCACGACCACCGTCTTGTCGCCCTTGTCCGAGACGATCTGTCCGGTCAGCACGCGCTTCGGCATTGCTTCTTCCTTACTTCGCGGCCGACGCGGCTTTCGCACGCGTGGACTGCTGGGTCTTGATACGGGCGATGTCACGACGGACTTCGCGCACGCGGCTCGGCTTTTCGAGCTGGCTGGTCGCCGCCTGGAAACGGAGGTTGAACGCCTCGCGCTTCAGCTCGCCCAGGGTCTCGTTCAGCTGGTCGTCGCTCTTGCCGGCGACGTCGAGCTTGCTCGACTTGGTTTCTTTCTTGGCCATCTTATTCGCCTCCGAGGTGCGACGTGTCGCCCAGACGCGCCACGACCTTGACCTTGATCGGCAGCTTCATCGCTGCGCGGCTGAACGCTTCCGCCGCGAGCGGGCCGGGAACGCCGTCCAGCTCGAACAGGATGCGGCCGGGCTTGACGCGGGCTGCCCAATATTCGGGAGCGCCCTTGCCCTTACCCATGCGGACTTCGGCCGGCTTGCCGGTCACGGGAAGATCCGGGAAAATGCGGATCCACAACCGCCCCTGGCGCTTGATGTGACGCGTGATCGCGCGGCGAGCCGCCTCGATCTGACGCGCGGTGATCCGCTCCGGCTCCAGTGCCTTCAGCCCGTACGAGCCGAAGTTCAGCGTAGCGCCGCCCTTGGCATCGCCGTGAATGCGACCCTTGAACTGCTTGCGGTGCGCGAACTTTTTCGGTTGCAGCATCTCTTATATCCTTAGCGGCGATCGTCGCGCGCCGGGCGCACGCCGGAGGTTTGAGCCTCCATCATCAACCGGTCCTGCGCCATCGGGTCGTGACCGAGGATCTCACCCTTGAACACCCACACCTTGACGCCGCAGACACCGTAAGCGGTGTGCGCCTGCGCTTCGGCGTAATCGAGGTTGGCACGCAGCGTGTGACGCGGCACGCGGCCCTCACGATAGCTCTCGGTCCGCGCGATTTCGGCGCCGCCGAGACGGCCGCCGCACATCACGTGGATGCCGTCGGCACCCAGGCGCATCGCCGACTGCACCGCGCGCTTCATGGCGCGGCGGAACGCGATGCGACGCTCGAGCTGGTCGGCAATGCCCTGCGCGACGAGCTTCGCGTCGATCTCCGGCTTGCGGATCTCGACGATGTTCAGCGACACGTCGGACGAAGTCATCGTGCCGAGCTTCTTGCGAAGCTTCTCGATGTCGGTGCCCTTCTTGCCGATGATCACGCCGGGGCGCGCGGCATAGATCGACACGCGGCACAGCTTGGCCGGACGCTCGATGACCACCTTTGAAATCGCGGCCTGGGGCAGCGTGTCGACGATGTACTTGCGGATCTTCAGATCCTCGAGCAGCAGCTTGCCGTAATCCTGGCCTTCCGCGAACCAGCGGCTGTCCCAGGTACGGTTGATCTGCAGGCGCAGGCCGATCGGATTGCTCTTGTGACCCATTAT
This sequence comes from Sphingomonas panacisoli, assembly GCF_007859635.1. Taxonomy (NCBI): domain Bacteria; kingdom Pseudomonadati; phylum Pseudomonadota; class Alphaproteobacteria; order Sphingomonadales; family Sphingomonadaceae; genus Sphingomonas; species Sphingomonas panacisoli. The sequence goes on along the minus strand of NZ_CP042306.1, from coordinate 1,134,175 downwards.
GCTTCTTCCTGCTCGCGGACGACGATGCGAAGACGCGAGAACGGCTTCAGGATGCGGGTGGACTTGCCACGGCCGCGGGTCGCGAAACGCTTCAACGTGATCGACTTGCCGACCGACGCCTCCGACACGACCAGCGCATCGACGTCGAGGTTGTGGTTGTTTTCCGCGTTGGCGATCGCCGAGGCGAGAACCTTGCGCGCATCGACCGCCATACCCTTCTTCGAGAAGGCCAGGATGTTGAGCGCGTCGCCGGCCTTGCGGCCGCGGATCAGGCCAGCCACCAGGTTCAGCTTCTGCGCCGAACCACGGATCTGGGTCGCAACGGCCAGCGCTTCCTTGTCGCCGACCTTGCGGGGGGATTTAGCCTTGGACATCTTAACGCTTGCCCTTCTTGTCGGCGGCGTGGCCCGGGAAATACCGGGTCGGTGCGAACTCGCCGAGCTTCATGCCGACCATGTCTTCGTTGACCGAGACGGGGACGAACTTGCGGCCGTTATAGACGCTGAACGTCAGGCCGACGAAGTCGGGCAGGATCGTCGAGCGGCGCGACCAGGTCTTGATCGGCGCGCGCGCGTTGGTTTCCTGCGCGGTCTGCGCCTTCTTGAGCAGGCTCAGTTCGACGAACGGGCCCTTCCAGACTGAACGAGCCATGGTTAGCCCTTCCTCTTAGTCGAATGACGCGACCGGATGATCATCTTGTCGGTCGATTTGTTGTGACGAGTGCGAGCACCCTTGGTCGGCTTGCCCCACGGGGTAACCGGATGACGGCCGCCCGAGGTCCGGCCTTCACCGCCGCCGTGCGGGTGGTCGACCGGGTTCTTCGCGACACCGCGGGTCAGCGGGCGGATGCCCTTCCAGCGGTTGCGCCCGGCCTTGCCGAGATTGGTGTTCTGGTTGTCGGGGTTCGAGACCGCACCGACCGTCGCCATGCAGTTCGCGTGGATGTAGCGCTGCTCGCCCGAATTCAGGCGAACGATCACCATCCCACGGTCGCGACCGACGACCTGGACATAGGTACCGGCCGAACGCGCGATCTGACCGCCCTTGCCCGGCTTCATCTCGACGTTGTGGACGATGGTGCCGACCGGCATCTGGCCCATTTCCATCGCGTTGCCCGGCTTCACGTCGGTCTTCTTGCCCGCGATCACCTTGTCGCCGACGCCGAGGCGCTGCGGTGCGATGATGTAGGCCAGGCGATCCTTGCCGTCCTCGCCCGCGCCGTAGTTCACGAGCGCGATGAAGGCGGTGCGGTTCGGGTCATACTCGATCCGCTCCACCGTGCCGTCGACGTCCCACAAGCGACGCTTGAAGTCGATGACGCGATACTTCTGCTTGTGGCCGCCCGCGATGCCGCGGCTGGTCACATGGCCCTTGTTGTTGCGGCCGCCGGTCTTCTGCTTGCCTTCGGTCAGCGCCTTGATGGGGCGACCCTTGAACAAGCCCGACCGGTCGATCAGGATCAAGCCGCGGCGCGCCGGGCTCGTCGGGTTATAATGCTTGAGTGCCATTACGCGCTGACCCCTTGCGTCACGTCGATGGACTGACCGTCCTTCAGCGTCACGATCGCCTTCTTCATGTCGGAGCGCGTGTAGTCGGCGCCCTTCCACTTCTTGGTCTTGCCCTTCTGGACGATCGTGTTGACGTTCGTGACGCTGACATTGAACAGCGCCTCGACGGCAGCCTTGATCTCGGGCTTGGTCGCGTCACGCGCGACCTTGAACACCACCGCATTCTGTTCCGACATCATCGTCGACTTTTCGGTGATGTGCGGGGCAACGATCACGTCGTAATGACGGATGTCGACGCCCGACTTCGCAGGCTTCTTAGCCATTGAAACGCGCCTCCAGCTTTTCGACCGCGGCGCGCGTCAGCACCAGCGTGTCATGCTTCAGGATGTCGTAGACGTTGGCGCCGGCGGCCGGGAGCACGTTGAGGTGACCCAGGTTGCCCGCCGCCAGCGCGAAGCTCGTCTCGACCGCATCGCCGTCGATGAACAGCACCGACTTGCCGAAGCCCGCCTTTGCCAGATCGCCCTTCAGCGTCTTGGTCTTGCTGTCCTTCACCGACAGGCTGTCCATGATCACCAGCGAACCCGCCTTGGCGTGGCTCGACAGCGCCATCTTCAGGCCTAGCGCGCGGATCTTCTTGTTCAGGCCCGGATTGAAGTCGCGGACGCGAGCGCCGTGCGCCTTACCACCGCCGATGAACACCGGGGCGCGGCGATCGCCGTGACGGGCGGTACCGCCGCCCTTCTGGCGACCGAACTTCTTGCCGGTGCGGGCGACGTCGGCGCGTTCACGCGTGCCGCGTGCGGTCGCACGACGCTTTTCGAGCTGCCAGGTGACGACGCGGTGCAGGATGTCGGCGCGCGGATCGAGGCCGAAGACCTCGTCGTTGAGCTCGACGTCCGCCGCTTTCGCCTTGGCGTCGAAGGAGGAAACCTTGACCTTCACGTTCAGCCCTCCTGGCCTTCGGTCGCTTCCGGCGTCTCGACAACCTCGGCGGGCGTCTCGGCGGGAGCGGCATTGTTGCTGTTGGCGGCCTGCTTCAGCCCGGCCGGGAACGGCGCGTCGGCGTGGCGGGCGACCTTGACGGCGTCCTTGACGAGCAGCCAGCCGCCCTTCGAGCCAGGGACCGAGCCCTTGACGAAGATGAGGCCGCGCTCGACGTCGGTGCCGACGATCTCGAGATTCTGCTGGGTGCGGTTCTTGTCACCCATGTGACCGGCCATCTTCTTGTTCTTGAAGACCTTGCCCGGATCCTGGCGCTGACCGGTCGAACCGAGCGAGCGGTGCGAGACCGACACGCCGTGCGTCGCGCGCAGACCGCCGAAGCCCCAGCGCTTCATGCCGCCCTGGAAGCCCTTACCCTGGGTCTTGCCCTGGATATCGACGATCTGGCCGGCGACGTAATGGTCGGCCGAAATCTCGGCGCCCACGTCCAGCAGACCGTCTTCGTCCACACGGAATTCGGCGAGGAAGGCCTTCGCCTCGACCTCGGCCTTGCCGTAGTGGCCGCGCTGCGGCTTGGCGACGTTCTTCGCCTTGGCGACGCCCGCGCCCAACTGAACGGCGGTGTAGCCGTCCTTATCCATTTCGCGACGGGAAACGACCTGCAGCCCTTCGAGGCTCAGAACGGTAACCGGCACGTGGCGGCCGTCGTCCTGAAACAGGCGGGTCATCCCCAACTTCTTCGCGATCACGCCAGTGCGCATGATCTTGGCTCCTTACAGAGGCACGGACGGGACCATCCCGAAAGTGCTTGGGACCGATGCGAACATCGATCGGTCCAGCCCGGTAATGCGAAGCGAGCCCCCGTCCCGGGCTGGTTGTTCCTGGCATACGCCTGAAACGTGACGGGAGACGCTGCCTGATCCGAAGATCAGCGGTATCTCTATTTGTCAGCGTCCCGCGAGACCGGAGTCGATCGCGGGAGCGGTGCCGTTAGGCGAGTTTGATCTCGACGTCAACGCCTGCGGCGAGATCGAGCTTCATCAGTGCGTCGACCGTCTGCGGGGTCGGCTGAACAATGTCCAGCATGCGCTTGTAGGTGCGAACCTCGAACTGCTCGCGCGACTTCTTGTCGATGTGCGGGCCGCGGTTCACGGTGAACTTCTCGATGCGCGTCGGCAGCGGGATCGGACCACGGATCATCGCGCCGGTGCGGCGCGCGGTGTCGGCGATGTCGCCGGTCGCCTGATCGAGCACGCGATGGTCGAACGCCTTCAGGCGAATGCGGATATTGCTGTCCATGGTTCCTACCGATGCGAAAGAGCGGGGCAGCTAGCCCTTGCGGGGGCCACCTCTTGCTGGTTCATACGAAAACTGAAGGCGGGCCACTACACAGAGTGGCGCTGGGGATCAACCCCCGTTCGTCGCATTGTCGCGAGAAAGTGCGATGGCATCCTTTGCGATCATTGGTCTCACGGCCCGGTGAAAGACACCGTCCCCTTAGTCCATAATATCCTGCCAGCCGCATCTTGCTCCCACGCAACCTGTGCAAAGATCGGATAGGGGCCGTAAAACCTTCCACCGGTCTGTCGGAACTCACCTAATCGAATGGCCGGGATAGCGTCGCATGGACGGAGAATGCTGAAGCCCTGTTGTTTGAGACTTCGCTCTAAGCGATTTGCAGCACTGCCCACGGGAAACTGCTTTGAAAGCCGGTCTATGAGTTCCGGAGAAAGCGCCTCTTCCGAGGGCCGGTAGAGTTCCGCTTCGGCCTTGTCCTTAGGCGGACAGCCTCCATTCCACCATCCGCCTGCCGCGGTGACGTTTTCTAGCAGTGGGGGTGTCGACGGTGTGAGTGTCTCACTGCAACCACCCGCGACCAGCGAGCCCGCGAAGACGAAAGGGAGAAACCGCTTGAGCATGAAACAATGCTGCATCAGTTTACATCCGCTCGCCACTCAATTGCCAACTCTCGGCAACGGACGAGGATCGTCTCCCACCACAACCCCAAACGCAGAAAAGCCCGACCTCTCGCGAGGCCGGGCTTTCCGGTCAGTCCTGGGACTGAAAGCTTACTTGGTGATGCCCGAGACGATGCCCGAACCGACCGTGCGGCCACCCTCGCGGATGGTGAAGCGCTGGCCGACGTCCATGGCGATCGGTGCGATGAGCTTGATGCCCAGCGCGACGTTGTCGCCCGGCATGACCATTTCGGTGCCCGAAGGCAGCTCAACGGTGCCGGTCACGTCGGTCGTGCGGAAGTAGAACTGCGGACGATAGTTGGCGAAGAACGGCGTGTGACGGCCGCCTTCTTCCTTCGACAGCACGTACACTTCCGACGAGAAGTCGGTGTGCGGCTTGATCGAGCCCGGCTTGCAGAGAACCTGGCCACGCTCGACGTCCTCACGGCCCACGCCGCGGATCAGCGCGCCGATATTGTCGCCGGCCTGGCCCTGGTCGAGCAGCTTGCGGAACATTTCGACGCCCGTGACGGTGGTCTTGCGGACTTCCGGCTGGATGCCGACGATCTCGACTTCCTCACCGACCTTGACCACGCCGGTCTCGACGCGGCCGGTGACGACGGTACCGCGACCCGAGATCGAGAACACGTCTTCGATCGGCATCATGAACGGCTTATCGAGCGGACGCTCCGGCTGCGGCAGGTATTCGTCGACCGCCTTCATCAGGCTGAGGACGGCGTCCTTGCCGAGCTTGTCGTCGCCGCCGTTCAGCGCAGCAGTGGCCGAGCCCGGGATCACGGGGATGTCGTCGCCCGGGAAGTCGTACGAGCTGAGAAGCTCGCGGATTTCCAGCTCGACCAGCTCGAGGATCTCGGCGTCGTCGACCAGGTCGACCTTGTTCATGAACACGACCATCGCCGGCACGCCGACCTGGCGCGCGAGCAGGATGTGCTCGCGGGTCTGCGGCATCGGGCCGTCGGTGGCCGACACGACCAGGATCGCGCCGTCCATCTGCGCGGCGCCGGTGATCATGTTCTTCACATAGTCGGCGTGGCCCGGGCAATCGACGTGCGCGTAGTGGCGCGCTTCGGTCTCATACTCGACGTGCGCGGTCGAGATGGTGATGCCGCGCTCGCGCTCTTCCGGCGCCTTGTCGATGTTGGCGAAGTCGACCGCTGCGTTGCCCGCAACGTTCTCGGCCAGAATCTTGGTGATCGCTGCCGTCAGCGACGTCTTGCCATGGTCGACGTGACCGATGGTGCCGATGTTCATGTGCGGCTTGTTCCGCTCAAACTTTGCCTTCGCCATTTTTTCCTACCTTCTGGGAAAATTCGTTTCGTGGGTCGCCGGGACCACCGCGAAGGCGGCCCCATAGCGGGTGTTTTTAACTAATGCCAGCCCCGCTTACGCGAGCTTGGCCTTTACCTCGTCGGCCACATTCTGCGGCACTTCGTCGTAATGCGAGAACTGCATCGAGTAGCTCGCGCGGCCCTGCGTGAACGACCGCAGCGAGTTCACGTAGCCGAACATGTTGGCCAGCGGGACCATCGCATCGACCGTCTGCGCGTTGCCGCGAGCATCGGTGCCCTGGATCTGGCCGCGGCGGCTGTTCATGTCGCCGATGACGTCGCCCAGATAGTCTTCCGGGGTGACGACTTCGACCTTCATGACCGGCTCGAGCAGCGTGATGCCCGACTTCTGAGCCGCTTCGCGCATCGCGCCGCGGGCACAGATTTCGAACGCCAGCGCCGACGAGTCGACGTCGTGATACGCGCCGTCGTACAGCAGGATCTCGAAGTCGATGATCGGGAAGCCGACCAGCGAACCGGTCGCCGCCGTCTCGCGGAAGCCCTTCTCGATCGCGGGGATATATTCCTTCGGAATGTTACCGCCCTTGATCTCGTCCTTGAAGATGATGCCCGCGCCGCGCTCGCCCGGGGTCAGCTTGACCTTCACGCGACCGAACTGGCCGGTACCGCCCGACTGCTTCTTGTGCGTGTAGTCGATGTCGACCGGCTTCTTCAGATACTCGCGATACGCCACCTGCGGCGCACCGACGTTCGCTTCGACCTTGAACTCGCGCTTCATGCGATCGACCAGGATCTCGAGGTGGAGTTCGCCCATCCCCTTGATGATGGTCTGACCCGATTCGTGATCGGTCGTCACGCGGAACGAGGGATCCTCGGCAGCCAGGCGGTTGAGCGCGACGCCCATCTTTTCCTGGTCTGCCTTGGTCTTCGGTTCCACCGAAAGCTCGATGACGGGTTCCGGGAACTCCATGCGCTCGAGGATGATCGGGTGCTGCATGTCGCACAAAGTGTCGCCGGTCGTGGTTTCCTTGAGACCCGCGATCGCGACGATGTCGCCGGCGCGTGCCTCGTCGATGTCTTCACGCGAATTCGCGTGCATCAGGAGCATACGGCCGATCTTTTCCTTCTTGTCCTTCACCGAGTTCAGGTACTGGCCCTTTTCGAGCTTGCCCGAATAGATGCGCGCGAAGGTGAGCGAGCCGACGAACGGGTCGTTCATGATCTTGAACGCCAGCAGCGACAGCGGCGCGTCGTCCGAAGCCGGACGCGAATCCGGGGTCTCGCCGTCGAGCTTCACGCCCTGCACGTCCGGAATGTCGAGCGGCGACGGCAGATAGTCGACGACGGCGTCGAGCAATGGCTGCACGCCCTTGTTCTTGAACGCCGAGCCGCACACGATGGGCACGAACGACATGGCCAGCGTCCCCTTGCGGATCAGCTTCTTCAGCGTCGCAACGTCGGGCTCGTTGCCCTCGAGATACTGCTCCATGACGTCGTCGTCTTGCTCGACGGCCATTTCGATCAGGTCGTTGCGATACTTGGCGGCCTTTTCCTTCAGGTCATCCGGGATGTCCTGATATTCGAACTTCGCGCCCAAGCTCTCTTCGAGCCAGATGATCGCGCGGTTCTCGACCAGGTCGACCAGGCCCTTGAAGCCGCCTTCGATGCCGATCGGCAGATACAGCACGGCCGGACGCGCGCCGAGGCGCTCGATGATCGAGTTGACGCAATAATAAAAATCGGCGCCGGTGCGATCGAGCTTGTTGACGAAACACATGCGCGGCACGCCGTACTTGTCGGCCTGACGCCACACGGTTTCCGACTGCGGCTCGACGCCCGCAACGCCGTCGAAACACGCGACCGCGCCGTCGAGCACGCGCAGCGAACGCTCGACTTCGATCGTGAAGTCGACGTGGCCCGGCGTGTCGATGATGTTGATCAGATGCTCGGGGCCCTTGCCGTCCTCGGCCTTCCACTTGCAGGTGGTCGCCGCCGACGTGATCGTGATCCCGCGCTCCTGCTCCTGCTCCATCCAGTCCATCGTCGCGGTGCCTTCGTGCACTTCGCCGATCTTGTAGGACTTGCCGGTGTAATACAGGATGCGCTCGGTCGTCGTCGTCTTGCCGGCATCGATGTGCGCCATGATGCCGATGTTACGATAGAGTTCGAGCGGATGGCTGCGGGCCATGACGTGCTTTCCTTAGCGATGTGGGAGGCCGGACGATCCGACCTCCCGTATGTAGGTAATTTTATTACCGTTGCCAGACCGCCGCGAACGACGGCCGAGCGATTACCAACGGTAGTGCGAGAACGCGCGGTTCGCTTCCGCCATGCGGTGCGTGTCTTCGCGCTTCTTGACCGCGTTGCCGCGATTGTTCGACGCGTCGAGCAGCTCGCCCGACAGGCGCGCCGACATGGTGTTCTCGCTGCGCGCACGCGCGGCCGAGATCAGCCAGCGGATCGCCAGCGCCTGGGCACGCTCGGGGCGCACTTCGACCGGAACCTGATACGTCGCACCGCCGACGCGGCGCGAACGGACTTCGATGCCCGGCTTGATGTTGTTCAGCGCGTCATGGAACACGCCGAGCGGGTCCTTCTTGGCGCGAGTCTCGACGGTTTCCATCGCCGAATAGACGATGCCTTCCGCGACCGACTTCTTGCCGTCCAGCATGACGCTGTTCATGAATTTCGACAGGACCTCATCACCAAACTTGGGATCAGGCAGGATTTCCCGCTTCTCGGGACGACGACGACGAGCCATTTGCTCTTTTCCTTCTAATCAACCAGCCGTCGCCCCGGCGGAGGCCGGGGCCGTTGGCGGCTATGTCACAACATCTAACTCAGCGATCCCGGCCTTCGCCGGGATGACGGTTATTTCGGACGCTTCGCGCCGTACTTCGAACGGCTCTGCTTGCGATCCTTGACACCCTGCGTGTCGAGCACGCCACGCAGCACGTGGTAACGCACACCGGGAAGGTCGCGCACACGGCCGCCACGGATCAGGACCACCGAGTGCTCCTGAAGGTTGTGGCCCTCACCGGGGATGTAGCTGATGACTTCGCGCTGGTTGGTCAGGCGGACCTTGGCCACCTTGCGCAGCGCCGAATTCGGCTTCTTCGGGGTCGTCGTATAGACGCGGGTGCAGACGCCGCGCTTCTGCGGGTTCTGCTCCATCGCAGGGACCTTCGACTTGGCCTTCTGCGGGTCGCGGCCCTTGCGGACCAGCTGGTTGATCGTTGGCATGAAGCCCTTCACCTTTTGCGTTACCAGAAATCTGGCGGTTACTTTGCCGGGAGCCTTTGGAAAAAACGAAAAGGGTCGTTGGGCGCCTCTCGGCACATCCCATGACCCGCGTCTTCCGGCAGCGTTCAGCTCTCCCCCCATGGCAAAAGCGCTATGTGGGGCGGGCGGGCCTATAGACGCGGAGTCGGAAACGGTCAACGGGGCGCGGGGCTTTACGCGACGCTAACCCGTGGCGGCTATCAGGACACGGTGTTCGCGTCCCCCTTCCCCACCCCCCGAACCGGATTCGCATCCGCGCGTCAAGCGGCGCGCCGGGCCTGGCTGACCGTCATAGCCGTCGCGCTAGCGTGCGGATCGGCGGCGGTACGGATCGTTCCCGGTTTCTTCAGCATCGATATGCCGCCACGGCTGTCCGACGGCGCACCCAATATCTGGGCGCTCGTCGAGGCGCTGCCCTGGACCGGCGGGCTGCCGCTCGCCGGGTTGGCGATGGCGGCGGCGCTGGGCGCGGCGGCCTGGCTGATCGCGCACTTCTCCGCCCGTCCGCCGCGTGGCGGGAAGCTGCTGCCCGCCACGTTGCTGGTGAGCCTCACGCTGCCCGCTCTGCTGCCGCAGATGACGGCCGGCGACTTCCTGATCGCCGTTGTCTTGAGCGGCATGCTGGCCGTCCGGCAGCGACAGACCGGCATCGCCGCCCTCGTCATTGCCGGCTGGGTATTGGCGTTTTGCGGCTTCGCGGCACTCGGCGCGGCGCCGATCATGGTTGCCACATTATTGATTGCGCGTCCGTTCCTCGCCTCGCCAGCCAATGACAACGGCCTGCCGCTTAATCCAGGTGAAGCCTATCCGGCCTGACCCCGGTCGCTGATAGGATCGCTCGCGAATCGGGGAATCGCGACGGAGGGGTTATCCATGTTCAGCAAGCGCGACGACGCACCGGCGTCTTCATCCTATCAGCCCGCACCCGCGGCGAAGCGCGCCGCGCCCGGCGGTTTTTCGGTGATCGGCCCGGACATCCAGATCACCGGCAACGTCCGCGCGACCGCCGACCTGCATATCGAGGGACGGATCGAGGGGGACCTCGATTGCGGTAACCTCGTGCTCGGCGCCGAAGCGGTGGTGAACGGCCAGGTCCGCGCCGAGACCGCCCGCATCGCCGGCACGATCGAGGGATCAGTCGCGATCCGTCAGCTCGTGGTCGAATCGGGCGCGCGGATCACCGGCGACGTTGAATATGAATCGGTCTCGCTGGAAAACGGCGCGCATATCGACGGCCGCATGAAGCACGCCGCGCTCAAGCCCGCCTCGGTCGTTCCCGCGATCGGCGGGCCGAAGGAGCTCAAGATGGTCGACGCGACGACCGAACAGGCCGCCTGACGACAGGGAACGCGTCGGCTATAGGGCGGTTCGTCACCCGGAGAGGAACGAACCGATGCCCGACTGGACGCTGCCGATGGAGGGGGGATGCCGCTGCGGCAAGGTGCGCATCCGTATCACCATGCCGCCGATGGTGACGATGCTGTGCCATTGCACCGGCTGCCAGCACATGAGCGCCAGCGCGTTTTCGACGACGATCATCGTGCCGACCGACGGCTTCGAGGTCACGCAGGGCGATACGGTGATCGGCGGGATCCACGGTGACCAGGGCCGGCACAACCATTGCGATTGGTGCAAGAGCTGGATGTTCACGCGGATCGTGCCCGAGCAGGGCTTCGTCAACGTCCGCGCGACGATGCTCGACGACCCGTCATGGTTCGTGCCGTTCGCGGAGGTCTATACCAGCGAGGCCTTGCCCTGGGCGATCGCTGGTGCTCCGCACAGCTACGAGAAATTCCCGCCGATGGAAGACTATCAGAAGCTGATCGGCGCGTTTGCCGCTCAGTAGGCGAGCATGCCGGCATAGGTGTCGGGGGCCGGCGGCAGGATGATGCGGCTGGCGACCGCGCTGACGACGACGAACGCCAGCGCCGCGCCGCCCAGTTGCACCGCGCGTTTCGATGGTGCGCCGTCGGCCAGCACCAGCACGCTCGCCAGCGCCGCCGCCATCATCGGCCAGAGATGATAGCGCAAATCGGACGCGATGCTGATCGCGGCGAAGCTTGCCTCGAGCGCGAGCCCCGACACCAGCAACGCCAGCGCGAGATCGCGCAGCGGTGACCGCGGTCGGCGCAGCGCGACGATCGCCGTCACCATCGCGAGCGCCAGCCACACGATCGGCCAGGCCAGTGGCGTCTCGCCGAGCGGCGCAGTCTCGTTGACCAGCCAAGCGGCGGGCCTGCCCGGATTGGCGAGCCCGATCGCGTTGCCCTCGGCCACGTCCGGCGGCCAGGCGTCGGGCCAGCCGGTCGGCACCAGCCAGCGTTCGGTCGAATTGAGATGCGCCAAGCGATGCGCCGAATAGGCGAACGGGTGGTGCATGATCGCCTCGGCCAGCGTGGCGTAGAGCTGTCCCGCCGTCAGATCGTTGAGCGGCGCCTCGGCATCCGCGCACGCCCCGTCGCCGAGCGGATCCCAGAAGAACGGCTTGACGCAATGCCCGCGCTTGAGCGCCGCGACTTGCGCCGCGCCCAATCGCGTCGCGGTCGGATCGGCCACGCGCACGGCGATCCCGGCGAGATCGTATCGCGGCTGGGTCGTGCGCACGCCGCTCTCCTCGGCGCCGAAGATCGATTGATTGACGATCGGCATCGCTGCCAGCGTCGCCAGCACCATCGCCCCGCCGAGCGCCGCGCGCATCCGCCAGCGTGTCGCAACGAGCATCGCGACCAACGGCGCGACCGCGAACACGGCGTTGGCGCGCACCAGCGTCGCATAGCCGAAACAGAGCGCCGCGAGCGCCCAGCCCCACCACGGCACGCGTCGCCCGTCGAACCGCCACCACGCCATCAGCCCCACGCCGGCAAGCATCGCGCCGAGCATCTGCGCGTCCTTGAGCACCGCAATCTGCCAGACCAGAAACACCGGCAGCACGCCGCACGCCAGGACGGCGAACGCCGCTTTTCGCCTATCCGCTCGCGCCAACGCTCCCGCGATTAGGCCAAGTCCGAGCCAATAGAGCATGACCTGCACCACCAGCATCGGCTGCGCGGCACCCCCGACCGCTCGATGCAGCCCCGCCCAAAGCCGCGCCATCGCCGGCGGGTGCCAGTCGTCGTACTGACCGCTCAGCACCTGGCCGAACTGCGCGACAGTGTCGTACATCGCGATGCCGGGCCAAGCCGCCGCGAGCGTCAGCGCGGCGAGCAGTATCGCGACGATCAGCGGCCAGGATCGGCGCACATTCCCCATCCGCGCCTTTCACCACATCGCGCGACGTTTAGCGACACGGCTTGAGCACGACCTTTTCGCGCGGCGCCCCGGCGACGGAGTAGATGCGTTCGGCCGGAAACTTCACCCGCAACCCTGTCTTGGGGAGGTCGAAGTCGTAGACGCCGCCCTTGAGCCCGGCCATCGGCCCGCCACAGACCCGCTTGCCGAGCGCGAGGAATCCGACCGCCATCCCCTCGCCCATGCTGCCCGTCCAGCGGCCCGCGCGTACGCTGACCGGGCCGGGATGATATTTGCCCGCGCGCGGCAGGACAAATTCGACCCATTGCCGCTTGATGCCCGTCTCGCGCTCTTCGGACGGCAGCTGGTGCATCTGGTACGGCATCGGCTTGGTCACGAACCATCCCATCACCGCCCGTGCGATCGCCGTCGTGCCGCCGGACGGTACGTCGGTGACGTCGATCACCACCGGCGCCTTGGCCGGCAGCTTGGCCATCGCCGCGTCGAACGCCTTGATCGTGTCGAGATCGCCGATCGAATTGTTGAAGCGGACCGTCGTCACGCCACTTGCGGTCGTCACGGTCAGCGCGGGGCGGTCGGGCTGGTCCTTGTAGAGACTGTCCAACGTCAGCGTGCGCTCGCCGGCCGGACCGGCGAAGGTCAGCACGCGCGGCCGGTCCCGCCGCCCCGCCGCAATCACGCGCGCCGCAAAGGGCGCGCGCTCGCCGATCGGCTGCAGGCCCATCCGCGACCAGAATGCGGCGACCGCGGCGTTAATCCGCTGCCCGTCCGCCTCGATCAACCGCTCGCCGACGCGAACCCCGGCCTTCGCTGCGACGCTGCCGTCCTTGACCGCATCGACGACGTACGCGTCGCCCTTCTTGACGATCCAGATGTCGGCATAGCTCGGCACGATCGCCCAATCGTCCTTGAACGAACTACCCGTCAACGCGTGGTGATCGGCGAGCGCGGCGATCATGTCCTCGGCATAGTGGAGCAACGCGTCGCGATCGCGCACCGCGTCGCGCTCGGCATTGAGCTGCGGCGACGACGGCACGACGCCGCCCGGCAGATCGTCCATGTACGCGTAATTGTCGCGGATCAGCCCTTCGAGCGCTTTTGCGTCGGACGCATAATCGGCGGCGCCGAGCTTGTCCGCCGGCGCTGCGCCAAGAAGCAGCACGCTTGCTGCGACCAACGCATATCTCATCACGGCCTTCCCCTTTCCGTCATGCCGGACTTGATCCGGCATCCCGCTTCTTTCTTACCCCGAAGAAGCGGGACCCCGGCTCAAGGCCGGGGTGACGAGTTCCTAGATATGCAGCGCCCGCCCGTACGCCGCCAGCACGCTTTCGTGCATCGCTTCGCTGATCGTCGGATGCGGGAACACCGTTTCCATCAACTCCGCCTCGGTCGTCTCCAGCGTCTTGCCGACCGTATAGCCCTGGATCATCTCTGTCACTTCGGCGCCGATCATGTGCGCGCCGAGCAGTTCACCGGTCTTCGCGTCGAACACCGTTTTCACGAAGCCTTCCGCCTCGCCCAGCGCAATCGCCTTGCCGTTGCCGATGAACGGGAAGGTGCCGACCTTCAGCTCGTAGCCGGCTTCCTTCGCCTTCGCCTCGGTCAGCCCGACGCTCGCGATCTGCGGGTGGCAATAGGTGCAGCCCGGGATGTTGAGCGGATCCATCGCGTGCGGATGCTTGCCCGCGATCGCCTCGGCGGCGATCACGCCTTCATGGCTCGCCTTGTGCGCCAACCAAGGCGGCGCGGTGATGTCGCCGATCGCGTAGAGGCCGGCGACGTTGGTCTTGCAATCGGGCCCGGTCTTCACGAACCCGCGATCGGTCTCGACGCCCAGCGCCTCCAGGCCGATATTCTCGGTATTCGGCACGATGCCGATCGCGACGATGACGTGGCTGAACTCGGCGGTGGTCGCCTTGCCGTCCTTGTCCTTGATCGTCGCCTTCACGCCCGACGCGCCCACCTCGAGCTTGTCGACGCCGGCCTTGGTCATGATCGTCATGCCCTGCTTCTTCAGCGCCTTTTCCAGGAAGGCCGAGACGTCGGCATCCTCGACCGGGACGAGTCGGTCGAGCATCTCGACCACCGTAACATCCGAGCCCATATCCTTGTAGAAGCTCGCAAACTCGATTCCGATCGCGCCCGACCCGATGACCAGCAGCTTGGTCGGCATCTCGCTCGGCGTCATCGCGTGGCGATAGGTCCAGATGCGCTTGCCGTCGGCGGGCGTGCCCGGCAGGTCGCGCGCCCGAGCGCCGGTCGCAACGATGATGTTCTTCGCGGTCAGGACTTCCTTGCCCTTGTCGCCGCTCACTTCCAGCTTGCCGCCGCCGAGCAGCTTGCCGGCGCCCATGTGCACGGTGATCTTGTTCTTCTTCATCAGGTGCGTGACGCCCTGATTGAGCTGCTTCGCTACCCCGCGCGAGCGCTTCACGACGGCGTCGAGATCGGCGGTGATCTTCTCCGCGGCTAGCCCGTAATCCTTGGCATGCTGCATGTAGTGGAAAATCTCTGCCGAGCGCAGCAGCGCCTTGGTCGGGATGCACCCCCAGTTGAGGCAGATCCCGCCGAGCAGTTCGCGCTCCACGATCGCGGTCTTCAGCCCGAGCTGCGCAGCGCGGATCGCCGCGACATAGCCGCCGGGCCCGGAGCCGAGGATGATGAGGTCGTAAGTGTCAGCCACTGGGGAGTTCCTCGCTAGAATCGACGGAGATATGGGGTACGGTAATCATCGCTCCATCCCCACGAACACGAAATTGCCCTCGGCGACTTTGGCCACCGCTTCACCGTGCCGGTCGCGCTTCCACGCTTCGGTCGCGATCGTCATCGAGGTGTTGCCCTTGGCCGCGACTTCGGCCCAGACCGACAGTTCGTCGCCGATCGCGGCGGGTGCGGTGAAGGTGAAGCCGTCCGCCGCCACCACCGGGGCACGCTTGCCGCTCAGCCGCGACGCTAAGCTACCGCCGGCCAATGCCATCTGGCCGAACAGCCAGCCGACGAACGCGCTGCCATAGGGATTGGCGTCGGCGGCCATCACCGTCACGCGGATGTCCGGCATGCGCTCAGGCGGCGTCGCGCTCATTCCGGCACCACCGCGCGCGGTTTCCGGTCCTGGTCGATCGCGACGAAGGTGAAGCGCGCCTCGGTCACGCGGCGGAAATCGTCGCGGTGGCGGTCGCGCGCGAACGCCTGGACATCGATCAGCATCGACGAACGCCCGACCTTGGCCAGCTCGGCGTAGACCGACACCTCGTCGCCGATATGCACCGGCGCGTGGAACTGCATCCCGTCCATCGCGATCGTCACCGCGCGGCCGTGCGAGTGGCGCGCCGCGATCAGCCCGGCGGCCGAATCCATCAGGCTCATCAGCCAGCCGCCGAAAATGTCGCCATAGGCATTGGCATCGGCCGGCATCGCGGTGACGCGGATCGACGGCTCGCGGTTCGGCGGCGTGTCAGTCATCCGCGCCCTGCTTCGCGCGCAACGTATCGATCCGCCACGAATCCCAGAACGGCTTGAACCCCAGCGCAGCGACGATCGCGATCGACACCCAGCCGATCGGCCAGATCGTGTCGGCACCCTGCGGATAGCTCCACGCGGCACCCCAGGCGATAAGGTACGTCACCCCGGCGCTGGCGAGCATGTAGCAGAATTCGGCGATCGTCCGCCCCGACATGGCTTAAGCCAGCATGCCCAGCGGGTTCTCGATCAGCGCCTTGAACGCCTGCATCAGTTCGGCGCCGTCGGCGCCGTCGATCGCGCGGTGGTCGAAACTGCCGGTCGCCGACATCACCGTCGCGACCCCCAGCGCGTCGTCGATCACGTACGGCCGCTTCTCGCCCGCGCCGATCGCCATGATCATGCCCTGCGGCGGGTTGATCACCGCCTCGAACTGCTTGATCCCGAACATGCCCATGTTGGACAGGCTCGCAGTGCCGCCCTGATATTCCTCGGGCTTGAGCTTGTTGTCGCGGGCGCGGGCCGCGAGGTCCTTCATCTCGGTCGAGATCGCGGCGACGCCCTTGGTGTTGGCGCCCGCGATGATCGGCGTGATCAGGCCCGACGGCGTCGAGACCGCGACCGAAATGTCGGCGCGGCTGAAGCTGATCAGCTGGTCAGGTGTAAACATCACGTTGCACTTCGGCACCTGGATGAGACTGGCCGCGAGCGCCTTGATGATGAGATCGTTGACCGACAGCTTCACGCCGCGACTTTCGAGGCTCTTGTTGAGGTCGCCGCGCAGCTTGAGCAATTTGTCGAGCTGGATGTCCACCGTCAGGTAGATGTGCGGGACCTGCTGCTTCGATTCGGTCAGGCGGCGCGCGATCGTCTTGCGGACGTTCGACAGCTTGGTCGCCTCGTGCGGAATGTCCGGGATTGTCGCGGGCTTGGCGGGTGCGGCGGCTTGTGCAGGCGCCTCGGCCGTCGACACGGTGCCGGCCTGCGCGGGCGCCGCGCCGGGCTTCGCGCCCTCGACGTCCGCCTTGACGATCCGGCCGTTGGGACCCGAGCCGGTCAGCGCGGAAATCTCGACGCCCTTTTCGGCGGCCAGACGGCGCGCGAGCGGCGATGCCTTCACGCGATCGCCCGACGCTGCGGGCGCGGGAGTCGGTGCAGGCGCAGGCGCAGGCGCAGGCGCAGGGGCTTGCTTGGCCTCTTCCTTCGACGCCTCCGCCTTGGGTTCTTCCTTCTTCGTCGCGGGCGCAGCCTTCGCGGCGGACGCATCCTCACCCTCGCCCGCCAGGATCGCGATCACCGCGCCGACCTTCACGTTGTCGGTGCCCTCCGGCACGACGATCTCGGCGATCACGCCTTCGTCGACCGCCTCGAATTCCATCGTCGCCTTGTCGGTCTCGATCTCCGCCATCAGGTCGCCCGACTTGACCGTATCGCCCGCCTTGACCAGCCACTTGGCCAGCGTCCCCTCCTCCATCGTCGGCGACAAAGCGGGCATCTTGATCTCGATGGGCATTCACGAGTCCTTTTGCGGATCGTCCTGGGGAGGCGGACAGTCGGGAAACGCTTTCGCGCCCGGTAAGGTTCGGGTCAAGACCGTGACGCTTGCGCAAGGGTCGGTTCCGCGCCACCTATCGTCGAAACGAAGGGTCCCGACGCATGCGCATCTACCTGGTGGTGGTGGACGACAGTCCCGAAGCCGAAGTGGCGCTCCGCTTCGCGGCGCGGCGCGCGGTCAAGACGGGCGGCGGCGTCGAGATATTGGCGTTGCTTCCGCCGCAGGAATTCATTGCGTTCGGCGGCGTCCAGGCGACGATCGAGGCGGAAGCCCGCCAGCATGCCGAGGCGCTGGTCGCCGGCGCGGCGGGGACGTTGTTCGAGGAATCGGGACTGAAACCCGCGATTACCGTGCGCGAAGGCGACGGCCCCAAGATCATCCACGAGATGATCGAGGACAACGCGGAGATCGCCGCCCTGGTGCTCGGCGCGGCGGCGAGCGGCGCGCCCGGTCCCCTGGTCGCGCACTTTGCGGGCGCCGACGCAGGCAAGCTGACCGTCCCGATCATGATCGTCCCGGGCAGCCTGGACCGCGACGGGATCGACCGGCTCAGTTAGCCGATGCTGATTGAATCCTCCGAACCCGGTTTCTGGCAGAGCGTCGTGGCTGATATGATCTTCCACCCGCATCGGGAATCGTTGGGTGGCAGGGCATCGTGATCTTCGTCGCGATCCTGGTAGTTATTGCAATATTGCATGAGCTGCCGATGGCGATCCTACGCTGGCTTTTTCGCCGCGCCGGTGATTCCTATTCAAAAGCCAACGGCCTACCGCCACTGGGCAGCGACGACACACGCCCGCCTTGTCCCTGACCGGCGCTGAAGCGACGGCAACGCCCTTGCAGCCCTCGCAACCGCTCGCCTAGAACGGCCGTGGCGTTGGGGGGCGTGTTTTGGCCGATATCTTCATTTCCTATGCGCGATCGACCGAGCGTCACGCCGCACTGGCGGCGGAGGCGTTGCGCTCGGCCGGCTATCACGTGTGGCGCGACGACGAACTCCCTGCGCACCGCGCCTATGCCGAGGTGATCGAGGAGCGGCTGCGCGCGTCGAAGGCGGTGCTGGTCATCTGGTCGGCGGACGCGATCAAGTCGCAATGGGTCCGTGCCGAGGCCGATGCCGCACGCGAGGCGGGTACGCTGGTGCAGATGAGCATCGACGGCCGCAAGCCACCCCTGCCCTTCAACCAGATCCAGTACGCCAACCTGAAGGATTGGGCCGGCGGCATCGAGGCAGCGGGGTGGCGCAAGGTGCTGGAGAGCATCGCGGCGCTGATCGGCGGCGACGCGGCGGCGGCGGAAGATGCGGAGGCCAGTCGCTCCGCGAGCATCAAGGCGGTTTCGGTCTGCGTCCTCCCGTTCCTCAACATGAGCGGCGACGCCGAGCAGGAATATTTCAGCGACGGGATCAGCGAGGACATCATCACCGACCTGTCCAAGGTCTCCGCGCTATCGGTGGTCGCGGGCAATACGGCCTTCACCTACAAGAACCGCAATATCGACGTGAAGACCGTCGCCCGCGAGCTCGACGTGACGCACGTGCTCGAAGGCAGCGTTCGCAAGGCGGGCGGGCGCGTGCGGATCAGCGCGCAATTGATCGACGGTTTCGAAGGCGACCATATCTGGGCCGATCGCTACGACCGCGAACTGACCGACATCTTCGCGATCCAGGACGAGATTTCGAAGGCGATCGTCAGCGCGCTGCGCGTGACCCTGCTGCCCGGCGAGAAGAAGAAGATCGAGACGCGCGGGACCGCCGATCCGGAGGCGTACAACCTCTATCTGATGGCGCGGCAATATTGGATCACCGGCAACAAGGGCGACCGGCGGCGCGACGAAGTGGTCGTGCGCATCTGCCAGCAGGCGACGCGGATCGACCCGAACTATGCCCGCGCTTGGGCGCTGATGTCGCTGGCCCAGGTCGAGCGGCGCTTCTGGCACGGCATCGAGACCGAGAATGCCCTGCCCGCCGCCGAAAAGGCGCTGGCGCTCGACCCCGACATCGCCGAGGCCTATTGCGTCCGGGCGCGCTACCTCCAGCTCGAGGGCAAGCTGGCCGAGGCCAATGCCGCGCTCGACACCGCGCTACGGCTCGATCCGGAGAATTGGGAGGTCAACAAAGAGGTGGCGTTCCTGACTTTCGGCCAGGGCCGTATCCGCGATTCGATCCCGTTTTTCGAGAAGGCCGCGTCGCTGATGGATGCGGACTTCCACGATTCGAGCATGCTGGTGACGTGCTACAGTTCGCTCGACGACAAGCCGAACGCGCGCCGCTGTGCGCGGTTGACGATCGAACGGGCGGAAAAGGCGATCGCGCAGGATCCGAGCAACGGCTTTGCGCTCGGCACCGGGGTGATGTCGCTGGCCGCGCTCGGCGATGCGGCGCGTGCGAAGGAGTGGACCGAACGCGCGGTGCTGATCGATCCCGACAACATCTCGATGCGCTACAATCTAGCGTGCGGACTTGCGTACCTCCGCGAGTTCGACGCGCTGATCGACATTATCGGCCCCTATTTCGCCGCGGTCAGCATGACGCAGCTCAAGCACAGCGCGGTCGATCCCGATCTCGACGAGGTGCGCGGCGATCCCCGCTTCCGCGCGATGACCGAGGCGGCGCTCACGCGCTTGGGCGCAACCTGGGCCGATTTGCCCAGCCACACATAAGCAAACCGCCCGCCGCCAAGGGAGAGGCAGCGGGCGGTGTTCTCCCCTTCCAGGAAGAAACTCTTAGCTGCCGCGGATCGGCGCCGGTGCGCGTACGCAGCTGCAACGCGGCTTGGCCCGCGGACGCCACTTGCGGACAACCTTACGATAGACCCGCTTCGGCGCAACGTAGCTGCGCTCCTCGATATATTCGGTGGTCGTCGTCGTGGTCGTCACCGCCCCCGGCATCGTCACCGTCACCACCGAACCCGGCGACACATAATAGGTCTCGCCATAGGGGATGCGCGGCATCGGCCCGGCCGGATAGCCGCCCGCATATCCGCCGCCGGTCGTGTAGGTGTAGGTCGTGGTCGAGGATGACGATCCGCCGTAACCGGGTGCCGGATAGGGCGCGCCATAGCCGGGACGGGGCTGCGGCGCCGGATAGCCGGCCTGGGGCGGATAGTCGGCATAGCCGCCCGCATCGTCCTGATCATAAGCGTAGCCGCCCTGATTGCGGTCCCAATCGACGCTGCCGATCGTGTCGTAGACGGTGCCGTACTGATCGATCAGCACCGCATCGTTGTAATAGCGGCTCCAGTAATAGCCCGACGGCGGCGTGCCGAGGCCGTACATCTGCCAGTCGCTGATGATGTAATTCGGCGAGACCCAATAGCCGGGCAGACGCTTGCCGCGCTTCATCCGGGTATAGCCGTTCCAGCCGCCCGGCGCCTGGACGCCGGCCCACCAGTAACCGCCGACCCGGCTGCCCCAGCGGCTGCGGCCGTTCCACTGCCCACGGTTGCCGCCGTTCCACTGGCCGTTCCAGCCGCCCCGGTTGGGACGCGGCATCGGCGCGGGGTTCGGACGCGGCATGTTGCCCTGCCAGCCGCCAGGCTTTGGCATCGGGGGCACCGGCTTCGGGTTTGGCATCGGCATCGGGCGCTGACCCTGCGGCCCGAGTCGCTGCGCGTCGGCTGCCGTTCCGCCGAACGCCATTGTCGCCACAACCGCAGCAATCACGAGGCTTCGCATGGTTAACACTCCCTGTTTCCCGTCGCGACCGTTAACCACGATCGCTCGATCTGTCCTGAGCAGTGCTACCAAAAGTCGCGGTTTTCCGCCAGTTTCGGGACGGATGGAATCACGTCCCGATCTGGGTCGGGATTCAGCCGTTAACCCTGTCGCTTAACATCCGCGCGATCGCCTCGATGCCGGCGGCATCCTCGGCATCGAACCGCGCGGCGTTCGGGCTGTCGAGATCGATCACCGCGATCAGGCGATCGCCGTCGAGGATCGGCACGACCAGCTCGGACCGGCTCGCGGCGTCGCAGGCGATATGCCCGGGAAAGGCGTGGACGTCCTCGACCAGTTGCGTCTCGCGCGTCGCGGCGGCGGCGCCGCACACGCCTTTGCCGATCGGAATGCGGATGCACGCCGCCTTGCCCATGAACGGGCCGAGGACGAGTTCGTCGTTCAGGTTACGGTAGAACCCGGCCCAGTTGAGGTCGGGCAGATACTGCCACAGGATCGCGGCGGCATTCGCCATGTTGGCGATGGAATCGGGCTCGCCCGCGGTAATCGCGTCGATCGCGAACAGGACATCGCGGTAAAGATCGGACTTCGAACCGGTCGAGACTTCAAAGGCGTACATGTATGCTCCGTCGCCCCGACGGAGGCCGGGGCCGCCGCGTGATATGAGCGCTTCTCACCAAAAATCCAGCGGCCCCGAGGCTCCACCGGGGCGACGGTAACTAATCCAGCCTAACCTTACCTCGTCCAGCTTTCACCGAACTCCGCCCCTTCTTCTCGTGCACGCGCCGCGCCTTGGCGGCCTTGCTCGGTTTGGTCGGGCGGCGCTTCTTCGGAACGATCGTCGCCGCGCGGATCATCTCGAGCAACCGGTCGCGCACTTCCTGACGGTTGAGCAGTTGCGACCGCGCGCCTTCGCTACGCAACACGAGCACACCCTCGTTCGTCATCCTGGAGCCAGCTAGCACCGCCAGTCGGTTCTTCACCGCGTCCGGCAGGTTCGGCGAGGCCGCGACGTCGAACCGCAGGATCACCGCGCTGTCGGTTGTGTTGACATGCTGCCCCCCGGCCCCGCCCGACCGCGTGAAGCTTTCGTCCAGTTCCTCGCTGTCGATGCTGATCGAGCGCGTGACGGGGATGCTCGGCATGTCGCGCCTTATGCGTTCCCGAACCCGGCCTTCGCGAACCGGTCGGGCAATGGCGCGATCGCGGCGATATCGTCCTTACCCTCGCGCGGCACGATCAATTCGGCCGCATGGAGCAGCATCCCAACCGGATCGGCCTTGCCGTACACCGGATCGCCGACCACCGCCGCGCCCAGTCCTTCCAGCGCATGGATACGGATCTGATGCGTCCGCCCTGTCTCGGGCTGGAACTCGACCAGGGTCCGCCCGTCCTGCACGCGCAACGCCCGCCACGCCGTCCGCGCCGACTTACCCTTGGGGTCGCCGGTCATTCGCCAGCCCTTCTCGCGCGTCGATACCTTGCCGAGCGGCAGGTCGATCACGCCCTCCCCCTCGACCACACCTTCGAGCACCGCGAGATAGCGCTTCTTCACCAAATGCTGCTCGAACGCCTGCTGGAACTTCGCGTGCGCCTTGGGATTGCGCGACAGCAGCAGGCAGCCCGACGTGTCCTGGTCGAGCCGATGCACCGCCACCGGCCAGCGCTTGAACCCGAAGGTCAGGCTGTCGAGGTGGTTTTCCAGGCTGATCGCGCCGTTGCGCGGACGATCGACCGGCAGCCCCGCAGGCTTGTCGATGACCAGCGCCTCGCCGTCGAGGAACAACACTCTATCCGCTAACATGCCCAGCCCCTTGCCACCCCGCGCGCCGCTATGCCAGTGACCCTGCGCTTTTGGTCGGGAGCGTGTCGATGCGAGTACGGTGGTTGGCATGGTTGATGATGCTGCTTCCGACAGCCGCCATGGCGTTTACGCCCGTCACGCTCTGCCCCGGCCAGAATGTGGAGCCGATGGCCGACGGCCGCATGCTCGGCCACCTACCCTATGCCGAGGCCAACCCCGCCGATCTGGTGACAATCCCCGGCGACTTCGGGGTCGGGCGGCCATGCGTAATGCATCGCGATGCCGCCGCCGCGATGTCGCAATTGCTCGCCGCCGCCGATCTCGTCCCCGCGGTCAAAGGCAAGCTGCGCGGCATCTCCTGCTTCCGCACCATCGAACGTCAGCGCTCGATCTTCTGCAGCCAGATCGGCCCCAAGAAACGCTGCGCCAACGCCGCCGAGCGCGCCAAGTCGTCGGGCCCTCCGGGCTATAGCGAGCACGCCACTGGTTACGCACTAGACTTCGCGATCCGCCCGCTGACCAAGGGATGCGGCGACGTCAGCGACTGCATCGCACGCACCGCGCCGGGCAAATGGCTGCTGCAGCACGCCCCGGAGTTCGGCTTCGAACTCTCCTTCCCGGCCGGCAACGCACAGGGCGTGACATGGGAACCCTGGCATTGGCGTTGGGTCGGCACCAGCGCGGCGGCGCCGGGTGCCGCGACCGCTCGCGCGCTGTTCACGACGGCCCGCACGCGCTTTCCCGCGTTGCCGGGCATCCGCGATGCCGTCGTGCCGCCCGAATGGCAGAAGGCGATCGCGCCGACGCCCACCGCCAGCCCGACGCCGGTCTGGCCCAAGCCATAAAAAATGGGGCGCGGACCTCCCGGTCCGAGCCCCTCCCGTCAAACGGGTGATGCTGCTCAGTACGTGCCCGAGAAGCTGCGATTGAGGATACGGCCTTGCGAATCCTCGTCGCGATTGCGGTCGTCGTCGCCGAAGAACGCGCCGCGCTCCTCGTCACGCCAATGCGCCTTCGCTTCGTCGGCGGTCTTGCGCACCGTCACCTTATCGTCGACGCTCTGGATCCATCGCGACGGAATCGAGTGGTGGCGGCCACCGGCATCGGCGTCACTCTTGGTCAGGATGATGCGGTCGCCGCGGACCTTGTCGACCGTGCCAATATGCTCGCCGTCGGAGCCGACCACATCCATATGCTCGTTAACACGGCTCAGCGATGTGCGCTGGCCTTGGCGTTCGGTGCGCCACGTGCCGAACTCGTTCGAGAACTTCTGCTGATTCTCGCGACGATATTCGTCGTAATCGCGGTCTAGCGCGTCGATCTGGCCCGATCGCCACGTGTGATAATCGCGGTCGCGGGCGTTCTGCGCGTCCATCTGGCGGCGGCGCTCGGCATCGTCGTCGCCGAACCACGAGCGGACTTCGTCGCCGGCACGGTCGAGGAAGCCGCGATTCTGTCGATCGTAGCCTTGGGCTTCGCGCATATAGCCCAGATTGCCGTGGTAACCGCCGCTACTGGCACCACCGCCTGCGCCACGACCATAATCGCGGTCGCGCTGGAATTCGCGATTGCCACCATAACCGGAGCCGTAGTCGATCGCGTTATAGTCGCTATAGCCACGATCGCTCGCGCTGGTGCGATAATCGTTGCCGTACTGGCTGCCATATTGGCCACCCCGGCTCGCGAAATCCTGCGTTCGGTTGCGGCTGTAATAACCGCGCTCGCCATAATCGTCGCGACCATAGCCGGGATTGCTGCCGGTGCCGTAATCGCGTGCGGCGGCTTCGTCGTTGTCGCGGTTCCAATCGTCCTGCGATCGTCCGCGCGGATAGCGTTCATAGCCCATCGAAATAGCTCCTATTCTGCTGGTTCGATGGTGGGCGCGGCAAAGGGGGGAAGCCACGTCCACCTGACCGTCAAAACGGCGGAGAATCCGGCGGGGTTCCGACATTTCGTCGCAAGTTGACGCAGGTTAACGACTATCCCGCGCACCCCGCCGCGAACGGTTGCGCGGGCACGGCGGGCTGCGTGTTGCAAAGGCGGAAAATGGTCGTTAGAGGCCACCGCTCCCGAGGGCCGAAGCCGCTTTCGGGGGTGGAGCGGGGCTGTAGCTCAGATGGGAGAGCGCTGCAATCGCACTGCAGAGGTCAGGGGTTCGATTCCCCTCAGCTCCACCATTCCCTGCCATTGACGATCACCCTTCCGCCGGCGCGAGCTTGTCTTGCGTCTTGGTCTCGAAATCGCGCGCGTCGTGGCGTTCCCATAGCTGGCCTGACGGATCTCCCACCACGCGATTGACCATCCGGCCGCGCTGAACCGCGGGGCGCGCGAAGATTTGGTCGGTCCAGCGAATGACGTTCTTGTATTCGTGCGCCGACAGGAATTCGGCGGCGTCGTACGCCAGCCCCTTCACGACCGCGCCGTACCAAGGCGCCGTCGCCATGTCGGCGATCGTGTAGTCCGCGCCGCCGAGATATTCGCTCTCGCCCAGCCGGCGGTCGAGCACGTCGAGCTGGCGCTTCACTTCCATCGCATAGCGGTTGATCGGATATTCCTGCTTGAACGGGGCGTAGGCGTAGAAGTGCCCGAACCCGCCGCCCAGGAACGGCGCCGATCCCATCTGCCACATCAGCCACGACATCACTTCGGCCCGCGCCGGATAGTCCTTCGGCAGGAATTCCCCGAACTTCTCGGCGAGGTAGACCAGGATCGCGCCCGATCTCGAATACGCGGACGGGCGCTGCCTCGCTATTGTCGACCAGTGCCGGGATCTTCGAATTGGGATTGGCTGCGACGAACCCGCTGCCGAACTGGTCGCCCTGGTTGATGCGGATCAGCCAGGCGTCGTACTCGGCGCCAGTGTGGCCGAGCGCGAGCAATTCCTCAAGCATCACCGTCACCTTCACGCCGTTGGGCGTCGCCAGCGAATAGAGCTGGAGCGGATGCTCGCCGACCGGCAGTTCCTTGTCGTGCGTCGCCCCCGCGATCGGGCGATTGATGTTGGCGAAGGCGCCGCCATTCTCCTTGTCCCAAGTCCAAACCTTGGGCGGAACATAGTCGGTCATGCGCGGTCTCCTCGATCGGTTGCGCCAGAGATAGGAAGGCCCGTCCCGTTCGGTAAGCGGAACGAGTTTGCCGGCCACAACTTTTACTTTTGTGACTTCATCCGCGCAAAACATCGGCCTGACCGAACATCGCGACTTGCGCGGCGGGCGGCCGTGCTGGACCGCCGACATCGACAAAATACCCGCGTCCGATCCCTTGCCCGACGGCCCCGTCGACATCACGATCGTCGGCGCCGGCGTGGTGGGAGCGATGCTCGCCGACCGGCTGACGCGCGACGGGCGCGAAGTGCTGCTGCTCGACCGCCGCCCGCCGGCGCATGGCAGCACCGCCGCATCGACCGCGCTGGTGATGTGGGCGGCCGACGTGCCGCTGACGCATTTGGCCAAAGAGATTGGCGAGGCGGAGGCCGCGCGGCGGTGGCGACGGGTCTATGCCGCGATGCGCGATCTGGCCGCGCATATCGACGCGACCGGGATCGATTGCACGCGGATCGACCGACCCGAATTGTACCTGGCCGGGTCGTTGCTCGATGACGATGCGCTGCGCGCCGAAGGCGAGATGCGGCGGGCGCATGGTCTGTCCTCGACCTTGCTCGACGCCGCGTCGGTCGCCGAGCGGTTCGGGATCGCGCCGCGTGCCGCCTTGCTGTCGGAGGGCTGCTACGAAGTCGATCCGGTGCGGCTGACGCAGGGTTTGTTGCGGCGCGCGCGGGCGCAAGGTGCGCGGGCGCATTTCCCCTGCGACGTCGTCGGGCTCGACGGCACGACGCTGATGCTCGACAACGGCCGGACCGTCGCGGCGAAACATGTGATCCTGGCCGGCGGCTACGAGCGAGCGACGTTATTCCTCCCGCCAGCCTTCACAGTGGGATCGAGCTACGCCATCGCGACCGCGCCCGGCACGGCGCCGTTATGGGGAGGCGACGCGCTGATCTGGGAGGCCGCGTCGCCCTATCTCTACACGCGCGCGACCGCAGACGGGCGGATCATCGCGGGCGGCGAGGACGAGGATTTCGCCGATGCCGACCGACGCGACGCCCTGATCGGCGCGAAGAGCGGGACGATCCCAGCAAAGCTCGCGGCGATGATCGACGTGCCGGACGTGGCGGTCGATTGCGCGTGGAGCGCTGCGTTCGGCGACTCGCCCGACGGCCTCCCCGCGATCGGCCGTGCGGCCAACCACGACAAGCTCTGGCTGGCGAGCGCGTTCGGCGGCAACGGCGTGTCGTTCGCGGCGCTGGCGGCGGAAATCATTGCAGGCGACCTGGCGGGGACGCCCGACCCGGATGCCGCGTGTTTCGACCCGTACCGGTTCGGCTAGGCATCAATCCTCCCCCGCCAGGGGGAGGTGGCGCCGAAGGCGACGGAGGGGGCGGATACGCTCAGGTTGGTTGGTCGCTGACCTCCCCCTCCGTCAGCTGCGCTGACACCTCCCCCTGGCGGGGGAGGATTTCTTTTATTCCACCGGCAAAGCCAACTGATCGGCCTCGTCGAGCGGCGCCATCGACGCCAGCGTCACCCCAACCAGCCTGATGCCCATCCGCAGCGGGAACAGCGTCGCCGCCAGCCGCTCCGCCACCGTGATCAGATCGGCGTGGCTCGCGACCGCGCCGCCGAGCGTCTTGCTCCGCGTCACGATCTGGAAGTCGGCGTAGCGCGCCTTCACCACTACCGTCTTGCCGCTCGTCCGCGTCCGCTCAACCCAATCCCACACCTGGTCCGCCATGCGCCGCACCGCCGCCAGCACCTCCTCCGGCGTTTTGAGATCGTGCTCGAACGTCGTCTCCGACCCCGACGATTTGCGCGGGCGGTCGGGCGTTACCTCGCGATCGTCCTCACCATGCGCGATCTTGTGGTACCAGGCGCCCGACTTGCCGAAATGACCGACCAGGAACGCCGGGTCTCGCGCGCGCAGGTCGGCCCCGGTCACGATTCCCAACCGATTGAGTTTCTCCGCGGTCTTCGGTCCGATGCCGTGGAATCGCCCCACCGCAAGTCCGGCCACGAAGTCCGCCCCCTGCCCCGGCGGGATGACGAACTGGCCGTTCGGCTTGTTCTGGTCCGACGCCAGCTTGGCGAGGAACTTGTTATAGGAAATCCCGGCCGACGCGGTCAGCTGGGTCGCCTCCAGGATACGCGCGCGTATCTCGCTCGCGGTGGCAGTCGCCGACGGCAACCCCTTGAGATTGGCCGTGACGTCGAGATACGCCTCGTCGAGCGACAATGGTTCGACCAGCGGCGTGTAGTCGTGAAAGATCTCACGGATCTGGCGCGACACGTGGCGGTACACCTCGAACCGGTGCGGCACGAAGATCAAGTCGGGGCATCGCCGCAGCGCGACCACCGACGGCATGGCCGAGCGCACGCCGAACGTCCGCGCCTCGTAACTCGCCGCCGCCACCACTCCGCGCCCGGTCGCCGATCCGACCGCCACCGGTCGGCCGCGCAACGCCGGGTCGTCGCGCTGTTCGACCGACGCGAAAAAGGCATCCATATCGACGTGAATGATCTTGCGCGTCACGGTGAAAACCATGGCCGTTGCCGTTCGGCAACACAATCAAAGTTAATGGAAACACTATCGAAGTTAACGCTCTTGCCCAAATTTGGGCGCTTTGCTGATGGTAAAGCGCGCAGCAAGGAATCCCCCCACCCGCCGCGTAATGTGAGGCAGAGATGCAAGTGACCCGGTTCGGACGCGCGATGAGCACTATCGCCGCGATCTCGATGCTCGCCGGCTGCGGCGGCGGCGCTGGCAGCGCGGGAACTAGCACGAGCAGCATCTCGGTCGTCGCGGCCTCAGGCTCGAGCAGCACGCCCGCGGCCGACGCGAACGGCAACGCCAATATCGAAATCGCCGGCTGTTCGCTGCGTGAGCGCCAGAACTGGGCCTACGCGCAGTTGAAGGAATGGTATCTGTTCCCGGACACGATGCCCGCCAGCCTCGACCCCACGCCCTATCCGACCGTCCAGGCCTATGTCGACGCGCTGACCGCGACCGCGCGCGACCAGCGCAAGGATCGTAACTTCACCTATGTGACGTCGATCAAGAGCGAGGATGCCTATTACAATTCGGGATCGAGCGCCGGGTTCGGCGTCCGCCTGTCGTACGAGAAGGCAGGCCGCGTGTTCGTCTCCGAGAGCTTCGAGGGCGCGCCCGCCCTCGCCGCCGGGATCGACCGTGGCACGGAAATCCTCGCGGTCGGCACCACGGCCGACAACCTGAAGAATGTCACCGATATTCTCGCCGATTCGGGCGCGCAGGGCTTCAGCGACGCGCTCGGCGCCTCGACTGCGGGCACCAGCCGCGTGCTGCGCGTCAGCACCGGCGGCGTCGTCAGCAACGTGACGCTGACCAAGACCGACTATACGATGACGCCGGTGTCGAACCGCTACGGCGCGAAGATCATCAGCGAAGGCGGCAAGCAGTACGGCTACGTCAACCTGCGTACCTTCATCTCGACCGCCGACCCTGCGCTGCGCGATGCGTTCGCCCAGTTCCGCGCCGCCGGCGTCACCGACATCGTCGTCGATCTGCGCTACAATGGCGGCGGGCTGGTCTCCATCGCCGACCTCGCGGCCGATCTGATGGGCGGCAATCGCAACGCCACCGACGCGTTCGAATTCGCCTCGTACCGGCCGGAAAAGCAGACCAACAACACATTCCACTATTTCAAGAGCCAGCCGCAATCGATCGCGCCGACTCGCATCGCCTTCATCGGCACGGGCGGCACCGCATCGGCCAGCGAATTGCTGATCAACGGCATGCGCCCGTACTTGCGCAACAACGTCGCGCTGATCGGGACCAACACCTACGGCAAGCCGGTCGGCCAGATCGCGATCGACAAGACGTCGTGCGACGACCGGATGCGCATCATCGCCTTCTCGCTGAAGAATGCGGACCGCGACGGCGACTATTACGACGGGTTGGCGAGCAAGATGGAATCGAGCTGCCAGGCCGGCGACGACCTCGCCTACCCGATGGGCGACCCGCGCGAAGCCTCGACTCGCTCGGCGCTCGACTTCCTGCAGGGCAAGACCTGCACGAAGATCGGCGCGAGCAGCGGCATCACCACGATGTCGGCGAAGCGGCCGCGCGAACTGATCGTGCCGGTCGATGCCAGCACCGCGCAGCGCGAGACGCCTGGGTTGTTCTGACGCTCCGGCGTCACCCCAGCGCAGGCTGGGGTCTCGGGCAATTTCGCTCTAGCGCTCGAGATCCCAGCGTGCGCTGGGATGACGGATTTGATACGGCGGTCGCGTGACCGATATCCAGCCCGCCATCCCCGCCGCTACGCTCGTCCTGATCCGCGATCGCGCGGACGCGGCGCCTCACCTATTGATGGTCGAGCGCGCTAAGGCGATGGCGTTCGCCGGCGGTATGTTGGTGTTCCCCGGCGGCCGGATCGACACAGGCGACTATGCGCTGGCGGCGTCCCATGGACTGGACCCCGAGGACGGCCCCGCGCGGATCGCCGCGATCCGCGAAACGATCGAGGAAACCGGTGTTGCGATCGGGCTGACCCCCGCGCCGGACGCGCAGCAGCTATCCGCGATCCGCGCGGCGCTGCACGACGGCGAGGAACTGGGGACGCTGCTCGAGCGGTTCGACCTTACGCTGGATCTCGGTGCGCTGACCTATTTCGCGCGTTGGCTACCGGCGCACGCGCACATGCGGATCTTCGACACGCGCTTCTATCTCGCGCGCTGGCCCGAAGGCGCGCCCGAGCCGAAGGTCGACGACACGGAAAACGTCCGCTTGCTCTGGGCCAGCGCGAGCGAGGTGCTGGCCGATTGCGACGCCGGTCGCGCGAAGGTGATCTTCCCCACCCGCCGCAACCTGGAACGCCTTGCGCTCTATAGGGACTACGACCACGCCGTCGCGCACGCCCTCGCGCACCCGCCCCGCACGATCACGCCGTTTTCGGAGGACCGCGACGGCGTCCCGCACCTCTGCATCCCCGACGACCTCGGCTATCCGGTCACAGCCGAAAAGCTGACGGGCGCGATGCGCGGCTAGATCAGTTCGACAGCGCCGTCCCGGTATCGACCTTCTCGACCCAGGCCGGGAAGAAGCTCGGCTGGCGGTTCGACCAGCCCGATGCGGTCGCGGCGGCTTCGCTGATCGACTGGAGCAGCTTGCGGCGCAGTTCGGGATGGAGATGCGGCAATGCCGCCGCCGCGCAGAACGCGCCGGGCAACCATGGGCGGACTTCCGCACCGATCAGCCGCTCATACAGGAAGCGATAAGCCGAGAACGACGTGAGGCGCCCCTGCCCCAGGTCGAACGCCGTGACGGTGACCAGCGGCGCCATGAACATTTCGATCGCGTCGAGCCCGCTGTCGTCCGGCACTATCTGGCGAATTTCTTCGAGCCGGTCGTAGATCCGGGCCTGCGCACGAATGCTCGCGGCTTCGACCGCGTCCCGCGACCAGCGCAGCATCGCGTCCTCCCGCTCCAAACCCACATCGAGGCTGCGCCGGACATAACGCTGCGTCGATGAGGCGAACCCCGCAAATTCCTTCATCTCGGCCAAAGTCATCGCGCCGTCGGCCGGTCTCTTACTGGCACCCATACGAACACCCCACCCGCTACCATGCGAGGAGAATGATGCGCCCATATGGTTAACGCATTGCTTAACGCGTCAGTCGCCCCGCGTTCATGATGGAATCACGGATCGTGCTGCGGCGCAACGAAGATTGCGACGAAGCGAGTCATCCGTGCGGATCGGTTAACGAGTGAGGGATTTCGGCAACGGTTTACGGCAGCGGTGCTTACGCGTCCTGCTGCCGCTCCGCTTCCGCCGCTTCGTCGAAGCCCGAGGATTTGGGCGGCTCGCCCTTGTCGCCAGGGCGCGTGGCGGAGGGCGGGTCGGAGGCGTCCATCGACTCGTCGAGCCCGCGGTCGAGCTGAGCGTCGCTGTTCTCCGGGTCCTTCTTCAGCCGCTTCTCGATCGACTTGTCCTGGCCAGCATCCTGCGCCGGATCCTGTGCGACGGCTTCCTTGCCAGCGTCGCTGCCGGTGGTGGGATGGTCGCTCATGATGCTCTCCTGATGAACGTTACGGGTGCGAAAACGTCTGCGCAGGGAGTCGTGTTCCAGCTTTTTTCGCTGATCCCGATCAACCAACAAAAAAGCCCGGCGGATCGCTCCGCCGGGCCGTTCCGTGTGCCGGTCGATCCGGCCTAATTGCGGCTGCTGCCGAACAGGCGGAGGATGAACAGGAACATGTTGATGAAGTCGAGATAGAGGTTGAGCGCCGACATGATCTTGGCGCGGCCCTCATTCTCGGTCCCGGCGACGTAGCTGTAAATGCTCTTGGTGCGCTGGGTGTCGTAGGCGGTCAGCCCGGCGAAGATCAGCACGCCGATCACGCTGATGACGAGCGCCACCGGCCCCGAATGCAGGAACGCGTTGACCAGCATCGCGACGACCAGACCGACCAGGCCGACGATCAGGAAGCTGCCGAACGCCGACAGGTTACGCTCGGTGGTGTAGCCCCACAGGCTGAGCCCCGCAAAGCCCGCCGCGGTCGCGAAGAACGCGCCGGCGATCGACGAGTTGGCATAGGCCAGGAACAGCGTCGAGAACGACGCGCCGAGCAAGGTCGCGTACGCCCAGAACAGCGCTTGCAGCGTGCCGGTCGCCATGCGATTCTGCCCGAAGCTCATCGCGAACACGATGGCGAGCGGCGCGAACGTCACGACCCAGCCGAGCGGCGACAGCCCGCCACGCGACACCAGCGCCTGGTACGCGCCCGAATAGAACACGCCCATTGCGACGATGCCGGTCAGCAGCACCGCCGAGGCCATGTAGTTGTAGACCGAAAGCATATAGGCGCGGAGCCCCGCGTCATACGCGACGCCGCGCGCGTCGGTCGCGGCACCGACGGGCGCCAGACCGGGACGGGGATCAGACCAATTGGCCATCGAAGATAACTCCTCTTGGACGGCCCTTATGGCCGTTCCCGGACAATATCGTAGTTCCGCGTGACTTGTTCAAGCGAAACACGACGAGGTAACCATAGTCGTCATGCCAGCGAAAGCTGGTATCTTTTTGTGGCGTGGGCAGCGATGGCCCGATCCGCTAGAGACCCCAGCTTTCGCTGGGGTGACGAATTGATGCACCGCCTGTTCGTCGCCCTTCGTCCGCCACCAGCGATCCGCGCCTTGCTCGGCGCGGTGCAAGGCGGCGTGCCGCACGCGCGGTGGCAGGATGACGAGCAAATGCATCTGACGCTGCGCTATATCGGCGAAATAGACCGGCCGATGGCGGAGGATGTCGCGGTCGCGCTCGGCCAGGTTCACGCCGCCGCGCCGAGCGTCGCACTGGCCGGGGTCGGCGCGTTCGACAAGCAGGGCCGCGTCGATGCTTTGTGGGCGGGCGTCGCGCCGCACGACGCGCTCGCCGCACTTCACAAGAAGGTCGATCAGGCGCTGGTGCGGATCGGCCTGGCGCCAGAACGCCGTGCCTATCTGCCGCACGTTACACTGGCTCGCTTGCCGCGTTCGGCCGGTGGCGATCCCGCGATCGAGCATTGGCGCGCGCGGCACGCCGGGCTCACCAGCGCCCCGTTCACGCTCGACGCGATGATCCTGTACGAAAGCCGTCTCGGTCGCGACGGCGCGCAATACGACGCGATCGCGCGCTTCGCACTGGACGCTCAATGACCGAACAGGCTGCGCGTCCCCCGCTCGGTCATCTCCGGTGACAAGCGGATGCCCGACAGCCGCCAGCCTAGCCCATGCGCGGTGAATACCAGCCCGATCCCCGGGCTGGCGTTCCTACCGCGTGCGACGAACCGGCCCAGCGTTTCGCGATCGACCACGACGTCGCGCGCCAGCGCCCCGGGGTCCCCGACGCTGCCGGAGAATCCCGGCGCCGATGCGCCGGTTCTACCCAGCATGGCGCGTGCTGTCTCGGGCGTGACGAGCGCGTCGATCTGGCGGTCCATCGCCTCGACTTGCGTGGCGGCGCGATCGGGTACCGACCAGCCCGGCGGCAGGCTCGATTCGCGGCGCGGCTGGCGCGCGGACGCGGCGTGGAGCTGATCTTTCAGGTCGGCGCGCAACGCATCGAAATCGACATAGCCGATCATCGCGTCGACATCGTGACGCTCGGCCGCGACCTGGATGCCGTAGAGCGTCACCCACGGCGAGGTGATGTACCAGCCGCAAAACCCCGCAAACGCCACCGCGCCCAGCGATCCGACTTGCCAGCCCTTCATCACGCGCTCCCGCCGATCCGCAGAAGGCCTTGCCGGACAAGGGGTTAAAGCAGCGTTTGCGCCAGGCTATCCGGCGACGAGCACCCCACACGCGATGCGCCCGCCCGAATTGCCCGAGGGATCGGTCATCATGTCGTCGACATCGGCGTGGAGCACCATCGCCGCACCGTCGGCATCGAGCAACGCGTCGAAGCTCGCGCCCGGCAGGTTGATCCCGACCGTCCCGCGCCCGTCGGCGCCGATCGACAGATTGGGCAAGTCGCCGCTGTGCGGTCCTTGCGGGTTCATCGTGCCGTGCTTCATGCCGGTCGGGTTCCAGTGCGGCCCGGCGCTGGCGAAATCGGGGCCGTCGCAACGCCCGACCGTGTGGAGGTGCGCGCCGTGCATCCCCGGCGGCAGGAACCGCGCGTCGATCGTCACGCGCAGCCCACCAGCGACCTCACGCACCGTCGCCCGACCGACTTCCTTGCCCGCCGGCGTCCGCAGCGTCGCCACCGCGACTCGTCCGCCCGCGACCGGCGCGCCGACCGTCGGCTTGTCGTCACACCCCGCCAGCGCCAAAACCGCAGCCGCCGCCGTCACATAGCCGATCCGCATCATGCCCTCCGGGAGTCGTTTCATTTGCAACCCTCGACTTGTTCGCGCGGTTCCGCAAGACTGGCGCCGGGCAAAATGGGGGCTGGAATGACGCGATGGATGCTGGGCCTGGCACTGGTGCTGGCCGCGTGCAGCCACGATACGGGCGACATCCCCAAGCGCGTCGATACCGCGCCCGATATCCCGCAACTCGCCTCGACCATCGTCGTGCCGGTCAACGCCAAGCTCGCCGACCTCGCCGCGGAGATCAACCGCGCGACGCCGCAGACGCTCTGGACGATCGATCGCCAGGAGGAGGCGTGCGTCCCCGCGCAGCGCATCACCGCCTGCGCGATCAAGCGCAAGGACGGGTCGTGCCGCATCGGCATCAAGAAACTGAAGGTTACGCCCAACCTGTCGTGCCGGATCGTCGGCCAGGCGGTGCGCGGGCCGATCAAGCTGTCGGGCAACGGGTCGGTGCTGACGCTGACGCTGCCCGTCCGCGCGACCGTCAGCGCGCAGGATATCGGGCATTTGATCAAGCGCGAGACGGCGACCGGGGCGGCGAACGTGCGCGCTACGGTCAAGCTGTCGCTGACCCGCGACTGGAACCCGGTCGCGACCGTCCGCATCGCCTATGACTGGACCAACCCGCCGGGGATCGACATCTTCGGCAAGCGGATCGTCTTCGTCGACAAGGCCGATGCGAAGCTGAAGGGCGTGATCGCGGGCCTCGAACGCAGCCTGCCCAAGCAACTGGCGAAACTGCATGTGCGCGAGCGACTGTCGGCGGCATGGCAACAGGGGTTCACCGTCATTCAGCTCAACCGCGAACGCCCGCCGGTATGGATGCGCACCACGCCGCAGGCGCTCGGGTTCGGCGGCTATCGCGTGAAGGGCGGCGACCTGCTGCTCGACGTCCAGGCCAAGACGTTGACCGAAACCTTCGTCGGCGACAAGCCGAGCGACCCCACCCCCACCCCGCTCCCGCCGCTCGCGTCGGGGCTCGGACAACAGGGCCTCGCGTTCAACATCCCGGTCCTCGCGCAATTCGACCAGCTCGAGCCCGTCGTGCTGCGCGCGCTGGAGAAACGTGCCGCGAAAGGGATCACCCTGCCCAAGCTCGGCCCGGTCGACGCCGAATTCGGCAAGGTCACGATCTACGCGACCGAAGGCGGTCGGCTGGCGGTCGGCGTGTGGGTCAAGGCGAAGCTCCGCAGCGGATTCATGGGCGAAACGCGCGGCGAGGTATGGCTGTCGGGGTTGCCGATCAACGAGGAGAATTCGGAGCGCATCAACATCACCGACCTCAAGATCGCGACGCGCACCAACAGCAAGGCGGTCAACATGCTGATCGCGCTGTTCGACGATCCGCAGACGATCGAAGCGATCCGTACCGCGCTGACCGAGGATTTCGCGAAGGACTATACAAAAGTTCTGACCGCCGCCCGTGCCGCCATCGCCGCGCGGCGCGCGGGCGACGTGCTGCTGTCGGCGAACATCACCAAGGTGACACACGGGAAAATCACGGTGACCGGCAAGGGGCTTTTCCTGCCCGTTCAGGCCTATGGAACGGCGACGATCGCGTATCGACCGGGGCGCTGACGCAGGCGAAACGCCGCAACGATTGCACTTCTCATCGCCGCCGATTTCGCTAGGCTTCGGCTTCGGCAAGGGGGCAGGCCGTGAAGGAACCGGTATCAGCCAGCGATCAGGATCATCGGGCGTCGCGCCCGGTGTTCGTCAGCTACGCGACCGCCGATCGCAAACAGGCGCTGGCGGTGTGCAAGGCGATCGAGGATCGCGGCGCCGCCTGCTGGATATCGTGCCGCGACGTCGCGCCGGGCGAGAATTATCAGGAAGCGATCGTCCATTCGATCCGGGATGCCCGGGCGATGATCCTCGTTTTTTCCGGCGCCGCCAACAACAGCGACGAGATCAAGAAGGAACTGTCGCTCGCCAGTCGCTACCGGACCCCGGTCATGGCGCTCCGGATCGAGGACGTCGAGCCGAGCGACGCCTTCGCCTACGAACTGTCGACGCGCCAATGGATCGACGCGTTCGACGGTTGGGACACGTCGATCGACGCGCTGGTCGGTCGCGTTGGGCAGCTATCAGGGACAGAGCCCGCTTCCCCGATCGCTGCCGGACCCGTCCGCCACCGCTCGTTATTCTCCCGGCCGATCGCGATGGCGGCCGCCGGCTGCTTGCTCATTGCGTTGATCGCCGGCGGCGCCTGGTGGTACCTCCGGCCAACGGCGGCGGCAGCGCACAGCATGACCGTCCGCCTGAGCGGGTTCAAGCTGCTGTCCACCGACTTGCCACCCACACTTCGCGATACGGTGGATGCCGAGATCACGGCGGCGTTCAACGCCGACGGCGTGGTCGGCGTATCCACGGCGTCGGCTCCGGCGACCGGCACGGCGCCTGCCTATGCCTTGGGCGGCACGATCCAGCGCGACGGTAACGCGATCCGCGTCATTACGCGTCTGACCAACGAGCGTTCGGGCGAGACGCTATGGACCGACAATTTCAACTATGACGGCAACGAGGTCGCGAGGGTCCCGCGTCACATCGCCGTCGATGCCGGAAACGTCGTCCGCTGCGGCCTGTTCGGTGCCTCAACTTACTACAAGCCACTGCCCGACGAGGTCCTGCGGGACTATATGCAGTTCTGCCAGGGGCATTGGGACCCCAATCTGCAGGAGGGGCGCAAGGCGCTCGTCCCTGCGCAGCGCGTCGTTGCCGCGGTCCCGGATTTTTCTTGGGGCTGGGCGGCGATCGCCGGCGCGATGTGGAAGGTCGCGCTGACCGCGGACACGCCGGCGCTCGCCGATCAGGCGCGCGCGACGGGCCGCCAAGCCGCCGATCGCGCGGTCGCGATCGACGCCAGGAACAGCGAGGCGCTCTACATCAAGGCCGTGCTGACCGATCGGCGCGACTGGATTGGCCGCGAAAACCTCTACAAACGCGCCATCGCCGCCCGGCGGCTCGACTGCGGGTGCGAGCATCACCAATATGGCTGGATGTTGGTGAAGGTCGGCCGGATCGCCGAAGGGCTGGAGGAATTGCATCAGGCCGACGACATGCTCGCCCTCTACGTCTACACTCCCCTGACGCTGGCCGATGCGCTGGTCGTCGCCGGCAAGCCCGATGAGGCAAAAACCTATTACGACGCGGCGATCGACCTGGCGCCGAACGCCGCATTCGCCACTCGGCTCGCGGCGGACAAAGCAACCCAATTGGACGGCGTCGCCCTACTGTCCGATGCCAAATTGCCGATATCAGCAGAATTGCGCGCTGCTTTACTGCAGGGATATCGCACGACGGCGTCGCAAGATGCTGGTGAGAAGGCGCAGGCCGTGAAAGCCCTGCTCGCGCTGCCCCCGGACCAGCAGAACGAAGGCGTCGTACGGTTGCTCGCAAAACTGGGCGCCACGCACGAAGCTTTCCTGATCGCGGCCCGATTGGCGGACGACGATTTCACCGGCCCGTCGATATTCTGGTATCCCGAGATGCGCGGAACCTTGAGCGATCCTGGATTCCCAGCGGTGGCCACGCAACTCGGCCTCATCAAATATTGGAAGACGATGCGCGTCAGGCCCGACATCTGCAGCGAGGCATCGCCGCCGCCGTTCTGCCGGATGATTTGACATCCGAGAGTGATTCATAACTTGACGGTTATAGATTTAATCGATAACCCATCGGTTATGGATTCGCTGCCAACCCAAGACACGCTCTTCCGCACCCTCGCGGATCCGACGCGGCGGGCGCTGTTCGAGCGGCTGTGCCGCGAGGGCGAGCAGACCGTCGGCGCGCTCACCGCGCAGGCCGGGGTGTCGCAGCCGGCGGTGTCCAAGCATCTCCACGTGCTCCGCGACGCCGGGCTCGTGCGCGACCGCCAGGCGGGTCGTCAGACGCATTACAGCGCGCGCGCCGCGGCACTTGCCCCGCTGATCGACTGGACCAGCCAGATGGCGGGGTTCTGGGAAAGCAAGTTCGACGATCTGGAAGATCTGCTCAAGAGGATGGATCAATGACCGAAACCCGCTCCGTCACGGTCGAGCGTGAATTTCCGCACCCGCCGGGCAAGCTCTGGCGTGCGCTGACCCAGCCGCATTTGATCGCCGACTGGCTGATGAAGAACGACTTCGCACCTGCCGTGGGCCACAAGTTCAACCTCAGCGGCGAATGGGGCGGCACGCTCGATTGCGAGGTGCTGGAGATCGAGCCCGAGGAGACGCTCGCCTATACCTGGAACTATGCGCACGACGACCCACAGTTCGATTTGCGCAGCACCGTCACCTTCACGCTGACGCCTACCCCGGGGGGCACGTTGTTGCGGATGGAACAGGCCGGCTTCCGCCCCGACCAACCGCGCGCGTCGGGCGGCGCCAAGTATGGCTGGCAGCAGAATTTCGACAAACTGGATGCATTGCTCGGGAGGATGGAATGAGCTTCAGCATGTGGATGCGACAAAGCCATCGTTGGCTGTCGATGGTCTTCACCGCGGCGGTGATCGCCAATTTCGTCGCGATGGCGCTGGGGCCGGTACCGGCCTGGATCACCTATTCGCCGCTGCCGCCTTTGTTCCTGATGCTGGCAAGCGGGCTGTACCTGTTCGCCTTGCCCTACACTCGCAAAGGAGCGCGCGCGTGACCGACAAGACGCCTTCGGAGCTGATCGACCAGCGCATCGCCGACCTTGGCGACTGGCGCGGCGACATCCTCGCGAAAGTGCGCGGCATCATCAAGGATGCGGTGCCCGACGTCGTCGAGGAGTGGAAATGGCGCGGGGTGCCGACCTGGTATCGCGACGGTATGATCTGCACCGGCGAGACCTACAAGGCGGCGGTCAAGATGACGTTCGCCAAGGGCGCGAAGCTCGACGATCCCAAGAAGCTGTTCAATTCCAGCCTCGACGGCAACGTCCGCCGGGCGATCGATTTTCACGAGGGCGACACGGTCGATGAGGCGGCGTTGAAGGCGCTGATCAAGGCTGCCGTGGCGTTGAATCGACGGGAATAGCGAGTTCCCCTCCCTTCCAGGGAGGGGTTAGGGGTGGGTGGACGTATCGCGATGCGGACACGCTGAGCGGTCGGCCAGCGTATCGCCAAGCCTCGACCCACCCCCAGCCCCTCCCTGGAAGGGAGGGGAACTTAGAGGATCAATCCCATTTCCGCTCGCCGGCGATCAGCGCCTCGGCACGTCCCACCAGCGCGACCGGATCGAACGGCTTGCGCATGTAATCGTTCGCGCCTTCGTAGCGCAGGATCTGTTCGTCGGACTCGCTCTGGCGCCCGGTCAGCATCATGATCGGCAGGTTGAACAACGTCTCCGACTGGCGGAGTTCGCGCAGCACCATGATCCCGGACATTTCGGGCATGTTGCAGTCGAGGATCGCGAGGTCGGGCGGGCGGCGCTTGATCAGGTCCAGCGCTTGCCGGCCGTCCTTCAGCCAGCCGACCGCGTGGCCCGCCGCCATGAAGGCATCGGTGACCAGTTCGGCGACGATCTCGTCGTCATCGGCCAGGATAATTCGTGCCACAGGTCCGTCCTTCCCTACGCCGCATCACGCAACGCGTCGGCGGCGGCGATGATCCGCGCCGTGCGTTCGTCGGCCGGCCAGTTCGCCAGCCCGTGTTCCATCTCCCGCGCGCGATCGCCGAGTTCGCCCTCGCCGAACATGCCCGCGGTACCCGCCAGCTTGTGCAACAGGTCGGCGACGCTCGCCAGTTCCTGCTCCCCGAATTCGCCGCGCCGGACGAACGCATCGACCGCTTCGAGCGTTTCGGTGCGGCGGCGACGGTAATTCTCGCTGACCGGCACCTTGGCCGGAGCCGCGGGCGCCGGGGGCAGTGCCGGCACCGGTCCGCTGCGCACGGCGCCCCAGCGCTGCAGCGCGTCGCTTAGCTGCGCCAGCGTCACCGGCTTGGCGATGTGCGCCTGCATCCCCGCGGCCAGCGACGCCGCGACATCGTCGGCATAGGCATTGGCGGTCAGCGCGACGATCGGCAGTTCGCTGGGCGTAACCCCGGCGGTGCGGATCCGGCGTGCCGCACCAGGCCCGTCGAGTTCGGGCATCTGAATGTCCATCAAGACCAAGTCGTACGGATCGCCCGCAGCGCGCGCCTTCTCGACCATATCCACCGCGATCGCGCCGTTGTCGGCGATCTCTACCGAGCAGCCGAGCTGCGTAAGCATGCTCGTCATCAGTTGTTGGTTGATGTCGTGATCCTCGGCGACCAACACGCGGCGCGCGGTCTGGCCGATCGGCGCGCGCGGCTGCGGCTGGCGCGCGGGTCGCGGCTCCC
Source organism: Sphingomonas panacisoli (assembly GCF_007859635.1). Taxonomy (NCBI): domain Bacteria; kingdom Pseudomonadati; phylum Pseudomonadota; class Alphaproteobacteria; order Sphingomonadales; family Sphingomonadaceae; genus Sphingomonas; species Sphingomonas panacisoli. The sequence continues at coordinate 1,093,249 of NZ_CP042306.1, read as the reverse complement.
AATCGCAGCCGCCGACGACCAGCGGCAAGGTCAGCGTGAAGCGGCTGCCCCGGCCTGGCGCACTGTCCAGCGACAGCTTGCCGCCCATCAACTGCGCCAGCCGCGCGCTGATCGACAGGCCCAGCCCGGTGCCGCCGAATTTGCCCGCGGTCCCGACGTCCTCTTGCACGAACGCGTCGAACACCGCACCCTGGCGATCGGGCGCGATGCCGATCCCGGTGTCGATCACGTCGATCGCCAGCGTCTCGCCCGCGCCGCGCGACGCCCGCAGCGTCACCGATCCGTTGAGCGTGAACTTCGCCGCATTGCCGAGCAGGTTGAGCACGATCTGTCGCAGCCGCAGCCCGTCGCTGCACACCGTGCGCGGCACGTCGTCGGCGATCTCGACCAGGAGCGGCAAGCTCTTCTGCGCCAGCGCCGGCGAAATCAGCCGCGCGCAGCTGTGCAGCGCGTGATGCAGGTCGAACGCTTCGTTGGCGACCTGCATCTGGCCGGCATCGACCTTCGACAGGTCGAGAATGTCGTTGAGCAACCGCATCATCGCCTTGCCCGATTCGGCGATCAGCTCAGCCTGGCGGCGCTGATCGGGCGCGAGGTCGCCGGCGAGCAGCAGGTCGGCAAAGCCCAGCACGCCGTTCATCGGGGTGCGGATCTCGTGGCTCATATTGGCGAGGAATTGCGACTTCGCCTTCGCCGCCCCCTTCGGCGCGCTCGCGTGCGGCGGCGAGTTCGATCTCCAGCGCCTTGCGCTTCGAAATATCGCGGACCGCGGAGATGATCTCCGTCGGCGCGCCGTCATCGTCATGGACCAGCGCCACGCTCGCTTCGACCCAGCGCCACGCGTCGCTGTCGGGCCGCGCCGCGCGATAGGTGACGAGCGTACGCTCGAGATGCCCCTCGACCATCGCGTCGAGCGTCTGCTTGAGCATCATGCGCTCGTCGTCATGGACCCCGAACAGCAGATGATGACCGACGACCATGGCCGGATCGACGCCGAACACCTGTTGGGTCGAGGGGGGAGGCATAGGTGAAGCGCCCGTCGAGCCCCAATCGGAACACGGCATCGGTCGCGTTGGTCGCGAGCAGCCGCAACTGCTCCTCGACCTCGAGCCGTTTCACGATGTCGTTCGCAAGCTCGTCATTGGCGTCACGCAGCGCCACGAGTTGGCGGCGGCGATCGCGCCACACGACGGCACCCAATAGGAGGATGAGGATTACCCCGCCGATCAGGACCATCCGTGCCTGGAATTCCAGTTTGCCCGAATTCGCCTCGCGGATGTCGAGCAGCCGCGTTTCCTCGTCGTTGACGCGATCGAGCGCGGCGCGGATGTCGCGGTTGTAATTCTGCTCGGCCGCGCCGGCGAACCAGCGGCGCGCCTCATCGGATCGACCGGCCGCGGCCAGCGCCAGGACTTGCTCGCTTGCCGCGGTGTGCGCCGCGATCAGGCGGTTCACCGCGGCCATGTTGGCGCGCTGGCTGGGATTGTCGCGGGTCATCGCCGCCACCGCAGCGAGATCGCGGACCGCCCCGCGCCGCTCCTCGCGAAAGCGCGCCACGTTTGCCGCGTCGCCGACCATGACATAGTCGCGCAGCCACAGTTCGGCGCGCAGACGATACAGCCGTGCCGACGCCAGCCGCCCCTTCACCGCGACGGTATGCCGCACCCACATGTCGGATTCCGCACGCTGACGAACAAGGCCAGCCGCTGCCGCGACGCACATCGCCAGCAAGGCGATGCCGAGCATCATGTAGGACGGGCGGAAGCGTCGGATCGTATCGGACAAAGCCTTCATCCGCTTTGCCCTAAACCATGATGGTTAAAGCGAATCTAAGCCGCGGGGCACGCTCCGTCGCGCACACCGCTCACGCTGCCGACGCCGAGCACGATCTTGGCGCGGCGTTCGAACGCCAACGCCTGCCACCGCCCCGAATTGCCGATCGCGGTGCGACTGCGAAGGAAGGTCAAGCTCATCAGCTCGTACTGTTCGGCATCGACGCGCCCGGCGTCGATCAGGCAGTTCCATGCCGCGACGTTCCATGCGGCGTCGCGCGAAATGCCATCCTGGTCGATCGTCCGTGCGAGCGCCCCATACCAGTCGAAGATCGCGCGCAGCCGCGGCCAACGCTCCGCCTCGGGCATCGCCGCCAGCTTGGCACGGAGCCGGGCGATGTCCTCGTCGCCCGGCAAGAACCCCTGCTGCACGCGTGTGTCGATCGCCCAGCGCACCTTGCGCAATGTCATCGGGCCGGCTGGAAAGACGCGGAGCAGGTCGAGCCGCACCTTGTCGAGCAAGGCGATATAGGTGTCGGTCTGCACCTGCAGCATCGCGTCGCTTTCGAACAACGCGGTGAGTTCTGCCGCGAGCACGGGCGTCAGCCGCCCCTTCTCGTCCTCCGCCGCCAGGATCGCCGCGCGACACTTGTCCGCAACTGGCACCGCCAGACAGTCCTTCGAAAATAGCAGTTTGCCATAGCTTGGCGCCAAGGCGTCGCGCGCTCGTTTGAAGTCGCGCTTGTGCCGGAACTGCCCGCGCCACGCGGTCAGCACCGGCTGCAGGCTGCCCGTCCCGAAATTCCACTGCGCCATCCCGACCGAGATTAGCTGGCTGTCGAAATTGCCCGCCGGCATTGCCCAGCAGCCCATCGTCTCGGGGATCGACGTCTCAACCATGCGCGCGAAGATACCGGCACGGTCTAGGCCGATGTCGGCGAGGCGCAGGGCCGCATCCGGGTCGATGCGGACGGTGGCGACGTCGGCGACCCGGCGACAGACCGGCGACTCGGGGACCGCCTGGGCGAAAGCCGGGATAGCCACGAACAGGGTCAGGAAGGCGAGCAACCAGCGCATCTTCTTTGTTTCACAGGAGTGTCACAAAGGCGCAATAGAGCCGTTCGGGCGTGCCGCCCCCATCGGGGGATTCGCTCGGGGCACACGCGGGAGCAAATTCATTCGCCAGATCGCCGCCTTGCCCTATCGCACCGACGGAGCCGGCGTGGACGCGCCGGTACGCGTGCTGCTGATCACCTCGCGTGAGAACAAGCGCTGGGTGTTGCCCAAGGGCAATCCCGCCAGCGGCATCGCGGCGCATGCCGCCGCCGCGCTGGAGGCCGATGAGGAAGCCGGCGTACGCGGCCTCGTGTGCCCGACACCGCTTGGCTCGTATCGCTATCGCAAGCGCCAGCGTAACGGCGCGTCGCTGATGGTCGATGTCGATGTCTTCCCGCTCGCGGTCAATCGCGAGCTCGAGCATTGGAAGGAACAGGACCAGCGCGAGCGTCGCTGGGTGCCGTTGCACGATGCCGCCGAAATGGTCGACGAACCCGACCTGGCCGACCTCATCCGTTCGTTCGGCCCCACCGAATTCAAGGCCGCGACCAAGCGGCTCGGCGTGATCGCCGCCACCCAATCAAGGATCAGTCCCATGTTCGCCTGGTTTCAGCGCCTGTTGCCCAAGCAGGGCAATTTCTTCGAACAGTTCGAGGCGCATGCCGTCACCATCGTCAGCGCCGCCGATGCACTGTCGCGGCTGGTCGCGAACGAAGGCAGCGTCGCGGATCATATCCAGGAAGTGATCGAGCGCGAGCACGACGCCGACAACATCACGCGCCAGGTGCTCAAGACCGTCCGCGAAACCTTCCTGACTCCGTTCGACCGCAGTTCGATCACCGCGCTGATCGGGTCGATGGACGATACGATCGACGAGATGCAGGCCGCCGTCCAGGCGATGGACGTCTACGATGTGCGCGTGTTCGACCAGGAAATGAAGGACATGGCGGCGATCATCGTCGATGCCGCGCGGCTGACCGCCGAAGCGATGCCGCTGCTCCGCGACGTCGGCCGCAACGGCGCCCGCCTCCACGAACTGACCGAGCGGCTGGTCCGCATGGAAAGCCATGCCGACGAGATTCACCGCGCGGGCCTCAAGCGTGCCTTCACGCAATACGGCCCAAAGGATCCGATGCGCTTCGCCGTCGCGCGCGAGGTGTTCAAGCATCTCGAGCGGATCGTCGATGCGTTCGAGGATGTCGCGAACGAGATCGACGGCATCGTCATCGATCACGCCTGATCGATAGCGCACCCTTCCGATGCACGAGCTTGCCCTCCCCCTGCTGATCGGCCTGATCCTGGTCGCGCTGGCGTTCGATTTCCTGAACGGCCTGCACGACGCCGCCAATTCGATCGCGACGGTCGTATCGACCCGGCTCCTCAAGCCGGTCCACGCGGTGTTGTTCGCCGGCGTGTTCAACTTCGCGGCTTATTTCCTGACGCTCGCCTTTCCGTGGCTGCACAAGGTCGCCGAAACGATGGGCAAGGGGTTGATCGACAAGGATCTGATCACGCCCAGCGTCGTGTTCGGCGCGCTGGCCGGGGCGATGTTCTGGAATGTCGTCACTTGGCTGAAGGGCATCCCGTCGTCGTCGAGCCATGCGCTGGTCGGCGGGGTGATCGGCGCGGGCGTGGCGCATGCCGGGTTCGGCGCGATCCAGTGGACCGGGCTCAACAAGACATTGCTGTTCATCGTGCTGTCGCCGCTGATCGGGATGGCGGTGTCGATGGCGGTCATGCTGATCAGCAGCTGGCTGTTCAAGAGCGCCACGAGCAAAACGTCCGAACGCAGCTTCCGCGTCCTGCACCTGTTCTCCTCCGCCGCCTTCTCGCTCAGCCACGGCTTGAACGACGCGCAGAAGACGATGGGGATCATCACCGTCCTGCTGTTTTCGACCGGGCACCTGTCCGGCAAGTTCGAGATTCCGCACTGGGTCGCGTTTAGCTGCTACATCGCGATGGGCCTGGGCACGCTGTCGGGCGGGTGGAAGATCATCGAGACGATGGGCAGCCGCATCACCAAGTTGTCGCAGCATCAGGGGTTCGCCGCCTCGGCGGGCGGGTCGATCACGATCTTCGGCGCCAGCCTTCTCGGCATCCCGGTATCGACCACGCATACCATCACCGGCAGCGTGATCGGCGCGGGCGTCGCGAAGCGCGCGAGCGCGGTGCGCTGGGGCGTCGCGCAGAACGTCGTGATCGCTTGGGTCATCACCATCCCCGCCAGCGCCGCGGTGGGCGCGGCGTTCTACGGGCTGACCACGCTGTTCTGAGCTACTGCCGCGCCACCAGGTGATCGAACACCGCGGGGTGGAGCGGCTGGTTGAACCTGCAGCCGATCACCGCGCGCTTGCGCCACATCACGGTCGCCTCCAGCCCCTGCATCCCCGGGATGGTCAGCCACACGATCGCGCCGGGATCGAGCGACGGATGCGCCTCCGCCTGGAAACCGCTGGTCGACAGGTCGATCAGGAAGACGTTGAACTTGTTCGACGAACGGTCGCGGAGCAGCGCCGCGATGCGATAAGGCGCGCGGGGGCGTTCGCGGTTCCCCCCGCATCATCAGGCTCGGTCACCCGAACGGTCCTCTGATTACGCTGGTTACAATCTGGATCAAGGCAATGATCCGGAGCGGCCATATGTTCCGCCGCGCGGCCGCGCGCAATACCAATTACGGCAAAACCGACCAGCCGCCGCGAATTCACGCCGCGCCGGGAACCGCGCGCAATCCTCCCGCGCTTAGCCCGCACACCCATGGAGGCGAGGATGACGAAGACGCTCAAGGCCGGCGACAAGGTGAGCTGGAACAGCCACGGCGGCACCGCGACGGGCAAGGTCGTGAAGAAGATCACCAGCCCGACCAAGATCAAGTCTCACAAGGTCGCCGCGTCGAAGGACAATCCTGAGTACATCGTGGAGACCGACGAGGGGAAAAAAGCCGCCCACAAGCCCGAAGCACTCACAAAGAGATAGCGGCGCGGGCTCACGTCGCGCCGGGACCCTCACGGTATCTTCCCCTCCGCCAGCCAGCGAACCGCTTGCGCCACATCGTCCCCGCGCATCTTCGCCTCGAGCCGCTCGAACTTCCACGTGATGCTGTCGAACACTTCCTCGTCCGAGCGCGCGGTCCCCGACACGAACGATCCGCCCGCCGCCTTGGCCGCTTCCTGCGCCGCCGCGACCCGCTCCTTGTTGGTCTTCAGCACGCGGATCGCCGTGCCGCCGCGCTGGAGCATCGTCTTGAGCAGCGAGTCCGACCGCACCACGCGCGTGCCGACGATCTTGCCGGCATGCCACACCGGCTCCTCGACGCCGTGCACCGCGCGGTCGATCGCCGCCTGTTCGAGCGTCGACACCGACTGCCCCAGCGCCTTATCCCACGCCGCTCGGAACGAAGGATGCTCGCGCCGCAGCTTGTACGCGCCCGCCGGCGTCAGGCGGACATAGCGGCACGCCTCCTCGACATCGCCGGTCTCGGTCAGCTTGCGGAGGAAGGCGCGGCGGCGATCCTTGGTGAAGCCGTCGAAATGCTCGACGATCGGCAAGTCGCCGGCATCGGGCGCCGGCGGCGCGCTCTCGGCGGCGTGGCGCTTGCGCCATTCGTCGAGCGCCCCTTCCCACTTCGCCGCGAAATCGGGACAGCGTTTCCGCCGCTGATACGCCCCCGCCGGCGTCTTCCCGAGCTCCGCCGCCGCCAGCGTCGCGCGCCCGTGGAACCGGAGCGCCATGATGAACGCGATCTCGGTATCCGCCGTCCACTGCGTGTAGGGGCGTTTTGCGGGCATGGGGTGCTCCTTGGGGTGAAAAAGGCGCGGCCCAGTTATCTCATCCAAACCCTTGTAGGACAGCAAAAAAGGTCGCGGCGGCCTAGGATTTAGCGGCGCTAAATCGAGGCTCAAGCCGCGACCGGCCGGCGGCGCCACAGCGCCGACCGACGACGCGGATTCACTCCGCGTCGGGAACCGCGAGCGATGATCCTGCGCTTACCCCTGCACACCCCATGGAGGCGAGGATGACGAAGACGCTGAAGCCCGGCGACAAGGTAAGCTGGCAGAGCCACGGCGGCACCGCCACGGGCAAGGTCGTGAAGAAGATCACCAGCCCGATCAGGATCAAGGACCACAAGGTCGCCGCGTCGAAGGACAATCCCGAGTTTATCGTCGAGACGGACGAGGGGAAGAAGGCGGCGCACAAGGCGGGGGCCTTGCGGAAAGGGGGGATGACAAACCTCGGCCGACCGAGGCACTAGACGGTCGCTGCCAAAGGGCAGTAGTTAGGCACGATGGAATGGACCACTGTCACATCATTGCTCAGAGGCGGCAAAAAGGCCTATGATAATCGCCACTTAATCCAACGCTATTGGACCAAGTTGAAGGTCTATTTGGATCGTGGCGACACACAGATTGTGGTGACGGGGCATGCTGGTGCGGGCAAAACTGTTTTAGCAGCTCAGATGCATGGACGCGCGAGAGACTTAGCGTTTGAACTTCCACAAGAATCTCGCGCGGTGGAACCTGAAGTCTTTGATGCCGGCACTTGGGCCAAACTTGTGCGCGTCCTACCCGGGCAGGACGGATTTCGCTCTGAAGGGGCGATTGAAGCCTTTACATTTAGCGATTCGCTTGAAGGCGTAATCCATGTTGTTGATTGGGGCTTCGTAGCTCCTCGCGACCCGGCCATCGCGTTAGCGCGGATTAATGATGATGATTTGGATACGATAGAGAAACTACGCGAGGCAAACCTCGCGTTCGAATTACGTCAACTTGATATTCTATTGAATGATTTGCGCCGAAGTTTTCACAGAGCTTTTCGACCAAAATGGTTGGTAGTTGCGGTCAACAAAGTTGATCTTTTTTCTGACCGTAGAAACGAGTCCCTCGCGTACTACCATCCATCAGGATCCAGTCCATTCAGTCAGGCCTTACGCAATTTTCAAAATGAAATTGGCGCAGACAATTTATCAATATATATTATGCAAGTCTCTGCTTACGAGGTCGACTTTTCATGGAATAATGAATTAGCACAATCTGCTTTGAAAAGGCAAGAACAGAACGGATTATTACTTGATTTTATGCGAGGAATTGCTCAAATTTTGGAAAATCACCCATGAGCGATGATATCGAAAATGCACCACGGCGTCGAGAGACAGCAGAAAGAGTTCAAAAAGAATTCGAGGAACTACTGGAGCTGGCCCAGAATTCTACGGCCACAATAGACTCTTTTCAGCAAGATTTTGACCGAAATCGCTCAACCATGCTCTTCTCCGTACTAGGCACCTATGCAGCTATGGGTGTTGGAATAATGGCTTTTTTTCAGGCAGACGCATATCGACGAGCAGCCCAGTTTAAAAACCCAAATTCCTGGATCGACTTTCCAATCACTTTCCTGGTATTAGGAGCAGTCGTTTCAATTCTTCTTGGTATTTGGCTGCTATATCTTGCGTATAATCGCCAGCGCAGCGTCCGGTCGCTCAGAAGAGCCATGCGTATTGAAAAAGAAATCCATAGTCGCCTTATGCTTCTGCTAGATGAGCAGAAGCAGCGCGTTGCTCTGTACTCATCGCCGTCCCCCGTTACGCTAGCGACATATGAGATCCGCATTATGCGAATGCATAGACCCGAGCAAACATCCCAAGGCGAAAGCTCCATAGAGCTTGCAAAAGGGATTATTAGTAACATTAGGATTTAGGTGCAAACGTGCGTAACTGGCCTGCCTAACCCCACCCTTCCCCCCTCCCCCTACCCCTGCTATCGGCCCCCTCGACTCTCGCATTCGCCCGTCCGGGCGCGCCCGCGCGAGGGGCCGGCCTCGCGCCGCAGCCCTCGCCTCCCCGCCGCGCCCATGACTGGCACACATCAGGGGAAAGGACCCGCATGACCGCCATTGGCCAGGACTCGCTCGGCACGCGCGACACGCTTACGATCAATGGGGGCACCGCCGGCGCCAAATCCTACGATTATTTCAGCCTGGCCAAGGCGGCCGCCAAGCTCGGCGACATTTCCCGCTTGCCCTTCTCGATGAAGGTGCTGCTCGAGAACCTGTTGCGGTTCGAGGACGGGGTGACCGTCACGACCGAGGACGTCCAGGCGCTGATCGACTGGCAGGCAAACCCGGTCGCGCCCGACCGCGAGATCCAGTATCGCCCGGCGCGCGTGCTGATGCAGGATTTCACCGGCGTGCCCTGCGTGGTCGACCTGGCGGCGATGCGCGACGCGATCACGAAGCTGGGCGGCGATGCCGCGAAGATCAATCCGCTGGTGCCCGTCCACCTCGTCATCGATCACTCGGTGATGGTCGACGAATTCGGCACGCCCAAGGCGTTCAGCGACAACGTCGACCTGGAATATGCGCGCAATTTCGAGCGCTACGAGTTCCTGAAATGGGGGTCGAAGGCGCTCGACAATTTCCAGGTGGTGCCGCCGGGGACGGGCATCTGTCACCAGGTGAACCTCGAATATATCGGCCAAGCGGTGTGGTCGTCGGTCGAGAGCGGGGATCGGGCCAAGGGTGGCGCGACGATCGCGTATCCGGACACGTTGGTCGGGACGGACAGCCATACGACGATGGTCAATGGGCTGGGCGTGCTCGGCTGGGGCGTCGGCGGGATCGAGGCGGAGGCCGCGATGCTCGGCCAGCCGGTGTCGATGCTGATCCCCGAAGTGGTCGGGTTCAAGCTGACGGGCTCGCTGAACGAGGGCATCACCGCGACCGACCTGGTGCTGACCGTGACGCAGATGCTGCGGCAGAAGGGTGTCGTCGGGCGGTTCGTGGAATTCTACGGGCCGGGGCTGGACAGCATGACGCTGGCGGATCGCGCGACGATCGCCAACATGGCGCCTGAGTACGGCGCGACGTGCGGGTTCTTCCCGGTGGACGACAAGACGCTCGATTACATGCGGCTGACGGGGCGGCCTGAGGCGACGATCGCGCTGACCGAGGCGTATGCGAAGGCGCAGGGTTTCTGGCGCCACGCGGATGCGCCCGATCCAATCTTCACCGACACGCTCGAGCTCGACATGGGCGAAGTCGTCGCGTCGCTGGCGGGCCCGAAACGCCCGCAAGACCGCGTGAGCCTCAACAAGGTGGACGAGGTATTCAACGGCGACCTTTCAAAGCTTTACCACAAGGACCGCCCAAACCGGGTGAGCGTCGAGGGTCGTTCGCATGACATCGGCGACGGCGATGTGGTGATCGCGGCGATCACCAGCTGCACCAACACCTCCAACCCCAGCGTACTGGTCGCGGCGGGGCTGGTCGCGCGCAAGGCGCACGCGAAGGGCCTGAAGCCCAAGCCGTGGGTCAAGACCTCGCTGGCGCCGGGGTCGCAGGTGGTGACCGATTATCTGACCAAGGCCGGCCTGACCGCGGACTTGGACGCGATCGGCTTCAACTTGGTCGGCTATGGCTGCACGACCTGCATTGGCAATAGCGGCCCGCTGGCGCCCGAACTGAGCTCGGCAATCAACGAAAACGACCTCGTCGCCGCCTCGGTGCTCTCCGGAAACAGAAATTTCGAAGGCCGCGTAAGCCCTGATGTTCGGGCGAATTTCTTGGCTTCTCCTCCCCTCGTCGTAGCCTACGCTCTGAAGGGCACGGTGACCGAGGACATGGTCGAAACGCCGATCGGCCAAGGTTCGGACGGCAATGACGTATTCCTGAAGGACATCTGGCCGACCAACCAGGAAGTCGCCGACACGATGGCCGCGAACATCGACCGCGGCATGTTCGAAAGCCGCTACGGCGCCGTCTATCAGGGCGACGCGAAGTGGCGCGAGATCCAGATCGAAGGGTCGGACACCTACACCTGGCGTGCCGGATCGACCTACATCCACAACCCGCCCTATTTCGAGGGCATGACGATGACGCCCGCGCCGGTAGGCGACATCATCGAGGCGCGACCGCTGGCGATCCTCGGCGACAGCATCACGACCGACCACATCAGCCCCGCGGGCTCGATCAAGGCCGACAGTCCGGCCGGCACGTTCCTGCAGGAGCATCAGGTCAGCCGCGCCGACTTCAATTCCTACGGCGCGCGGCGTGGCAACGATGAGGTCATGGTCCGCGGCACCTTCGCCAACATCCGCATCAAGAACGAGATGGTCCCCGGCGTCGAGGGCGGCATGTCGCGCTACGACGGCCAGGTCATGCCGATCTACGACGTGGCGATGAAGTTCAAAGCGGCCGGCGTCCCGATGGTGATCGTCGCGGGCAAGGAATACGGCACCGGATCGTCACGCGACTGGGCGGCGAAGGGCACCAACCTGCTCGGCGTGCGCGCGGTGATCGTCGAGAGCTTCGAGCGCATCCACCGTTCGAACCTGGTCGGCATGGGCGTACTGCCCCTGCAGTTCGCCGATGGCGTCACGCGCCAGACGCTCGGCCTGACCGGTGACGAGACCTTCACGATCAAGAACGTCGGGGGGCTGCGTCCGCGTCAGGACGTCGAGGTCGAACTGACCCGCGCCGACGGCTTGACGGAAACGTTCCTGACGCGCTGCCGGATCGATACCGTCAACGAGCTCGAATATTTCCTGAACGGCGGCATCCTGCACTACGTGCTGCGGAAACTCGCTTCGTAGGGTTCAGCTGGCCAGCGCCTCGCTCTGGTCGCCGCCGCGCGACCAGGCGATGAGCGTTTGTTCGTCCATCGGCTCCGCCACGGCGAAGCCCTGGACGACGTCGCAGCCGATCACGCGGAGGATCTCGGCCTGATCGACCGCTTCGATGCCCTCGGCGACGGCTTCGCAGCCCAGGCCGTGAATCAGGCCGATCATCGACTGTGCGATCTGGCGCGCCTCGACCTTGGTCGCGATGTGCTCGACTAGGGTCTGATCGAGCTTGATGCGGTCGATCGGCAGCGTGCGCAGTCGCGCGACGCTCGAATTGCCGGTGCCGTAGTCGTCGATCGCGATGGTGGCGCCGTCCGCGCGCAGTGCCGCCATCGCCTCGATCACGTCGCCGCTGCAATGCATCGCGAGCGTCTCGGTAATCTCCAGCTCGAGCAGGCGCGCGGGGGCGCCGGCCGCATGCATCGCGTCGCGCAGACGGCGGAAGAACATCGCGTGGTCGAGCTGACGCTGGCTGATGTTGATCGCCAGCCGCTGCTCCATCCCCGCATCGGCCCACCGCCGGATCGTACCCGCAACCTCGGCAATGACCCAGTCGCCGATCTCGACGATCAGCCCGGTCTCCTCGGCACGTTGCAGGAAGCTGGCGGGCAGCTTGATGCCATGAGTCGGGTGGTGCCAGCGCAGCAGCGCCTCGGCCGCGACGATACGACCGTCGGTAAGCGACATTTGCGGCTGATACACCAGGGCGAACTGGCCGCGCTCGATCGCGCTGCGAAGATCGACTTCGAGTTGCGCGCGATCGGTAAGTTGCGCGGCGAGTTCGTCGGAGAAATGCTCGGTCCGGCCGCGACCGCCGGCCTTGGCATGATACATCGCGGCGTCGGCGGCGCACATCAGGTCGTGGAGCGAGGTGCCGTGCGCCGGGCGCATGGCGATGCCGATCGACGCGCCGATCTCGACGTCCGCGCCGGCCAGATCGAACTGCTCGGTCAGCGCATAGAGCACGCCGCGCGCGATCCGCGCCGCCTGGTGCGCATCGTCGAGCTTCGGGAACAGCATGGTAAATTCGTCGCCGGCCAGTCGGCCTATCAGCGGCTTGGCGATCCCGCCCGCCGCCGTCACGCTGTCGGCGACCGCGCGCAGCCTGTTGGCGACCATGCCGAGCAGCACGTCGCCCGTCGCATGACCCATCGTGTCGTTGACCGCCTTGAAACGGTCGAGGTCGATGAACAGCAATGCCGCGACGTCGCCTGCGGGCATCTCCGACAATTGCCGTTCCGCGACGCGACGGAAGTGGGTGCGGTTGGGCAGATTGGTGACGGGGTCGTACATCGCGAGCCGATGCACGCTGTCGAGATTGGCGGCGACTTGCTGGAACAGGCCGTCCATCGCTTGCGCCAGATGCGGCACGACCACGCCGACCTCAGGTGGAACGGGTCCCTCGAGATCGCCGCGCGCCGCTTCCGCAATGCGCCCGATCGCCGCGTCGAGCGCGGCCGCGGTGGTGCCGATCGCACGCTCCGCCGCTGCCCAGGAAAACACCGCGCAGACGATCGCCGGTACCAGCGCACGGCTCAGATTGTCGAAGCTGAGCGTGCCATGCGACGTCGCGAGCACGGCGAGGATGAACACCACCGCGCCGGCGCACATGGCGAAGGTAATCGCCCGGCCTTTCAGCGATGCTGATTCCATTACGCTCTCGACGATCCCCGCTTCGCGCAAAACGCGCCCAATTGCGGAGATTTAGGGCCGAAAGGGTTAAAATTTCGGTGTTGTTCGAGGCCGTCTGAGCACGATGTAGAGTGCGCCGGTGCCGCCATGACGCGGGCTTGCGCCCCGCACCGCTGCGATCGCCTCCGCATGGCGCGAGGCGTGGAGCCAATCGCCGACTGCCGCGCGGATAGCGCCACGCGCATGCGGTCGTTCGCTCTCGCGACGCGGCGGCTTGCCGGTGATGAGAAGGATGACGCGGTCGCCGCGGGCGCGCGATCGATCGAGCGCGGCGTCGAGCATGCGATAGGCGGAGCTCAACGTTTGGCCGTGCAGATCGACCGTTGCGTCAGGTTCGACCGACCCGCGTGCGAGACGGCGATCCCAGCCGCCGTCGAGCGTGGTGCCGGGCGCCGTCTTCTTGAGCGCCTCGATCTTCCGCGGAACACTTGGGCGAGGCTTTGCAGCTACCGCCGCCGGTCGCGATATTGCCGAACCGACGGCCGGCTTCTCGATCGCTACCGGCTTGGCAGGCGTCGCGCCGGGCAAGGGAGTCACCGTCGCCATCACCCGCGCCCATAGCGCCGCCTCGTCAGCGCTGAGGCGTCGTCCCGCCACTTGCGCCCCCCTGCAACCGCGCGAGCGTCCCAACCGGCACCAGCAGCAACGCCGACCCGCGCGCCGACATGCCGCCCGCGATCGCTTCCGCCTCGCGCCCGCTGCCCCAGAACGTATCGACGCGGTTGCTCCCCTTGATCGCGCCGCCGGTGTCCTGCGCGATCCACAATCCGTTCGCATCGACCCGGTCCATCGACAGGAACACCGGCGCGCCGAGCGGGATGAACTTGGCGTCGGCCGCCACGGTGACACCGCCGGTCACCGGCAAGCCCAGCGCGCCGAGCGGCGGTCCGTCGAGCAAGCGGAAGAACACATAGGACTTGTTCTCGCGCATAATGTCGCGCCCCTGGTCGGGATTAGCCCGCAGCCACGCGACGATGTCCTGCATCGACCCGCGCTGGATCAGCCCGCGATCCTTCATCAGCTTGCCAATGCCGGTGTAATCGCGGCCGTTCTGGCTGTCATACCCGATCCGAAACGTCGATCCGTCCGGCTGGCGCACGTCGCCCGAGCCCTGCACCTGGAGGAAGAACAACGCGACCGGATCGGCGGCGTAACCGATGATCGGCGCGTTGGTCATCGCGCCGCTCTCGATCTGCGTGCGGTCATAATAGGGGACGAAATTCTTGCCCTCCACCCGGCCGCGGATCGACTTGCCCTTGAGCGTGTCGGAAAATTTGCCGAGATCGACGTCGATCAGATCGGTCGGGCGGCCGTAGATCGGCACCTCATACCCGGAGCGACGCAAGCGCGAGCCCAGGATTTCGGGAATGTAATAGCCGGTCGCGAACGCCTTGCCGTCACCGACTTGAATGGTTTCGAAGTTGGTGGCGAAGAAGGTCTGCGCATCGTTCGCCGTTTGCGCGGCGGAGCAGGCCGGCTGCCAATCGACGCCGCGAGTCAGGCCGGACACATCGGTGCGGCGCATCAGTTCGCGGCAACTGAGGCGGAACGCCGTCAGCGCCTTGCTGGCGCGCGCACGGTCGATGGTGAGAGAAGACACCGCCGGTCCGGCGATCAGCCCCGCTCCCGCCGCATTGGCGCCGGCGGCGACCGCATTGTTGTTGGTGATCGGCGGCAGCGGCGTGGAGGCGACGGGCTTGCGGACCGGTGCTGGTATCGAACCGGTGGACGACGACGGCGGTACGATCCGACCGCTGCAGGCTGCCAGCAATACCGTCAGCGCGATTACCGCAACCAGTTTAGACAGATTCACTCGCCGACCCCCTGCTACGTCGGCCGTTCAATGGCGGTACGCGGAGGATGAGACAATAGTCGGCTTACGCCTCGTCGGTGTCGGCGAGCTTCCAGTTCGGATCGCCGCTCTTGAGCGTGCGCGAGAAGGTCCAGACGTCGTGCGTCACCGTGGCATCGGTCAGCGACCCCGCGATCAGCGTTCCCTCGGCATCGCGCGTCACCGCGGCGATATCGGCATCGAACGCAACCGTGATCCGCACGGTCCGGCCGCTGATCGTCGCGTCGGTGATCAGCGCGCGCTCGATCGCGACTAGGCGATTCTCCAGCACATGGCCCGCTTCGCCGCGCGCCTTGATCGCTTCGCCGAAAGCGTCGCGGACATGGTCTTCGGTCAACCAGTCGAGCGTTTCGGTGTCGCCCTTCCAGAACGCCTCCAGGATCATCCGGTACGCATTCTTGGCGCCGTCCAGGAACCCGGCGACGTCGAACGACGGATCGGCGGAAATCAGCGCGCGCAGGCCCGATTGTGCCCGTGCCTCGATCGCTTGCGGACCCTGGTCGCGGACTTCGGGCGCGGACTCGACCACGCGCGGAATCGTCAGGGGTGGCGCCGGGCGATCGTCCGCCGGGTTGCGCAACACCTGCTCATGGCCGGTCCGCTTGCCGAGGACGGCATAGAGGCGCAGCCCCAAGAAGACGGCAACCATTGCGAGAATGACGATATAGACGAGCACCGGAACTCCACCTTGACCAGCGTCCAACATAGGCACAAGAAACGCACGATTCAAATACCGGGTCCATCGACCCGGCGTTGAACTCGCCCGAAGCGGCTGCTACGCGCAGCGCACTTCGCGGCGCCGCGTACCATGCGGGCGCGATTCCACCAATTCTGACAGGGAAGTATCACGGCAAATGGACGATCAAGTTAACGCCGACGCGAACGTCGCCAACGGTGCCGACAATCTGCCGGCGATCGGCATGATTTCGCAATATGTGAAGGATCTGTCGTTCGAGAGCCCGAGCGCGCCTGCGATCTTCCAGCAACAGAACCAGCCGAATATCGAGGTCGAATTCGGCATCGGCGTGAACAAGGTCGCCGACGACGTTCACGAAACGACGCTGAAGATCGAGGTCAAGGCCAAGACCGAAGAGATGACCGCGTTCATCGTCGATCTGACCTTTGCCGCGCTGTTCGGCGTGCGCAACGTGCCCGACGATCAGCTCCAGCCGTTCCTGCTCGGCGAAGCGCCGCGGCTGATGTTCCCGTTCGCCCGCCGCGTGGTGGCCGATGCGGTCCGCGACGGCGGCTTCCCGCCGCTGACGCTCGACCCGATCGATTTCGGTTCGCTGTATCTGCAGCAGCTCCAGGCTCAGGAGCAGGCCGCGACCGAAGGCGCCGCGGGCAACGCCTGACGCTTTCCCGGTCGCAAGGGACCGTTAGATGAACCTGACCAAGGCGCTGGGATCGGTCGGCGGGCTGACGCTCGCCAGCCGTATCCTGGCGCTGGTCCGCGATACGCTGCAGGCGACCTATGTCGGCGCGAGTTTCGCGTCGGACGCGTTCTTCGTCGCGTTCCGCCTGCCGAACATGTTCCGCGCCTTGTTCGCCGAGGGGGCGTTCTCCGCGGCATTCATCCCGATGTTCAACCGCAAGGTCGGCGAAAAGGGCGAGTTGAGCGCGGGCGTTGCGTTCGCCGAGGCTGCGCTCGCGGTGCTGCTGCCGATCCTTGCCGTGTTCACCATCGCGATGCTGATCGCCGCCTGGCCGGTGACCTTCGCGCTGTCGGGCGGCTTCACGCGCCAGGCGCCGACGCCCAGCCAGTTCGCGTTCGCGGTCGAACTGTCGCGGTGGACGATCCCCTATCTGACGCTGATCAGCCTGGCGTCTTTGCTCGGCGGGATCCTCAATTCGCTCAACAAGTTCTGGGTCAACGCCGCGGCCCCCATCCTGCTCAACATCGCGATGGTCAGCGCCTTGTGGTTCTTCCACGGTCACGGCCCGCAAGCCGCGTACGAGACCGCGCGGGTGCAGGCGATTTCGGTCACCGTCGGCGGCGCGATGCAGCTGCTGTGGTTGATGTTCGCCTGCCGGCAAGCGGGGGTCAGTCTGAAGCTGCGCAAGCCGGTGATGACCGATGACATGCGCCAGTTGCTCAAGCTGATCATCCCGGCAGCGATCGGCGCCGGGGCGGTGCAGGTGAACCTGGCGATCTCGACCGCGCTGGCCGGTGGGCTGCTCGACGAAGGGTCGATTTCGTACATCTACTATGCCGACCGGCTGAACCAGCTACCGCTCGGTATGATCGGGATCGGGCTCGGCACGATCCTCCTGCCCACCGTCTCGCGGCTGCTGTCGACCGGCAAGCATGACGAGGCGATGGATACGCAGAATCGCGGCATCGAGCTCGCGCTGTTCCTCACTTTGCCAGCCACGGTCGCCTTCATCGTCGGGGCGGAGCCGATCATCCGCGGGCTGTTCCAGCACGGCGCGTTCACCGCGCAGGCGACGACGGCCTGCGCCTGGGCGCTCGCCGGGTTCTCGGTCGGCCTACCCTCGTACGTCTTGGTCAAGGTGCTGACCCCGGGCTTCTACGCGCGCGAGGATACCAAGACGCCGGTGCGCTATGCGATGATCTCGGTGGCGGTGAACCTGGTCGGCAACCTGATCCTGATCCCGCTGATCCACCATGTGGGCCCGCCGCTGGCGACCGCGATCTCGTCGAGCGTCAACGTCGCCATGCTGTACTTCACGCTGCGCAAGCGCGGGCATTTCATTACCGACCAACGCCTCCGCCGCCGCGTCCCGCGCCTGCTGATCGCGGCGATCCTGATGGGCGTGGCGCTGTGGTTCCCTCGCCCCGCTGGTCGATCCGTACCTGACCGGCAGCCTGGTTCGCCGCGGGCTCGCGCTCGGCGCGTTCGTCGCAGGCGGCGGGGCGGTCTATGCGCTGGCGTGTTTCGTCACCGGCGCGTATCGGCTCAGCGACCTGAAGGCACTGCTCGGCCGCCGCCGCCCGGGCAAGCCGACCGGCCAGGAACAACTCTAGGAACCATGATGCGCGTCGTTTCCGGCATCCAGCCCACCGGCAATCTGCACCTCGGCAATTACCTCGGCGCGATCAAGCAATGGGTCGCCATGCAGGACGCGATGGGCGCGGACGACGTGTGCCTGTTCTTCCTCGCCGACCTCCACGCCATTTCGCTCCCGGTCGTGCCGAGCGAGCTGGCCAATGCGACGGTCGAGATGACCGCGACCTTGCTCGCCTGCGGTATCGATCCCGAGCGCTCGATCCTGTTCAACCAGACGCGCGTGCCGGCGCATTCGGAACTGGCGTGGTTGCTCAACGGTACGGCGCGGATGGGCTGGCTCAACCGTATGACGCAGTGGAAGGACAAGGCCGGCAAGAACCGCGAAGGGTCGAGTGTCGCGTTGTTCGATTACCCGGTGCTGCAGGCGGCGGACGTGCTGCTCTATCAGGCGACGCATGTGCCGGTGGGCGAAGACCAGAAACAGCATCTCGAACTGGCGCGCGACATCGCCACCAAGTTCAACCTCGACTACGGCACCGAGCTGTTCACCCTGCCCGAGCCGTTCGTGTCGAAGGCCGCGCCGCGGATCATGAGTCTGCGTGACGGCGGGGCGAAGATGTCCAAGTCAGACCCGTCCGACCTGTCGCGGATTAACCTCATCGATTCGGACGACACCATCGTGTCGAAGATCAAGAAGGCCAAGTCCGACGCCGATGTCCTGCCGAGCGACGTGGCGGGCCTGGACGGCCGGCCGGAGGCGAAGAACCTGGTGACGATCTACGCCGCCCTGGCGGACATCGCCCCCGCCGACGTGGTCGCGCAGTTCGGCGGCCAGGGGTTCGGCCAGTTCAAGCCGGCACTGGCCGATCTCGCGGTCGCCAAGCTCGGCCCGATCCGCAACCGGCTCACCCGCCTGCTCGACGATCGTGCAGCGGTCGCGGGCGCGCTGGAGCGGGGCGCGGAAAAGGCTCGCAGCCTAGCCGCACCGACCTTGCGCGCGGCGCAACAGGCGATCGGACTACAAGTCTGACGGCCTAAGTTGACACCAAGTTGACACTAGCGACGACGTTTCGAAGGAAGCGATTCGTCGGGCGAGTTCGGACGGGCGCGATGCGGCGGAACATCGCGAAACGATGTCAGGCGAAATCCTACATTGGAAGAGTTTTCGCGAGACGCCACGCCGTCAGACGGACGAGCTGTGCTCGCCCGCTGGCCGCCGTGGTGAGTCCGCGATTTGCTGACGCAATTCGCCGGCCGCCCGCACCTAGCCTTCCAGCTGCCGGATCAGCGCCTTCACCGCGCCGTCGATCTCGTGATCGCTCCCGCGCAATTCCTCGATCCGGCGCACGGCGTGGATCACGGTCGAGTGATCGCGCCCGCCGAACTTGCGACCGATTTCCGGCAGCGAGCGCGTGGTCAGACGCTTGGCGAGGTACATCGCGATCTGGCGTGGCCGTGCGACGACCACGGCGCGGCGCGCCGAGACCAGATCGACCGGCTTCAGGTCGTAATGCGCCGACACCGCGCGCTGGATCTCGTCGATCGTGATCCGCTTGGTGCCGCCGCGCAGCACGTCGCCGAGCGTCGCCTGCGCGAAGTCGAGGTCGATCGCTTCGCCCGTCAGTTGGGCATAGGCGACCAGCCGGTTGAGCGCGCCTTCGACTTCGCGCAGCGAGCCGGTGATCTTGAGCGACAGCAATTCGAGCACGTCGTTCGGCACATCGACGTCGGGCAGTTCGCCCAGCCGATGGTCGAGCAACGCGCGGCGCAGGTCCGCGTTCGGCGCCTTGATGTCGGCGACCAAGCCCATCGACAGCCGCGACACGATCCGCGCCTCGACATCGTCGAGCCCGTGCGGGTGACGGTCGGCGGTGATGACCAGCCGCTTGCCCGCCGCCGTCAGTTCGTTGATCGTATGGAAGAATTCGTCCTGCGTCGGCTTCTTGCCGGAGATGAAGTGCAGATCGTCGATCATCAGCAGGTCGGACGAGCGCAGCCGGTTCTTGAAGCCGTGCGTGTCGTTCGCCCGGATCGCGGCGACGAATTCGAACATGAAGCGTTCGGCCGACATCAAGATCACGCGCGCGTCGGGAACGGCGGCCAGATAGGCGTGGCCGATCGCGTGCATCAGGTGGGTCTTGCCGAGGCCGGTACCCGAATGAAGGAACAGCGGGCTGAACCGCGGTGTGCCCGGCTCGGCCAGCGCGCGCGCGGCGTTGAACGCGACGCGGTTCGACGCATCGACCACGAAACGGTCGAACGTCAGCCGCGAATCGAGCGCCGGGCGGTCGGCGGGTGCGGCGGCTGGCTTGGCCGGCTCGGGCTTTTCCTCGGCGGCGACGGCGCGCACCGGCGCGGTGGCCGAGCGCACCTCGATCGATACCGTGCGAATCGCCGGGACCGCGTGGCGGAACTCCTGGAGCAGGCGGTCGGCGTAATGGTTGCGGACCCAGTTGGCGGTGAACGCCGACGGCAGGGTCAGGCGGACCGTGGTCGCGTCGTCGCTATCGCCCAGCTCGATCGGCTTGAGCCATTGCTCGAACAGCCGCGCGCCGGCCGATTCGCGAAGGTTCTTGCGGATGCGTGCCCACGCGTTGAGCACTTCCCCCGGCACCACGCCTTCCCTCGCAACCAAACCCGCCACCACGATCCTTTCCCGTATTCGGACCGCGCACCCCCGCGCGCGACCCGGCCCCTCTGTTTTCCGGGCAGACGATCCCCCCAGCCGGAATTGCGATCCGTCTGATGGTGGCATCTGCTATTGGTCGGCCACGGCGCGAACGGCGTGACGAGGGATGTTTAGGAACAGCTTCGCGAGTCGATCAAGGGGGTAATCGTGACAGAAATGTGAAATAAAAACGTTGACTCGGTGAACGTACGGAAAACCGCCAGTCTTGGTTTAACTATCTGTAATAGAGCGTTTTTCAATCTGTAATGGTTCTTAACCTATGCGAATCGCGCAGATTTCCGGGAGTCTCTGAAACGGTTCGAATATGCGGTATGCACGGGTATGTTTTCGCGGCAAATCGATCCGCGCGAAATGCAAAAAGCCCGCCGGCGACATGGTCGCCGACGGGCATCTACCCCGCTTCGAAAAGCGATGACTTAGAGCGACGCGAGTCGCTTGGTCAGACGCGAGAACTTGCGGCTCGCGGTGTTCTTGTGAAGCACGCCCTTGGCGACGCCCCGCTGCAGTTCGGGCTGCACGGCGGCCAGCGCTTCGGTCGCAGCCTTCTTGTCGCCCGACGCCAGCGCCGATTCGACCTTCTTGACGAAGGTGCGGATGCGGCCGACGCGGTTGCCGTTGATTTCGGCGCGGCGCTCGTTGCGACGGATACGCTTCTTCGCTTGCGGCGTGTTCGCCATGAAAAACCCTCTGAGTTCGCTAAAAAATGGAACGGGCACAGCCAAGAGCCGCGCCCGGAAGCGGTGGCCCTTAGCGAGCGATGGAGATTCGGTCAACTGGTAGGTGGGGATACGCCGCCTTTTGTACGTGTTCCTGCGAAAGCAGGAACCCAGAGCCCAGAACGACGCAGCCTGTGGCCCTGGGCTCCTGCTTTCGCAGGGAGCACGTCAAGACTGGCATTTCGGACACCAGAAGGTCGATCGACCGCCCTCGACATAGCGCTTCACCGTCCCGCCACAGCCGCACGGCTCCCCCTCGCGGCCATAGACCAGGAATTCCTTCGAGAAATAGCCGAGATTGCCGTCGGGATGCACGAAGTTGCGGAGCGACGATCCGCCCGCCGCGATCGCCGATTCGAGAACCGCGCGAATTTCGGTCACCAGGCGATCGAGCTTGGCGAGGCTGATCCTGCTCGCCTCGCGTTTGGGCGAGATGCGCGCGGCGTACAGCGCCTCGCAGACGTAGATATTGCCGAGCCCCGCGACGATCCGCTGGTCGAGCAGCATCTGCTTGATCGACGCGACGCGCCCCTTGAGCGCCTGCTTGAGATACGCGCCGGTCAAGTCGGGGCCGAGCGGCTCCGGCCCCAGCGCCTTGAATGCTGGAAACGCGGCCAGCTCGGCAGTCGGCACCAGATCGACCGACCCGAACCTCCGCGGATCGCTGAGCGCGACGCGCCGCCCGCTATCGGTCTCGATCACCAGATGGTCGTGCTTCTCCAACTCGGTCGGATCGACGCGCCACCGCCCCGACATACCAAGGTGGAAGATCATCGTGTCGCCGCGATCGGTGTCGATCAGCCCGTATTTGGCCCGCCGGCCGAGCGCGGTGATCGTGGCCCCGGTCATCCGCTGCGCGAGATCGTCGGGGAACGGCCGCCGCAGGTCGCCGCGCCGGGTGACGACGCTCTTCAGGCGCTCTCCCTGCAGGACGGGCGTGAGCCCGCGGACGGTGGTTTCGACTTCGGGTAATTCCGGCATTGCGTTTCCCTACCCCCAAACGTCATCCCCGCGAAAGCGGGGACCCATCTCCGGGTGTGGCCTTGGTCACGGCGGCGGTAGTTAGGGTTCGTGCAGGAGATGGGTCCCCGCTTTCGCGGGGATGACGGGGAGAGATTGGGCCGCTAGAGCCGCGCCATGCCTGACACAGTCTCTTTCGGTTACGAGGACGTCGCGCCCGACGAAAAGACCCGCCGCGTCGGCGGCGTCTTCGCCAGCGTCGCGTCGAGCTATGACGTGATGAACGACGCCATGTCGGGCGGGCTGCACCGCGTGTGGAAGGACGTGTTCGTCCGCCGCGTGAAGCCGCGCGCGGGCGAGGCGATCCTCGACATGGCGGGCGGCACCGGCGACATCGCGTTCCGGCTGGCGAAGGCCGGCGCGGCGGTGACGGTCGCCGACATCAATCCCGCGATGCTCGAAGTCGGAATCGAACGTGCCGCCAAGCGCGGGATCGACGGGCTGGTGTGGAGCGAGGCCAACGCCGAAACGCTGCAATGGCCCGACCGCTTCTTCGACGCCTACACGATCGCATTCGGCATCCGGAACGTGACCGACATACCCAAGGCGTTGCGTCAGGCGCATCGCGTGCTGAAACGTGGCGGGCGGTTCTTCGTGCTCGAATTCTCGACGACGCTCTGGCCGGGATTTGCCGACGTCTACGACGCATACTCGCACCATATCGTCCCCAAGGTCGGCAAGGCGATCGCCGGGGACGAGGACAGCTATCGCTACCTGATCGAATCGATCCGCCGCTTCCCCAACATGGCGCGGTTCAAGGAGATGATCGGCGAGGCCGGCTTCGTCCAGACCAAGGTCGAACCGATGCTCGGCGGGCTCGTCGCCATTCATAGCGGCTGGAAGATTTGACCGCTCCCATCGTCCATACGTGGCGCCTGCTGAAATGGGGCCGCATTCTTGCGCGCCACGGGGCTTTGCAGGGGATCGAGCGCGACCCCAATACGCCGCCCAGGCTGCGCCGGCTGGTCAAGCTCGCCAGGTTCGGTGCGCGCGTGCCGAAGGTGCCGCGCTATGCCGATGCGTTCCAGGCGATCGGCCCGGCGGCGATCAAGCTCGGCCAGACGCTGGCGACGCGGCCCGATCTGGTCGGCGAGGATGCCGCGCACGATCTGATGCGGCTGCAGGACGCGCTGCCGCCCCTTCCCTTCGATACGATCCGCCGCGCGATCGAGGCAGGGCTCGGCCGGCCCATCGAAGCGGTGTTCGCGTCGATCGACGAAACCGCGGTCGGCGCCGCTTCCATCGCGCAGGTCCACCGTGCGGTGACGCTCGAAGGCGCCGACGTCGCGGTCAAAGTGCTGCGCCCCGGCGTCGAGGAGGACTTCGCCAAGGCGATCGACACGTACCAATGGGCGGCGGCGCAGGTCGAGGCCCTAGATATTAAAGGGGGGGGCGGCGAACTCGCCCGCCTGCGCCCGCGCCTCGTGATCGAGACGTTCAAGCGCTGGACCGCGCGCGAACTCGACCTGCGACGCGAGGCGGCCTCCGCCTCCGAACTGGCCGAGGCGATGCACGCCGAGCCCGATTACATCGTCCCCGCGATCGACTGGCAGCGGACCAGCGGCCGCGTCCTGACGCTCGAATGGGTCGACGGGATCAAGCTCGCCAACCGCGAGAAACTCATCGCCGCAGGACACGACACGCACAAACTGGCGAACACGCTGGTCAACGCGTTCCTGCGTCAGGCGATCTCGGAAGGCTTCTTCCACGCCGACATGCACCAGGGGGAATCTGTTCGCGACCCCCGACGGCAGGATCGCGGCGATCGATTTCGGGATCATGGGGCGGATCGACCGGCGCGCGCGGGTGTGGCTGGCGGAAATCCTCTACGGCCTGATCACGGGCAATTATAAGCGCGTCGCCGAAATCCATTTCGAGGCTGGCTATGTGCCGCCGCACCACAATGTCGCCGAGTTCGCGACGGCGTTGCGCGCAGTCGGCGAGCCGATGCGCGGCCTGCCGGTCAAGGATATGTCGGTCGGCATGATGCTCGACGGCCTGTTCAAGATCACCCGCGATTTCGACATGCAGACCCAGCCGCATCTGCTGCTGCTGCAGAAGACGATGGTGATGGTCGAGGGCGTCGCGACCAGCCTCGATCCCGACATCAACATGTGGGACACCGCCGCACCGTTCATCCGCGAGTGGATCCGGACCGAATTGGGGCCGGAAGCGGCGGTCGCCGATCGGCTGATCACCGACTTCCGCACGCTGTCGCGCCTGCCCGACCTGATCCGGCGCATCGAGGCGCATTACCCGGCGCCCGGCGGCGCACCGCCTGCCCCACCGCTCAAGGAGATCGAGGTCGTCCGGATCGGCGGCGGCTGGCGATACGTCGCGGTCGCGGTGCTCAGCGCGGCGATTGCCGTCGCGGCGACCTGGGCGATCATCCACTGATGGCGATCTGGCTCGCCGAGCCATCGCGTTTCGCGGCCCTGTCCAAAGGCCGCGCGCGGGTCGGACTGGCCCTGTTGCTGGTCCTCCTCGCCGCCACTTTGTCGGCGCTGCTGGTCCCGCAACCCGCCCCGGTCAGCGGCGATCCCGCCAAGCGGGGCGACGACCAGACCGACGTCGTGCTCTACGAAACGATCGTCGACGGCGTGCGCCACGGCGGCAATTATTACGAAGTCGCCGCGCAGGAATTGCGCGCCGGCGATTATCCGATGAAGCCGTTCGTCACCTTCCGCCTGCCGACGCTCGCGATGGTGCAGGCACTGATGCCGGCCTGGGCGGTGATAGGCCTGCTCTACGCGCTCGCGGCGGGGGTTATATTGGCGTGGTTCGTGCGATTGCGCCCCGCGTTCGCACGGCCGCCGCCGCTGATCGTGGCGATGGTGCTGCTCGCCGGCGGGATGGGCGCGTTCGTGCAGAGCGATCTCGCGGCGTTTCACGAAGTCTGGGCCGGCCTGCTGATCGCGCTCAGCCTGGCGCTGCGTCGCCCGGGGGGTTGGGTCGCCGCCGCCGGCATCGGCGCGCTGGCGATGCTGATCCGCGAGACCGCCGCTTTGTACGTCGCGATCATGGTCCTGCTCGCCATCCTCGAAGGTGAGCGCAAGGAAGCGGCCGGTTGGACGGCGGGCGTCGCGTTGCTGGCGATCGCCGTCCTCGCGCACGCGCACGCCGTCGCGCAGGTCGTGCGCCCGTTCGACCCCGCCTCGCCCGGCTGGGCAGGAATGCTTGGGTTCGGTTTCTTCGTCGAGGCGATGACGCTTTCCACCGCGCTGCGCCTCGCGCCGCTCTGGCTGGCGGCCTTGCTGATGGGGTTCACCCTGTTCGGCTGGGCGGCATGGCGGGACGGGACGGGTATTCGCGCGTTCGCGACCTTCTGCATCTACGCCGTCCTGATCAGCCTGTTCGGGCGCGTGGACACCTTCTATTGGGGGCTGATGGTGGCGCCCGCGATCTTGATCGGCCTGGCCTTCGTGCCCGACGGGCTGAAGGACCTGATCGCCGCCGCCTTCCCGAAGCGGCGCAAGATCACCGTCACGAGGATCACCCCATGAAACGCATCCTGCTGATCGTCGGTGGCGGCATCGCGGCGTACAAGGCGTGCGAACTGATCCGCCTGGCGCGGAAAGCCGGGATCGAGGTCAAGTGCGTCCTGACCACGGGCGGCGCGCAGTTCATCACGCCGATGACGCTGGCCGCCTTGTCGGAGCAACAAGTTTACACCTCGCTCTGGGATCTCAAGGACGAGACCGAGATGGGTCATATCCAGCTCAGCCGCGAGGCCGACCTGGTTGTCGTCGCGCCCGCCACCGCGGACCTAATGGCGAAGATGGCGGCGGGGATCGCCGACGACCTCGCCACCACCCTGCTGCTCGCGACCGACAAGCCGGTGCTCGCCGCGCCCGCGATGAACGTGCGGATGTGGCAGCACCCGGCGACCGTCCGCAACGTCGCGACCTTGCGCGGCGACGGCGTGACCGTGCTCGAGCCCGACGAAGGGCCGATGGCGTGCGGGGAATTCGGCCCCGGCCGCTTGCCGGAGCCCGAGGCGATCCTGAAGGCGATTACCGAGATGCTCGGTGCTTAGCCGCTCCCCTCCCTGGAAGGGAGGGGTTGGGGGTGGGTTGGCCCGCGCGGGAACGTTTCGCCCTCCCCATACCCACCCACCCCTAGCCCCTCCCTTCCAGGGAGGGGAAACAGTACCATGCTGACCGGCAAGCACATCATCGTCACCGCCGGGCCGACGCACGAGCCGATCGACCCGGTCCGCTATCTCGCCAATCGATCGTCGGGGAAGCAGGGCTTCGCCATCGCGGGCGCGCTGGCCGCGCTGGGCGCGCGCGTTACCCTGGTCGCGGGGCCGGTCACTCTCCCGATACCGCCGGGCGTCGATCGCATAGACGTCGAGACCGCGCTGGAGATGGCGGCGGCGGTCGAGGCCGCGCTGCCCGCCGACGCCGCCGTGATGGTGGCGGCGGTCGCCGACTGGCGCGTCGAGGCAGCGGGTCAAAAGATCAAGAAGGGCGCGAACGGTCCGCCCGTGCTCCGCCTGGTCGAAAACCCCGATATCCTCGCCGGCTTGTCGCGCAACCCGCGCCGTCCCGGGCTCGTCATCGGTTTCGCGGCCGAGACCGAGCATGTCGTCGATCACGCCCAGGCCAAGCTCGCGAAGAAAGGCGCTGACTGGATCGTCGCCAACGACGTGTCCGGCGACGTGATGGGCGGCGAGCGCAACGCGATCCACATCGTCACCGCAGACGGCGTCGACAGCTGGGCCGATGCGCCGAAGGACGAGGTCGCCCGCTTGCTCGCCGCGCGAATCGACGCCGCCATGACTAATCGCGCGTAAGCCATATGCCGGAGTCGCCCGCTAACCCGAGTTACGATACGCTATCGCAATGACCGATCCGATTCGCATCGCAATCAAGCGCTTGCCCAATGGCGGCGGGCTGCCCGTCCCGGCCTATGCCAGCGCGGGCGCGGCGGGGATGGATGTCGTCGCGGCCGAAAGCCTACGGCTCGCGCCAGGTGCACGCCAAGCCGTCGCCACCGGCTTCGCGATCGCGATCCCCGAGGGGTATGAGGTGCAAGTCCGCCCGCGCTCCGGCCTGGCGCTCAAGCACGGCATCACGTGCCTCAACACGCCGGGGACGATCGACCACGACTATCGCGGCGAGGTGAAGGTGATCCTCGCCAATCTGGGCGACGAGTCGTTCGAAATCGCGCGCGGGGACCGTATCGCCCAACTCGTTCCGGCCCCGGTTCAACGCGCGACGCTGGACGAGGTCGACGAACTCGACGACACCGATCGCGGCAGCGGAGGCTTCGGCTCGACGGGCATATGATCGCATTGTTTCTGGCGTTGCAGGCCGCGGCGAGCGTCGTCGCGCCGCCGACCGACTGGTCGGCGCTGCCGCCGCTCCGACTCTCCACCACGCCCGATTATCCGGCGTTGATGACGCAGTTCGTCCATGACGAGGTTGCCGCGGGCCGCTGCGCCGCGCCGCCTGCGGTCGCGGGCAAGGTGAGCATCAAGGTCGACATGGTCGTCCTGATCTCGCCGAGCGGCGACACGCTGCGCATCGTACCCAAGGCGATCAATTGTCCGACGGTCGAGCAATTCGCCGCCGGTGTCGTCCAGAAAGCGGCGCGCGGCAACCTGGCCGGCGCCCCGCCCGCGAGCGATAGCTGGTATCGGACCGGGATGACGCTTAGCTGGTGATCGTGAGTCTCAGCGACGACGACCTGATCCGGTTCGCCCGGCATATCGTATTGAAGGAAATCGGCGGCGCCGGGCAGACGCGGTTGCGCGCCAGCCATGTCGTCGTGATCGGCGCGGGCGGGATCGGGTCACCGGCCTTGCAATATCTCGTCGCGGCGGGTGTGGGGCGGATCACGATCGTCGACGACGACGTGGTCGATCTGTCGAACCTGCAGCGGCAGACCCTGTTCGGCATGGCAGACATCGGGACGTCTAAGACAGCCGCCGCCGCCGCCGCCTTGGCCAGACTCGATCCCGCGACCACGGTAGAGCAAAGGACGACGCGCATCGATGCCGGCAACGCGAAGGAGTTGCTGGCCGGGGCAGAGGTCGTACTCGACGGCTCCGACAATTTTACGACTCGCCTTGCGGTCGCGGATGCGGCTCTGGCATCGCATATCCCGTTAGTGTCGGCGGCGGTCAGCCAGTTCGAGGGGCAGCTCGGCGTCTATCGCGGCTGGGAGGCGGACAAGCCCTGCTATCGCTGCTTCGTAGGGAGCGATCCGGACCGCCAAGGGGTCAGCTGCGCCGATGCCGGCGTGCTGGGCGCGATGGCAGGCGTCATGGGTAGCCTCGCCGCGCTCGAAGTCATCCGCGCCATCGTGCCGTTCGGCGACGACAGCGCGGGTAAATTGTTGCTCGCGGACGCGCTGTCGCTGCGCTTTCGGACGATCGCGCTATCGAAAGACCCGGGTTGCGGCTGCGCCCGTTAAGCCACCAGTCTCTTTGCAAACTCCCGGACATGCGGCCCGATGTCTGGGCGTGCCAGTGCGACGGCTAGATTCGCCTCGATATACCCCGCCTTGTCGCCGCAATCGTAGCGTTGGCCGTCGAAGGTGAAGCCGTGGAACGGCTGCTTACCGATCAACTGCGCCATCGCGTCGGTTAGCTGGATTTCGCCGCCCGCGCCGCGCACCGGATTGTCGAGGATGCGCATCACGTCGGGTTGCAGGATGTATCGGCCCGGCGTCATCAGGTTCGACTTGGCGGTGCCGATCGGCGGCTTCTCGATGACTTCGAGCACCTCTGTCAGGCGTCCGTCGATCTGACCGGGCGTGATGATCCCGTATTTGTCGGTCTGGTCGGCGGGCACTTCGAGCGCGCCGATCAGATTGCCGCCGACCTTGTAATAGGCGTCGACCATCTGTTTGAGAAAACCCGGTTTTCCGACCATCAACTCGTCGGGCAGCAGCACCGCGAACGGCTCGTCGCCGACGATTTCGCGGGCGCACCATACCGCATGGCCGAGGCCGAGCGGTTCCTGCTGGCGGATATAGACCGGCGAGCCCGGCCGCTGGCGGATGCCGTCGATCAGCGCCATCGACTTGCCCCGCGCGCGCATCGTCGCTTCGAGTTCGTAGGAGACGTCGAAATGATCTTCGAGCGCGGACTTGCCGCGGCCGGTCACGAAGATGATCTGTTCGACCCCGGCTTCCAGCGCCTCCTCGACCGCATATTGGATCAGCGGCTTGTCGACGACCGTCAGCATTTCCTTCGGCATCGCCTTCGTCGCGGGGAGGAAGCGCGTGCCGAGACCGGCGACGGGGAAAACGGCCTTGCGAAGGGGTTTGATCGTCATTCCTGCTCTCGAATTCTGGCCGGCGGGCGGTTAAAGCCGCCGATGAGGTCGCAATTCGCGGCTTGCCTAGCCGCCAATTAATGAAGAACGGATTAGTCGGACATCATGCCTGACGCACGCAAAATTCTCGTCATCTTCGGAACGCGCCCGGAGGCGATCAAGCTGTTCCCGGTGATCAACGCCTTGACCACGACGCCGGGCCTCAAGGTGCGGACCTGCGTGACGGCGCAGCATCGTGGGCTGCTCGATCAGGTCATGTCGATCGCCGGGCTGACGCCCGATATCGACCTCGACCTGATGGAGCCGGGCCAGACACTCGACCGGCTAACCGCCAAACTGCTGACTGGTTTGGGCGAGGTGATGGACGCCGAGCAGCCAGACCGTGTGCTGGTCCAGGGCGATACCGCGACCGCGATGGTCGGGGCGCTGGCTGCCTACTATCGCAAGGTGCCGGTCGGGCATGTCGAGGCGGGCTTGCGCTCGGGCGACATCTACCAGCCGTGGCCCGAGGAGGTGAATCGCCGCATCGTCGCGCCGATCGCCGATCAGCATTTCGCGCCGACCGAAACCGCCGCGGCCGCGCTGAAGGCGGAGAATATCGATCCGGCGACGATCCACGTCACTGGCAACACTGTGATCGACGCGCTGCATTGGACCAGCGAACGGATCGCGGCCGACCCGTCGCTCGCCGCGGGGCTCGACCCGATCGCCGAGCGGTTCGCGGGCAAGCGCATCGTGCTCGTCACGACGCATCGCCGCGAGAATTTCGGTGGCGGCATGGAGAATATCGCCCGCGCCATCGCCCGCGTCGCCGCGCGCGATGACGTCGCGATACTGTTCCCCATGCATCCCAACCCCAATGTCGGCAGCGTGATGGATGCGATCCTGGGCGACCGGCCCAATGTCGCGCGGATCGACCCGCTCGACTATCCGCATTTCATTCGCGCGCTCGGCCTGTGCCATCTCGCGCTGACCGATTCGGGTGGTGTGCAGGAAGAAGCACCGGCGCTCGGCAAGCCTGTGCTGGTAATGCGCGACACGACCGAGCGCCCCGAGGGCGTCACGGCCGGTACCGCCAAGCTGATCGGCACCGACGAGGATCGGATCGTTGCAGAGGTCGGTCGACTGCTCGACGACGACACGGCCTATACCGCGATGGCGCAAGCGCATAATCCGTTCGGCGACGGCCATGCGGCGGGGCGGATTGCCGCGATCGTGAAGGACAGCCTGTGAAGTTTCTCGTCACCGGGTCCGCCGGGTTCATTGGCTTCCATGTCGCGAGCCGCCTTCTACAGGCTGGCCACGACGTGCTCGGGATCGACAATTTTTCCGAATATTACGACGTCGCGTTGAAGGAGCAGCGCAACGACATCCTGTCGAATCACGCCAATTTCCGCGTCGCGCGCGTCGGCGTGGACGACATGGCGGCGTTCGGCGCCGAATGGGAATCGTTTCGCCCCGACGTGGTGATCCACCTCGCCGCGCAGGCCGGCGTTCGCTATTCGATCGATCATCCCGAAACCTATGTTCAGGCCAATCTGATCGGAACGTTCAACGTCCTCGAACTCGCGCGCCGCACGCAGCCCCGCCATCTGCTCGCGGCTTCCACCAGCTCGGTCTACGGCGCCAATACCGACATGCCGTTCGACGAAGGGCAGAAGATCGCGACCCCGCTCACCTTCTACGCTGCGACCAAGGGCGCGACAGAGCTGATGGGGCACAGCTACGCCCATCTGTTCGGCGTGCCGATCACGTTCTTTCGCTTCTTCACGGTCTATGGCCCATGGGGCCGCCCCGACATGGCATTGTTCAAGTTCGCCAAGGCGATCGACGAGGGTAAACCTCTCGACGTTTACAATCGCGGCGACATGGTTCGCGATTTTACCTATGTGGAAGATCTCGCCGAAGCTGTCGTTCGGCTGGCCGATGCCATCCCTGGCAGGGAACCGGTCGACGGCGATAGCCTATCGCCCGTCGCACCGTGGCGCGTCGTCAATATCGGCCAAGGCGAGCCGGTGAAGCTCATGAACTATATAGCCGAAATCGAGCGCGCGATGGGCAAGCCGGCGATCCTCAATCTCATGCCCATGCAGCCAGGTGACGTACCAGCGACGGAAGCGTCGGCCGAACTGTTGCAACGCCTCACGGGATATGCACCGTCAACGCCGCTATCGGTCGGCGTCCCCGCCTTCGTACGGTGGTATCGCGACAACTATTCAGGTCGATCTTAATCGCGCTACGCAAAGAAATCTCATGCTGGCGACTACTTAGTACCTTCTGCGTTCGGAAGCGTGGTAGCAGATTTATCGTCCGCCTTGGGTCGAACGAAGCGATCCAACCTGTTATTTAGTCGACTATCGATCCGCGTGTTAATCCGCTGATTTGCTCGTTGGATTAACCTGACGTCATCCGGATCTTGATCGCGGTCGCCAACGCGGCTGCCATATTCCTTGAGAGTTCGACCATCTTTATCTTGCGCGTTTGCGCTGGTGGCAGCGAGCATGACCATCAAGGGACTTGCCCACACCACGCAAAGGTGTCGAAGCGAGATCATTGCAGCCTCATAACCGATACGGAATCGACGAGGCCCGTCGCTCCTTGCACGTCGTCGCTCGCACGCACCGTCAAGGCCAACGATTGGGTTTCGCACTTTGGCGGCACGGTAAAGTCGATCGAAAACTTTTTACTGTTTTCGATCGGTCCGCCCATTTCCAGCGACGCCAGAGACCGCTCGTCGCCACATTTCAGTTCCCAATACGGACCGGATTTAAGCATTTGCGAGGCTTCGCGAAGTACACTGTCGAGACGATATCGACCAGGCGGTAGCAGAAGTGTTTGACGGGCAACCGTCGCCACTACCGTCGGCGACAGCCTGTAGTCCAAGCCTCGATCGTCTTGGCCTGCACCCAATTCCACCGAAACGCCACTCCCGGGAACCAGCTGCCAATCGAACGGCGTGCTGGCAGCACCGACACTTTTGAATGTCCCATTTCTGATTAGGACGCGCGCTGCGGCCGGATGTATCGACTTGTAATATTGCCAAGCGCTCGCCGTCTCTCCTCGCGCGACGAGATTCCCCAGCAAGGTTTCGTCGAGATCAGGCTCGATCGGCAGTCCACCCCGCCTTGCGTCTAGCAATAGCTCGGCCGCCGCGCTGTAATCCGGGCCGTTTCTCACCAAATCTACCAAAAAACCGCTCGACCAAATCGGCTTTCCCCGCAACGTCTGCGCCAATTCACGGCGAATAAGCGGATCTGAAGTCGCGTTCCGCAGGATCGGGAAGAGAAGCGACGTACCACTATCGTTGGCAGACCGCAGGGCGATATCGTAATGCCGTAACGCCTCTTTCACGTTGCCGTCATTCACGGCCTTTTCCAGTAGATACAATTGCGTGGGCAGATCGCGGCGAGACAGGCGCTCTGAATAAGCGAACCAGTTGTTCGCCACGGAATTGTTTCCCGCCAGCGCCGCCGAAAGTCCCAGCGTATCGACCGCGGAAACCGCCGTACCGTCACGCGAAAGCGCCTTGCGAGCCAGCGCGACGGCCGCCGCTTGGCTACCGTTCGCCGCCGGACGTTCCATCATCACTTGCGCCGCGCGAGCCATGACGCGCGCATCGCCGCCGAACACCGACATCGCAGATACCGGATCGGCCTTTGACCAAGCTGCAGCGACGTTGCGAATGATCGCCAGATATCCGGCGCCGACCAGTACCAACCCGATAAGGCATCTGATGACGAACGGAAAACGCCCTTTGAGCATTGCGAACTAACGCCCCTCTCGAGCCTTGGTCTCGGCACGCTTGTCGCGGCCATAACCATATCCGTACTCGTAACCGTAGCCGTAATGCGCGCGCTTCGCTTCGAACTTGGTCAACACGCCACCGACCACGTGCGCGCTCGCGCTCGAGAGACGCGCTAGAGCCGTTCGGACCAGGCTGGTACGAATTCCGTGGGATTCAACAACATACACGGTGGCTTCGACGCGGCTGCAGATCAAGGGGGCATCCGCAAGACCCATGATCGGCGGAGAGTCCACGATCACATGGTCGAACATCGCCAACAATTCTGCGATGAGCTTGCCCAATCGTTCGCCAGTGAGCAGTTCGGCCGCATTGGGCGGAATCGGCCCCGCCGGCATCGCCATCAACTCCAAATCGGCAATTGGCACGATCAGCGATCGGATATCGTCCGATCCCGACAGATAATTACTGAGGCCCTTGGCATTCGTCGCCTTGGCGAAGTGATGAACCGACGGCGAACGCATGTCGCCGTCGATCAGGATCACCCGTTTTCCAGATCGGGCAAGCATCGTGGCCAGCGCGAGGGCGGTAGTCGATTTGCCTTCCGCCGGCCGCGTGCTCGTAACGGCCAACGATCGTGGCACCCCGTGCTCTGTCGAAAACTGCAAGTTGGTTTGCACCGCAAGATACGCCTCGACCACGTCGGACTTTCGGTCCGACAGCGAGACGATCGGATCGACATCGACCGACTTCGGCACCGCGCCCAAGAGCGAAAGACCCAATTCTCCTTCGATTTCCTCGGGATCCGCGACAGCCTCGTCGATCTGCTCCAGAGCGAATGCCGCCAAGCCGCCCAGCGCGAGACCAGCGAACAAGGACAACGCCAGGTTGAGTATCATTCGCGGGCTGGACGGTTTCACAGGGACGTCGGCGGCGTCGACAACCGAAACGTTATTTACGCCGACCCCGCCGGCAACGCCGATTTCCTTATAGCGCTGAAGGAGGCCGTCATAGAGTTGTCGGTTGGTATCCACCTCGCGCTGAAATATGTTGTATTGAATACTGCGCCGACGCAGATCGAGAATATCGCCCTTCAAGCCGCCTACCTTGGTCTTGAGCTGGTTCTCCCGATCGACCGCAGCACGATATTCGTCCGTTACCGACGCGTTCGCGCGCGCCTCCTCCCGGCCGATATTCTTATCCAATTGCGCGATCTGGGCCGCAACTGCCTTCGCTGCAGGATATCCAGGTTCGAACTGAACCATCATCCGCTGATATTCGGCGGAAAGCTCCGCGCGCTTCTGCCGCAATCCGTTGACGGCGTCGTTGCGCAACTGTTCCGAACCGACGCCGCCGCGTTTCGACTGTTGGTAGTGAGCCTCGGCCTGAACTCGATCCGCGGTCGCTTGCAACAATGCGGTGTTGAGCGCGACGAGGTCGTCAACATCGATCGACCGGTCTGGCAATCTCGTACCGTCGGCAGCGGTAGTCCCGGGCAGATTGATGATCTTCTGCGCACTTGCGTATGCCACCAACTGGCGTTCGGAATCCTCAAGTTTGATGCGCAACTGCTCAAGACGGCTTTCCAGAAACTTTCGCGCGTATGACGTCGCCTGGAAACGCCGTTCCAACGTAATTTGAATGAAGCTGTCCGCCCACGTGTTCGCTACGCGCGCGGACAGGCCGGGATCAGGACTGGTAAAGTCGATCTCTACCAGACGCGATAGGCGCGTAGGCGCAACCCCAACATTTTTAAGAAGAATCTCGCCCGCCCTACGAGTTCGTTCCTCGCGACCACTCGGCGAGTATCGGCCGTTCAGTTGCTCGAAAGCTGGTCCGTTGACCTTGGCACCGAACATCTGAAAGAACTTAGGATCATCGCTCAGTTTCAACTGATTGGCCACGCGTTCAGACAAAGTTCGGGACTGAAGCAGGCCATATTGAGTCTGATAGAATTCTTGATCCGCGACACTCGCTTCACGTTCGACACCCTGAATCTCGGTGATTTTGTTCGATTCACGCGAAATTTCCAGCACTGTCGATGCCGTATATTTGGGAGTCGTCAACATCGTTACGATCAGGCCGAGCACCAGGCAGCCAGCGGTAAAGCCGGCGATAACCCAACGCCAGCGAACAGCAATCCGCATGTACTGGCGAATGAGCGGGACTGCACGATTGTCGAAATCGTGACTTGCAGCGCCTTCAAGCGCCTGCGGGGAGAGATTTACTGTCGAAATCTTGTTCATTTACAATGATCACTTTGGAATCGTGGCCAGCGAGCCATGTCAGGGGATTTCAGCGGCTGTAACTATTTTGAGTTCAAAACTGCTACGAGCGGAGCTGCGAGAAGAGGAGCCAGCGACACAAAATCTTTAAACAAGCGCCGTTGCGGAGAATCACCGACAATTATCACGTCGTTGGCGTATATTGCAGGGTCTGCATAATATCCGCGTCGGATAGCGGCGAGGTTGTAGAGGCCGGCCAAACGCTTCCCGGACACCGTACGCAATATGACCACATCATTCACCTTGGCGTATTCGGACAACCCCTTCGCGGATGCCACGGCGCGCATCAAGGTCATCTGATTTGTGACGGGGTAAAGACCTGGTTCGATCACCGCTCCATCGACCGTCACAACCTGACTGACCGAATTCTTGATATTGATCGTCACCTTCGGATCGCGAATATACTGCTGGGCAAGGGCCGTTTCGATCGAGCGCGAAAGCTCGTCAGCAGTCTTGCCTCGCGCGTCGATGGTGCCGACCAGAGGCATGGCGATGCGGCCACTAGCATCAACCTGTGCCTCGCGGCTTAAATCAGGCAAACCGAACACTTCGACGCTGATCGTGTCGAGCGGACCGATCAGACTGGGTCGATCGCCAATAACGAGGTCAGCGCGTTCGGGCGCAGGTAGTCCAGCGACGTCATCGACCACTGTCAGCGACGCCGTGCTTTTGATGGGCGGGTGGCCTGCACAGGCCGATAACGTCAAGGCCGCAAACGACGTGCAGGCGACAGCAAAGCGCATAGTCGAAACATTCCATTCAATCTGGGAGTTAGGCCCTATAGGAACTTGCCGCTGGACGGTAAAGCGCTCCCGGCGGCGTCAGGTTCGCTACGATTGGGTGAGGACCCGGTCAGCCAACAGCCCGCCACCATCATGATCACCATGAACATCGGTGTGCGCACCGGATAGTCGGACACGCTGGCAACGACGACGAGCCCCACGATCAGCGCGCCCAATCGACCCATTCTCGCATTTTCGCCGCTTTCCGAAAACATGACGATCATGCGACGGAACAACCAAATCAACGCGGTGAGGAGGATGATCGGACCGAATATCCCCGTTTCGATCACTGTTTCCAAAAGATCATTGTGTGCGTGGTTGAAATATGTCGGCTCCAACAACGCGAACGGTTCGGCGCTGCGAAATACAGGATCGAACGAACCCAGGCCTGCGCCGAACGGGAAATATGTTTTCGCGATCTCTAGAACGGTCGGCAAGGCGCGCAGTCGAAAATCTGCGTCCAAATTAAGCGTAGTTGCCCGATTCAGGGAAGCCGCACGCCCGAAGTAACTGGACAGGAGCAAGACCCCGACCGCGATGATCAGCGATATCCCGATCCATAAAGCAATACCGGTCTTGCGCGCAGCGGGTTTTCCTCGCCTGGGTCGAGCCAGGAACGGACCGGCCATGATCGCCACCCCGCCCAAAATGACACCTGTCCGCGACCCCGTGACCAGGATCGAAACCGACAATAGCAAAACGACACAGACTGCCAGCCACAACCGCCGGTCACGCCAATGCCCCCCGCGTTGAAACCCCCAGAACCATGCCACGACGATGCCTATGGCCAGAAATACTGCTTGGTGGTTTCGATTGGCGAACATACCGCCATAGTCATCCGTCGATCCGTTGATGAGCGGATTTTCGGGCGCGCTGCCAGCGGCTTGAAGAAGCGCGAGAAGCGCACTGAACAGAACCACCGCGATCAACAAATATTGAACTCGTCTGACCGTCCTGTTTTCGAGTGACGACAACAACACAAGGACGCTAAGCGGTACCAGCAGAGAAAAAAGCGAATTCCACCCCGCATCGGGTACCAGATTCATCGGCCGCCAGCCTTCCCCGCCAAGCGGCGACGACGCGATAAGGCCTCTGCCCGGCAACGCCGTCCAAATCTGAGGGGGCAATGGAACGAGTTGCAGCGCCGCCACGGCTACCATCGCGCCCAGCAACCATGAACAGGCGCGGTAGCGGCTCAATTCGGGCGCACGGCCCGCCACGACTTGTACGAACATCGCCATGACGGCAAATCCGCGGATTACCGCTTGCGCCAATACATCGTCTCGCGATGCGCCGCCTGCTGCACAAAGCGCCACAAACAAAATGACGAGCAATATAGCGGGCAGCCGCTCGCTACGCGTCAGGCCGATGTCGATTTTAGGGAGAGCCATATCGACGCGTTACACAGATCGATTTGCGGCGAAAAGAGGCCATTCGGATTTCAACGAAGTGGCTGGCTGCGTGCGGACAACATAGCGGGAATGATGGGCTGATCGGCACTAGGTTTAGCCGTCTTCGCGACCACGTCCATCGCTTTTGCGCGGCTTTTCCCCGACGCATGCGTTCGGCTGCGGAAAATCCCTTCCGTTCCGATCTTGCCACCCCACTTGCGCCAGAAGCGCCCAGGCGCCAGCGGATCGTAGCCGGCGTTCGCCAGCAGATAGACGCTGAGTTCGTCCGCCTGATCCTCGGTCTCGCGGATCAATCGCGCGTTGCGCCCGAACTCCGCCGCGATGCCCCGCGATATGCCCGCCGCATCGAGGCGCGCGCGGTGGCGCAGGATGTTGTGCGCGAACTCATGCGCAACGACGACGGCGATTTCCTCGTCGGACATACCTTCGAAGAACTTCTCGCCGAGCTGGACAATGGTGCCGTCGGCCTGGGCATCGTAGCCGTTGCCGATGACGATTTCGAACCGCGATTTGCACGCGACGCGCGGCGCGAGTTCGCGGCGCACGGTCTGGCCGTCATGGTCGAAGGTGATCGCCAGCGGCCGATCCGATGGCGTCGAGTCGATCAGCGCGAGGGCGCGATCGCGGTCCGTACTCGCAGGCTTCGATCCGTCCGCGACGGCGCTTGGCAGCGGATGGTCGCCGATCGCGAGGACCGCGTCGTTGGCGGCGACCCCCGCCCCTTGCGCCGCGCCTCCATCGATCACCCCTTCCACCGCCACCGGCGCGCGAAAACCGAACACGCGCTTCACCGTCGGCCAGTCCGATTCGCGATACTGGCGCAGGCTGTGCAGCACCATGCCGAGCGCCGGCTGCCGCTGATCGCACAGTTCGACGTTGGCGATGGTCAGCCGCTCCGCGATCGTCGCTAGCCGCGTGTCGGCGTTGCGCAATACGCCGAAGAACGCGTCGTTGGGGCTGTCGGCGGGAGTCGACGCAATTGCCGCAAGCGCGGCCAGAACAAACAGTTTCACCGGCCTCTCGTAGCGAACCGCCGCGTGCCTTGCCAGATGCGGACGCGGTTTCTATGCAGTCGCCTTTCCCCCGATAGTCGAACGATGATCGCCAAGTTTTTCAAGCGCCGGGCCGCCGAGCCGATCGCGGCTCCCGAAATGCCGTCGGGCCAGCGCGTCTATGCGATCGGCGATATCCATGGTCGACTCGACCTGCTCGACGATTTGCTGATGCAGATCGGCGCCGACAATGCCGCTCGCCCCCCTTGGCGACCACGCTCATCTTCCTGGGCGACCTGGTCGATCGCGGTCCCGATTCGGCAGGCGTCGTCGAACGCGTGCGCAAGCTGGCGGCGAGCGATGTCGATGTCCGTGTGCTGATGGGCAATCACGAGGAAGTGTTCCTGGCCGCGGTGCGCGGCGACTTGCCCGCTTTGCGTTTCTGCTGTCGGATCGGCGGGCGGGAGACGATGATCAGCTATGGCATCAGCCAGGAAGAATATGAGCGGCTGGATTATGCCGAACTGGCGGAACGGCTGACCGAGATCGTGCCGGCCGAGCATACCGATTTCATCGCAGGCTTCGAGGATGTGATCGTCGCCGGCGACTATGCCTTCGTTCATGCCGGCATCCGACCGAACGTCGCGATCGCCGAGCAGCGCCAGAAGGACATGCGGTGGATCCGCGAGCCGTTCCTCGACTACGAAGGCACGTTCGAAGCGTTCGTTGTCCATGGCCATACGATCCTGGAAGACATTGACGAGCGCTCCAACCGGATCGGGATCGATACTGGCGCCTATGTCACGGGGAAACTCACCGCGCTGGGCCTCGAGGGCGCCGATCGCTGGGTGCTGCAGACGCAGATGCCTTGATTCTTCGGGGTCGGCAGCGCCGAAAGTATTAACGCATTGAAAAGACGTTGTGGCACCGCGGCAACATCGCAAATGTTTGGTGAACGTGAAGCCGGACAAGGGGTTGCCACCGCCAAGCGGCGATGATAGGCGGCTTGGGCAATTACAAAACAAGGGAGTATTTCATGCGTCTGGGTAAATTGGCCGCTGCAGTTGCCGCCATTTCGATGACCGCTGCCCCCGCGCTGGCTGCTCCGGTTAACCCCGCAGCGTCGCTGTCGGTGAGCAAGTCGGTTCGTGCTTCGGCTCCGGCCAAGGGCACCAACAAGTTCGGCGGCGCCGGCGCGGTTGTCGCCGTCGTTGCGGTTCTCGCGATCGTCGGTGGCATCGTCGCCGCTTCGAGCGATTCGAAGAGCAAGTAATTCAAGCCACAGCTTGAAGAAAGTGGCGGCCTCGTGCCGCCATTTTTTTTGCTTTTTCAGGTGGAGTGCGGGCGCGACTCTACCGGCACAAAAGGTTTGGTCGGTAATCGCCGACCGCCAGAGCCGACGCTCAGACACAAGTCGCAGACGCGCCGTTCTTCGCTAGTCTCATGCTGACCGGCACCGCTTCCCACCACCTCACATGTCGAACCGAGGATATCGCCGACTGCGAGGACGGATAGCTAGCGCGAGTTGGCACAGGCGAAACAAGCCAAGAAAAAGGCCGGGTGTTACCCCGGCCCCTTTAAATCGCTGATTACATTCCCGGCGGAGGAGCAGCGCCGCCCGGCGCACCACCGCCCGGGGCGCCGCCCGGGGCGCCGCCCGGAGGACCACCGGCACCGCCGCCGCCCATCATCATCTGCTGCTGGTACTGATCCAGCACCGCTTGCGGCAGGAATTCGATCAGTTCGACGTCGAACGCGAGCTGCGCGTTGGGCGGGATTGGCCCGCCGCCCTTCTCGCCATAGGCAAGCTTGGCGGGGATCCAGAAGCGGTACTTTGCGCCCTTGCTCATCAGCTTCAGGCCTTCTGAGAAGCCGGGCACGACCTTGGCGATCGGCATTGGTGTCGGCTGCTGCGACTTATCGAAGGTAACGCCCGAGCGGAGCTTGCCCTCGTAGTTGATCAGCGCGACGTCCGAATCGGTCGGGTGCGGACCTGTACCGGGGGTCAGCACCTTATATTGCAGCCCCGACGCGGTGGTCTTGATCGCCGAATCGGTCCCGAACCAGCCGCGCTGCGACCTCGCCCAATAATCGTCACCCTGCCGCGCGAGCAAAAAGGCCGCAACGACCAGTATGACAATTCCGATCCACAGCCAGGTAAGGTAGCTGCGCTTGACGGGCTGGAGCGGAACGGCGGTCACGGTCATGAAAAGCAGCCTCGACGGGATGGGCCGCTGACAGGCGGCCGGGACACGCTGTCGGTAGATGGGGGGCTCGCGGTCGGCAAGCCCCTGAACGCAGCGGTCTTACTTGACCCCGTCGCGCTCCATCCGCTTGCGCTCGAGCTTGCGAGCGCGGCGGACGGCGGCAGCGCGCTCGCGGGCGCGCTTCTCGCTGGGCTTCTCGTAGTGACGGCGCAGCTTCATCTCACGATACACGCCCTCGCGCTGGAGCTTCTTCTTGAGAGCCCGAAGCGCCTGATCGACATTGTTATCGCGCACGATGATTTGCATAAAACCCGTCAACTCCGAATCGAAATGAGTATCGCGGCCGCAGACAGGGTCAGCGCCGCAAGAGCGGGGCCCCTAACAAACCACAGCTACAAAGGCAAGCGCCGGCCGGCTCAGGCGCGATCGACGATCCAGACACGCTTGGCCTGGCGGCGCAGTTTGACGCCGCAATGCGCACAGCGGCTGACATAGGTGTCGCCGTCGGGCGTGATGTGCTTCTCGCTGCGTACGTGGCGGCCCTTCATGCAGTTCGGCAGGCCAATAATTCTCTTGATCATAACGTCCGTGGAACGGTTGCGATAGTTTATGACCGAGCGCGTTAAACATGGATCAAATCCGCATCAATCCGATTTTCCACCGACTTGGTCGGTGTTGCCCGGAATCCACAATGCCCGGCAAACGAGCAATTGTTGCAGCGGTGCAATGCGGCGGATACGCTTCCCGCTCACCCAGTCGGGATGTTGCAAGCCGCCGCCACCGTGGACCTGACCACCCGCCTCCTCATCGTCGATGACGACCCCGGCATTCGCGAGCTGACCGCCGCGTTCCTGGTCGGGCATGGCTATGTCGTCGATACCGCCGCCGACGGCGCCGCGATGCGCGAGGCGATGGCGGCGAACGACTACGACCTGATCGTGCTCGACGTCATGATGCCGGGCGAGGACGGCCTCACCATCCTACGCAGCCTCGAACCCGCAACCGCGCCGCCGGTGATCATCGTGTCGGTGGTCGGAACCGAAATCGACAAGGTGGTCGGCCTGGAAATGGGTGCCGACGATTATCTCGCAAAGCCCGCCAACCCGCGCGAGCTACTCGCGCGCGTGCGGTCGGTCCTGCGTAGAAACGCCGGCAATATCGGCGAGGCGAAGCCGCGCGACGGGCGGACGCTTTATCGGTTCGCAGGGTGGAAGCTCGATCCGCTCGCGCGCGAACTGGCCGATCCGGACGGCGTCATCATCAACCTGTCGGATGGTGAGTTTCGCTTGCTCCTCGTGTTCGTCGAGCGGCCACGACGCATTCTCTCCCGAGACCAGTTGCTCGACCTGTCGCGCGGCGTGAATACCGAGCATTTCGATCGCGCGATCGACGTCCAGGTCAGCCGGCTGCGCCGCAAGCTGCAACGCGCCGGCGACGACGACTTGATCCGCACCGTCCGCAACGAAGGCTATCTGTTCGGTGCCGATGTCGACCGCCGCTAGGTCCCGCCGCTCGATCGTCTGGTCGATCCTCGCGCTCGTTATCACGTCGGTCGCGGTGGCGACGATCGCGTTGTTCGCGGTGACCTTTTCGGGCCCGCCGCCCAAACCCGCGCCGCAGCCGGTCGCGTCGATCGCCGCCTTGCTGCGGGGCGGCAAGGCGCCCACGACGATGGCGGAATGGCAGTTGCGCGTCGTGACCAGCGCGACCGCGCCCAGCCCCCACCCCCCGCGAGCAGCGCGACCCGGCCTTCTCGCATCTACTCGCATTCGAACTCGGCGTGCCGGACGGCGACGCGGTGGTCTATCGCGACCTCGGCCGCGAGGCACCGCCCGACGGCCTGGCCGCGCCGTTCGTCGCGGGAGCGCGGCTCAACGGGACGTGGCGGATCGCCTTCACCCCGCCGCCCGCCTTTCTCAGCCACTGGCATTGGGCGACGATCCTGACGATGGCGATCTTGCTGGTAGTGTTGTCGGCGATGGGCTGGGTCATCACGCGCGCAATCTCGCGACCATTGCGCGAGTTGGCCGCGACGGCGACCCGGGCGACCGCCGGCGCGCCGCTCGACGACCTGCCGGCGAACGCGCCGCGCGAGGTGGCGGAGTTGGGGGACGCGTTGAAGGCGATGCACGGTCGCCTCGCCAGCCATGCCGAAGGGCGCACCGCGATGCTGGCGGCGATCGCGCACGACCTCGGCACGCCGCTGTCACGCCTCGCCTTCTGGGTCGAGCAATT
The DNA here is from genome assembly GCF_007859635.1 of Sphingomonas panacisoli. NCBI lineage: Bacteria > Pseudomonadati > Pseudomonadota > Alphaproteobacteria > Sphingomonadales > Sphingomonadaceae > Sphingomonas > Sphingomonas panacisoli. The sequence continues at coordinate 1,049,927 of NZ_CP042306.1, read as the reverse complement.
GCCCGACGACGCCCGCGCGCGCCGCCGCCGATATCGACGAGATGCGCGCGATGATCGGCGCGGCGATCGGCTTCGCGCGGGACGATATGAGCGTGCGGACCGACGCGCGCGTCGATCTGGGCAGCCTGCTCGACAGTCTGGTCGAGGACATGGCGGTAGCGGGTGGTCACGTAACGATCGTGCCCGGCCCACGCGCCGTCGTGCGCGGCGACCCGGCGGCGTTGCGGCGATTGTTCGCCAACCTGATCGAAAACGCGATCCGCTATGGCGACGGTGCCGCGCTCGGCTGGAGCATGGCAGATGGCATCGTCCGCGTGACGATCGACGATAGCGGACCGGGCATCGACCCGGCCCAGGCCGAACGCCTGTTCGAACCCTTCGTGCGCGGGGATCCGTCGCGGAATCGGGATACCGGGGGCACGGGGCTCGGGCTCGCCATCGTCAGATCGATCGCGCGGCGTCATGGCGGCGATGCGATCCTGACCAACCGGCCCGAAGGCGGCGCACGGGCGACCATTACGCTGCCGGTCGACTGACATAATCCGTAACAAACGCGCGACGTGCCGACATACGATCGTGCGAACCGCGCTGCATTCCCTCCGCATTCGAGGAGGAAATGCGATGCACGCCCACGATCACGACGATCACGGCCACAGCCTGGCCGAAGACCTGGAGCGGATGGAGGCGCTCGTCGCTCGCCGCCGCGCGCTCCAATGGTTCGCCGGTGCGGGCACCGCCGCGCTGGTGACGGCATGCGGCGGGTCGGGGGGCTCGTCTGGTGTCGCTGTCGTGACCGGCACATCGACGCCGACACCCACCCCGACGCCGACCGCCACGGCAACCGCGACGCCTACACCGACGCCAACTCCCACCGCGACCGGTGCAACCGGCTGCATCGCCGATCCGACCGAGACCGGCGGCCCTTACCCCGCCGATGGTACCAACACCTCGTCGGGCTCAACCTCGAACGTGCTGACCGCGAGCGGCATCGTCCGCAGCGACATCCGCCCGAGCTTCATTTCAAGCACCACCGTCGCGACCGGCGTGCAGCTGACGATCACGCTGACCTTGGTCAACGTCAACGCGTCGTGCGCGCCACTGTCAGGCTTTGCCGTGTATCTGTGGCATTGCGACCGCAGCGGGGCCTATTCGCTGTACAGCGGTGCGGCGAACGAGACGTATCTGCGCGGCGTCCAGGTCACCGACGCGAACGGACAGGTTACCTTCACGACGATCTTCCCCGCCGCCTATTCGGGACGCTGGCCGCACATGCATTTCGAGATCTTCTCGACGCTCGCCAACGCGACCGGTGGGCGCTTCGCCGTGCTGACGTCGCAGCTCGCGATGCCGGCGGCGACGTGCAACACGGTGTTCGCCGACACGACGCTCTATCCGTCGAGCAAGTCGAACTTCGCCGCGATCAGCCTGTCTTCGGACAACGTCTTCGGCGACAACACCGCGGCGCAACTCGCACAGCAAACGCCGACCATAACCGGAAGCGTCGCGAGCGGGCTGGTCGCGAGCGCCATCATCGGCATCGCGCGCTAGTGGTTTGCGTCGGTGGAGCGGCGTGGCTAAGCCGCGCGGCATGTCTACCGGCGCACCGCTTACGCTCTACAACAGTCTCACCCGCTCGCTCGAAGCCTTCGCGCCGATCGATCCGGCGTTGGTGCGCGTCTACACCTGCGGGCCGACCGTTTATAACTACCAGCATATCGGCAACATGCGCGCGTTCCTGTTCGCCGATACGCTGGGCCGCGTGCTGCGCTGGAATGGCTATCCCACCAAGCACATCATCAACATCACCGATGTCGGCCACCTGACCAGCGACGCCGACGCGGGCGACGACAAGATGGAAAAGGCCGCGGCGGCGCAGGCCAAGTCGATATGGGACATTGCCGCGCACTATACCGACGCGTTCAAGGCGGACGTAGCGCGGCTCAATATCGAGCCCCCCGCCGAATGGACCGTCGCCACCGACCACATCCCGCAGATGATCGACTTCGCCAAGCGCATCGAAGCCGATTGCTACGAGATCGAGGGCGGACTGTATTTCGACACGTCGAAGGTGCCGAATTACGGCGCGCTCGCGCGATCGGCGACCGACGAGGGCGAAAGCCGGATCGATCCGGTGTCCGGCAAGCGCCATCCGCAGGACTTCGCGATATGGCGCAAGTCGCCGCCGGGCGAACAGCGCCAGATGGAATGGGACTCGCCGTGGGGCAAAGGCGCGCCCGGCTGGCACCTCGAATGCTCGGTGATGAGCCTGCAGCATCTCGGCCATCCCTTCGACATCCATACCGGCGGGATCGACCATCGCGAGGTTCATCATCCCAACGAGATCGCGCAGAACCAGGCGTTCTGCGGCTGTGCGGACAGCGGCGCGCGGATCTGGATGCACAACAATTTCCTGGTCGAACGCGGCGGCAAGATGTCGAAATCGACCGGCGAATTCCTGCGGCTGCAGGTGTTGATCGACGCGGGCTTCCACCCGCTGGCGTACCGGATGATGTGCCTGCAGGCGCATTACCGCAGCGAGCTCGAATTCACCTGGGACAATCTGGCCGCCGCGTCGGTGCGGTTGAAGCGGCTGGCGATCACCGTCGCGCAGCTTCGCGACCGACCCGCCGCGCCGTCGGCCGCATCGCCCGCCGCGTATCGCGAGCGGCTCGACGAGGCCGTGACCGACGATCTCAACACGGCGAAGGCGCTGGTCGCGCTCGACGAGATGCTGGCCGACAAAAAGGTATCGCCCACCGATCGCCTGGCCGCGCTGGGCGATTTCGATGCGGTGTTGGGGTTGCGCCTTGCCAACCTGAAACGCGAGGACCTCCGCGTTCGGCCGGCAACCGCGACCTTGACCGAAGCCGATATCGCCGCCCGCCTAGCCGACCGTCGCGAGGCGCGCGCCGCCAAGGACTTCGCCCGCTCCGACGCGATCCGCGACGAACTGGCGGCCGCGGGCGTCGAAGTAATGGACGGCGACCCGCTGGGATGGGATTGGAAGCCGACGCTGTAAGCCGATTCGGGGAGTGAGATGCGCGGACAGGTGCTCGGGGTCGATGTTGCGACCGGCGATGGGCAGATTTCGGGCGAGGACGGCCAGCGCTACGTGTTCCGGCCCGACGATTGGGCCGACCGCGTCGGGCCGTCGATCGGCGCGCAGATCGATTTCGAAGCGGAGGGGCGCCAGGCGCGGCGCATCTATCGCCAGCCGGGCACCTACAGCGCCACGCCCAAGGCCCCGCGCAGCGACCGCAACAAATTGACCGCCGCGTTGCTGGCATTCTTCGTCGGCGTGTTCGGCGTACATCGTTTCTATCTCGGGCGGACCGGCACCGGCATCATGATGCTGGTGCTGACCTGCACCTTGGTCGGCGCGTTCGTCAGCGCGTTGTGGGCGTTCGTCGATTTTATCCGATTCCTGGTGATGTCCGACGCCGAGTTCGCCGCGCGGTATCAGCAGGCATGAAGGCCGTCCTGCCCGCGCTCGCCCGCCCGTTGCTCGAGCCGCAACTGCCCGCCGGCGTCGAGGCAGCCTGGTTCGCCTCCCCGGCCGAAGCCAATGCGATGATCGCCGACGCCGATATCGCCTGGGTCGATATGCAGCCGACCGAACTGACCGCCGAGGCGATCCGCCACGGCGAGCGGCTGAAATGGGTGTCGACCATCTATGCCGGACTCGACGCCTTCCCGCTCGACGTGCTGAAGCAACGCGGCACCATCCTGACCAACGGCGTCGGCATCAACGCGCTGGCGGTCGCCGAATATGCCGTGCTGGGCGTGCTCGCCGCGGCCAAGCGGTTCGACGAAGTTGTCCGCGCGCAGGACCGCCACGAATGGCCGAAGGATGCGCCGGGCAAAGTAGAACTGTTCGAGACCAAAGCGCTGATCGTCGGCATGGGCGCGATCGGGAAGCTGATCGGCGAGCGTCTGGTGGCGTTCGGCGTCGCGGTGACCGGCGTGACTCGATCGGGCCGCAACGGCACGCTGATGCCGGATCAGTGGCAAGCGAAGCTCGGCGAGTTCGACTGGGTTATCCTCGCCGCCCCCTCCACGGACGCGACGAAGGCGATGATCGGCGCCGCCGAACTCGCCGCGATGAAGCCGAGCGCGTGGCTGATCAACATCGCGCGCGGCGACATGATCGACGAAGCGGCGCTCCTCGATGCGCTCAATGGCCGCAAGATCGCCGGCGCGTTCCTCGATCCCACCAATCCCGAGCCGCTGCCACCCGATCACCCGCTCTGGTCGGCGCCCAATTGCATGGTCACCATGCATCTGTCGGGCCGCAGCCAGACCAAGATGTTTCCCCGCGCCGCCGCCTTGTTCCTGCGCAACATCGACGCGTTCGTGAACGGGCGGGCGATGGAGAATGTCGTCGATCTCGACGCAGGATACTAAGAGCGGTTCATCCCCAGCGCACGCGTATCGACCACCGCGTCGATCAGCGCTTCGTCGCGCGGGACGTAGCCCTGGAGCATCAGCACTGCGAGTCCGTGGACCAGCGCCCAGGAGCGCATGGCGATCGCCCGCACCGTGTCGATGCTCGCGCCTTCGCCCGCCAGCCTGAACGCGTAATCGCGCAGCAACTTGCTGGCGTCGTCGTCCTCCCCGTCGTCGAGCGCGAACAAATCGTCGTGCGGACCCATCGACGACATCAGGCGGAATAGCGCGGGATGATCGAGCGCGAAGCGGACATAGGTCCGCCCGGTTGCCTGGAACTGGTCGAGCACGTCCTCATAGGCCGACGCCGCGGCACGCTGCGCTTCCCCCATTCGATCGTAGGCGGCCGAGGCCAGGGCGGCGCGTAACGCCTCCTTGTCGGGGAAGTGCCGATATACCGCCGTCGCGCTGACCCCGACCGACCGCGCGATCTCACGTAGCGACAGATCGGCATCCTCTCGCTCCTCGAGCATGCGCAGCCCCTCGGCGATCAACGCCGCGCGCAAATCGCCATGATGATAGGATTTGGTCGCCTTCAGAATCTTTCATGTTGACACTGTTATCATAGATCGTATGTTTACGCCATAAACTTCGAGTCGGAGACCAGTCATGGCCAGTGTCATCGAAAATGCAATCCGCGGCACCGTTACCAAGGGGATCGGCGTCGTCGCCGAGTTCAATCGCAAGCGCATGCCGGAGACCGACCATCCGTTCCTGACCGGCATTCACAAGCCGATGGCCGCCGAGCTGACGCTGGAGGATCTGCCCGTTACCGGCACGATCCCCGACGAGCTCGACGGCCGCTATCTGCGCATCGGCCCCAATCCTGCCGCGCCCGAGGCGAAGGGCTATCATTGGTTCACCGGCGACGGCATGGTCCACGTCATCGCGCTGAAGGACGGCCAGGCGTTGTGGTACCGCAACCGCTGGATCCGGTCGAAGCGGGTCGAGGCGGAGACCGGCATGCCGCACGCCCCCGGTCCGCGTCATGGCGGGTTCGACACGGTCAACACCAATGTGCTCGGCATCGGCGGGCGGACCTGGGCTTTGGTCGAGGCGGGGTCGTACCCGGTCGAACTGTCCGACACGCTCGACGAGCAAACCTACAATCCGTTCGACGACACGCTGATGGGCAGCTTCACCGCGCATCCGCATCTCGATCCGGCGACCGGCGAGAACCACGCGATCTGCTACGAAGCGACCGTTCCCGACCAAATCCGCCATGTCGTGATCGACGCGAGCGGCAAGGTGACGCGCGAGGTCGCGATCCCGGTCAAGCACGGGCCGTCGATCCACGATTGTGCGATTACCGCGCGGTATGCGCTGATCCTCGATTTGCCCGTTACTTTTTCGATGAAGGCGCTGATCGGCGGGCACTCGTTCCCCTATCGCTGGAATCCGGAACATCAGGCGCGTATCGGCCTACTGCCTCGTAACGGCGGTGCGGACGACGTGGTCTGGGTAGATTGTCCGCAAGTCTACATCTTCCACGTCGCCAACGCGTTCGACGTGGCGGACGGCCGGGTCGTGCTCGACGCCTGCGTCTACGACACGATGTTCGCGGAACTGACCGGCGGGCCGTCGGGCAAGTCGCTCGGCCTGGAGCGCTGGATCATCGATCCGATCGCGAAGACCGTCGAGCGCAAGACGATCGATGCGACGCCGCAGGAATTCCCGCGTCCCGACGAACGCTTCTTTGGCCAGCCGTATCACTACGCCTATACGATGGGGCTGCCCGAGGGTGATTTCGCGATCGGCGACACCAAGCTCTATCGCCACGATCTGGCCGAGGGGACGAAGCAGACGCACGATTTCGGCCCCGGCCGTTATCCCGGCGAGTTCGTGTTCGTGCCGCGTAGCGACGACGCGCCCGAGGGTGACGGCTGGCTGGTCGGGCTGGTGATCGACTTGCCCAACGAGACCACCGACCTCGCGATCATCGACGCGCAGGACTTCGAAGGCGCGCCCGTCGCGAGCATCCGTATCCCCCACCGCGTGCCGCCGGGGTTCCATGGCAATTGGGTCGCGAACGGCTGATTTACCCGAAAGAGAAAACCGTCCCGCGCCGACGCAAGAAGTCGGTTGCATCATTTACCCCATCAGGGTAACGGCGCGGGATGACGACGACACTGGCAGGCACCAAAATCCGCCGTTTCCGCGAGGAACGCTCCCTTACCCGCGCTGCGTTCGGCGCGTGGTACGAAACCGCCGGCAGCACGGTGCAGGGCTGGGAGGAGGACGGCAAGCGCGCGTCCGCTAAGGTGCTCAACCAGATCGCGGCGAACGGCATCGCGCATCACGCCGATTGGTATGTGGTGGCGCCGGTGTCGGGCGCTGCAAGGTCTGAATGGGCTCCCCACAGCTGGAAGAGCCACGAAGCGCGCCAACTCCCCACCTACCCCGACGCCGCTGCACTCGACGCGGCAACGGCGCAGCTTCATTCATACCCGCCCCTCGTCTTCGCCGGCGAAGCGCGCAACCTGACCGCCGACCTCGCGCGCGTCGCGGCGGGCGAGGCGTTCCTGCTCCAGGGTGGCGACTGCGCCGAAAGCTTCGCCGAATTCCATCCCAACAACATCCGCGACACGTTCCGCGTCATCCTTCAGATGGCGGTCGTCTTGACCTATGCCTCCAAGCTGCCCGTGGTGAAGGTCGGGCGCATGGCGGGCCAGTTCGCCAAGCCGCGCAGCGCCGATACCGAGACGATCGACGGCGTCGAGCTCCCCTCGTACCGCGGCGACAACGTCAACGACATCGCCTTCACGCCGGAGGGCCGCACGCCCGACCCGCAGCGGATGGTGCAGGGGTACAGCCAGAGTGCGGCGACGCTCAACCTGCTCCGCGCCTTCGCCCAGGGCGGCTACGCCAATCTCCACCAGGTCCACCGCTGGACGCACGACTTCTTGGGCAGCAGCCCATGGGCGAAGAAGTACGAGGAAACCGCCGACCGCATCGGCGAAGCGCTCGACTTCATGGAGGCGTGCGGGATCAGCCCCGACACCGTCCCGCAACTGTCGCAGACCACCTTCTACACCAGCCACGAAGCGCTGCTGCTCCCCTACGAGCAAGCGCTGACCCGGCAGGACAGCCTGACAGGCGACTGGTACGACACGTCCGCGCACATGCTGTGGATCGGCGACCGCACACGGTTCGACGGATCGGCGCATGTCGAGTTCCTGCGCGGGATCGGCAATCCGATCGGGCTGAAATGCGGCCCGAGCCTGGAGCCCGACATGCTGCTGCGGCTGCTCGACACGCTCAACCCCGGCCGCATCCCCGGCCGCATGACGCTGATCACGCGCTACGGCCACGACAAGATCGAAGCCGGCCTGCCCAAGCTGGTCCGCGCGGTGAAACGCGAGGGTCATCCGGTGGTGTGGAGCTGCGACCCGATGCACGGCAACACCGTCGCGGCGGCTGGGTACAAGACGCGCCCGTTCGACCGCATCCTGGGCGAAGTCCGCGGTTTCTTCGCGGTGCATCGCGCGGAGGGGACGTTCGCCGGCGGCATCCATGCCGAAATGACCGGACAGAACGTCACCGAATGCACCGGCGGCGCCGTCGATGTGACCGAGCAGAATCTCGCCGACCGCTACCACACGCATTGCGACCCGCGCTTGAACGCCGGGCAGAGCCTGGAACTGGCGTTCCTGCTGGCCGAGATGCTCAACGACGAACTGCGCCAGCGGCGGGCCGAAGCGGTTTAGGAACGGCTAAGGTTACACTTGGGTTACACTAGCGAGGTGGCTGGCGCAGGCGATTCCTGGCTGACGCGCGAATTTCCGAACCTTCGCCCGGAGTTGGACAAAGCGCGCCTGAATATTCAGATAGTCAAAGAGCGGCTCGCTTATATCATGGCGGAAACCTTGTAGGAAAACGCTTCTTGTTAAGCCGCGTCGGGCTTGTATGACCTTGGACCTCAGATATTCATCCTCGTTATAGTGAGTGTTGACATTGTCCCCATTCTGACGATGGTAAGCGCCTGACGTCGGCACAGAATCCGGCGCGTGGGAGGATCGCTGGAATGACTGCGCAAGCTGGGCCTGCGGGCATCGATATCGGCGGATCGACCGCCCCGCTGCCGAAGGGTGCGCGGACCGTTTTGATCACGCTGTGCGCGGTCTACGTCCTCAACTTTCTCGACCGTTCGCTGCTCGGCACGTTGGCCAAGCCGATCCAGGAATCGCTGCAGATCGACGACGCCGCGCTCGGGCGGCTCGGCGGGCTGTATTTCGCGTTGTTCTATTGCCTGATCGCGGTGCCGGTCGGCTGGCTCGCCGACCGCACCAACCGCGTCAACGTGCTGGTGCTCGCCTGCGCGATCTGGAGCGGGGCGACGATGGCGTGCGGGTTCGCCGCCAATTATCCGCAGCTCGCCATCGCGCGCATGACCGTGGGGTTCGGCGAGGCCGGCGGTGTGCCACCGTCCTACGCGATCATAACCGACACGATCCCGCCCGGTCGACGCGGCTTCGCGTTCGGCATCTACAATCTGGGGCCGGTGATCGGCGCCGCCTTGGGCGTCGCGTTCGGCGCATCGATCGCCGCCGCGTTCAACTGGCGCTGGGCGTTCATCACGATCGGCGCAATCGGCGTAGTCGCCGCGATCATCGTCCGTCTGCTGATCAGCGAGCCGCCGCGCGGCCGCTACGACGCGAACCATGACGCCGCCGCCAAGGCACCGTTCTGGCCGACCGTGCGCATGTTCGTGACCAACCCGATCCTGATGCTGATGGCGCTGGGCAGCGGCGCCACGCAGTTCATCACCTACGGCCTCGGCAACTTCGCCGCGCTTTTTCTGGGCCGCGAGAAGGGCATGTCGCTCGGCCAAATCGCAATCTGGTACGCGCTGGTCATTCTGATCGGCATGGGCCTAGGCATGCTGGCGTCCGGACGCGTGATCGACCGGCGCGCGAGCGTGTCGAAATCGGCCTATGCGAGCGTCCCCGCGATGTCGCTCGCCGTCGCGATCCCGCTCTATCTCGGCTTCGTCTGGGCGCCATCCTGGCCGCTGGCCTTGTGCTTCCTGACGGGAGTCAATTTCTTCAACTACTTCTACCTCTCGTCGGCGGTGGCGCTGGTGCAGGAAGAAGTCCGGCCCGACCAGCGCGTGCTCGCGAGCGCACTGTTGCTGCTGTTCATGAACTTCATCGGGCTGGGTCTCGGACCGACCTGGGTAGGCTGGATCAGTAGCCATTTTGCCGCGCAGGGGGACGCACATTCGCTGCAGTCGGCGCTGTACACGCTGACGCCATTCTATCTGCTCGCTATCCTGCTGTTCGCCTGGCTCGCCAGCCTGTTGCGCCGTCGAAGGAGTATCGCCGGATGATCGCTCGCCTGATTGCCCTGCTCGGCGTCGCATCGCTGAGCATCGCCGCCGCGGACAAGCCGGTGGTCACATCCTCCGCCGGTGCCGTGGCGGGCACCACCGACGGGAATATCCGCGTATTCAAGGGCATTCCTTATGCCCAGCCGCCGATCGGGCCACTGCGCTGGCGTCCCACGCAGCCGCTACCCCGCTGGTCCGGCACGCGCGACGCGAGCGATTACGGCCCGGCGTGTATTCAGCTCCAGTCGCCCAAGCCCGTCTCGGTCTATTCGCCCGCCGCGCCGCTGCCGACCAGCGAGGATTGTCTGACGCTCAACATCTGGACGCCGGCCAATGCCGCCAAGGCGCCGGTGTTCGTGTGGATTCATGGCGGCGCGCTGTCGGGCGGGTCGAGCCGCGAGCCGCTCTATGACGGCAAGAAGCTGGCAGAGCGCGGCATCATCGTCGTGTCGATCAACTACCGGCTTGGCGTGCTGGGTTTCCTCGCGCACCCCGCGCTCAGCGCGGAATCGCCGCAACACGTGTCGGGCAATTATGGCCTGCTCGACCAGATCGCCGCGCTGACCTGGGTCAAGCGCAACATCGCCGCGTTCGGCGGCGACGCGGGCAACGTCACGATCGCCGGGGAATCGGCTGGTGGCCTCAGCGTCATGTACCTGATGGCGTCGCCTTATGCGCGCGGTCTGTTCGCCAAGGCGATCGCCGAGAGCGCGTACATGGTGTCGATGCCCGAATTGAAGACCGCGCGCGGCGATCAGATCGCGGCGGAGGCGGCCGGCACGTTGCTGGCGGGCGGACTACAGGCGCCCGACATCGCGACGTTGCGCGGGATGAAACCCGACGAATTGTCGCTGGCCGCGACCAAGCTCGGCTACGCGCCGTGGATCACGGTCGACGGCAAGCTGGTCCCCGAGCAACTCGTCGCAACCTTCGACAAGGGCAAGCAGGCGCCGGTGCCGCTGCTCGCCGGGTTCAACAGCGGCGAGATTCGCTCGCTGATGATCCTCGCGCCCAAGGTGCCGGGTAACGCCGCCAAGTACGAAGCGGCGATCCGCGAGCGCTACGGCGACCTCGCGAGCGAATTCCTGCGGCTCTACCCATCGACCGATATGAAGGAGAGCATCCTCGCCGCGACGCGCGACGCGCTCTACGGCTGGACGGCGCAGCGGCTGGTGTCGAAGCAGGCTGCGTTGGGTCAGCCGTCGTATTTGTATTTGTGGGACCACAGCTATCCGGCCGAGGATGCTGCGGGGCTGCACGGTTTCCACGCGAGCGAATTGCCGTACGTGTTCGACAATACCGATCGCACGGGGCCGCTGTGGCCGGCAATTCCGGCGACGCCCGGCGAGGCGGCGATGGCCGACGCCATGGCGGACTATTGGGCCAGCTTCGTCCGCACCGGCCGGCCGCAAGCCGCGAACGCGCCGGTCTGGCCAGCTTACGACGTCAAGGCCGGCAACTACATGTTGCTCGCCGATACGCCGAAGCCGAACGCCAACCTGTTCCCCGGCATGTACGCGCTCAACGAGCGGATCGTCTGTCGCCGGGCGGCAAACGGGAAAATCCCCTGGCACTGGAACTTCGGCTTGGCGGCACCGGCGATGGCCGCGGCGACACCGGGCTGCGGTTAGGGCCCGAACCCTAGTCCTTCAGCGCGTGGAAGCCGGCGGCCATGAACTTGGCCATCCGCGCCTTCACCGCCAGGAAATCGTCGGAGTGACACACGCCGCCCGATAATTTGTCGATCCGCCCCGTCCGCGCGAGCGTGTTCATCAGTGCGCCCGTCACGAAATGATATCCCCAAAAGATATCCTCGTCGGTGAAATCGGGCAGCGCGCGACGCAGGATGCCGACCAGCCGCAACACGACCGGGTCGTAATATTGGTCCATCAATTCGGCGCCCTCGGGCGTGTTGCTGATCCGCGCCGAGAAGGTGGCCGAATTCATCCACGCCTCTCCGCCTTCGCGATACAGATCGAGATCGGTGTCGAGAAACGCATGCAGCGCACCTTCGACGGTCGGGTTGGCCCCGGCCTCCTTCTCATATTGCTCGAGCGCGACCATGCGCCGCCCGATCGTCTCCGGCGCCCGCCGCGCGAAGACCGCTTCGAACAAAGCGCGCTTGTCCTCGAAATAATAGTGCATCAGCGTCGTATGAATCCCGACGCTCTTCGCGATGTCGCGCAACGCGACGCCGTGGAAACCGTTCTGCGAAAACAGATATTCGGCGGTGTCGAGAATCTGCTCGAGCCGCTCTGCGCGCTGCTGCGCCTTGCTGCGCTTTTCGCCTTGGACAGGCTTTTTCGCGGGCGCCGCGCCGGTGTCTTCCTTCTTCAGCGCCACTGACCGCATCGCTCCGTTACCGGCCGACTTGATCGGCGCTGTACCTGCCGCTCGCGTAATCCGCACGGAGCCGATTCTTGTCAATCTTTCCCGAGGCGGCAAGTGGCATGGCGGGCACCACGACCACCTCGTCGGGCAGCCACCAATCGGCGATCCGCCCGCGAAGACTGGTGCGCAATGCGGCGGGGTCGATGCGGCGATCCTTGCGCGGCTCGACCATCAGCACCGGGCGCTCGCCCCATTTGGGGTCGTCGCGCCCGATCACCGCGACCAGCCCGACCGCCGGATCGGTGCCGACGATCGTCTCGATCTCATTCGGATTGATCCATTCGCCGCCCGACTTGATCAAATCCTTCGACCGGCCGGCGATCGTGAGGTTGCCGGCGTCGTCGATCACCGCGAGGTCGCCGGTGTCGAAATAGCCTTCGTCGTCGAGCGCGTCGGCATCCGCGCCGTAATAACGATCGACCACGCTCGCCCCCTTGACCTTGAGGCAACCCTCGACCCCGCGCTGCTGCGGCAGCGTCCGTCCTTCGGCATCGGTCAGCTTCAGGTCGATCCCCATCGGCGGGCGGCCGGATGCCTGTTCGGCGGAGGCGGGCAGATCGGGCGGCGCGATCGTGCCCATCGGCGACAACTCGGTCATTCCCCAACTGGTCTGGACATGCGCGCCAAGCCGTTCCTCGAAGCGCTTGATCAGCGCCTCCGGGCAGCTCGAACCGCCGATCACGACACGCTTCAGGTCGGGCAGGTCGCCGCCGGTCGCGTCGAGAGTATCGACCACGCCGAGCCACAGCGTCTGCACACCGACCGCCACCGTCACGCGCTCGTCGCGCATCAGCTTGGCCAGGCTCGCGCCGTCGGTGAGGCGCCCCGGCAGGATCAGCCGCGCGCCCGCCGCCGCCGCGACGAACGGCAGGCCCCAGGCATTGGCGTGGAACATGGGGACGCCGAGCAACACGGTATCGCGGCTGGTGATCGCAATCGCGTCGGCCTGATTAGAGCGCAGCGTCTGGAGGTAGTTCGATCGGTGGGTGTAGACGACGCCCTTGGGCCGCCCCGTCGTCCCCGATGTGTAACATAGCCCCGCGGGCGCCTCCTCGTCGAAATCGCCCCACGCGGCCGGCGCCCCATGCTTCGCGACGAGCGCCGCATAGGTCCAGATGCGCGGCGCGACGTCGAGCCCGATTGCGGCGATGTCGGCGCCCTCGTCGATCAGCACGACATGCTCGATCACCGGACAGTGCGGCAGCAACTCGGCGAGCAGCGGCGCGAGGTTGGCGGCGGCGACCAGCACACGGTCGCCCGCCTCGCCGATGATCGCGGCGAGGTGGGCGACGGTCAGCCGCGGGTTGAGCGTGTGGCACACCAGCCCCACCCCCATCGTCGCGTAATAGGCTTCGAAATGCTCCTGCGTATTCCACGCGAGCGTTCCGACGCGATCGCCCTGTTTCAAACCGAGCGCCAGCAGCGCACCCGACAGGCGGTTGGCGCGCTCCCGCATCGCGGCATAGCCGTCGCGCCGGATCACGCGCCCGCCGTCTGCCTCGACGACGTCGGCATCGGCGAACCACTTGGCGGCATGATCGAGGAACTTGTCGATGGTCAGGCTGTAACGCTGCATGCCGCCTTCAATACGTGCGAGGAAAAACTGGGCCGCCGCCGGCAAAGGCGGCGGCCGATTGGATCAGAACACCTTGAGCACCTTGAGCCCGTACTGGCGTGGCGCACCGGCGAAATAGAGCCCGCTATTGAGCGCCGCGACGTAATGCTGGTCGGTCAGGTTGGTGGCGTAAGCCGTGACCGTCAGCGTTCCGTGCGTATAGGCGAGCTGCGCGTTCAGGATCTTGCGCGCGTCGAGCCGGTCGCCGCGGGCCGGATTTTCGAACAGCGTCGCCCACTGGTTGCCGACATAACCGAAATTGGCGCGCGGCGTGATGGTGTCGCCGCCCGGCAGCTTGAGAGTGTATTCGGCGCTGAAGTTGAACGTCAGGTTCGGCGCGTAGGTCTGCCGCCGCCCCTTCAGGTTGATGCAGTTCGTCGCCGCGGCCGCCCCGCCCTTCAGCGGGTCGCACGCGCCGGTCGCCGGCGCACGCGGGTCGCTCGCGTAGAACTGGCCCAGCTCGGTGTGCAGCACGTTGACGCCGGCGCCGAACTTGAAGCCGCCGACGCTGACGTCGATCTCACCTTCGCCACCGTAGATCTTCGTCGAGTTCGGCACGTTCAATTCGATGCCGAACGTCGGGAAGGTCGGGTACCCGATGATGACCTGGAAATCCTTATAGTCGTTGTAGAAGCCGGTGATCGTCGTACGGACATGGCCGCCCGCCCAATTCGCCTTCCAGCCTGCTTCGTACGACGTGATGCGTTCGGGCTTGAACGGCTGGATCGTCGCGGCGCTGACCGGCACGTTGAGGCCGCCCGGCCGGAACCCGGTCGCGACGAAGCCGTACAGATACTGGTCGTTGCTGACCTTCCAGCCGAGCGACGCCTTGTACGAGAAATTGTCCGACGACACCTTCTGCACCTGGTTGATCGCCAGACCATATTGCAGGACGTTGACATAGTTGGTCGATCGGCTGGCGGTGTAGCGACCGCCGAGTTCGATCTTCAGGTTCGGGGTGATCTGGAACCCGACCTGGCCGAACGCCGCCAGGTTACGCTCCGGATTGCGGCCCGCGAGCTGATAGAGGCACGCCGCGATCGTCGTGAACGGATAGCAGGCGTTGATCGTGAAATTGCTGAACGGTTTGGGGAAGTAATAGGTGTTCCACATCCCGAACCCGCCGATCAGCCACGTGAAGCGCTTGTTGTCCGGGGAGATGATGTTGAATTCCTGGCTGAACTGCGTCTCGTTCACGTTGTCGTAGAACGAATAGTTCTTGATCGTGCCGGTCGGATTGGTCGGCAGCACGATCGTCGTCGGGTCGCCGAAGTTCGACGCCGTGCCGTCCAGGTCGGCGCGATACATCGTGTTACCGGTCTGATACCCGGACACCGAGCGGAACTTGATGCCGCTCGACGTGTCGTATTCGAGCTTCAGAACAGAGCGGACGAATTTGTCGCGCGCGTCCTGCGGCGCGTTCAATTCGATATTGTACAGATCGCGCTTGTACGTCGGGTAGAAGCTGCTGTGCTGGTAGAAGGGCGACGCCGGATACGCGCCCGAATCGAGAAAATCGAGATCGGTCTTCCAAAGTGCGGAAAAGTTTTCGGTCGGCTTCCACAGGAAGCTGACGCGGCCCGCCAGATAGCCCATCTTGCCGTTGTCGTAGGGATACGCCGTGCCGCCGGCGCCGCGGATCTTGAAGAAGCTGTCCCGGCGCTGCGCGAAGCCGGCGACGCGCATCGCAAAGGTGTTGCTGATCGGGATGTTGACCGCACCTTGGAAACCGAAGTCGTTGTAATTGCCGTAATTCGCGTTGACGTAGCCGCGCATGCCGCCATTGATGATCGGATCGTTGGTGTTGACGAACACCGCGCCGCCGGTCGCGTTCTGGCCGACGATCGTGCCCTGCGGCCCGCGCAGCACCTGGATGTTGGCGACGTCGTAATAGGGCTCCATCTGGAAATAGCCCGGGAAGGTCGGCACACCGTCGCGATAGGTGATGACACCGGTCGTGGTCTGCGTGTTGTGCTCGGCCTTGCCGATGCCGCGGACGTTGAAATCGTTGCCTTGGCCGAAATTGTTCACGACCACGGACGGCATCGCGAATTGCAGCGCATCGACGTTGGTCACGCCCTTATTGCCGAGATCGGTGCCCGACAGCACCGATGCCGAGATCGGTGAGGTCATCAAGTTTTCGTCGCGGCGCGTCGCGGTGATGATGATGTCGCCTTCGACGTCATCGGTCGTCGCCGTGTCGCTCGCGGTGGTTTGCGGTGCGGCGTCCTGCGCCGTCGCGGGTGCAGCCCAGGCCAACGCCGCCAACGACGCGCCAAGCCACAATGCTGATCCTTTCATCGAACCTCTCCCTGCCAATTCCCGGCGCTCTTCGGCGCTGCTGCCCGGCAAGGTGCGTCAAAATCGCGGTTCGATCAATACTAATTATACATATAGTGAATGAGATTTCGGGACGCGTGCTATCTCGGATTGCGCACCGTTTTAAGTGGGCGATCTATTGTTCTGATTTTTCGAAGGTTTGTGCCGCGCCCACAAGGCAAGCGGCTAACGCTGGACAGCGCGAATACAGCGAACTTGTGATCGGGGCGGCGCTAAACGCCGCCCCGATAGACTATCCCTAGACGACGCGACGACCCTGGATCAGGCGCACGACGACCACGATCAGCGCGATCACGAGCAAAAGGTGGATAAGGCCGCCGCCGACATGAACGGCAAAGCCCAGCGCCCAGAGTACGAGCAGGATGACGACGATCGTCCAAAGCATGGCAATTCCTTCCTGTTTCTTTGGCGCGAACCCGTCGCGATCGCGAACGGTTACGCCCCAGGAACGGTTAGACGCGCGTCAACCTGTTCAGTTCCGCGTTTCATCGCGTCAGGCGGCGGCGCTGCTTGCCGCTTCGTCGGCGAGAAGGTCGCGCACCGCCACCGCGTCGATCGGCCGGCTGAACAGATAGCCCTGTACCGACGAACAGCCATGCTTGCGCAGTTCGGCGAGTTGGTCGTTTTCCTCGACCCCTTCCGCCGTCGTCTCCATCCCCAGCGCGCGCGCCAGGTCGGTGATCGCCCGCACGATCGCCACCGCGCCAGGACGCGTCAGCAAGTCTTGGATGAACGAGCGATCGATCTTGATCTTGTCGAACGGGAAGCTCTGCAGATAGCTGAGCGACGAATAGCCGGTCCCGAAATCGTCGAGCGCGATGCGTACGCCAAGCGAGCGCAGGCCGTGCAATAGCCGCGTCGTCGTATCCAACCCTTCGAGGAAGATCGATTCGGTGATCTCTAGTTCGAGCCGCGACGGTTCCAGCCCACTTGCCGCGAGAGCCTGCAGCACGGTTTCGTTAAGGCCTGGCCGGCGAAACTGCACCGACGAGACGTTGACCGCGATCCGCACATGCTCAGGCCACGCCGCTGCCTGCGCACACGCCTCGCGCAGCACCCAGGCGCCGATCTCGACGATCAGCCCGGTATCCTCCGCGGTCGGGATGAACTCGACGGGTGACACCATCCCGCGTTCGGGGTGGTGCCAGCGCAACAATGCCTCGAACGAGCCGACACGGTTGGCGTCGAGGTCGAACAAGGGCTGGAAATAGAGTTCGAACTGACCCTCGTGGAGCGCGGTGCGCAGATCACTTTCCATCCGACGCCGTTCCTGCGCGCGCGAATTGAGCGCCTCCTCGAAGAAGCAGAACATGCCGCGGCCGAGCTCCTTCGCACGATAGAGCGCCAGGTCGGCATGCTTGAGCAACGAGCGCGCATCGGCGCCGTCGGCCGGCGAGATCGCGATCCCGATACTCGCGGCCTGGGTGACATCGTGACCTTCGAGCTGAATGTGCTGGGCGGCCGCCTCGCCGGCGCGCTTGGCCAGGCGTTCGAGCGGTTCGCCGTCGGCGCCCTGCCGCGTGACGATGACGAACTCGTCGCCGCCCAGCCGCGCGACGAAACTCTGCGCGAGATCGGCATCGACGCGTTCGCCGACGCGCCGCAGCACTTCGTCGCCGACCGGGTGGCCGAGCGTGTCGTTGACCGATTTGAAGTCGTCGAGGTCGAGGATCATCACCGAGACGGCCTCGCCGTTGCGCTCGGCAAGCTTCAGTTCGTGCTCGAGATGTTCGAGGAAGTGCGCGCGATTGGGCAGCCCGGTCAGTGTGTCGTTGAACGCCAGATGCGTGATGCGCCGCTCGCGTTCGGCGATGTCGGTCGCCATGCGGTTGAAGCTGTCGGCCAGCCGCGCCAGTTCGTCGTTACCCTCTACCGGCACCGACGCTTCGAGCCCGGCCGCGAGCCGCGCCGCGGCGGCGTCGAGCAACGTGACGGGTCGCGTGATCGACCGCGCCATGCGGATCGTCGCCCAAACGATGCACAGCAGCCCGACCAAACCCGACAGCAGGATCGCGAGCTGCAGCCGATGATATCCAGCCAACGCCTTGTCGAGCGGATAGCGCAGCAACAGGACCGCTTGCGGCGCGCCCGTCATCACCGGCAGCGGCTTGACCAAGGCTAATGCGGTGCCGTTCGGTGTCGTGACGTCCGAGACCGAGCGATCGGTGACCGCGCGATCGATGAAGCCCGACAGCGCACCGGCCTCGCTGTCCGACGGATCGACCCATCGCCCGTCGGCGCGGCGCTGGAACACCGCGGCCTGGATCGGGATCGCCGACAGCCGCTGCAGCCCCTGCATCTCCTTCATGTCGAGGTCGGTCGCGAACACCACCCAGCCGGTCAGTTGCGGCGCCATGATCGGCGCGGCAATGACGTGCCGCGCGCTGCCCCCGAGATCGACGACGCCGGACATCTGCCCGCCGTCGAGCGCGTTCCACAGTCCAGCGGCCTGCTCCGCTAGTTGGGGGCGGTCGAGTCCCGTCACGCGACCGTCGACGCCGACGACGAATGCGACCGGCACACCCATCCGGCGCTTGAGGTTGTCGAGGGCAGATACGATCGTCGCCTTGTCCCCCGTCGCGACCGCCGCGCGAAATCCGAAATCGCGCGCGACCAGCCCCGCCGCGCCGCCGAGTTGGGCCGCGCGCTGGCTCCACAACCGGTCGAACACCGTGCCGCTCGCCGCGAGCTCTCGCCGCACCTGATCGGTCGAACTGCGCTCGGCGACCGCGAGCAACGTCAGCGACATACCGAGCATCGCCGCCGCGAACAGCGCGATGTACAGCGCGGCGAGACGCGTGCGCAGTTTGCGGAAATTGAGCAGCCGGACGACCATCAATAGGACGACGACGTTGCCGGGGGCATGCGCAGCGCGACCGTAAAGCTCTCCCGCGCGCCGCCGCCCAGGTTGATCTGGCGCGAAACCTGATTGCCCGGCGCGCGCAGATAGGGATGCCACACGCTGATCGAAATCGCGCCCTGCGGAACCCCGGCCAGGCTGACGTTGCCCGACGCGTCGGTCTTCGCGGTATAGGCGCTGTCCGTGACATAGATGAATGCGGTCATCTGGTCGTGGATGTTGCACCCCAGCGACACCGGCCCGGCGCGATCGAACCGCACCGTGCGGTTCTGTTCGCGGGCGTACAGCTTGAGTTCGAAACGCTTGGCTGGCGAGAAGGAATAGACCTGGTGCCGCACCTGATCGAAGTTCGGGAACGACACGTCGGCGTTGACCGGCACGACCAGCAGGAACGGGTTGAACTGGATGTTCTGCTGACGGACCGCATAGCCGCTACCGACGCGCGCGGCCGGAGTCGGGCGGCCGACGAGGCGGATCGTGACCACGGCGTTCGCGATCGGCTGGCCGTTCGGCCCACGCACGGCGACGCTCACCCCGGCCGACGGCGGCATCGGGGCTGCGCCGAGCAACAGCACGAACGACAGGGCAAAGATACGCATAACGACGCAATTCTAAGCGCCTAGCGTAAATATTCCCTTCATAGATGAACGCGCAACGCGAACTGGACGAGCGTCTGATCCTGGTCCGGCGAAAGGCCGACTGAGGCTCGCGCATCCTTGCGGCTGTCGACGTGCAGCGCCTCGATAAGCACCGACAGATTCTTGCCGATGTCGCGCCGTCCCGCCGCCGTTAGCGCCCAGCCCTTTTCGGACCAAGCCCGGCCAAGCTCCGACCCGATGCTGGTGGTGCCGAACGCTTCGCCGCGTACTGACACCGATCCCTTGGCGAAATTGCGCGTCGCCATGACGTAGCCTGAGCGGAAGCTGGTATCGACCCATAGCCGCCCGTTTTCCGGAAACCCCATCAGCGTCTTGCCGGCCATGCCCTGCGCTTTGACTCGCCAGTCGCCGAACGAGAGCACCGCGCCGAGATTGTCGAACCTGGTCCGCCAGCCCCATTGCAACGTCGGCGTTACCGCTTCGGGATTGCCGCGATTGTCGTAGTGAAACGCTTGCACATCGAGCCACGCGGTCGGCGCCCAATCGAGTTTGCCGTAGAACCCGGGCCGGTTATCGAGTTCGATCACCGGCCGCGTCTTCGTCGCCTGGACGTACGGCACGAAGAACGCGTTGAGCGGCGGCAACGGCTGCAGCCCGAATGCCACCGCCTTCTGATCGTGCAGCGCCCAGCCGCGGAATGCGAGCAAAGTCCCGGCGGTATCGTTCAGACCGAACACCGCGAGCGTCGCGCTCAGCCGTCCGCTACCGACCGGCCGCGTTACTTGCGCCTCGAGGCCGGCGACCTTCACCTCGTCGCCGATCCACGAATTAATCGCGGACGGCGTGATCGTGTCGCGCACGCGCCATTCGGGGCCGGCATGTTCGAGGCTGACCGGTGGCCAGAACAGCCCGCCGCGCACCGCCAACTTGGTCCCGCCGCCAAGCAACGGTTTGTAGGTCAGGAACGCTTCGGACAGATCGACGGCGTGGTCCTGGCCCTGCTGCGCGGTCGCGACGACCGTGCCGCCGAGCGACCAGGAGAAGCGCGGCGTCCAGATCACATCGCCCTCGACCGCCTGCGGTTCGATCCGGAAATTGCGATTGGCGGCATCGGTGTCGAACCGCGTCTTGCCGAAGCCGCGATCAAGCCAACTCGGCTCGCCATCGACCCCGATCACGCGGATGTCGCCCGCCACGGCGACGGTTTCAGGCGTGAACAGCTCGATCGCGCTTTGCGCGTGCGCCACGATCGGCGACGCAACCAACGCTGCCGCGACGACAGTCCCGAGCCCTTTCAACCACCTAACCATGCGATCTGTGGTAGCGAATAATGGTTAACGATCGGTCGCGATCATCAAGGAGAGGAGCTTCGCAGCTCGAAGACATTCCTCGACACGCCGCACGCGGCCGCAAGGCTCTCCCGTAGGAAGCTAAACAGAGTTCCCTGCGACGTTGCCAATCTGGCTCGCTCCCACAGGCACGCTGGCGCGGTTCACCGCCAAAATGAACACCATGATAAGCCCAAATACGAATATACTATTGTACTGAAATACGCTGATATACGCGGACGAATATGTTGCTGCAATGAACACTAGAAATGCGCCAGTAGCAATTGACGGATAGATTCTTCGGATCATCGAGGCATATATTTGATGAACGAGCACACCAGAAGCCGTCATGAACACCATGCCACCAACCACACCAAAGTCAGTAATCAACCCCCGATACATGGTGTAAACGTTAGATTGAACATAATATCCGTACTGAAAATACTCGTCGAATGTCCCAGGGGGGACAGGTCGGTTGTCGCCAAACAGCTTGAACACCGCCATCAGCGTGTAAAATCCGTTGGTGTTTTTTTCATAGGGGAACATCTGCGACGCAGGCAGCCCACCATAAAAGTTAGCCCAATCGCAAAATGCATAAAGGTGTGCGGAAGTATAGCTTGCGAAATACCGCAAAAGGCTATCCGTGACCTGTGATAGAGATTGCCTATCCAGCGCGCCGCGGCCTACGAAAGACAGCGCAATCAACGGAAAAAGGATCAAACTATACATGCCGATACGGCGCAGGGTGCCGGGCGCCAATATGGTGAACTGGCGTTCGTTGATCCGGCGTGCCAACACACCGCCATACAAGATCGCGATTGACAGTACGAATGCGCCCTTGGCGCTTTGCGTTAACAACACGAAAACTGATGGCGCCAATCCCAAGAACAAGATCCAAGCACGTCGCCATCCGGTGACACCACCGAACACTAATCCTGCCAACGCTGCGGACACATAAGATAATACTGTTGCCATCTGGAGGAAGATGTTGCTGATCAAGTCGCCACTATATCGGTTTTCGGTGTATTCGACCGCAGCGTCGAACGTAAACATGCGATCGAACGAGATGCCTTGTATTCGAGAATTTACCAGAAGACACACGATCGCCATTGCCATCGACAACAACAGACTCAATCGTATCGGATAATGATCGTACATTCGCGCGATAGTTGGCCGGGCCGCCAGTCGAGCCGCCGCGTGCCAATCCACACTTAGACTGCCGAACGAGAAGGCAACCGCCATCAGCAGGATCAAGAACACGCCGAACGCCGGCGTTGGCACCAAGGGCAACACCACGATCGGAACGAAGGTCATCAAAAACCAGAACAAACCATACAGGCAAGCGGGAAAAAGCCACGTCCCAACGGTGCGACGCACTTGATAGGCTTGCAGCAGAATGCACATACTCAGCATGGCGCTGAGCAGCTTTTCCAATCCATCTTCGAACGTCAAACTACATGATACCTTGTATTAACGGGGCGCCGGAGCGACCGCCCTGCGCTTATCGATTTCGCTGCACGCTATCAATGTCGTAGCTAGAACTTGACGCCAACGTTAACGGTCACCTGAGCCCCGCTTCCCCGCGCGTATATCTTGCCGGTCAGCCCCGCTGTGCGGATCGGGGAAAGATTAAGCCGTTGTACGTAGCCATTGATAAAAATCGCATTCATCGTACGAGGAACGCGTCGCCTGTCGATGACGCTGCCCCCGCCCAACGTCAAGGAACGGATCGGCTGCAATGTGCCGGTTTGCTCGACGGCGTCGCCAGCCGCGACTGCAATCGCGCCCGCGGGCGTCAAATTCTCCCAATCGTTATCGATGATGGTTAAGCGGCCAAGTCCTGAACGGGGCGACGTCCGCACGAAACTGCCAAGGGTCAAACCCTTACCGCTATTACCCGCCGCGGTGATATTGTCATGCCGAGTATCCCCCAGGCCGCCGCCGGTCACAACCAAAAAAGCCGAGGGGATGACCGTGCCGATCTTGTTTACGACGTTATTTCGGATCGCTACGCCATGCTGACTGAAGTCGGACGCGATCTGCACCGCTGCCTTGAAGTCGGGGCGCAAAATCGAGGTGCTGGCAACATCGTCGAATTCGAATCGGTTTTCCGCGATTACCGTGTCGGAGATGTCCTGAGCTTCCGCACGATCGCGAAAGAAATCGACACCATAATACAACGTGCGGAAATCGTTTCGTTCGATGCGCGTGGCCGTGACCGGCGCAGTGTAGTTGTTCGCTACCCAGATGCCCCTTAGCGCATTTACGAACGTGCAACCTGAGATGACGTGGTTCGATCCGTGTACCTCATAACCCGTATTGACGCCCGTGGTCGTGAAGGGTCGAGCATTGGCAAAGCGGCAATCGCGGACGAAAACATCGTCCGCATAACCGTATACTGATGAGTGGTCATCGGTATCCATTCCGTTTTCCGTGAAGGTGCATCGATTGAGCTGCCACCCATTCCCCAATCGAGTCGTCGGATTGTCCGTCTGCGCCATGACGACACACGAAACGCCATTGCTTCCGGTAAACGTCACGTCGTCGAGTCGTACATTGTCGATCCGCGCAGCAGGCCCGCCCGGCTTGCCCGACACGAAGATGTGCGCTTGGGGAAAGCGGTTGAATATGCCGCGTGCGCGCGCCGGGCTTATCGGATTTCCATCACCGTTCATGTCCAACGTCAATCCGTCGAATGCGACGTTGGAAAGCTGTTCATCGGTGCCGAACATCGCCATTGCGCAAGGCCGATCGTCGCTCGAATAACCGGAAACCATTCGAATGATCGTCGTGGCCTCACCCAGTATCCGCATACCATCGACCAACTTTATGGCAGCGAGGCACGCAAAGGCTCGCTCACCATCGTGCCGCAATTGGTGCGTCGGTCTTACGGTGTAAATTCCGCCAGGTAGAAACAACACCTTGCCCACCGCAGCGCAATCCTGGACAGCGCGGTTCAATGCTGGCGTGCAGTCGAATACGCTTGTCCCGTCGCGCAATCGCCCGTGCTCCGCACTAGGCAGATAGTCGAGCAATGACACACGATCGACGGGCGTCGCCGCGTGACACGCAGTCGTCGTCATCAGCGGGCCGATCGCGAGCCCGGTCAAGACCTGACGCCGGTCGAATAGATGAGGCGTCGGGGGCATAATCAACGGATCTCGATTTCGGTGCCCGGACCTCGCTTTGAATCGATCACGCCTTCGACCCAATCTGCCCAGGCATCCACCAGCGCCCGTCGCGCGAAGCGATTTTCCGCTAGAGCCCGGGCGTTGCGTCCTTGTTCCGCCGTGCGCTCGCGATCGTCGGCAAACGCGCACAGCGCGTCGGCGAATGCCTCTGCATCATCGGGGGGAACGGCTATGCCGCAGTCGGCCTCAGTGATCATTTCCGCGAGCCAACCCGGGTAGTTATTGAGCACCGGCAACCCGATGGCGATGTAATCGAAGAATTTGTTCGGGGATGTTCCATAATAAAAAGCAGGTATGTTGGCCAAGATTTGAAGCCCAACGTCGGCACGCCGAAGCAAACCGACCAACTCGGTCTTTTTCACCGCATCCAAGAAGATCACATTGCTCATCTTCTCGCGCTCTGCTCGCGCTTTCAGGGCCGGCTTGAGCATGCCGTTGCCGATCAGGACGAATTGAATGTCATTCCGTTCGCGCCGCTGAAGTATCTCGGCGGCATCAATTACGCTATCCAATCCGTTGGCGAGGCCGTGCGCACCCGCAAATATCGCTAATAGGCTTTCATCGCGAACGCCTTCTGGCTGCCAAGGAGCGCCCGGCGCGGAGAATATATCCAGATCGCACCCGTTGGGGATCAGCGCGATGCGCCGCCTCGGCACGCCGCGACGCGCTATGCCGTCAACGATACCCGGCGACAATCCGATCAGCCTATGCGCCGAACGGTAGCTCGCCCATTCCAACGCACTCATCGCCCACAAGATCAGCGGATTGCGTATCACGCCCATGGCTCGCGGCAGTTCGGGCCACAGATCGCGCACTTCAAAGACGAACGGCTTGCGACGAATCCACCGTCCGATAATTCCGGGAAGTCCAACAGTCAGCGGTGTCGTCGATGCGAACAAAACGTCGTACCGCTCGGTAAAAACTAGCCGAACAGTGCGCCACATGAACGATAAGAACGTTCCGACGCGCTTCAAGAAACCATCCGCGTTGGAATAGCTGAGATCGACCTCGATCACGTCGATGCCATCCACGACGCCACGCCGTATGCCATGTGCGAACGAACCGGAAAGGCCGCTTTGTCCGTCGATGCCTCGCCCACACACCATCGTCACCGCGTGGCCGCGCTGAATCATTCCGCGCGCCATCTGGTATGACCGGATCCCGACCGATCCTTGCGGCGTGGCAAAATGTTGATGGATGTAAAGTAGCCTCATCCTGCCCATCGATACTCGCTGATCATGCGCCCTGGTTCAGTGATGACCACCTCCAAGACCGGGAGTTCGGTCTTTTCCAAATAGTTGCGCGACTCACACCCCACTACCAGTCGGATGGAGGAAATCGGAACATCGGCGCACACCGAAAGACGGTCCCGTCCGTTCGTAACAACGCCGTCGCGCAGGGTCCAATCCCCAGGCGCCAGTCGCCAGCGCAACGTTGCGTGCTTGGTGAAGCCGCTACAGACGTCGGTAACGCGCAGACAGTTGCCTAACCGCATTTCGCGTCGATGAGTCCAACCAGACCGGTGGCGATAGGATGCACAAAAGCCAACGATCCCCGAGTCTTTCTCGTCGATCAGCCTGCAATCGTCAGTCTTCAGCCAGTCACCGAGCAGAAAGCGCGATAGTCGGGGCATTTGCGGCCGATCATCGAACTGCACCGAATTATGAGATTCAATGCCGCTGAAATAGTCGATCCACTTGTCATCGACATTGTAGGAGTATGTTCCGCCATCGCGCAGGAGATTGCAGCCCGCGACGTGCAAATCCACGTGCATTGCGTCGGCATGGCTCGGTCGAAAGCGGAAGCGCGGATAACGGAGCAGCGCCATTGCCGATCCGCGCCGTAGCACGGCGTAGCCGCCATCATCGAAGACAGCCACTTCCGGCAGTTCGGCGACGTTATCGCTCGTCGCGACATCCAACCAAATAAGAACATCATCCCACGCGCCAGGCGGGTAAGCGCACAAGCCGCGAAACAGGCACGTCGCCAACTGCACCGACGGTCGATAATCTCGGTATGGCGCGCCGGTCAAAGGCAGAAGATTGGCCCCATCATTAGCGCCGAGATTGGGCGCATCTCCGCTCGCGGGGTCCACCATCATGCGCAGCCAATCCGCCGCCGCGGCTGCGCGCGCTTGAAACGTCTCGCTAAACGGCGGCAAATCCGCTCGTCGCCTCCATAGTTCAGCAATCGCCAGCGTATCGAGCGCAACGCGGTGATAATTCACCGAATATTGGCTGAAGCTGCCATCTCCCCCGAACAGACGGGCCACGTGCCGCTCAAGGAGTTGCCGACCCTTTTGCGTTAACGCGACGGCATCTGCATCGCCCGCTAGCGTTGCCCAAGCGCCAGCGACGAAGATTGCCGCCGCTTCGCTGGTCGCATGATTATTGTCTTGTGCCTGAGCGTAAGACAGCGTCGGCATGATCCGCCGAACATGCGCCTCAATCATGGCACGCATGGGGGGCGCCATCTCGTTTTCCTGCCCTAGCACTATCGCGGCGATAGATAGGTGCAGCACGCGGATTGAGGCTTCCTGCGCGCATTTCCAGTTTGGGCCGAGGTACGGTGGATTGCTATCCGCCCAGTGCGCGATCCACGTATTCAACCGATCAAACGACGTCGCATCGCCATTGCGGGCGCGCTGCGCATAGGTCATCGCCCAGTCGAAACGCGACAACTCCCAGATTCTCTTGATGTCGCCATTGGCGAAATCCGCGATCCGCCACCATGGCTGCGCCGATCCAGGATGCTCCTCTCCCGAAAGGGGATCTGCGGTCCATGCCGGAGATTCAGCGTCGATTGCGATACGATGCGCGCCGAACAACATGGCATCCGTATCCCAATGTGCCGATATTGCCGCATCGACCGGATCGATCTTGCCCGAGCGTTCGAAGAACAGACCCTCTGGGATGCTGGCTTCGATGCGTTGCGCCGGATGCACACCAAGCCGTAGGCCTAGCCTGTAGCCCAACACGCGCAGAACGTTGATCGGGCCAAGCCCGATCAACGCCCGCAGCCTGACAGCCCAGCGCCTCATTGCCGCCGCAGGATATCTGCCACATCAAGAGTCGCCCGCGCCACCTCGAATATCTCGGCGGTAGGAATCGCCGGCTCGCCCGATTCCACCGCGGCAATGAACGCTGACGCCGCGGCCGCTTGCCCCTTGTCTTGCCTGAACTGCCGCATCGATCGAAATCCTGGCCAGCCGAACCCACTCAAGCGACGAAAATTGTCAATCTGCAGCACACGCCCGGCGGTGAAGACCTCAATACGCTCCTTGGGAAAAGTAGCAGCACCGTTGGCGAGATACATGATCGTGCCGAACGACCCGTCCTCGAATGCTAATGTGATTGACGCTTTGTCTTCAACGACTTCCACTCGTGACGTGTCGCCCATCCGTCGCGCCGACACTGCGACGATCGGCGATCCCGCAAGAAAGCGCATTAGATCGATGAAGTGGCATGCTTCGCCGATGATGCGACCGCCGCCGATCGCCAGATCTTGCGTCCAATGCTTTGCGGGGATCGCACCGGCATTCATGACCATGACAAAGCTTTTGGGCTCGGCGACCTGAGCCAGCAACGATTTCATCTTTACTACTTGGGGTGCGAAGCGACGATTGAAACCGACCATCAATTGCGGCCCTGCGCCGTCGGCATGCGCCGTGGCAAAAGCGCGCTCTACGCATGCCAATCCGTCGCGATCGATCGCCAGCGGTTTCTCGACGAAGACGTGTTTTCCATGGACGAGTGCGTCGGCGACGAGCTTGGCGTGACTGTCGTGCCGCGTTGCGATCACCACCGTATTGACCTGAGCGTTATCCATGACGCTGGTCAGATCAGTAGTCGCGGCGGCGAAGCCGTCGCGCTTGCCGGCTATCGCGCTGCTCAAACCGCCGGACGTAACCACTGTATCGAGTTGCGCCCCGGCTTTCTTGAAGGCGGGAATCAGAACGCGCGAAGCATAGTTGCCCGCCCCGATCACCGCTACGCTTGACAACCCAGGCGTGAATATCGCGCCGGGGTAGCGCGTCGTCGTCGTCATTCGCGCGTCGAGCGGCGAGCCGTAGTTCAGCACCAAGCCAAGCGCACCGTTGTCTTCAGTCAACGCGGCATAAGCACTTTCCGCTTGCTCGAACGCGAAGCGGCGCGTCACCAGTGCCGATACTTCCAGGTCTCCACTATCGATGAGATCGAGGATAGCCTCGAAGTTGCGTTTTTCGGTCCATCGAACAAACCCCAGGGGATAATCCCGGCCGCCCTCCTCATATTCAGGATCGTACCGCCCCGGCCCGTACGAGCATGACACCTGGAAGCTGAGTTCCTTTTCATAGAAATCGGCCCGGTTTAGCGTCAGTCCGGTCACGCCGACCAGAACAATACGTCCACGCTTGCGGCACATCTGTGCGGCTTGCGTTACCGGATCATTCGACTTGGTGGATGCTGTGATGATCACACCATCGACGCCACGGCCGCGGCTAAAACCCAATCCGGCCGCAATCGGATCCTGACCGTTTGCCGGGTTGCAAATCTCGGCACCGAAGCCGCGCGCCAACTCCAGCTTCGCATCATCGAAATCGATCGCCAGCACGCGACACCCCTGGGCGCGCAACAACTGTATCGTCAAAAGCCCGATCAGGCCCGCGCCGGTAACGACGAACGATTCGCCCAAGGTCGGTTCCGCTAGCCGAATGCCTTGCAAACCGATGCTAGCCACAACCACGAAGACGGCAGCTTCATCATCGACGCCGTCCGGGATTTTCGCGCAAAGGTTGCTCGGAACGCGCACGATATCGGCGTGCGGACCGTTGGAAACGACCCGATCACCGGGTTTCAGTCCCGTCACAGAACTGCCCACGGCGATCACCTCGCCAACATTGCAATAACCCAGAGGCAGCGGCTGACCTAGCTTGGATCGCACCGCATCCACCGTCGCCAACAGCCCGTCGGTGCGGATTTTGCCCAGCACGTCCTTCACCCGTTCTGGCTGCTGTCGCGCTTTGGTCAACAACGATGCCTTGCCGAATCCGACAAGCATCCGTTCGGTCCCTGCAGAGATCAGACTATGCGTCGTGCGAATGAGCACGGTGCCGCTTGTCACGTTAGGCGCCGGTGCTTCGATGATCGAGGTCACCCCGCTGTCGAGTTGCTGGACGATCTGTTTCATAAAATCTCGCAAATTTGAGGTCGGCTATCTGTGTCCACAGACCACCTACATCGCTAGGCAAGCACCGCCTGCTGCAGCGCGTTCCGTTCGCTTGTGCCGGGATAACTTATCAACACCGCGCGATACTGGCCCTTAAAGACGAAGAAGCTGCCAGCACCAAGGCCGATCGTTCCCAAGCGGCGAACCGCCTCCTGCATGTGCGCCAGCGAGCCGGCACCACCGAGCAACGTCAACGGCAACGTCGTCGCGGCACGGATTTGCGCGGCTATATTCAAGTCGTAGCCGTTCATCATGCCATCGTGATCGATTGCGTTGACGATGATCTCGCCAGCACCAAGCGACTCCGCTTTCCGGGCGAAATCGACCGGCGAAACCTTGGCGTCGATCCTGCCATTATGCGTGTAGGTCCGATATCCACCCAGCGTCCTTTTGCGCACGTCGAGCACGACAACGACGCTTTGATTGCCGATCTGGGCAGCGATCTCGCCAATCAACTCCGGTCGAGCAACTGCAGCCGCGCTGACCGCGACTTTTTCCACGCCGAGGCCCAGGATCCGCTTTGCCTGCTCGACTGTGGTTATGCCGCCTCCGTAGCACAACGGCATGCGGCATTCGGCTGCCAGGTTGTCGATCATTTGATAGTTGGGTTCGCGACGCTGCACGGTCGCGTCGATATCGGTTACGACGAGCTCGTCGGCTTCCTTTTCATTGAAGATACGCACCGCGTTGATGGGATCGCCTACGTATTTCTCGTCGGCGAATGCCCTTGTTTTGACGAGACCTCCATCGCGAACCAGCAAGCTGGGTATTATCCGGGCACGTGGCATCGCTCAGGCCTCTGCGAAATTCTTGAGGAGGCGAACGCCATTATGATGGCTCTTCTCGGGGTGGAATTGAACGCCATACACATTGCCCCGACGCACCGCACAGTGAAACGGCGTGGCATAATCGGCCATAGCAATCACGTCGGTAGGATCGTCGCAGATGAACCGGTAGCTGTGAAGGAAGTAAAAGCCGAGCGCTTCATCCAACCCCTGCAGCAGCTGCACGTCGCTGCTCACCGATATCGAACTCCAGCCCATATGGGGCAACAAGCCGCGCCCTGTCCCCGATGGAAAGCGTATCCTCGCGACGGCGCCGTCGATCCAGCCGAGACCCGATTCTCCCCCCTCTTCGCTGGATCGGGCGAGCATCTGCATCCCGACACATACTCCCAATACCGGCTTGCGCTGCCCCATCACGGCCTCGTCCAGCGCGTCGCGCATCCCGGAGCCGTTCAGCCGCTGCATCGCATGGTCAAAATGCCCAACGCCCGGCAAGATAATCCGATCAGCCGCCAACAGCGTATCGCGGTCTGTCGCGATCGTGAACGGTACGTTCAATTCCCGGTAGATATTGGCGAATGCTTTGATGTTACCCAAGCCGTAGTCAAGGATCGCGATCATCTCTTGACCGCCTTTTCAACGCCGATCGCCTGTAGAGCCTTCGCCCCGAGCTCGAACATCCAATACTGGTTTTTGTAGTCGCGGAACGATTTTAACGGCATATCGAAATAGCCCCGCAACTCGACGCTCGTGATCCCTAGCTTTCGTGCAATGTAATCGAATTCATGTTCGATAGTTTCGGGATCATAGGCCGGTCGGCTCAATGCCTCGAGCGCTTCCGCCCGCTGCATCTGCCCGGTCAGAATGAGACTGGAAAACTGCACTCGACGCGTGTCGAATCCAAACCGTTCGGGCAGCCAATACCCTTCGTAGAATCGCGTGAAGCGCGATTCAAAATGCTTCTGCGGATATGGTTTCCAACCGTAGGTTTCCACGAGCGTCTTTCGAGCAAGCTCTTTCGTGTAAGGCAACCAATCAAGTGGCTTTACGACTTGCACCCCTCGAATGTAGCGCAAGTAGAGCTTGTGCCGCAGAACACTGCTGAACGGATAGGTCTTCATTTCGACGGTACCGAATTTCCGCTTTATGTCATTCAGTTGCCGCATATCGGTGCCGTAGCATAGCCAATCTAACGGATTACGGACACATTCGGTTGATATATTTCCGCCATTTAAAATGTATTTAATTTTGTATTTGTCTGCAAAATCATAAAGCGTAGCCACAAATGCATGATCTTGTGGAACATCGATATGCGGCACCCCTGACTTGAAGAAAGCCAGCTGAAAGTCGCGCATTTCGTTCCAGTTGATCACCTCGGTGTACAACTCCAGCCCGAGCCCATCCACCATTACTTCGATATTGTTGACTGCGATGTCACTGTTCCATCCGCCATCGACGTGGAACACGAGCGGACGCAGACCAAAATCTTTGACCGCTTTGTGCAAAAGGAATGAGCTATCTAGCCCACCGCTCATGCCCAAAATGCAATCGAACTCCTGGTTCTTGCCATCCTGCTTAATTTTGCGAACGACGTCCTCGAACATGCGCTCACCGGTCGCGTCGGGATGCCAATTGGGCTCGACATGCTTCTTGAACCCGAGGCAGTGGTCGCAAACACCGTTTTCATCGAAGACGATCCGCGCGTCTGACGTGTCCATCACGCAGTTCGCGCAAATTTGATACTCTCTCATAAACTTGGGATTTTCCGATTCACGCCATGCGCCTGCCGATGCCATGGCTTTACGTAGCGGCGATAGACTCGATGGGCATCGCGAGCCAGCCCCCACATTTTCCGCGCGGGTACGTTCTCGATCGCCCCATTGCATCTATGGCGAATGCGTACACGGGGATCATAGTAAGTCATGTGGCCGCGCTCGGAGAGCTGCCTACTGAGGAAATACTCCTCGCCCATCATAAAAGTCGGCGCCCACAGGTGTTTGAAATTTGTGAAAAAGGCTGGTGTCAAAATGTAGCAGGACCCGTGCCCCTGATAGATGAAGCCCGGGTTGGCGAAACCTTGTTCGTCACTTCGATCCATAAAGCGATGGGTTAGTCGGGACACCGTTCTAATTAGCCGGGCCAAGTGATAATTCGCGTAGTACAGATCATAGACCAGTTCGCGCGGGCGACTGATGCCGGAAATTACGTGCGGGTTTTGCGGCATGCCGTCGAGCGTTTCGATATAAGGCGAAACGACAGGACGGTCGGTCGCGTCGGCGACGACCTCAGCCAATCGCTCGCCCAGATCTACCGGGAATTCCAGATCGTTGTTTCCGACGATCATACAGTCGATCGTGGGGTCGAGCGTCGTCACTCGATCGATCCCGATGTTGAGCCCGGGAAAGTACCCGACATTATCGGCGTTGAGCACGAGATCGACCTGCGGGTAAGCTTCCGCCAACGTCTGTAACTTCTGCACGTCATCGGCGGCCGATTGATTGTCAACGACCACGATCAATGCAGGTGGGAACGAAGCGGCCGAGATCGTCCGCACCGCGTCTATCGTAAAATGTGCGTTGTTGTAGTTGGTACAGACATACGCATATTTCATTTGAGACACCTTACTGGGGTACGCACTGAGCCGTGCAAATGGCCAAGTTACGCCTTTATTTCAATTCAATGCGCCTGAGCATTTTGCCAGGGGCGACGCCACACCTCGCGATTCCTGCGACTCCCATGGCGGTTCCAGCCGGCCCCATCAAGAGTGCGAGCGCGTTTCGGAGGCTTCGTTGCCTCAAGGCATCCCTTTGATCAAACATCGAAAGACGGCTGGAACGACACAAGCCGACTGCCGATCACGGGCGATAGACGCTCGCGCCTCTCTGTAGTACCGCCTGACCCCGCTGCATGTTGTCGATGACCGCGCCGAACAGCAACCTCCCGTCAGCGCCGGCGCCCGCGCCGAAGAACCCCTGGGATTTTCGTGAAAAAAGACCTTCTGAATTTAGCGTCGCTCACCTGCATCCAGGGATCGAACGCCTTGATCCCGTTGATCATGTTTCCCTTTCTGCTGCACACGCTCGGCGCTTCGATCTATGCCGATCTGGCGCTGGCCGAAGCGCTGTCGCTACTGGTTTTGGCGGTCGTTATCTTCAGCTTCGAGATAATCGGCGTTTCCGAACTCGTGAGATTCAGGGAGAGCGGGGACCGGGTTGCCATCGATAATCTGTTTAGCGGAGTTTTATATATAAGGTTGCTGCTGTTCCTCGCGGCGGCAGTCGTGGCGATCGGCTTTTATGTGCTGGCGTTAGGCAAGAGCTGGTCGATCATTACGTTGTGGACGTTCGTTCCCCTCGCTTATGTTTTTCAATCAGCCTGGGTCTACCAAGGGTTCGAACGCAACTTTCCCTTGGCCGTGTTCACGGTGCTGAGCCGGATCGCAGCGCTGAGCCTGATATTGCTTCTCGTCCACGGGACCGACGACGCCATTCTTGTTCCCGGCATCCTGGGCACGACATATCTGATCGGTGGCCTGATATCGTTCGGCTACGCCATTCGACACGAAGGTTTACGCGTCCATCGCATCTCGGGCGGAACGCTGATCGCCATGGCGATCGACGGCAAAGAGATATTCTTCGCCAACATTGCGGTATCCGTACAGCGCGACTTGAATGTGCTGATCTTGGGAATCGTGGGCATCCCCGCGCAATCTCTTGCGGCCTATTCGGTCGCCGAAAAACTGACGAAGAGCCTCCAGGCCATCGCACGCCCTCTGAACCAATTGTTCTTTCCAAAGGCGATCCGCGCGATCAGGACCGATGTTACGCCGACCTGGCACGTTGCACGCAAGATTTCCCGACACACGCTGCCGCAGGTCGGCGTCGTGGCGTCGATCCTTCTGGTGCTCACCATTTCCTACCTGGTTATCCGGCATTATGCCCTGATCGTCATCCCGTACAACAACGTCGATGAGATCCTGCGCTACTTGAGCATCATGGCACCGACAGTGGTATTCGGGATCGCTAGCTACATGTTCGGCAGCATCGGGCTAAATTATCTTGGCGGCAGAGCTTATTTTCTTGCGGTGATTTTAGTTACCGGCACGGTCAGCGGCGCGCTCTGCTTCGTATTGGCTCACTGGATCGGCGCTTACGCCGCAGCGATCTGCTACGCGAGCGCCGAGGTTGCGACGATGCTGGCAACCTTGATGCGCTACGGCCGCAAATCGACGTCTCTGGGACGCGCCCCGCTATGACGGCTGCTTGTTCGAGCGCTTGATGAGTGACATCATTCGCCAGCCGCCGCGCAGAACGCTGACCCCGGCTTCGCCGAGCGTCGACCCGGCAAGCATCACCGACATTGCCCGGAAACTGCCTGACGGGCCAAAACGCTTCGCCAAATCTTGGCGCAGCGGCTCCAGCGCGACCGACGTGTCGCCACCCTTTGCGATCCCAACGAAATAAAGATCGGAATTGTGCCAGTTCGCCATCAAGATGTAGTCGTGGAACCACGATTTCAGTGCGAACGTGTCGCGGAACTCTGCGATCGAAATATTCTTATAGTAATCCCAACCGATGCCGATCGATAACGGTGAATCGTCGGCGGACGTTCGCGTCGTTCCATGCTCGGCGCGGCCAATGGTCGCGCAGCTGATTACGACCAGCGCGCCAGGCTTGGTCATCCGAAACATGTTGGATACTGTTTCCACCCAGAACGGGTTGTGCTCCAAACATTCGCATGAGATTGCGGTGTCGAGAGACGCTGTCGGGAAGTCTACCAACTGTCCTTGGCAAACCTTATCGACGCCCGGGCCTTCGCCGACATCGACGCCGACGTAATCAGGCGTGTCAAACAGCGAACGTACGGAGCCATTGATATCCAGACTGCCGATTTCCAAGACCCTTCCACCATGGAAGAATTGCGGCAGGTGCTTCCTGACCAACGTAACGAAATCAATCTGCGCAACGTGCGACATTTACGGTCCTATCTGGCGAACTATGGAGGTCTTTCGGTTGCCAGACGCTTCATGTCTGGTCGAAAACCGTCGGATGATGTCCTTGATTGTTATGCCGATCACGTCCGGCGGCATTCGCGGCCAGCCGAGCCTTCCATTTCAGGCCTATTATGGGCGGGCCATCGATTGATCAAGGTCGCCGACCGCCATTTTCATGGTATCGACCGGTTCGTGCGCCGCGGCATTCTCTCGCCGAACGTCGCGGCGTTCCCGCCACAGACCACGTGTATCGATTACCGGTACGCGTGTATCGACCAGCCTGTACGCGTCGCCAAACTGATGGTGATCAACCAACAACAAAATGACGTCGGCGACGCCGATCGCGACATCGACATTTTCCAGAACGACTCGCCCCGCCAGCTGCTTGGGAAGAGCGTCAATGTTCGGCTCGACGGCAATAACATCACAGCCAGGCAAATCCGCGAGCCGCTCGCAGATTGCCAGTGCGGGGCTCTCGCGAAGATCATCGATGTCGCGCTTGAATGCCAGACCTAAGCAAGCGATGCGTACGTTCTCGTCCGTACCACGCGCGGCGCGGACCTCGTCAACTGCCGCGCAGACTTTGTCGATAACCCAGTCGGGCTTCGCATCGTTTACTTCACGCGCCTTGCGGATGAGGCGCGCTTGATCTCGGCTGGAATGGACGATGAACCACGGATCGACAGCAATACAATGTCCGCCAACCCCTGGGCCTGGCTGGAGGATATCGACCCGCGGATGCCTGTTAGCGAGTGCGATCAGTTCCCAAACATCAATATCGAGCCGGTCGCAGACGATTGAAAGCTCATTTGCGAATGCGATGTTGACGTCGCGGAAACTGTTCTCCGCCAGCTTACACATCTCGGCTGTCCGGGCATCGGTCAGGATGATCTCGCCCTTTACGAAAAGGGCATAAACTCGTTTGGCCGCTTCCGAACAGGCCGGGGTCAATCCACCGATTACACGATCGTTTTTGACCAACTCGATCAAAACATTGCCCGGCAAAACCCGCTCCGGACAATAAGCAATCGCTATATCCGTGAATTCATCCTGTGACCGCGCGGTCGGAATCACGAGATCGGGACGGGCGGCTGCGAGCCATTTCGCGACCTGCTCCGTCGCCCCAACCGGCGAAGTCGATTCCAAAATTACCGTGTCGCCCTTCTTGAGCACCGGCGCGATCGTGTCGCAGGCACTCTTTACATATGCCAGATCGGGCTCGTGATCGCCTTTGAAAGGCGTCGGCACAGCGATCATGAATGCATCGGCTGGTTCGGCGATCAGCGTGGCCCGTAGCGCGCCTTGCCCCACCGTGGATGCGATGAGGGCGCCCAACCCCGGCTCGACAATGTGTGCTCGCCCGTCATTGATCGTTGCTACGGCATGCTCGCTGATATCGACCCCGATCACCTGACAGCCCGACGATGCAAGAATCGCTGCGGTAGGAAGGCCAATATAGCCAAGACCGATCACCGAGACCGTTGCAATGCTCATTACCCTACACCCTCACTCAGCGCCCGGCTCCGTACCGGGCAGTCATTTTGTCGATGTGATCGATCGCCGCTTTATCGCGCCGACACCGCACCCGCTCTCAGACCTGTTGAGTCTCTGCTCAGTCGGCAATCGCGCGGCGTTTCCGCGATACTAGGCAGAAGACTCGATGCGCTTCATAGTCACTGCGCTATCAGCCGGATGGCCAGAGCCCTCGCCGGCGACCAACTCCGCCACCCGAATTCAACATCGTTTTGATTGGCATATTATATTTTGGCCCTGGAGGAATTGCGCAGCGCCGTGCCACAAAGCGCCGGCGTCGGCTACCCCGGAACGCGCCACCATCCCCCTTGCGATTTGCCCAAGATGCTGGATTCCGCGCACAGCAACGTCGGGTGGATTCTCAATTTATCCGGAGATGCCCGGCCTTCCATCCCCTTGGCGGCGCCGGAGCGTCGGCCTACAGAGCGCGCACGGAGTGAGGGTAGCGATTGCGTGAAACGGGCTTTCGATTTGTTGGTCGCCTGCACGACCCTGTTGTTTCTTAGTCCGGTACTCGCTGCGATCGCGATCCTCGTGCGGGTAAAGTTGGGTGGGCCTGTGTTGTTTCGCCAACAGCGCCCCGGTCTGCACGGGCGGCCATTTCAAATGATCAAATTCCGGACGATGTTAGACGCCAACGATCCCGACGGGACGCCACTACCCGATCACGCCCGTCTGACACGATTCGGCAAAGCGTTACGTTCGACTAGCCTTGATGAGCTTCCGGAATTGTTCAACGTAGTTCGCGGCGACATGAGTTTGGTGGGACCACGCCCGTTGCTGATGCAATATTTGCCGCTTTAT
Organism: Sphingomonas panacisoli; assembly: GCF_007859635.1. Lineage (NCBI taxonomy): Bacteria > Pseudomonadati > Pseudomonadota > Alphaproteobacteria > Sphingomonadales > Sphingomonadaceae > Sphingomonas > Sphingomonas panacisoli. The sequence goes on along the minus strand of NZ_CP042306.1, from coordinate 1,012,505 downwards.
TCGAAAGAGCAGGCACGGCGCCACGCGGTCCGTCCCGGACTGACTGGCTGGGCGCAAGTCAATGGTCGCAATGCGCTCGACTGGGATGCGAAGTTCGCGCTCGATATCTGGTACGTCGATCACCGCACGTTCGCGCTGGACCTCAGGATCCTTTGGCGAACAGTCCGCAAGGTCATTGCGCGCGACGGTATCGCCGCTGATGGCGAGGCGACGATGGTGGCGTTCACGGGATCAAACAATAAGGAAAGCCAATGACACGCAGTATCGCGGTTTACGGTGCTAGCGGATTCGGCCGCGAGTTGATGCCTTTGGTACGCGCGCAATATGGTGGACCCGGGGTCGAACTGTATTTTGTCGATGATGGTACGGCGGATGGAGTGTCGGTGCTATCTTTCGACCAGTTTTTGAACATGACACACGACGAAAAGCGGGTGGCAATCGCGATCGGCAATTCCACCGTTCGTGAAGCACTCGATCGAAAATGTTCTGATAACGGCATTTCGGTGCTGGACGTGCGATCAGCAACCAGCACCGTGCTCGACAATGTAGTGCTGGGCGAGGGTTCGGTGCTGTGCGGCTACACACATCTCACGAGCGACATCCGCATCGGCCGGCATTTCCACGCAAACATTTATTCTTACGTCGCGCACGATTGTGTGATCGGCGATTTTGTGACCTTCGCGCCCGGGGTAAAATGCAATGGCAACGTTCATATCGATGATCACGCATATATCGGCACGGGCGCGATCCTGAAGCAGGGCAATCCGGGATCGCCGTTGCGCATCGGCCGAGGCGCAGTGGTCGGGATGGGTGCTGTAGTCACCAAGGATGTGCCAGCGGGCGCCACGGTCGTCGGTAATCCCGCACGACCGTTAGTGCGCGAATAACGACGATGATTATCGCGGGGCCGAGCGCAGTATCCGATCGATAGCCTCTTCTGCATTTTTCAGTTCAGCATCGCTCATCGTCGGGTGCGTCAGGAACATCAAACTCGTTTCACCCAGTTCGCGCGCAATCGGCAAGCGTGTTTGAGGACGGAAGGCTGTCCCGTCGAACGCCTTCTCCAAATATACCTCCGAACAGGTCCCATGCAGAACCTGTACGCCAGCTTCGGTCAATTCGGCGACAATTCGGTCGCGTGACCAGCCTTCGGCAAGGCCCTCGGGACGAACATAGCCGTAAAAGCGATAGAAAGCGTGACGCAATTCCGCCGCGGGCAATGGTGCGCGCACGACACGAGGATAGCGGGCCAGCGCTGCGGCCAAGCGCAACGCGATTTCGGTGCGCCGCGCCGTCCATCCTTCCATCCTGCCGATCTGGATGCGCCCGATTGCCGCCTGCATTTCCAGCATCCGCCAATTCGTTCCAAACGACTCATGGACCCATCGGAAGCCGGGTGCATGCTCACGCTCGTAGATCGCTTCCCAGCTCTTTCCATGATCCTTGAATGACCACATCGCGGACCACAATGCTTCATCATGGGTGGTCACCATCCCGCCCTCGCCGCCAGTGGTCATGATTTTGTCCTGACAGAAGGACCAGGCGCCGATATGCCCGATGCTACCGACATGACGATTGCCGACCATGGCGCCGTGAGCCTGCGCGCAGTCTTCGATTACCGCCAGACCATGCGTACGCGCGAGCGCCATTATCGCGTCCATGTCGCACGGCCATCCCCCCAAATGCACCGGAATGATCGCCCGCGTACGATCGGTAACATGTTCCGCAATCGTTGCCGCACTGATGTTACCGCTATCGCGATCGACGTCGGCGAACACCGGGACTGCGCCCGCATTTATCACGCAAGAGATTGACGCTATGAACGTCCGCGGCGTGACGATCACTTCGTCCCCTGCCCCGATCTTCAGAGCTTTCAACGCAAGATCCAATGCCAATGTGCCGTTGGCCAGTGCAACGGCATATGGCGTACCGACCCAGTTGGCGAACTCGCGTTCGAACGCGCGACCAACTTCTCCCGTCCAATAATTGACGCGATTGGACCGGACCACGTCTGCGACCGCTTGGGCTTCCTCTTCAGAGAAATCCGGCCAAACGCTTTTGTCGATGTTCGCCATATTTAACTCCGTCGCCTTTCGGGCCTGCAATCGCCGACGACCTGCTCAGTTGCCGTCCACAGCTGCCAAAATCGCTTTGCCGTAAGCGGTCTTTCCAAACCGATCACCAGCAGCGCGTGCCCGGTCGGCCGATATAAACCCCTGCTGGAAGGCTATTTCTTCAAGGCATGCGATCTGGATACCCTGTCGGTGCTGCAGCGTACGCACGAACTCGCTCGCTTCGAGCAATGAATCATGCGTGCCGGTATCGAGCCAGGCATATCCGCGGCCCATTTGTTCGACGAACAAGTCGCCAGCCTCCATGTACCGGCGATTCAAATCAGTAATTTCGTATTCGCCTCGGGCCGACGGCTTCAAGTCGGCTGCATAATTCACCACGCGGTTGTCGTAGAAATACAACCCGGTCACCGCGTGATTTGACTTGGGTACAGCCGGCTTTTCCTCCAGGCTTATCGCGCGGCCGCCATTGTTGAGCTCGACCACGCCATAACGTTCAGGATCATCAACACGATAGCTAAAAACCGTCGCACCACTCGTCCGTGCGGTGGCGCGGTTCAACAGGTCGGTCAGCCCGGCGCCGAAGAAAATGTTGTCGCCGAGCACCAACGCTACGCAGTCATCCCCGATAAAATCGCGGCCGATGGTGAACGCCTGAGCCAAACCATCCGGACGCAGCTGCTCCGCATAGGAAATGGTTAGGCCATATGCCGATCCATCGCCAAACAAGTTACGATAATTTCCAATGAATTCCGGCGACGATACTATCAGGATATCTCGGATCTTAGCCATCATCAGCACCGATAACGGATAATAGATCATCGGCTTATCGTAGACCGGCAGCAATTGCTTGTTCACGGCGAGCGTTGCCGGGTGCAGTCGCGTACCCGACCCCCCGGCAAGAATGATACCTTTCATTGCGGCGTTCCAATCAGTTCGTCGAGAATCTCGGCCAATGCATCCTGCCAAGGCCGCGGCGCGATTTTGTAGTCGCGCAAGATTGCCGCGTGACTCAGCAGCGAGTTTGCAGGGCGGACGGCCGCGGTCGGAAAATCGATTGTACGGATAGCCGATACCGTTGCCGACGGGCCGCCCCGAGCGGCACTCTGCGCGAATATCTCGCGCGCAAACCGCGCCCACGTTGTGGCGCCCGAATTGCTGAAGTGATATGTCCCTACAGGGGCGTCGGCATCATCCACCAGCCTCATCGTGATCGTAGCGAGTGCCGCTGCCAGATCCACCGCCGATGTCGGGGCACCGCGTTGGTCATCAACGACGTTCAGCAGATCCCGATCCGTCGCGAGCTTGAGCATCGTCTTCACGAAATTATTCCCGTGCGCGCTCACCACCCAAGCGGTTCGTACAATGACATGACGCGTAGCGGACGTGCGCACCGCTATTTCACCGCCGAGCTTCGAGGCGCCGTAGATCGAGAGCGGTCCTGGCGTATCTTCCGGCTCCCATGCACCGTCGCGCGCTCCGTCGAACACATAATCGGTCGAAACGTGTAGGATCGGGATATCGGCAGCTTGACAAGCCGATGCCAGGGCAGCGGGCGCGAGCGCGTTGACCTCCCAGGCTGGGACGACGTTGCTCTCCGCTTGGTCCACAGCGGTATACGCGCCGGCATTTATTACAGCCGCCCAGCGATTCGACGCAACCATCGCCGCTATCGCGTCCGGGTCGCGCAGGTCGAGCTCGTCGATATCGATCAGCATCGGCTGCCAATCGTCAGGCCAAGCGAACCGCTTGAGTTCGGTACCAAGCTGCCCATTGCCGCCCGTAATCAGGACCTGTTTCACGCGGCTAGGCCACGTCGTTTGGCGGCGGCTTGTTGATCAATGATTTCTCGCCACCAATTCTCGTTGTCGAGGTACCAGCGCACCGTCTTTCTGATGCCGCTGTCGAACGATTCGGCGGGCGCCCAATCAAGCTCGTCACGAATCCGGCTAGCATCGATAGCATAGCGAGCATCGTGTCCCGGCCGATCGGTCACATAAGTGATTTGCGAGGCATAAGATTTGCCGTCCGCGCGAGGCCGTTCGACATCGAGAATAGCGCAGAGCGTCTCGACGACTTCGATATTGCGACGCTCCGAGTTGCCGCCGATATTATAAGTTCGCCCCGGAACTCCGCGCTCGAATACAGCTCGAAGAGCCCGAACATGATCTTCGACAAACAGCCAATCACGTATGTTGGCACCCTGCCCGTATACGGGCAGGGCTTCACCGCCGAGAGCCTTCACGATCATCAACGGGATGAGTTTTTCCGGGAAGTGATAAGGCCCGTAATTGTTCGAGCAATTGGTGATCAGGACCGGCAGCCCAAACGTATGTCCCCAAGCCGAAACCAAATGGTCCGATCCGGCTTTGGAGGCCGAATAAGGTGACCGCGGATCGTAGGGCGTGTCCTCGGTAAACAAATCATCGTCGCCGAGCGATCCAAACACTTCGTCTGTCGAAATATGATGAAAGCGGAATGCTTCCTTCGTGGGATCATCCAGCGCCGACCAATAAGCACGTGCCTCACTAAGCATCGTATAAGTACCTACGATGTTCGTCTGCACGAATGCGCCAGGGCCGTCGATCGAGCGATCGACATGACTCTCTGCCGCCAAGTGCGTGATCACTTCGGGACGAAAATCGGCGATCGCGGATCGCACAGCCGCTGCATCGCAAATGTCGCCGCGGACGAACGCGTACCGCTCGCTCGACGATACTCCAGCTACCGTGGAAAGCGAGCCGGCATAAGTCAGCTTGTCGAAGTTCAATACGCTATGGTCGGTGTGTTCAACCAGATGACGAATTAGGGCAGAGCCGATGAACCCCGCTCCACCGGTTACGAGGATACGCATGGTCGGTCTTTCAGCTTAGTGACGTTAGGGGATGTCCATCATAGTCGAACGAACTGACGAAATCTGCGATCAACGGCTGCGCTTCGTCCTTGGCCGAGAGCTGCGGTCGAATACCCTTGGGTAAGGGCCAAACGACACCGATGGTCGGATCGTCCCATCGAATGCCGCCATCATGCTCCGGCGCATACACCGCAGAGCACTTGTAGGCGACCTCGCAATTGGATTCCAACGTCAAATAGCCGTGCGCAAAACCCGCGGGAACGAATAGCTGGTCACCGTTGTCGGCCGACAATTCCGCTCCAACCCACTGCCCGAAGGAAGGCGAGTTGCGTCGAACGTCGACCGCAACGTCGAAGATACGTCCGCGGACGCAACGAACGAGCTTGGCTTGGGCGTGGGGCGGTGTCTGGAAATGCAGCCCACGTAGCGTGAAAGGCGATATCGAAAGAGCATGATTGTCTTGCACGAAGTGGCAGACAATGCCGAGTTTTTCGAAGGCCGGCTCGGAATATACTTCGGCGAACCAGCCGCGAGAATCGCTAAAGCGGCGGGGGTGCAGGAGACTGACATTGGGCATTTGAACGCCTCTTAACGACAGGGCACAACGCGAGCAATTATCGATTCTTCACCTCTATGCCTGCTCGCGTTGCAGTCGCGTCCCCAGGGCATTCCAGCCGCCTTCCGCCGAAGCTTTCGCTCGAAGCTTACCGAGCGTGAGCGCCGGCTCTATCTCAAGCCGCTGTTTTTCATTAATGGGCACGCACTTAATATATCCGCGAGAACGGATCGCGGCTGCTACCAGCGTTTGTGGAGTGCGTTAATGCGGTTGGTTGTACATCCTTTGCTCGGCTTACCGAGGCCGTGGAAAAGAACGATCGCAATTGGTGTCGACGCTGCCTTGTGCGCGATCACGGTCTGGCTAGCCTATTATCTGCGCCTTGGCGTGTGGATGCCGATGAACGGACGCCCGATGCTGGCAATCGCTTTGTCGATCTTGCTGGCAATTCCGGTCTTCGCTGCGTTTGGGCTGTACCGCGTCGTGTTTCGCTATGCGGGTGCCGATGCGGTGGCTTCCAGCGCGACCGCCTGTGCAGTTTACGGGCTGGGCTATTTTGCGCTCATCACCGCTTACGGGTTCGATTGGGTTCCGCGCACGGTGGGACTGATACAACCAGGCCTGATGTTCATCGCGGTCGCGGCATCGCGCGGAATCGCAAGCGTCTTGTTGACCAAGCCGATCCTGGGCGGGACACGAACCGCCGCCAAAGCCCGCGTATTGATCTATGGTGCGGGAGTTTCAGGCCGCCACCTTGCTCAAGTCATGGCGGCGAGCGACAAGATGAAGATCGTCGGCTTTATCGACGACGATGCCTCGCTACACCAACGAAGGGTGCGGCGATTTCGCGTCTATTCGCCACGCGACGTTGAAAGTCAGGTCAAAAGCCTGGGGGTCACCGACGTCTTGCTCGCCATTCCATCGGCCAGTCGCGCGCGCCGCGCCGCGATCATCGAGGAACTTACGGCCATTGGAGTGCGCGTTCGCAAGGTACCGGACATGCTTCAGCTTGCGCACGGCACCGTCCATGTAAACGACTTCCGCGAAGTGACCATCAATGACTTGCTGCAACGCAGCCCGGTTGAACAGGAGGTCGGTACCTTGTTCGATGACATTACCGACAATGTCATCTTGGTGACCGGCGCTGGCGGATCCATTGGATGTGAGCTGTGCAGACAGATTATCGCGATGAAGCCGGCCAAGCTTCTGCTCGTCGAAACCAGCGAATATTCGCTCTATTCGATCAATGAGGAACTTGCCCCGGTCGGCGGTGACCGGTTGGTGCCGTTGTTGGCTTCCGTTGTGGATGCGACGCGGATGGACACGATCATTCGCACGTGGAAACCGCGGATGATATTCCATGCCGCCGCTTTCAAGCATGTGCCGCTAGTTGAGCACAATCCGCTCGAGGGGCTGCGTAACAATGTAATCGGTACAGCGGTGATCGCCGAGCTAGCCGTTCAGCACGACGTGCGAGATTTCGTACTGATCAGCACCGACAAGGCCGTTCGGCCGACCAACGTTATGGGTGCGTCAAAGCGGCTCGCCGAGCTTGTTCTACAGGGATTGAGCACCGCCACCCCTCCGCACAGCACGTGCTTTTCGATGGTGCGCTTCGGGAACGTGCTGGGATCCAGTGGGTCGGTGGTCCCGCTGTTTAGCCGCCAGATCCAACAAGGCGGGCCGCTGACCATAACGCATCCGGGGATCACCCGTTATTTCATGACCATACCCGAAGCAGTACAACTCGTGTTGCAGGCCAGCAGTATGGCTCATGGTGGCGAAGTATTCGTTCTCGATATGGGGGACCCTATTTTGATTCGCGACCTCGCGCGAAACATGATCCACCTTTCCGGACTTACCGTGCGCGATGAAACCCGGCCTGACGGCGACATCGAGATAAGTGTAATCGGACTTCGGCCCGGTGAAAAGCTGTACGAAGAACTGCTCATCGGCGATAATCCAATGCCGACCGCGCATCCCCGTATCATGAAAGCGACGGAAGACTGCCTTCCTTGGTCGGTGTTACGCCGGGAGCTGGATCGTCTGCGCGACATGATCGAAGCGGGCGAAGTCCTCGAGGCTCGGTCGTTGGTGCGGACCTTGGTTCCCGAGTTCTCGCCGATCAGCAATGTGGTTGATTGGACGATGCTCGAATGCACCGACAACCTCGAAATGTCGTCGATGGGAATTTCCTGAATGCATCAAAAAGCTTCGTGAACATTCTGCCTCGGTCACTTGTTGGCCGTGATTCGCCGGTGGCTACTACCGCCGCGCAATCGCCTTGACGCTCCGCCCCCACCGCCCTACTGCGCCGCGTTCCCGCTTTTCGGCCCCTTCGTCTAGCGGTTAGGACGCGGCCCTCTCACGGCTGAAACACGGGTTCGATTCCCGTAGGGGTCACCAGATACGCCAAAACTGGCGGATTATGCGGTTTTCCTGTCATTAAGGTCTCGGCGAGTACACCCAACGGGTACACCGGAGATAGGGAATGACGAGGATCAAGGGACTGTGGGAAGACCCGCGTAGCGGCATCTTCTACCTCCGCCGCAAGGTGCCGGAAGCGCTGCGTCCGCTGTTCAACTGTGGCGAGCTCTACAAGGTGACGCTCAGGACGTCTGACCGCCGCGAGGCCGAAAAGCGGCTGGCGATCGAGAACGGCGAGTTCGAGAAAAAGATCGCCGCGTTTCGCGAGACGCTCAAGAAACAGGGCGGCGGCGCGCTTTCGCCCGAGGAAGCACAGGCTCTCGTGGAGCGCCACCTCACCCGCCGGTCCGGCACCGGCTTCGCTTCGGGCGGTCTCGATGTGGGATTCATTCTACGCGAGCTCGATGACGCGGTCGAGGATCTAGCCGGTGAACGGCTGCCGACGGCACAGTCGATGACCCCTGAGGATTGGATCGCGTACCGCAAGCGGGTCGCCGGCAGCGACACCGACGACGAACTATCCGACGAAACGATCGCAAGGTTAGAGGCGGAAATCGCGATCAGCCACCGCGCGCCCGGCGATTGTTGGTTCGACTATCAGCGCCGCACGCCGCGTCGGCGGTGGCGTCCACTGCTCGCCGAGCAAGTTGCAGCGCTCAAGCGACAGATCGGCCTTGCAGAAGGCAACGTGCCGGGTATCGACGAGCCGCTTGCCGACGCGATCGCCGCGGCGTTGGCGTCACCAGAAATCCGTGAGCAGACCCCACGGGAAGCATCGCTGCGACGTCGGCCGAATAAGTCGCGCGCCCGGCCCGACATGAATCTTCGCGACTTGGCCGCGGAATGGAAGGACAAGCGCAAGCCGACGCTGAAGATGCAGGCGGCCGCCGACAAGGCAGTCGCGGACTTCACGAGCTATCTCGGCGATATCGGGATTGGCGAGATCACGGCGGACGATTGCTTCGAGTATCGCGATGCGGTCGCGCAAATGCCCAAAAGCATGCCACGGACGCATCGCAAATTGGCGTTCGTTGATCAGCACGCGCTCTACTCGCGGCGCGATGATCTCGACCGGGTGATGCCGGCGTCGATCAAGAAATATCTCGGCGCGATCCAGGCGCTGCTCGGATTCGCGTTCCAGGAACGCTACATTCCGGCCAACGTGGCCGCGGGGATCAAGGTCGAGGGCTATTCGAAGAAAGGCGATCGGCGTCCGTTTACCAAGGACGAGTTAGCCAAGCTGTTCAAAGACCCGCTGTTCGCGCAGCCGTGGTCGATTCCCCAAAGCAAATCAGCAGTCTCCGACATCACGCTTCGTTGGCTATTCCTGCTCGGTCTAATGACCGGCGGTCGCATCGAAGAGCTGGGACAAGTGCTGTTGACGGACGTGAAGACCGAACAGCGCGTCCCCTATATCGACGTCACCGACTACGTTGATCCCGACGTCGAGACCGAGCAGAACCGCGTGAAGACCGAAGGGTCTCGCCGCGTCCTGCCGCTTCATCCCAAGCTCATCGAACTTGGGTTCATGGATTATGTGGAGCGGCAGCGTGCCAGTGGTGCCGTACGGCTTTTTCGTGACCTCAAGGCCGACAAGCTGGGGGTCAAGACCAAGGAAGCAAGCCGCCGCGCTGCCCGCGTGATCGATCATGCGGTGAGCAAGGATCCGCGGATCGTGTTCTACAGCTTTCGCCATACGTTCAAGGATTTGTGCCGCGACGCGGATATCCCAAAGGATGTGCATGATCAGTTGACCGGCCATGCGCCGGCCGACGTCGGTGGCGGGTACGGTTTTGGCCGGGCTGTCGCCAACCTCCACCGTCACATCAAGCGGCTCAAACTGGGGTTCATAGATTGGAATGCCATTGAGAGCGCTGCGCGCACTTGAGGAAGTACTTGTAATCAGTCTTTTAGTACGAGACACGAATGACGCGGATGTTTGTCCGCTGAGTCGAGACGCCTGTCGATCCAGCAGCGCCTGGTTGGCCGAGTCGATGATAACCGCGCCTGACGCGACGCGTTTACGTTTGCCGAGATCGACATCGGCAAACGCCCCTTCAAATAGCTGAGTGGAGATCATCGGCCGTGCGCCGTTGGCTCACGACACTCTGCGATCCGTAGTCTGCGGGGTCGTCGTTGCCGTGTCGGCAGATGGCCTCGCCATGAAGAGGTAAGCAATGATGGACGATTATGTACAGGTGCCGTTCGGCGACGATCTCGCCCCCGGGGGTTCGATCTGGTCGAGTTCGCCGACAACTGCGAGCCGCGCTGCGCTTGCGTGTTGCTGCTCGACATATCCGGCTCGATGCAGGGCGAGGCGATCGCGGCGCTGAACGCTGGCCTGCAGCAGTTCGCGAACGACGTTCGCGAAGACAGCCTCGCAGCCAAACGCCTCGAAATCGCCGTAGTCACGTTCGGTGACAGCGTTAACGTCCTCGCCGAGTTCGGATCGGCGAAGGCGTTCTATCCGCAGCCTCTCAAGGCCAAAGGTAGCACCCCAATGGGCGAGGCGATCAACGTCGCTATCGATCTCGTAAGCTCGCGTCAGCGGCAGTATCGCAGTGCGGGTATCACGCCATACCGGCCGATGATCTTCATGGTTACTGACGGGGCGCCGACTGACAGTTGGGAGCGCGCCGCGCGCCGCGTTCAGGAAGGCGAGCGGCGCAAGAGCTTCTCGTTCTTCGCGGTCGGTGTAGACAGTGCGGATACCAATACCCTCGCGAACATCTCCGTCAGCGCCCCGGTAATGCTGCGCGGGCTCGCATTCGGCGCGATGTTCCGGTGGCTGTCGAGCTCGCTGTCCGCGGTGTCGCGCTCGACCACCGGCCAGGCGGTGACCCTGACCAATCCGGCCGGCCCCGCCGGCTGGGCGTCGATCGTCTAAGCACGTGTCCAACTGGACCTGGGTAGCCGCGTCGCGACGCGGCACTGCCCACGCACAGGCGGGTGAGCGCCGTCAGGATGCATGGCGCGTCCTGACGGCGCCGCCCGGATTCCTGATCGCGGTCGCGTGCGACGGGGCCGGCAGCGCAGCGCTCGGCGGATACGGCGCCGCGATCACAGCGCGTGTCATGACTAGCAGAGCCAAAGACTGGATATCGAAGGCTGGCGTCATGCCGAGCCCGGCTATGATCGAGTTGTGGGTCGCAGAAGTTCGGCTGATGATCATCGTCGCGGCTGATCGCCTCGGTTGCTCGCCGGGCAGTTTCGCGACGACACTGGTGCTAGCGATCAGCGACGGGACAAGCTCCATTACGGCGCACATCGGCGACGGAACCATCATTGCCAGAGCTATCGACGACGCGGCACTCATCGAGCTGAGTTGGCCCGATAATGGTGAATACGCTTCCACCACCTATTTCATCACCGACACCAATCCGCGCCTGCGCATCGGCGTTACCGGCGAACTTCACATCGATCGCCTGGCGCTCCTGACCGACGGTCTCGAACGGCTGGCGCTAGATTTCGCAAGCCGCACCGCTCACCCGCCGTGTTTCGACGGGCTTTTCAGGACGATGGCCGCGGGAGTGATCATCGGTCACGACCAACCGCTGTCACGCAAGCTGGCAGCGTTCCTCGATCTCGGACGGCGTGAACGCCCGCACCGACGACGACAAGACCCTGATCCTCGCGGCATTTGGATAAAAGCCGGATGACAGCGCCGGTCTTGCTGTGCGGTAGCACTCACTTTCCCATTGCGGACCGCATCGGGCGCGGCGGCGAAGGCGAGATTTACGCGGCTGCTGATGGCACGGGACGCGCGGCCAAGGTCTACCTCACGCCCGATGCCGCACGCGAGGCCAAGGTCCGCGACATCATCGCTCGCAGTCTCGGCGCTGCTTGTTCGAACGTAACCTTCCCGCTCGAGATTGTCCGAACCGCCGACGGACGGTTCGCCGGTTTTACGATGCGGCGCGTGATGGGTCACCAGCCGATCCACGAACTGATTGCTACAGGGTCCCGCCGCGAGCATTTTCCGAAAGCCGATTATCGGTTCATTGTGCACGTCGCCCTCAACGTCGCGCGGATCGTGGCAAACGTGCACGCAGCCGGCGTCGTGATCGGCGATATCAACAGCGCGGGCTTCCTCGTTGCACAGAACGGCACCGTTACGTTGATCGACGCCGACAGTTTTCAAATCGGTATGCACCGTTGCCGCGTCGGCATGCCCGAGTTCACGCCGCCCGAGATCCAGGGCATGCCATTCGGCGCGATCGATCGCACAATCGATCACGACGCGTTCGGGCTTGCCGTCATCCTATTCCAGCTCCTGGCACTGGGTCGCCATCCCTATGCCGGTGTCGTGCGTGGCCGGCCGGTTCCACTCGAGCAAGCGATCGTCCAGGGCCGGTTCGCCTATTCGCTCCTGCGGACCGTCGGTGCGACGCCCCCCCCGGCGCGCTAAGGCTGGATGATCTGCCACGCTCGATCCGCATCCTGTTCGAGCGTGCATTTGCGGGCCGCGGGCGTTCGAGACCCAGCGCCGCCGAATGGGTCAACGCGCTTGGCGGTTTCGCGACGAGCCTGACGCCCTGCCCGCGCATCCTAAATCACTACTTCCCGCAAGAGGCTGCGTCTTGCCCGTGGTGCCGCATCGAGCGTGAGACCGGGCGGCCGATTTTCCCGGGTGGGGTGACGACGACTAACCCTGGCCAGCCGGTACAACGGTCCAAGATTGTCGACGATGTCTCCGAGGCGATCAAATATGCGAAGCGTCACGCAGGCGAAGCAATGATGCCGATGTGGTCGCGACAGGACATGCCGCCGAGCAAAGGGGCCAGAAAGGCGCTGGCCGCGGTAGCGGGCAGAACCGGTCTACTGCTGTCAGGGGTCATGCAGAAGTTCATCGAGCGCAACGACGCCGCGCAACTGGCGGCGACCCGAGCGCTGGACGAGTGGCGTTCGCGGCTCGGCATTTGGGATATCGCCAAGCTGATCGACCAGTTGCGTGGCTATGTCGATCAGATTGATCGCATCCGCACTGCCAGATTGGCGGTCGTCGCACGGACGGCCGCACGGATCACCGCCAAGATGGCGACAGGCATAATGGCGCGCGAAACAATCAACCAGGCAAAGGTCCCCGGTATCGGTTCGGCTCTTCGCACCCACCTCGCCACCCATGGGATTGTGAGCGCGGCGGATATATCCCGCCCTGCCCTAACCGCCATCGGCGGCGTCGGCGAAGCGCGGATCGTATCGCTGCTGTTCTGGCGCGAAGAAATCGCGGTGTGGGCGGAGCACGCCGCACGTTCGGCGGACCGGGACAAAGTGTTTGCCAACGCTGAAGCGGCGGTCCGGCAGCATGAGCGGCAGCTCGAACTTCGAGCGCAGTCCCTACTTCCCGACCTCGAGACGAAGGTTGCGCGTGTTCGAAAAGCGGTGTGGCTCCTCGACCGGGACGTTGAAGCAGCCTTGGCGGCGCGCGATCAGGCAACTGCGGATCTGGCGCATCTCGGAATCGCCGGCCGTGCCCGGCCAAACATTTTCCTGGGCACGCTGCCCGCGCCAACCCCCGCCAAAGTTAAAAAAGGGAAGGCCGGAAAGAAGCGGGCGGCCAGGACGTGTCCGCGTTGCGGGTCGTCGATGGTCAAGCGCTGGGGACCAGCTGTCAACGGAAAGCCTGTGCCGTTATTGGGCTGCAGCGCCTATCCCAAATGCCATGGCACGAGCACTATCCGGAAGAAGTGCACGCCATGAGCGGCGATGCAGGCCCCGACTCGCCCTCGCCCGTTGACGCCCGGCGGATGCAATTGGCCCGCAGTAAGGCGCGGCGCGAGATAGGAGCAGCCGAGAAGCGCTATGCCGACCGTGCGCGCGAAATTTTCCGGCAGGAGATCGGCGCGACGGTTCGGTCGGTATCTCAGTTTCTAATCGCATTGCTGGCGAGCGATGGCCTGGAGCTCGACGATGTGATCGAAACGATCGAGCCAGGTTATGGGTGGCCACGTCGACCCCGGCTATCATCGCGATGTAACATGTCGTCGTGGGGGAAGCATGTTCTTCGCCATATCGTCGCAGGTTTGCGACCAGCATGGCCGGACACGCAGTTGATGCACGGGACCAGTGTCGACCTGTCAAATTACGATTCCGCGAAAGTCCGCATCAATGGCCATTCGATCGAGGTCCGCGTCCGGCTGAAGACGGTGACGTTCGACACCAGCTTCGGGTTACTACGGATCGAGCTGGGCCGTCCAATTCCAGAAACGATGGCGATTGGCTTTGTCGGTCGGCTGGTGGAGGAAGTCGTAGACTACGCCTCGTTGCGCGGATCGGGCTGGCGCGTGACGGCGGTCGAGCAGGCCAATAGCGCTTCCGTGCTGATCGTTGAAACCGGATCGACCGCGTACCGGTTACCGTGGGCGCGGTGACATCCTTGGCATCATGATGGAGGATCAGCGCGCTCGACTGATCCATCGCTCCGCGCCAGCCACCGTCGTTGGAAACAAGCTTCGTAAATCGGTTTGCTTGAGCGCAACCCGCAGGCTTGCGCGCATCTGGCGTCGCTGCGCGCGGCTCGGCTTGCGATCATAGTCGAGATCGCAGGGCCGATTTGCGAGCATGGCGCGGGTCAAACGCTGTGCCTTCTTGGCAAGCATGACGGCGATGAACGTGGCGGCCACGGCGACGAGCATGCGCGGGAACCATCGTGCGAGGCCATAAATGAGACCGATCGAGAGCGCAGCGACAATCATCTTTTTTCCTATCAACACATGGTCTGCCCTTCCTGCCCACCTTCACACTTCTTCTCGCCACCGCCGCGCGTCAGAACGGTATCGCCTCCCCGATCTCTCCCGATGCAAAATCGATGTCGTGAAACACGTCGTGCAACCGCAGGACAAGGGCCCCTTCGGAACGGCGCTCGACCCAGCGAAACCTGGCGGCGCATGGCATCGGCATATCAATGATCTCGTCCAGCCGGCGACCTACGAGGCCATCTGCAATCGCATTGGGCATGGCAAGATCGCAGAGCGTCACCTCCTCGTCACGAAACTGAACGCGTTCGTGCGCTATCTGCCAAGCCTTGATCGTCCCGTTTGACCAATAGAGGCGAGACACGAGTTGGCGGCCCCGTGAGATCGGCAAGACGACATCGGTCGCCATCCGTTGCGAGAGGCGCCGCAGGACGGGGATGCTCCCGCCGGGTGCTGCCTCAAGGATGGTGGCCGCCAACCCTTCGACACATAGCGCGCCAGCTTGCTTCAGCCGCTTTGCTTTTCCGACATGCGCCCGCACCGCTTCTTGCATCGCCACTCGCGCTTGTGCCTTGCCAGGCATGAGCCAGTGTTCGACGCCCGGACGCAGCGCCGCGTCAAAGGTTTGGAGGCCGATATACAGGGTGAGCTGCTCGGGCATCGTCTCGCCCGTAAAGTCCACTACCTCGAATGGCTTCGACCAGAAATCGACGAGGTTCAGGCCGGCAGCTTCGGTCCCGGCAAGTGCCGCCTCGGTTTCGAACGTCGTTTTCGCCGACCTCGCCCGCCGCGCAAGCGACGAGCGCTGGCTCCAGAAGATTTCCATCGCATAAGCCATCAACTTGACGATCAGGTCGAAGGCGTCGTGCGGCAGCTGGTTGATCGGCCGCTCGATCGGCACATTAAGCGATGCCCCGCCAGCTGCAGCGCACGGCGCAAAGTGGAGCGAGTACGCGTCAACCGAGCCCTCTTCGGTGATGACCACGGGCATGCCCAGCCCGCGACACGCTTGCCCTTCGGTCTCATGCTTCAGTTCGGCCAGAAACATCTCGAGGTTCGGGCCGACTTGCGACGCTGGCGCCTCATGCTCGCGGTGCATGCCGCCCCAGATATCGACCATGACGTAGCGCTGGTCGCCGACCGTCACGAGGCCGTGATTGATCCAGCGCGCCTTGGTGCCGAACGGAAGCGCGACGACCTTGGTCACCCCTCCGCGCAGCAGATCCGCTATTGCCGTCATCCCCGCCATCAATTCCGCGTCCGGTATCCGAGCCGCAGCTTCCGGGGTCACCTCGGCCTGCATGGCGTCGGCGGCGATCAGACTTGCAGCGGCGTCGGCCAGCGACTGGCCGTTACCGGCATCGGTCACGGGATCGATCCGCCGCAAACAACGACGAAACTCGGCTTCCAACGAGCTGAGTGGCTTGGGATTGGCCATGGTAATTCTCCTGGACTAAGGTTTCACGTCCAGGATTGAGCCCGAACTACCAGCTTATAGGGGCGACCGGCTCCAGCTCGTACCGGTTTGTTCCGTGCATTGGCGCGCCGACTCGGCTGGCCAGGTCGCCCCCTTTGCCGTCCGATCTAGGCCGCGATAGCGTAAATGCGCGGCGTGATGCCGCTATACGCCCACCATTTCTCGGCGAGCGCCTTGCGCGCCTTATCGGTGCGCAACCAGTTCTGGCGCACGCGGCCAAGATCTGGCCGCGACGCATCAAACGCCCGCATCGTGATCAGGAGGTGGCAGTGCGGCAGGATTTCCGGCCGATCACCATCTGCAGCACGTTGATGGATCGCCCAATCAACGGTCATGCCCTGAGACGTCAGATAATCTTCGCTGAACCCTTCGATCAGGCTGCGCCAACCGGTGATGCCCGCACCGATCGGGAGCGACCCTACCGCGTGCGCGCAAACCGGTTCGTCGGGTCGGATTTGGGCGGCGTGGGTGTCGGCCTGATCCCACAATCCCAGACCGTCCAGTGAAGGATGGTTCGCGCGCGCGGGCGCGCAGCGACCGCTTGCCACCAGGTCGTCGCGGATCGACCAGTCGGGCGTGGGGCCGACCAGATCGCTGCCATGCTGACGATGGATATACAGCCACGAGGCGCGCGCGGTGCGATGTGTCCGCAGCAACTCGGGCGTGTACCGTCCGCTGTGCTGGTGCAGGGCATAGCGGACGTTGAACGGGCGGTCGTGATACAGGCTGAACATAGACTTCTCCTTGGGGGTGATGCCGCACAAGGCGGCGATCCGCGCGGGCGGTCCCACGAGATTTCGTGAAATTGGTTGGAATGGTGGAGGGGGGATCAGACGCGGTGGCGCTGATACCATGTGATGTCGCGCATGCTCGGGTTACGGCACCCGGCCTGCTCGGCGAGCCAAGCTCGCTCCTCGTCGACCGAATTGCTGGTAACCTCTTTCCCCCAGCGGCGGATATTCTGGTCCCACTTATAGGCCCGCGCCTTGAGCCGGTCTTTCACCTCGAACCGCGCGCCCTCGGCGATGATCCGGACGGTCGGGCGTTGCGCCGACAGGATCATCTCGCTGCACGCGGTGCGCCCCGACGACAGCGTCGTCGTCAGAAGCGCGACCAAAGCCGCGACATCCGAATCCGCACGATGGCGGCCGTTGAAGAACCCGGCTGCCTCGCCGAGCAGGGCGCCGAGCTGGCGGCCTTCATAACCTAGCCCTCGCCAATCCACGTCGGTGAGCGAGCAACACCAGGCCTGTCCGGCGAGGCTGGAATAGCGTTGCTCGATCCAGGTCGCGTCGAATCTCGCATTGTGCGCGACGATCAGATCGGCGGTCGACAGCATCTCGACCACCCTGGCATCGTCGATGCGCTGGCCGGACAAGTCCTGATCGCACAGTCCTGTCAGCTTGACGATTTCGGACGGCAGCGGATGGCCGGGGTCTTCCAGCCAATCATGGACCGGACCGATCCCGACGATCCGTCCGCGGCCATCGAACGTGACCGCGCAGATGGCGAGTTCGATGATGCTGCCGGTTGCGGGATCGAGCGACGTGGTCTCGGTGTCGATGATCGCGGCGGTGCGTAGCCGGCCCTCGGGCGCCGGGAGCGGCAGCAGGTCGAGCGGCGGCAGTGATCTTAGAACACGATAATCAGGATGCGCCTCCAGGAGGGCGGCAGCACTTTCTGTATCGGGCGACAGCCATTGCGGCACGATGTCGTCTCCTCGAAACGACAAGACCCCGTCGAAGCGGGGTCTTGTCGAAGTTCATGATGATAGTGGCAGCAATCAGACGTAGGACTGGCCGTCCTCGAACGTCACCCACCTCGCTTCGGTATCGCCGGCGTCGCGTTTGGCGCGATACTCGCGATAGAAACTCGCGAACGATGCGGCGCGGTGGAACGGTCGCGACGCCAGAAACGGCTTCAACCCCGGATGATCAGCTTCCAGTTCCATCAGCCGTTCGCGCAACGGCAACAGCGTCTCGAAAAACGGATCGGGCTCGGCGCTCTGGAACGACGCGAAGTGCGCCCATAATACCAACCGCGATACAGCGGCCGTCAGCGCGACATCCTCGACGGCAACGGGCGCGTTACGGTTCCACCATCGGCCCACGTCCATATCCGGCACGAGGTTGGCGGGAATACCGAGCCTTCGGCACAGCGCCGCTTCATCGTGCCGCTCGCCAAGCATGGCGGCAGGGTCGATGACCCCCTGCCCTTTCGCCAGCGCGCCGAGCTTTGGCTCAGCGAAGAAGCGTCGCGACGCTGCCTCGGTGGTCAGCACGTCGCGGTCGCTGTCCGCGATGATCGTCGGCGCTCCACCAACTAAGGCGTCATCAATCAACACCGGGAGCGGCCATTCGAGTTCACGTGCGTCCGACACGGATTTGACGACCGCGTCGCGATGGCCATCACCACGTCTAGTGATCGTGACGATCGCCGCCGCGACCGGCTTTCGCGCGAGCGATGTGTTCGGCGGCATGTCGTCGACCGGCACGCATGCCAGCCCCACCGACTGAATGATGGTCGGCACGAAAGGTGATTGCATCACAGACCTCCTTGCAAGAAGGACCAGGAAGCCAAGAGCTGAATATCAACTCTTTTCCTCTACTTCCCAGTCCTCACTGCAATTTCAATCTGTCCCCTGTTCCCAGCCCTGCCGCGATGGTTGCAACCGGCCGCGCTTTTCCGCAGTCCGCTCAAAGGGACCTTTATTTAGCGGGGCGGTGGGCCGCAGCCCTTTTCCACGCAGCGGCGACAATGATGACGTTTGGCGGCGACCGAAGCGGTCCGTTTCTGCGGTCGATTGAACGAGAAAGCGGCAAGCTAAGTCACTGTATCGAAACGGTACAGCCGTTAACCAGCCTCCGATCTTGCTGAATGCGGTAGGACAGTTGATAGAGCAGAGGCACACAGGCGTCGTTTGACGGCGCACGGCCCAATCCCGATCCACGCGGAGCGTCGCGCAGGGTGAGGCGGTCGTCGAAATTCATCGATGTGTGTCGCTAGCCGCCCGGTACGCGGTGTCGAGACGAGAGGAGCACCGTCTCGAGTTCCACCAGTGGCTGGTGGGATTGTCCTGAACGGCCGCCGGGAGCCGTTCACTGACAGGAACGTCTCCTCATGATCTCGTTAGCCAAGCTGCCCGTCGGCACGTTCGACGTCTATCGCCATGTCCCCGTCGTTCGCGCTGCATCGACGCGAGCTGATGCTCTCCCGTCGGCGGAAACACTCGTCCAGGTCCAACCCAATGTCGCCAAGAATGGCGGTAAACGCGGTCAGCGAAAGTCGAAAACCGACTATCGGCCGTCGGATGTCCGGCTCGATCAATATTACACCCGCCCGGGCGTCGCGAAACACTTCTACCGGATCTTCAAACAGCATTTTGATCCAGCTCGTTACCTGATGATTGAGCCGTCCGCCGGTATGGGGTCGTTCTATAAACTGTTGCCCCCCGGCAGCCTCGCCTATGATGTTGAACCGAAATACCCCGGCATCATCAAGGCCGACTTCCTGACGGTCCACGTTAAAAGCAGCAGACAGCGCGCCATCATCGGCAACCCGCCGTTTGGCAAAAACGCCAGCACGGCCGTCAAGTTCTTCAACCACGCGGCGCGCCAGGCCGATGTCATCGCGCTCATCGTGCCGCGATCGTTCCGAAAGGCGTCGATCGAAAATCGTCTCAATCGGTTTTTTCACCTGGTTCGAGAAGAACTGGTGCCGGACAACGCATTCCATTTCCGCGGCAAACCGTATAACGTGCCTGCACTGTTCCAGATTTGGGAACGCCGCACCGAGCCGCGGCAGCTCCGACCTGTTGAAACCAGGCACCCGGATTTCGAATTCACGACACCGGCACTCGCCGATTTCGCGATCCAGCGGGTCGGCGCCCGAGCCGGCCGAGTGCACCGCGATTTCACCCGCAGCCCGAACTCGCACTATTTCATCAAGGCGATCGCGCCCGGTGTCGAAGCGATCATGAGAAAGCTCAACTTCGCCAGCGTCGTCGGAAACGTCGCCGGCAATCCGAGCTTGTCGCGGTCGGAAATTGTGGCGCTTTACCATCAGCAGATACCGCGAAGTAGCTCACCACCCGACACCCTGGCGAACGATGCGGCCGGCATTCGAGTGGATGTCGGCCGCCTTCGCGCCCAAAGCCTCGGATTCTTCGATGAGTTTGATCGCCGGCCCAATCGGCAAGCTGTCAAAACAGCAAACATAGGTACGTTGCCGACAACCTCGAAACCTGCTCGTACCTCAATGATGTCCAGCTCCGAGCGAATTATCGCCGACGTCGTCAGGCGCGCCCCCAACTGGATGCGGCGTGACTTGTTGTCCGACGATCGTGTCGTAAAGGCCGCCGCAGAAGAAGCCCTGAGCGCGATGATTGCAAACGCCTTAGTGGAAAAGCCTTCATAGATTCGTGACGGCCTGTGGGCCGCAACCGGCAATTAAAATTAACTTAGCTATGGAGATTATGATGACCGTTCCTGTTTCCGCCGTCCATAGAGACGAGCTGATCGATCTTTCCGGTTCCACCCTTGTATACCCCGGCGGCGATGAGGCGCCGCTTGCGGGATTTCTGCATGTACAAAAGAGCTACACCGGCCGTCCGACACAGCAGGATCTATCCAGGGACTATGGCTTGCGACTTGCCACCGCATCCGAAAACAAAGACGATGCAGCCCTTGGACACACGCTACTTGTGACCCAGGTCGGAGACACGCGAGCGATCCTGATCCACTTCGCGTCTGATCAGTACGAGGTGGTGGTCGTTCAAGACGATTCGGACGATGACTGGTGAACGGAGGCTCATGGGCCGGAAGCGGAACGGCGGCTGTCGGGCCGCCAGATCGTAAAAGCGGAAGTCGTTTCAGGCGGCCGTACAAACGGCGGGATTCGGGCCGGAAGCTGTCGGTCTGACGAACAACCCATCATCCGCTTTTCATCTGGGCTTCGAACAGAGCATGAGATGCGCCAGGTATCGCACTCAAATATTCTGATTGCATGACTGGTGTAAGCACCTCGATCATTCGCCATCCTTCAATCCAGAACTCGATCACGCCGAACATGTCGCCCCGCTTACGGTACTTTGCCGGCCAGTTTTCACGAGCAGCGATGGCAAACACGGCATCCGTGTCCAGCGATGTCGCCATAGCGAAATGCGTGGCCGTGCCGCTAGCCGGCGTTCTTATCACCCCATAGGAATCAGCGTCGCCCTCAGCGACCACCAGTTCAGTGCCGCGTGGATAAACCTCAATGAGCGACCCGCGCTCGTCACCGGCCAACGCAACCCAGCTACCGGCGATTACAGGCGGGAAGGGTGCAACCTGCCCTTGCCACAATTCCGCAATCACGGTGGCGACCCGTTGGGGATCATTCGCATCAATCGAAATGTGGAATAGCATTTTGGCCTCCTAAGTCTGCCCAGCGGGCGGGATGCCAAACCAATCGCATCGCGCGACATTCACGTCTTCTGGAGTGCGACGCACGCGACAAAGTTTCGACGAGGATGGATTTTGAGGATTCTGCGTGCCGAGCATCCCGCGGTCATTTTGCGCAACCGTTAGCGAGAGTACGTTTCGCCGCCTGAGGCGAAGCTTATTCTCCAGTGGGCGGCTTTTAAGATTGGCGCATTCGGTCTGACATAGCGCTCAGGTACTTTGTCGCAACTTCGTCGATGCGAACGAGGCTTCGTCGAGCCGAAAGCGACTTCGCTCGCCGTATGACTATCGAATTAGCCACCTTCTCGTCCGACGTGAGCGACTTTCTCGCCGGCGTGATCCTGCGATCACTCCGTTTGTAATCGCTTCGCGGTGCCGCGGAGGTCTGCACTACGCGATGGGCCGGTAGGCGGTCCCTAGGAGAAACACTCATGAAAAGCCGTTATACGTTGTCTGCCGCGATCATTGCTGCTGCCGTGGCAATTCCTACCACTGAGGCAAACGCCGCGGTGGTCACCAAGACCTATTCTATCACAGCGACAAACTTTGAGGCCGGCGCACCGACCGATCCGGTGACGGGTATCTTCACGTTCACTTTCGACGATGCCGCGCTGCTAACGCCGCCATCGGCGGCGGGCCTGACGCTCAACGGCTTCAACGTCGCCTATGCCGGCCCGGCGTTGTTCTCGTTCACCAAGGGCTCCGACATGCTGATCGTCGGCAACAACATCGGATTCGGCAGCTTCACCGTCAGTCCGGCCACGCCCGGCTTCGGCTTCGCGATGCTCGGCGTCTCGTCGACGCCCACGATCAGCAACTTGACGTATTCGGCCAATGGCAAGCTGTGGCACAGCTCGAACGTTACCGTCACCGCAGTGCAGGCGGTGCCCGAACCGGCGACCTGGGCATTGATGATGCTTGGCTTCGGCGGCGTTGGTTACGCCATGCGTCGCAAGCCGAAGGTCGGCGCCCGCATTCGCTTCGTCTGACCTTGAACCATTACGCGAAGGAGTCCCGGCCGGATGGTCGGCGGCTCCTTGCGGTCCGATTGTCCGTCCGCTCGGAACTCGACGAACGTAACTAGCGCGCCGGCCTGCCCATGAGCCGGTGGCGAACTTCGCCCCAATGGCGGGGACCGACACGGACCGCCGCGCCCGAGTGCAGCTCGAGCACCATATGCCGCCCGATGGTACTAATGCGCCGAACCGAACCCGGGCGGACAAAGGCGGACCGATGCACACGGATCATCTTGGCGGGATCCAGTCCGTCTTCGAGCGCCGACATCGTGATGCGGATCATGTGGCTGCGTTCGGGTGTATGGAGCAGCGCATAGTCCTTTGCCGCTTCGATCCACTCGATCGTATCCACCGGCACGCGGATTTGACCGCGCGTGGTGGGTATCCAGAACTCGTCGTGATATCCCGCGCGAGCGCTGAGCTCGCGTTCCTCGTCCTCATCTTCGTCCTCGAAATCCGCCTCGGCGCCGTTTCGGGCCATGGCGCTCGGTGTCGCGGCAGCGAGGCGGCGCAGGACCGAGCGGATGCGGGCGAGCAACTCGCGTGGCTCGAACGGCTTCATGATATAGTCGTCGGCGCCTAGTTCGAGGCCGACGACGCGGTCGATGACGTCGCGACGCGCCGTCAACATGACGATTCCGACAGTATCGTGCTTCGCGCGCAGGCGTCGGGCGATGCTGAAACCGTCCTCGTCCGGCATCGTAACGTCGAGCACCACCAACGCGGGAGTGCGCTGCGCCAGCAATCGGTCTAGCGCGGTGCCCCCGCTGGCCTCGTCCACATCGATACCTTGTTCGCGCAGATAGGCGGCAACGGGTTCGCGCAGATCTTCTTCGTCATCCACGACGACGACATAGGGCGCGGGCTGATTGCCAGGTTCTGAAGGCGTCATGCGAGGTCCAGTTGTTGAAGGAACAGATGCACCGCTTCGGGCGTGAACGGTTTTTCCAGGACCGGCCGCTTGACCTCGTCGAGAAAGCGCGCGGCAGCGGCCCCCAGCGTGTCGCCGGTCGCGAAGGCGACGCGAGCGAGCAGATCGGGTCGTTTGTCGGCGATCCAAGCATGAAGCGCCGGGCCGTCGACTCCCGGCATGCGCAGGTCGCTGACGATCAGATCGTAATCGCCCAGCGCGAGCCGCGTCTGTGCTTCGGCGCCGCCGCTGGCGATATCGCAGCTGAACCCGTCGAACGTCAGGAAATCGGCGAGCGATTCCGCGATTTCGCGCTCGTCGTCGATCACCAGCGCGCGCCGCAGCGGCGTTTTTGTCGCCGCCGCGGTCCGGGCGGGAGCCGTCCTGGCCGCCTGATCCGAATCGATCGGCAGCGTGAGCCGGAAGCACGCGCCGCGTTGCGTCGGCATAAGGTCGAGCCGCCCGCCATGCGCTTCCGCCAGCCCCTGCGAAAAGGACAGGCCGACGCCCGTGCCCTGGCCCTGGGGCTTGGTGGTGTAAAAGGGCTCGAACACACGCCGCCGCGCCTCTTCGGGGATGCCGGGGCCATTGTCGGCGACTTCCAGAATTACGGTGTCGGGTGTCTCGCCGATCGCCGTGCGAAGCGTGAGCACACGATCGGTTGCGCCCGTTTCGGCCAGCGCCTGCTGCGCGTTCACGATCAGGTTGATGATGATCTGGTGCAGCTGATCCGAGTCCGCCGAGATATTGGGCAGTGCAGGCGCAAGGTCGCGCGTTGCGACGATGCCGTCATTCTTCAGGCCATATTCGGCGAGTTCGTATGCCGCCATCGCCACGGCGTTGAGATCGACCGCCTCGCGCTCGGGCTTCTTCTGCCGCGCCATGGCCAGGAACGTCTGGACGATGCGGGCGCAGCGATCGGCGGCCTTGCGGATTTTCTGGGCGCGCTCGGCCAGCTCGCTACCGCGCGACTGGCGTTCCATCATGACCGCCTGCGCGACGACGATCGACAGCGGATTGTTGAGCTCATGCGATACGCCCGCGAGCAGGGACCCGAGCGCCGACAGCTTCTCGGTCTGATAAAGCGCCTCGCGCGATCGTGCGAGCGCCGCCTCCGCGCGCTTGCGCTCGGTCAGGTCGAGCGTGAAACCGCCCGTCCGCGCGACGCCGGCGCCGGTGATCGGGAACACCATCGACAGCACGTGCGTGTCGGGACGCATCTCCTCGATCGAGATTTCGGCGCTCGACACCGAACCGGCTTGGGCGATCGCCTCCAACCGCTCCAGTTGCAACGCGATGCGCTCCGGGAAAATCTCGTCCGGATGCGTGCCGACCAACTCCTCCTGCCCTCGCCCCAGCGCTTTGGCGAATTCGGGATTTACCCGCAGATAGCGACCGTTTTCGTCTTTCAGGTGCATCGCGACCGGCGCGTTTTCGAGGAATGCGGAAAGCCGCGCCTCGTTCTCGGCCAACCGTTCCTCCGAATGCGCGCGCTCGATCACCGCGAGCGTGCGATCCGCGAGGTCGCGGACGAGTTCGACGTCGCTGTCGGTCCAGTGTCGGGGCTGCCCTTGCTGAACGGACAGCACCGCGACGACCTCGCCCGCGCGGATCATCGGCAGAGTCAGCACCGCGCGGATTCCGAGTTGGTCGAACAGCGGCCGGTTGCCGTCGTCGAACAGCGGGTCGTCATGCGTGTCGGCGACGCGTACCGGCTGGCCGCTGCTGTGCTGCGCCGCGAGTTTTTCACCCAGCGCCGCCAGCGGGTAGCGCTGGTTCACCGTGCTGAGCACGCCGTCGCGCCATTCCTGCTCGACGCAGAGAAACTGGCCGTCCTCGCTGGCTTCGGCGAAATTGGTGCGTTCGACCCCCAGATGCTCGCCGATCGCAGCGAGCGTCTGCGCGAGGATGCCCCGCGCGCTGGTCTCGCGGCCGACGCGGTCATTCCATTCGAGCAGGAAACTCTGATTGCGCTCGCGCACTTTTAGCGCCGCTTCGGCATAGGCGCGTTCGAGCATCACCCACGCGCGCTCGGCGAGGTCGCGCATCAGCTGAAGCTCGTCGTCGCGCCAGCGCCGCGGCTCGCGGTCATGCACCGAGAGGATCGAGCGCATCGCACCGCCCTGAAGGATCGGCACACTGATGAAGGCGCGCACCTCAGTCTCGGCGTAGACCGTAAGCGCGGGGGGCTCGACACGCGCGTCCGTGGTGACGTCGTTGTAGCAGACGAGATCGCCGCCCAGCCATTCGCTGTCGACCTTGTCGCCGAGATTGCCCAGGCGGACGGCCTTGCCGAGATTGCTCGGCACGCCGTTGCGCCACTCGCCGCGGACGGTGAAAACGTGCCCGTCCGCATCGCTTTCGGAATAGGTCGCGCGCGTGACGCCGAGATGTCGGGCGATCCGTTCGAGCGTGGTCTGCATGATCGCATGCGGGCTGGTCTCGCGGCGAACCTCGTCGTTCCAGTCCAGCAGGAATCGCTGGTTACGTTCGCGCTCCTCGAGCGTCGCCTGCACCCGTGCGCGTTCGAGGGCGACCCAGGTCCGCTCGGCGATATCGCGCATCAGCTGGATCTCGTCGTCGCGCCAATGCCGCGGCGCGTCGTGCTGTACCGACAGTGCCGATTGCAGCCGTCCGCCCTCGATCAGCCGGATGCTGACAAATGCCGCAATCTGCGCATCAGCATAACGTGACGCCGCGGCCGGTTCGAGCCGAGGATCGGTTGCGACATCGTCGTAGCGAACGACTTCGCCGGCCAGCCACTGCTGGTCCACGGCCGTTCCGACCTGTTGCAGGCGGAAGCTGTTGCCGCGGATCGAAACGACACGGTCGTCGCGCCATTCGTCGGTGACCGTAAACTGACCGTCTGCATCGCACTCGGCATAGGTGGTGCGCGCATTGCCGAGATGGCGCCCCAGCCATTCGAGCGTGGTGGCCATGATCGCATGCTCGCTGATCTCACCGCGGACATGATCGCTCCAATCGATCAAGAAGGCCTGGTGGCGCTCACGCTCTAGCAACTCCGCCTCGGCACGCGCGCGTTCGAGCATCACCCAGGTGCGTTCCGCAACGTCGCGGAGCAGCTGAATCTCGCTTTCACGCCACGGCCTGGGATGATCGTGCTGGACGGACAGCGCGGAGCGGACTTGACCGTTTTCGATCAGCGGGACGCTGACGAAGGCAAGGATTTGCGCTTGCGCGTAGGACTCCACCACACTCGGCTCGATCCGCGGATCGCCAACAACGTCGTCATATTGGACGATTGCGCCGCTGATCCACTCGCGCTCGACCGTGTCGCCCACCGTATCGAGCGAAAAGCTGGTGTCGGCGATGCTCGTCACGTGCGCGTCGCGCCATTCGCCGAGAATCGAAAAGATCCGGCCGGTATCGTCGCTTTCGGAATAGGTGGTGCGCGTCACGCCAAGATGGCGGCCCAACCATTCGAGGGTGGTCGACATGATCGCCTCGGGGCTGCTTTGGCCGCGGACCTTGTCGCTCCATTCGATCAGAAAAGCCTGGCTCCGTTCGCGTTCCTGCAATGCGGCTTCGGCGCGCGCGCGGGCGATCGCGGCCCAGGCGCGCTCGCCCAGTTCGTCGCACAGTTCCACATCGTCGCGGGTCCAGCGGCGCGGCACGACGTCGAGCACGGCGATCATCGCGACCGAACGGCCGTCCTTGATGATCGGCACGTTGATCGCCGAACGCGTCCCCATCAGATCGGCCGATCGCTGCACCGCGTTATCCGGATCGCGCGCCAGTGCCGCATTGTCCTCCACGACCAGCGTTTCAAACCAATTGTCGAGGCCGGAGACCGTCGCGAAGGCTTCGTTGAGCAAGTAACGTCGCGCGGAATCGGGTTGGCGGGCACCGGCGGCAGCATGGAACACGTCGGGGTCGCGCCCCTCGCCGTCGCCGATCTCGCCGTACAGCAGGTGCGGCACCCCGAGATGTTCCGAAAGGATGCGCGACAGAACTTCGAGGATCGCCTGCGGCTCGACCAGGTCGCGCGACTGATCGTGGAAGGCGCGCAACACCGTCTGGCGGCGGTCATGCGCATGCTGGTCGCTCAGATCGATCTGAACACCGCACCAGCGTACCACGCTGCCCTCCGCGTTGTGGACGGGTACAGCCTTGCTGGAATAGGGGCGGTAGATATTGTCGCGGCCGCGCAATCGCAGGTGAACAGCTTCGGTTTCCCCGATCGCGCGCATCCGCCGCCACAGGTCGCGCAACACCGGCAGGTCGTCGGGATGGCAGATGCCGGTTGGGTCGCCATGCTCGGCGCTGGTCCCGTCGAACATCGCGTGCCATTCGCGATTGCCCCACAGCAGGTTGCCCTCGCCGTCGCTGATCCAGCACAGCCCCGGCAGGTTTTCGGCAATCAGCCGGAACTGCTCTTCGCTTTCGCGCAGCTTCTCGATCGGGTCGAAACCGGTCCGGTCGTGCATGATCGCCCTGCCCCCTCGCCACTTTCTTAGCGATTCCCTTGTCGTTTGCAGAGAGGCGCTTGTCGGCCCCGTCGCTAGGCGTGTCGGTTTCGTCGCAGTTTCGTCGCTTTCGTCGCATGCCACGCTCGCCAGCACCCGCAATCGCGCAGGTTGTCACGATGCAGCGCGTACCCGCCGGTTCAGGCGATATTTCCGTCGGCGACGCAGATCGGCCCAGTTTGGCGATCGGCTGTTTCGCTGCGATTTGCCGCGACCGGCTGGCCGATGAATTGCTGACGTTCTCGCGCATCTGTCCGCAAGTCGATATCGGCGTCCACGAAATGCCGCGCGGCGGCCTGCTGCCCGCGCTGCGCGCCGGCCAGCTCGCTCTCGCGGTCTTGCCGGGCAAGGAAGAACCGGGCCTGTGCTCGATCGAACTGTGGCGAGGGCGCGTGATGGCGGCGATGCCCGCGCATCATCCCCTTACGCGGGGCACGTTCGTTAGCGTTGCCGCGCTGCGCGAGGAGACCATGCTGGTGTCGCGACAGCAGATCGGCAGCGATATGCACCGCTTTCTCGCCGGCCGCATCCTGCCGCTCGGCCCCGCGCTCAGTGCGACGATACTCGACCTCGGCCCGCCGCGTATCCTCCAGCGCGTGGCGCGCGGCGACGGGCTGGCGCTGGTATGCGAAGGACATGTCGGCCTGCTAGACACGGGCGTCGTAGTCCGCCCGGTCGAAGCGCCGGGCGCGGTATTCCCGGTGCGCGCCTATTGGCCCGACATCGACCCGCCATGGCCGGTGTCCGCGTTGATCGGCAGCCTGACCGCGCTCGCGACGGGCGATTAGATCGCGGACCGTCCGTTTTGGTCGCTTCGTCGCGCCGAGCGTCACTTTCGTCGCCTGTCCGCCGCAACGGTCGCGATCCTGCTGACGCGATCGAGTCCGCCGCTAATAGCTCCCGGCAACGAAAGAGCATCCGCTTTTTCGAGCACAAACAGGAGTTCAACATGATGAGAAAATTCGACTTTATCGCGGCCGCCCTAGCCGGCTTTATCACTACGGGCGTCTTGCTAGTCACGTTGCCGGCGTACGCCCAGAGCAGCACGCCGGCAGCGATCGTTGCAGCGGCCAACCGCTGAACGAACCGTCCTTGGCTGTATCCCGTGCAGCCTGCGACGGCGGCATCACTCGCTTGATGGAGGGTCAGATGAAGAACCTTATCTCGGTGTTCTGTGCCGTTGTTCCGCTGGTCATCATGATCAGCGTGAGCTTTGCCAGTTAACGCCAGCGAGGCCGAATTGCGGCGACGTCGGTCCGCTGCACCCAACCCAACGGGATCGATCTTACGGGGCGCGCCACCGGCCGTCCGACCATATCCGGCAGCGACTCGCCGGACGCGACCTCGCCGTGCTGATTTACCTTCTACCCCCCCGAAGGAGCACGGCGGGGTCCATTGCCGCCGGCAGAGCGACTGCCGGCGCCACTACGATGGAGACAGACATGAAGCAGCAACGCGATACCATCTTCGTCCCAGCTGGCAGCGCCGAGCTCCTGAGCATTCTGGGCATGACGCATCACACGATGATAACCCCCGACGAGACCGACGGCCAATTCACCGCGCTCGTCGTCGATATTCCTCCCGAATGCGGCCCGCCGATGCACAGCCATGCAACCGATTCTGAATTCTTTTACGTGCTCGACGGCACGCTCACGCTGAGCGATCCCGATGGAGACATTGAAGCAGGGCCGGGCGACTTCTGCTTCTTGCGCGCCGGCGGCAGTCACGCATTCCGCAACGCGACCGACCGGCCCGTCCGCGCGCTCGTGGTCGTGACACCGGGTGGCGACGCGCATCGCTTCTTCAAGAGCGTTGACGAGACTATCCGCCATGAGGTCGATATGCCCCTGCTGGCCGAACTGGCGGACCGCAGCGGCATCGCCCTCACAAGTTGACCGTAATTCGGTTTAGCGAGAGACTTCCGATCCGCATGCATCGAAGGGTATGGCTACAGGAACTTCACAAATCCTTAGCCCTACCGTTCGATGCCATTGCTGTCGGATTTCAAGTGATGGTCGAGCACCACGGCCGCTTTCGGTAATTGCGCCGCACTCGCTGAATGACGGATTTTAGGGCGCGTAGCCGACGCCTAGCAATCCGCTTGTTCTCTTTCCCTGCGACCGGCATTCGTAGAACGACAGCGCGGAGGGTCGATGTGGGGAAGGATGGCGACAGGGAGCGGCTGATCAAGGAGCGTAGGTTTTTCCTCTTTATCGCCGTCGCGATGTTCGCAGTCATCGTCGTTGGATTTGCGTCTCAACCGCTCACGGGTCGGGTGTGGTTCACAGACTTTCCGTGGCAGGTCCACGTCCACGTTACGGTCTTCTCGTCGTGGATCATTCTTTATGTCGTTCAAAACTGGCTGGTCGTCCGCGGCCAGGCTGCGGGTCTACATCGGCAGCTTGGCTGGGCTGGAACTGCAATCGCCGTGATTATGGTGCCGCTGGGCATCGCTGGCACGATCGCCGCGATTGCACGCGGCGCCATAACCGGCGTCTTTCCGCTCGGGCTGTTCCTCGCGCTCGACGTCCTTCACATGCTCGGCTTTGGTGTGCTGACCTTTGCCGCCATTTGGCTGCGAGGTAGGCCGGCTTGGCACAAGCGGCTAATGTTATGCGGTACGGCGCTGCTCACAGCGCCCGCGCTCAGCCGACTGCTGGGGTTTTTCCACCTTGGCGCTTTTACGCCCGTCGCAGTTATTGCCGGGCTACTGGCATTTGTCGTTGCGGGTATCGTCTTCGATCGAACGGTTTGGCACCGCGTGCACCCCTCTTACTGGTGGGGCCTCGGCGTGATTCTGCTGATCGAGTTATCGATCGTACCTCTGGGCGGAAGCGCACCAATCGTCGCATTCGCCAGAAAGCTGGCCGGCTAAAGCGCGTTAAGACGTTTGCAGCCGGGTGCCTTAGAAGGCAGGTTTTAGCGTCATAAAGACTGCTATCGAACGACCGAAATTGGGGCCCATAGCGGTAGGCCTGCCCTCGCTCCAAGAAGCGGTCAGATATTCGCGACGAACCAAACAACAAATGCTGCCACGCCCAGCAGCGCCAAAGCGAGAAGCACGCGAACGACGGGTGGATCATTTCGAAGCGTTTCGCCGGGCCAGGGTTTTGTCAGAGCAGCGAGCGGTGACACGAACGCCGCGAGGGCACCTGCCACACGGACCCAATCGAGCATCACCCATTGCTTAGCCATGGCGATAGCTTGAGCGTCGGTGATGGTATCCTTTGGCGAGTGCACGCCATGGTAATACAGCGCCGCATTCATCGGCCAAAATGCCACGACTGTAAGGATAAGCAGCAGCAGGATGCCCACGGATGGCAGACAGAGCAGCCAGCGATATCGCCATGGTGTACGCCAACCGGCCGTAAGCGCCGCGAATCCAGCTACGAGCATCGCTGCAGAGAATGGAATGAAGAATATACCTGTGTCGACCGGCCACGTTTTGCCATACGGCATCATGGCAAGCGACGCAGGAGGATTGGCGCTCCAAGCTCCGGCGAGAACCAGAAGGTCGAATAGCTTGGCGCCCAGCAGCGGGCCGCCGACCAAGACCGCCACCCACAAAAAGGCGCGTGTCGTACGCTCTCTATCCATACTGTCCCCTTGTAGCGACTGGCTACATCGCGTGCCCGGCTACCACAAGCGGCCCAGCACCTTTCCACTTAAAGGCTGACGTTGAGAAGCGTCCCGAGTGAACGGCAGCTCTGTGGTCCGCCCAACATCCGCCGAAACGTCTGAGATGGATCGCATATCTGCCAAATAGGTGTTCAGCCGATGAAGTGGCTGCGGAGCCGACCAAAAATCGCAGTAACCTGAGTTAGTTATGTCGCTTGAAGCGGATCGGCATCCGGTCGCCGTCCGTTCAAGCTCTACCTTCCGACACAGGAGCAACAGAATGACCGATCAAAACGACCACAATCAGGGTCAGGGCGGCATGACGGACGAGCCGGGCGGAACGCAATATCCCGGGAGTCAGGGCGGCAAGCCAGACGACGATCAAGCGGGCGGTAGTGGCGCCGATCAGCGCGATAACGAGCTGGACGACGACAATGACGTTTCGGACCAGCCCGACATGCCGATCTACAACTCTGACGGCCAAAATGGCCAGAATGACTTCGCCCACGAGGAGCGGGTCCCGGGGCAGAACGTAGGTCGCGACGAGTAGCTACTGGCCGCGGCGCGCGTCGAGCACTTGACGTGCGCCGGCCCGTAGATGTGCACACAATTCGGAGGCCGATAATGTCAGAGCCGCGAACAACGGGAAATTCTGTGGACGACAAGTCGGCGTTGTCGAATGACGACACCGAACGAAAGCCGGGAAACGACACGCCCGGCGGGCAGCCCGTCGAAAAAGTCGAAGATCGACCCAATGTCGGGACAGTGAAACCCGAAGACTATCCGCACGATCAGCGCGCGAAAGGCGTGACGTAGCACGCATCGATGCCGAACAAGTCGCGAGCGTGGAAGGACGCCCAATGACTGATGAAGCCGAGATCGAACAGGTTCGTCGAACGATCGATGAGGGCCGGGTTCACATCGCCAAGCAGAAGGAAATAATTGCTGAGCGCGAGGCCGCCGGCTCGGATTCGAGTGAGCCGCGGGAGTTCCTGCTACGGCTAGAGGAAGGTATGCAGGGCTACGTTGCTCAACTGGAAACGCTTGAACGGCAGGCGCGCTAGATAATTCGAAATACTACCGCCCCTCGTCGTGGGACACAGGTTCTCATTCCCCGAGCCGACGTGACTTCTGGTCCTCGTGCAAATGGCTGTCATCGCCTTCGCGCTCGGTGCTGCTTTCGTCTTCGCCACCAGACGATGGCTTTTCGCCTTTTTTGTGCGGCTCGGTTTGCGGTTTGCCAGTTTCGTTCGACATCATGTTCTCCAGAAGTTGGTCGTGAATGGCATCGGAGAGCGGCTCATTCCTCTGCTTCATCGACATCGAAGGACCGGCCGGCTTGGGTCAACTTCTGTGCCTTGTGCGGGTCGTCCGCGGCAATCTGATCGGGCTTGATGTCAGGCGTCTTCTTATCAGGTTGGTTGGCGGTCGGTCCGTCCTTAGCGGGCTGATCGCCCTCCTCGACCGCGTGGTCTGGCGGGTCGTTACTTGGGCGTTGCGCGTTCATTGAAGTTCTCCAAGATGGTGCGGCTTCAACGATCGGCTTGATCGGCAGGGCGCAGTAAATCTGCCTGATCGACATCAGTGCCGTCCAGAGGTCGGCAACCAATCAGCTACGATGGGGCCCGTGCCATGTGGCGATGGAGATCAGGGTTGCCGTCGGTCCACCAGACCAGACCGCGCTCGCCAAGCGCCCGCTTCGCCGCATCGGCCGCATCGACCGCATCAGGCACGGTGTCCTCCGCTACCTTGCGGGCAATACGGTCGCAGCCAATTTCACGTTCCCGTCAGGCTATCGATCCTGATCTCGGTCAACACGATTCTCGGAACAGGCTTAGCGACCTGCCGTTGGCATCTTATGCAAAAGGCATTCGGCAAAATACTTACTCAGCTCGGCGTGCTCAGCGCTAATCCGATAGCGTTCACGATTGTGCTGGCGTACTCGGCGGCCTGGATCGTGCTGCAGCCGCATAGCTTCGATTGGCATGCCGTAGCGACGCTCGCGACCTGGCTGATGACGCTGTTCATTCAACGCGCAGAGCATCGTGACACGCAGGCCATCCACGCGAAGCTCGACGAGATTTTGCACAGCCAACCAGGCGCTCGCGACGACATAGCGCGGATCGACCGCCATGAGCCGGAAGAAATTGAGCGAGCGCGTGACGGTAACGATCGACCTGAGCCCGATCGGGCTTAGCGGATAAGCTGCACAGCTGGGCAGCTGTGCAACTAGCGCGAAGCACGCGGCGGTTGGAGTGCTTGAAACTGGAGCGAGGTTAGAGCGTAAACACAAACCGCCATTCTGACCTAAATGGCAACTTTTGGGATTGCTGCACGGGCCGCCGAGTGACCGGAATTGGGGCGCATTCCCGAACGGCAGCCTTTCGATCCCTGAAGATGTAGGCGACCGTCCCGCTGGACAACGCGGCGGGATGCACCAACAAGGGATCTGTCTTCAGATTCAGGGGGATCTACGATGGCTGCCAGGTTCATTGCCCAACAACTGGCAAAACCCGAGGGGCTGGGAGGGAAGTTCATTCGGTTGTTCATGAACCGAGTGAATTCAAAGCTTAACGATTTCGCGGTGGAGCAGCTCAAAGTTGAAACGTCGGACAGGGTTCTGGAGATAGGCTTTGGAGGCGGAGTGACGTTGAAACCGCTGCTATCTCGAGCGCGGTTCGTGTGCGGGGTGGACCCCTCCTCAGATGTTGTGGACGTGGCTCGTCGGCGCTTCGCGACGTTCGTCGAGACAGGCCGCGCAGATTTCCTCGAAGGTACGGCGGAGGCTCTCCCTTTGCCCGACCGAGCATTCGACAAGGTGCTCACCGCGAACACCGTATATTTCTGGGCATCTCTCGAACGCGGGTTGCAAGAAATTAGACGTGTGCTGGCGCCATCAGGTCGGGTGGTGATCGGCTTTACCCCTCAGGTTCGAATGGATCGAATGAACCTGCCGGATGACATTTTCACGTCACGAACCGCAGATGCCATCGAAGAGGCTCTGCGAAACACCGGCTTTATCGACGCTGAAATACGCGCCCCTTGGGGTGAAGATCAGCCCATGGTAGCGACTGCAATCGTCACTGCTTAGGCCTCGCGTTAATCAGCTTCCACAACATTCCGGGCGTTCCGACCGCTAAGTCGAATGGCCGCTTCTAGGCTCGCGAAGGACCGCGAGTAATGACCGACATTAGGGCGCGTAGCCGACTAGCAGATCCGAATGGGCGCGAACGGCGGCTTCCGACCCATAAGTCGTCTTTCGGGCATCAACGGAAGCAGCAAGAAAGTCTTCATCGGCAACGCCTATGAGCGTCACCGGAGAGGCTCGTTGACCAAGACCTCCCGAAGATGGATCGATGGATCAAACGACGCCCCCCCAAACTGAGCTAGCGCGTCGCGCGGTGAGCCGCGCTATTCCGGCGCTAAGCATCGTTATCCTCGCCGTCATGGGCTTATCACTGGCGCTTAGGACGAGCGGCCAGGGCATCGCCCCCAACTATGATGACGGCGGCTCGGCGATCACGATCTCAGTCGCAATAGGCCTAGTCTGTTTCGGCTTGATGTTGGCAACGGCGGCGCGCGAGACGAAGCGCCCGCTCTTCGCATTGGGCTGGTCACTCTTGGTGACGTTCTTTAGTTTCCCCACAATGTTGATCGTCTTCGACGAGGCCCACCAACGTGCCGATTTTGCAGGCTCTCGCATCTCCGAGTACCAAGAATACCTGTCGATCAACTTCGCCCAGATTCACCGCGGCCGAGGTGTCCACTACGAGGTCGGACTCACTGGCCGGAGTGGTCTATTGAATATCGACGAACGAGACTATCGCGCGGCGTTCGGGTCGGCTGAACGGGTCAAGCCGGTCGGATACTGCGTGTTGGCGACAGTGCAAACCGCTCCGATCACTGTCGACAATGGGCCGAATATGCCGATCAGCGCTCGCCGACGGGCGGTGGCTGTGCGCGTGGTCAATGGCTTTGCCCTCCCGGCAGGGAGACTGGTGCGTTGTCCGTGGGTAAGACCGGCAACTCTGCCGACTAAAAAATAACCAGAAACCAATATTGGCCGACACGCGGTTCGACACCATACAAGACCCACGATGGTCGTAACAAACATTGTGTTCGCAAGCGGAATGTCTGCTTCCCACCCAATAACGGACGTTTAGCCACTGTCGATCGGACGGTAGCTTTCGGGCATATTGGTTGCGACGCTGAACGGCCGAATAAAGGGCGCATTGCCGCCGCCGCCAATCGCCGCGATGACAATCACTTCGCTGGGGAGAACACATACTCGTGGCGTGGATCGCGGATAACGAGCGCGTCGCGATCCCTTGTCGGTCGGGCAAGGAACGTCCAACCCCATGTTGCCGGATCGATCATCACGTAACTTGTCGACCCATCCTTGTTCTTCTCCGACCCGACGCGGCTTGAGCCCGAGGGCAAATTGAAGATGAGCTGGGAACCTCGGCGCTCGATCGTCAATTTTCCAAGCACAGGGTTGAAATAGCGCACCGCTAATCGTCGAGCTGCTACAGGATCGACGGGTACCCTAATATCCTTCGCCGACTCCAGCACGTCTGCACGCATGGATGCAGCATCCGCTTTCATGCTCTCCAACGCCTGCGGTCTCGCGCCATATAAGAGTTCGACGAGCATCCGACGCGTCTCGTTCTCTATCTCACGGCCGCTCTGGCTATTCATGAGCAGCACGACGCCGACACCGGCATCCGGCAGGACGAACCAATCCGAGCCCCAGCCAGGCAGCGCACCGCCATGATGAATAATCGACACGCCCCAGCGCGAGATCGTTTCCACACCCATGCCGTATCGGGTGTCCTCGCCATACTCGACGCCACCACGCCTGCGCTCCAACAGCGCATCGCGGCTGACGAAGCGCTGTCCGTTCGACAGCAGCCCCTCGCGCAATTCGTTGAGCGCATAAAGCGCGACGTCGTGCGCGCTCGACCACGCACCTCCGGCAGGCCGCGCAAAATCGATCGCACGCCCAGCGTCGGGTACACCGACCTGCACACTGCCATCGAGAACGACGTCGTGGGGGTACGCATGATCGCCTGCTAGGGCGACTGTCGTATCGAAGGTTGTGTCCTTCATCCCGAGCGGAACGAACACATTTTCTCGCATCGCCCGGTCATAGGCGGCGCCGACTTCCATGTACGGATAGGCCGCGCGTGCCGCGACATAACCGCCAGCGGCGGCCAGCAAATTTGAATATTGATAGACCTCCCCGAATTTGCCGGTCGGCTGCATCGGCGCGAGCAAGTCGAACACCCGGCTCGCCGGCGTTTTCGGTGAGCCACTGATCATCCATTCGAGATCCTGACGAGGCATGCCAGTGCACGCGCAGACCAGATGCCTGACCTTCATCGCTTTTAGGGTTTCGGGATCACCAAGACGAAAACCGGGATATGCTTTCGTCACGGGCTCGTCCCAGGCAAGTTTGCCTTGATCGACCAGCCGAGCAATCAGCAACGTCGTCATGCCCTTGGTGTTCGACGCGATCCTAAACAGCGTATGCGCAGTAATTGGCGATCGACCGCCAACGCGACCGACGCCGAGGCCACCTTCTTCGATGACCCCGTTGCGATCGAAAAATGCATAGCCTATGCCCGGCACGCCATAGGCAGCCATCGCTTGCCGCCAGAAGTCCTTCAGCCGTTCGCGCCGCGCTGCGTCAAACGGGAGCGCGCGTCTGTCGGTAAAATTTTCGGCGGTGACACCGGCCGGTCGCAAAGACTGCATAACTGCGAGGATTGTGCCGCTGCGTTTGCTCAGCGTCGCAACGCTGCCGCGCAACAAGGCGACCGTCCAACGTTGACCGTGGCGCAAGGCAATCGCTCGAATGTTTATACCTGGCGTGGACGCATACTCGATCTGCCATTCCTCATCCCAGCCTTCGCTCGCCGCCGCTTTCGATATGCTGAGCGGCGCGCGCTGCGACGCGGGGTCGATTGTGCTCCACGCCGACTTCGCGGCTCCGCTCGCGTCAGTCGCTTCAGCGTCGTCGACCAAGTCGATAGTGAAATCTTCTTCGGGCGCCAGAAACTCCACCCGGCCCGGGCCCGACGTAGCTTTCCACCCGGTCGGCTCGGTCACCGTCGTCTGCGTAGCGCCCGGGCTACTGGCCGTCGTTTGCGCCAGAAGTGGCGCAGTGCAAAGCGCCACGACCAAGGGGATAAACCTCGAGATCATCCTCGCCCTCCCGCTCTGCATTCCAAACCCCTAGAGGCTAGCATTGCGCGGTATGGACCGTGTCATGTCAAGCAACGCATCTATAACTGAGACGTATTGCCGCCGGCGCTGCGGCGGCGTCGATACCAATGGCCGCTTTTGAGGGTTTGCGCACCGAGCTGTTTCGACCGATATTAGGGCGCTTACCGGCCCACGATCGCTTCAAGCGATGGATCACGTTTCTCGATATATTGCTGCCAAGAAAGGAACGTCGGCACATCTGGTCGTAGGCTGGGCGCGCTACCTTCTTCGCAATAATTGACGGGCGGGCATGGCGCAGTCGAAAAACTGTGCGGGACGTTGGCGAAATGGGCGGCCAAGCCGGAGTTGGGCAGCAACAGATTGCCGCCTTCCGACCAGAAATCCATGCTGTCCCCGACCAGTTCGCCGACGATCTTCACATCGGGGAACTGCCGCCAATAGGCCGCGTGGCTGATCCCGGCGGAGAAGGTCGCGCGGCTGGTGATGACGAACCGCGCCATGCCTTGCGTTCGCTTCGCCAATGTCTCCATCAGGCCCTTGGCGATATCCTGATTGCCGCCGGTATTGAGGCGCAGGTCGAGCACAAAGCGCTTCACAGGGTGCGCGTCAAACATCGCCATCACGCTTTTAGTGAAGGCAGCGACGCTTTGGTCGGGGATTTCCGCGGCACGGTTGTACTGGACATAGAGCGTGGCGCTGTCGGACAGATATTCTTGCCAATAGTTTTTGTCGGGATGGCGCAGATAAAGCGGCGGTGTCGCGGTCCCCAGAACTTGTGGCCAACCGGCCACGGCCATTCCCGGCGCGAGATCCCACCACGCCTCAACCGCGCTATTGGTTTTGGCCGGCGGCATCGCGGGCAGTGTGGCGCGCGGCGGCGCTGCGCAGTCAGCGAGCCCGAACACCGCGCGGTCTGGGCTGGCGGTGATGCCGTATCCCGACAACAGTTCGGCGCTGCCCAACGTGTAGGTCGACATATAGTCCACCCACCCGGCGTTGCCGGCATAAGCGGGCGCGACGATGTCGCGCGCATGGCGCACGTCGACACCTTCGATATCGGTGACGCGGCACCCGAGCAGCGAGGCATATGCCGGGGCGGTGCGAACGATGCGCAGCCCGTCGCTGAACCACCACACTTTGATCGGTAACATCCGCACTTGGGTGCGCACCCGGACGAGATACAGACGCGTATGCGCGTTACGCGCGAGCGCCATCGCCGATGCCATACGTGCCATCACCTGCTGGTCGCTCAGCAGCGGGAGGTCGTGCTTGATCGCTGCGACCGCCTCCGTGAAAGCCAG
Organism: Sphingomonas panacisoli; assembly: GCF_007859635.1. Lineage (NCBI taxonomy): Bacteria > Pseudomonadati > Pseudomonadota > Alphaproteobacteria > Sphingomonadales > Sphingomonadaceae > Sphingomonas > Sphingomonas panacisoli. The sequence continues at coordinate 973,423 of NZ_CP042306.1, read as the reverse complement.
GCGAGTCGCCGGCGTGAAACTGTGGTCCGCCTTGGGCAGCCGGGTCGCGAGCGCCTCAAGATCCTGCGCCCAAGCCTCGAGGCGATCTCCGGGCTTGGGGTAATTTGGGATACGGTCGAGCGCGAACGACAGGATATTCGATCCCTCGACCAGTTTGCCGACCAATCGCCTGCCTCGCACCGTCGCGGCGATCTTGAGCGATTCCGTCACGGCCGAAAGGCGGCCGCCCGTCGTCGCCACCTTTCCGAGATCAATCGTTTGGCCGAGCACGAACAATTTGGCGGTCGGACCGGTCGCTCCGTTATCGACGTGCAGCAGTAGAAAGACAGGGGGGCCCGTTTTCGGCAGTGCCTCTCCTTCCCATTGCCCCACAGGACCCGAGCCCCCCCGCGGTTGCGTCACAGCTGCGGCGCACAAGGAGGGCGTGGCGGGCAGCAACATTGAGCAAAGCAGCGCCGCTGCCGACCGGATCGCCACCCGCCTGTCCTTTGCCCAACTCCGCAAGATCACCAGATATGCACCCGGTCCGCTGGCGCGAGATACAATTTGTCGCCCGGCTGGATGTTGAACGCTTTATACCAAGGGTCGAAATTACGGACGACGCCGTTGACGCGATACTGGCCGGGCGAATGGACGTCGCCGAGCAGCTTTTGGCGCTGCAGATCGTCCCGCACCTTGATCTGCCACGCTTGGGCATAGGCGAGGAAGAACCGCTGATCGCCAGTTAGCCCATCAATCACCTTCGCCTTGCCATGTTTTGCTTGGTATCGCTGATATGCCCTATAGGCCGTCTCCATGCCGCTCAAGTCGCCGATATTCTCGCCGAGCGTCAGCTTGCCGTTGATCTTGGTACCGGGGACGGGCTCGTACTGGTCGTATTGCGCAGCGAGTGCAGAAGTGTGCGCGACGTACGCCGCTTTGGACGCATCGCTCCACCAGTTCTCGAACTTGCCGGTCGGGCCGAACCGACTGCCTTGGTCGTCAAACCCGTGCCCCATCTCGTGACCAATGATCGCCCCAATCCCACCGTAATTGACGGCAGCATCAGCGTTCGGGTCGAAGTAGGGCGGCTGCAGGATAGCCGCCGGAAATGTAAGCTGATTAGCAAGCGCGCTGTAATAGGCATTCACCGTTTGCGGCGTCATGCCCCAAAGCGTCCGATCGACTGGCCTTGTATAGCGCGATAAGGCTAGCCGATGTTGAAAATCGGCCGATCGCAGCGCGGTGCCGAGCAGGTCGTTGCGATCGACCCGGAGAGAACTGTAATCGATATAATTACTGGGATAGCCAATTCGCGGCTCGAACGCTGCCAGCTTGGCGAGTGCCGCTTTCTTCGTCCCGTCATCCATCCAGGCGGACGCGCCAATTTTATCTGCGTAGGCAGCACGCAAATTCTCAACCAACTCGGTCATTTTTGCTTTGCTGGACGCCGGGAAATACTTCTCAGCATAGATCCGTCCAACCGCTTCGCCGAGCGCTGCATTCACTAGCTGCACGCCTCTTTTCCACCGTTCGGGTTTTTCTTGGACACCGCCGAGCGTCCGAGAATAAAAGTCGAATTGGGCGTCGTCGAACGCCTTGGGCAGCAGGACTGCTCGATCTCCAATAAAGTGGAATGCCAAATAGTCCTTCCAAGTTTGGAGCGGGGTTGCGGTCATGATTCTGCCCATTGCGGTCAGCGCGGTATTGTTCGCCATCAGCACTGTCGGCGTCTTGTCGAACCCGGACGTCCTGAGCAGCAGCGCCCAGTCGAAATCGGGTGCCTTAGCCTTGAGACCTGCAAGCGTTTCGGGGTCATTCAATTTGGCGAGGTCGCGGCTGCGCTCAGGCGACCATTGCTCCTTGGCCATCGCGGTCTCGAGCGCAAAAATCGCAGCCGCCTTGGCGCCGGCATTGGGAATGCCCGCGAGCCCCAGGATCTTCACGATATAGGCTTTGTATGCTGCACGGAGCCCGTCATATTTTTCGCCCTCGAGCAGATACATGTCGCGTGTCATGCCCAGGCCGCCTTGGCCTACGATCGCCGTGTAATGCGTCGGGTCGGCGAGGTTGGGTATCGACCCGATCGAGACCGGCGAGGCGTAGCCGGTCGTCGCAAACAACGTCTGCAACCCGGTCAAATCATTCACGGCCGCGATCCGCGCGAGATAGGGCTGAAGCGGAGCAGTTCCCTTCGCTTCGATCGCAGCCTCATCCATCCAGCTCGCGAAAAAATCGCCGATCTGTTTGCCTGCCGCTCCGTACGCCGCAGGGTTCGCGGCCATATCGACTAGGAGGCTATGGACGTTGACCTCAGCATCGTCGGCAATTTGGTTCCCGTAGCCCACCGCACCCTTGTCAGCGGGAATTTCCGTCCGCTTCGCCCAAGCGCCGTTCGCATAGCTCCAGAAGTCGTCGCCCGGTCGGACACTTTTGTCTTCGGACGTCAGATCAACCCCGAACGCCCCGTATTTTGGTTTGGTCGACTGCCCGATTGTAGGAAGTGTGAGCGCGAGAGCGGCCGCTCCTAAGGATAGGCGGACCAGTGTGACGGATTTCATTCGAAGAACTCCCAAGCGTGTATCGGCGTCGGCCTAAGCGGCTTTGAGGATTCCGACTTGTGAGATTTTGCGCGTTTCGCCAGACAGGGAACGAAATTGACTGTGGTTTCCAACGATTGGGCTCGACCTGTGTGCGTATCTGAGGTACAAAGCGCTTTCCGGCGACGGCGAAGGATCGGCGCGCCGTGATCGAAATGGTCCAGATGCGACGCCATGGCGCCGGATCGGCTGGTCCGTCATCCGGCAAGTTCGTGGTGTCTGCACTGCCGCCGGGCGAGAGCGCGGTCCAGTCGCTATCACCCTCGATCAAGGTGGTCATCGAAGGCGAAGAAATTCACGAGATCGACGGCCGCCCTTACGTCGTGCGGCCCGGCCAGATGCTGCTTGTCGATCGCGGCCCGCCGTCACGCGCAACCGTGCGGCGAAATCAACAGACGCTGGGCTTGTGCATCTATCTGCCGTCGAGCGGCAATGATGGATTCGATCCGAATCTGGTCTTGCCGCGCGCGATTCTGCAATCGACCGACTCTAACTCGCTCGGCCGCCTGATCGCGGACTATGCCGCACGCTTGCATCGAGGGCGAGGCGATGCACAGCTACCAGCCACGATGATGGCGCAGGTAAGCGCGTCGCTAGGGGACGTACTGTCCAGTGCGGGACGTTCGATCGGCGCGTTGGACGTGAAGAAAGCTTCGACGCGTCAAGAAATCTATCATCGGCTCGAAGTCGCGCGGGCGCTTCTCCACGGGAATATCGACCGGGTGGTACCGCTTGACGAGTTGGCGCGCTCGGCCGGTCTGTCCGGATTTCACCTGACGCGTTATTTTGCCGCCGCCTATGGCGCGCCGCCGGCCCGCTACCACCGCACGCTGCGGCTCGAACGGGCAGCGCAGCGTCTGCGCGTTACCAACTTGGCGATTACCGAAATAGCCCTCGACGCGGGTTATGCCGAGTTGAGCGCATTCACCCATGCCTTTCGTCGCGAATATGGCTGTGCGCCAACCGCGATCGAACGTCCTCGCAAGCGTCCTTGCTAAAACCCGCAATCAAGGCGTCGGTCGTTCGCCCGGCGTGGTGAAGCTTCGGGTTCGTACCGGCGGACTTGCCATGCTGTCGCGGATCCAAGCGACGATCGGCTCCAACACCTTCGGATTGAACATACCGAACTTCAGCCCGCCGGCTGACATGTTGCGCCGGCGAAACGCGTCGCGATCGCCGACCAGATCCATCGCATGCATTGTATCGGGAACCGACATGAACCGCGCCGTTCCAGGTCGATACCAGTTGACGACTTCGGCGATCATCCGTTGGTCGGTGTCGAAAAGCGCAACCTCATCGCTGGCCCCATAAAGCGACAGCACGTTGCTCTTCGCGTCGCGCCATGCCTTGATCAGCGGCAGACCGGGCAGGTCCTGCGCAAAGACATAGCTTCGGCCGAACGCATGGTTGCCGCCGTCCCACCCGACCATCTCTCTCAGTGCCTGCGCCGCGGCGGGATCGGCCGCCACTATCCGCTCGGGGGACCAGCGATCGAGGTAGAAGTGACGTAGAATTACGGCTCGCTTAGCGTATTTCGCTTCCTCGTCCACCGGATCGGCGCCATTGATCAGGAAGTTCTGGAATACCGCTAGATCGTCCGAATAGGCGGCCCAGTCTTTCAGTACGGTGCCATACACGGCGACCCCGCGGGGCGGATTTTCCGCCGCGAGCATTGGCGCCTGGAGGCCACCTAGCGAATGGCCGTACAGGAAAATGCGATCGGGCGAGACGCCGAGGTCCTGGACGAGATGATGGTACGCCGTGCGATACGCGTCGAGTTCGGTTGCATAATCGATGTCTTCACAACGCACCCCACCCCGACTGTCGCCCATGCCGGGCTTCTCGACCCGGTAAAATCCGATGCCAGCGTCGGCGAACCCCTTTGCCAGTCCGCCGTACAGGCCGAACGGATCACCCGCCTCGATGCTTGCGCAGGTATAGCCCTGCAAAAAGAACACGACCGGTGCATCGGGCCGCCCGGCGGGCATGACCAGGATGTCGCGGATGGCGCCGCCTTTAAAGGCATAGGCGCCGTATTTAACCGTCGCGTTGGGGTAACTTTCAAGCGGACGAGACGCAGCCTTGCCATTCGCGGTTCGATTGGCGTCGCCGCGCCGATAGTCGATGCGGATGGGATCGCCGCCGCGCAGCGGCTCCATCGCGCGCACCACTGCGAGCGGATTGTCAGTTGGCTGGCCATCTATCGATACGATTATGTCGCCCGAAGTGATGCCGAGTTGCTGCGCGGTTGCGCCCGGCAGCACCTCGAGAATCGCGACCCCGCCTGTTGCAGGGCCGAGTTTCGCGCCGAGCGCGGCGCGGCGCGGCAACGTCTGCGCGTGGACGGGCGAGCACGGAAGCGCGAGAGCCAAAGCAGCAATGACTAGAGTCGCGTGGGAGACGGTTTTCATGCGCCCAGCATATCGTCCTGATGCGCAACATCCTTGTTGAATCTTGCGCGTTTTGTAGGACATCCGCACTGCCGCAGGATCAAATGACCGAGCGTCCCGTGCCGACAAACGCGCAAGATCGCGCAAGGCAGGATAGATTGATCATACTACTCTACCTAGCGTAAAAGTCGCTCGTTTGCAGCTCCTCCATTTACGCATCCGCTACAGCACCGAGCTGCTATCTGCGGCTGCTTAGGAGCCCTAAACAGCGTTTCAAAGGAGAGGACCTAGATCATGGCCACGGCAGCGGCCGCAGCAATTGCAAAGGCGCGGCGCGATATTCAGCACGAGTTTTTCAGTCGAGATGCCGTGCGACCGGAACGCGCAATTTCTATTCAACTCAATCGGCACATCCAACGTCGGGTTTTTGCACGATGGCAACGCGAGGGCATCATTCGCGAAGAGGCCGGTCGCTACTGGCTCGATGTGGTCGCCTATGACGTCGATCTGCGCAAACGACATAAGCGAGTGCTATTTGCGTTGTTTATCATCATTTTACTGACCCTCGTCGGTTTAGCCGCGGGTCTTCTGCGGCCAATCTTATAGAGACGATGCTGGCTTGGACCTCACCGTCGCCCAGATGTGGTGGTGGCGGGCTCTGAAAAGTCGTGTTCGACGTCTTGAGGCTCAGACACAGATAAGTTGGGGCAGGTCCGCGAGACACTCCTTCTAGTCTGCCAACCCCTCTAGCACAGCGGTAAGTTGTTCATCTGACTCCGAGGATTATTTATGTTCATGCCTCTATTGTTGCTCGCCCAAGTGGTTGCACCTTCTCCGGCCCTACCCGAAAAACCGATTATTTTACCGCCCAAAGCCGCCCCCGTCACCGGCGCGATCGACCAGGTTTCCTTAGGGCCGATCTTTCGACAGCCCTTCATGTGCATGGACCATTGGTTCGGACAACTGGAGTATGCGGGCGACGCGCTTGGGACCGACTGCATGATCGGCGGAGGCGTCGACGGGATAAATGGGTTTACCAAGCTTTATCGTACTGATGGAAGGACTAATGAAGACTGGTACGGTTGGCGAGCGGAAGTGCTCGCGCCGGTGAGTGGTAAGGTCGTAGGTTTACTTGGAAAGTCGACCAGCAACGTTCCGGGTACCATGGGAAAGCCGCCTGCAGCGATGGTTCAAATTCTGACCGCCGACGGCGTTGTGATCGTCCTAGCGCATCTCACCGATTTCCGTGTAAAAAAGGGTGATCGAGTTATCGCGGGACAAGTCATCGCCCTTGACGGCAACAATGGCATGGCGCGTAGCCCGCACGTGCACGTTGGCGCATGGCGGCTTAGGGATAATGTCCCGTTACAAATCCGCTGGGACTTGCGCGCGATGGCGGCGACGCTGTCGGGCGGTTGACGGCGCTTAGGGAAGCGGCTCGATTCGATCAGAAAAGTCAAAGACTGCAGACTAGCTGACATTTTTGATTTTGAGTTCGCTGGCTCCCGGTGAACAAATCAGCGGTCCAGCGCTAGCTGGCTCGCTGAGGTTCCAAAATGACGACCGCTTTCGGGGCGAGCTCGTACGTTTTCGAGCGTCCGTAATTGGGGCGCATTTCGGACTGGCTAATAGGTCGCTCAACAAGCTACCCATCGGCATAAACGCGAGACCTCGGCTCAAGCCGTCGCCGGCTGTGCTACTCTTCGCCCCGCGTGGACGTTCCAACCTATGAGCACTGTCGTTGCGCCCGCGATGAGCCCGAATGCCAAGAAGACGGTAAGTGGTAGCGAGCCAATCGCCACAAACAGTCTGCCCCAGGCGCTACCGGTCGCCAGCGTCTCAAAGCTGACAATCTGAACAACCACTACTCCGAGCGCGACGGCCCAAGGACGACCCGCCGATTGATTGGTGCGCCATAACCATAACGCGAAGCCGGCGGCGATAAGGTTGGCCAGCTGCACTCCTGGCCCAAACAACGGAAAGTCTTGCGGTCCACGTATGGTCAGGCCGGGCACAGTCTGATTGATCACTCTACCTAATACGGGACTTACCAGCGGCAGAGCGGTCGATAGCATGTAACCAGCGTGCAGGCGCACGTTACGACGGTGCCGAAGTGCCATGCCTGCCGCATACAATACCGCGCCAAAGGCGAGCAGATCTAGGAAGCCGAGACGAGCGCCCCACAACGCGTAGAACGGGTCGCCACCGACCGTGCTGGCGGCCATCGAATAAATGACGCCCATCGCACCAGCGCCGAACAATGGGATGGCGACAAAAGTGGCCTTCCCTACGATACGATGCGCGCCGAACTGGCGTCGATCTACAGTCCAACTTTGCGCCAGAAGGAGAAGCATCCACAGCGAAGCCGTGAGCCCATGAATATGAAAACCAGAAGGCGCGCGCGCAAATATCCCGAAATAGCTGCGCCAAAAGGCGAATAAGGTTGCTGCAATCAGCGCAACGATAAACAGCCAAGCGCGACGGTACGGCATGCTTTCCCCCAAGCCATCTATTGCGATCGCTATCATCAACAGCCTGACGGTGTCTATCGGCGAGGGAGCACTCGTCGCGAACGCCAGCAAATACGAACGATTTCCGATTGATTTCGGAGATTGCCGGATCGTCATCGAACGACCGAAAGTGGGGCAAAGGTGCTCGACCGGTAGGCTGCCAATCCTCCACTTGCTTTGCCGTGGCGAATATCTTTACCGCGCTATCGGCTGTGGGAGGTATGCGTGAGTGTAGCGATGACATGGTGGCCAGTCAGTCCACCGCTCGCCCAGTTAGTCGATTGGATTTACGTATTTCGGGCGTCCGGGCCAAACAACCAAGCGATAGCCGGAGCGCTCTTGCCGCAAGTGCAATGGCGGCTGGCCGGCGACTACGCGTGGCGCTGCCGCGACGGCGTCGACCAGCCGATTCCGAATGTCGCAGCGCTTGGCCCCTCGGCCGCCGCCATTTCGTTGTTGACGTCGGGCGAGACCGTGGTGGTCGGGACCGGTCTGTTTCCTGAAGGCTGGGCGACGCTTTTGCCTATGGCAGCCGGCGATGTTGTTGAAAAGGTATTCGATCTGGCCGCGGTCTGGGGCACTTCTTCACTTGATCCCCTAGAGTGCGATCCCGCGTCGGATGACCGGATATTGGCAGCAGCGGTCGAGGAGGTTTTGCTAAAGGTTCTGAACCGCGCTGCCGATCCGGACCCGCGCATCGCGTTGATTGGTGCTTGGGCAAACGGCGAAGTCCACGACATCGACGCGCTCGCGGCAACCCTCGGTGTATCCATGCGGCAAGCGCAGCGGATGACGACTGCGGCATGTGGCCTGCCGCCGAGGTTGCTCGCGAACAAACACCGGATGCTCAGGGTCGCGGCAGAGCTGGCGGCTGGTATCGACAACAGGCGCGAGGTCTGGACCAGCGGCTATGCGGATCAACCGCACTTCAATCGCGATTTCAAACGCTTTGTTGGCGTAAATCCGACACGGTTCCTGCAAGAACCAAATCTGTTGGTGCGGGATGTCATGCGGGTCCGGCAGGCTATCGCGTCGCGGCATCCTCTGGGTCTGTCACCAGAAATAGAGAAGGCTCAATAATCGGAGGGGAGGCCCGCTGCGCGCAAATTCACTGCCGTCGAAAAAGTGCCCCCGCAGGACTATGTGACGATGGTCTTTCAGCTGGTTGGCTGGACATGATCACCGGCAGTGTTTTGGGTCAGGCCCGCCAGCATTGAATGGCTGGATTTAGGGCGCGCACCAGCTTCGGCTCAACCCAACGGTCGTCTAGCGCGAGACCGGAACGCCTATCAGTATCAGCCTATTTCGCGAATGCGTGCGAGGCGATGAAGTCTACTACTTTGCTGCCGTTTGACGTGCTCGGGACGATGATATCGAAATGGTCGGCGCCAGCCGGGACGAGTTCTTCGGTGGGGTCACCCGATGCCTTAGCCGCCGCCACGTAACTTTTCATCAGCGGTCCAAGTTCGCCCTCTACTATCAGTTGGCGCATGCCAAGCGGAAGGTGATCGGCCGGCGATGCAATCCGATAGCGTTCCGGCTGATCAGCAGGCGTTCCGCCCATGAAAGGCGCGATCACCGGTTTGCCGCACACCATTGCGTCCATTCCCACGAAGGGGGCGAGCGATCCGGGGCCGTCGATCACGACGACCGAGCGGGGCTTGATCGTCGTGGCATTGCCCCACGGCGAACCAAGCTGGGTGCGCGAGGCGGCCCAAAGCGCAAGATGTGCGCCTGCCGAATGGCCCACGAAGGTGATCCGCTTAAGATCGAACGAATATTTCTTGGCCAGAACCGGTAGATAGTCGATCGCCTTTGCCACATCCTGAAACGTGCCCGGCCAGCCGGCCCCGGGATCGCCGATCTGACTGTATTCGATATTCCACACCGCGATCCCGCGCTTGGCCAGGGCATCGGCTAGCGGCTCGAACGACTTGCGGGTAGCGTAACCTCGCGTCCAGCAGCCGCCGTGGATAAGAACCGCGACGGGAAACGGCCCCTTGCTCGCCGGCAGCCGGACGGTGCCGCTGCGCAACGCGTCATCACCATATTGCACCGTAGCGGTAGGTAATGGCAGTGACGCGACCGCCGCCGCGAGCAGCTTCATCGACGCCTCATCGTCTGCGCTCGCCGGCCCCGCGGCAAGAAGGGCAGCAGCAATCGCTACGTAATACCGTTTCAAGCGCTTTCTCCCATCAAACTCAACGACGGACTGGTCACCAAATTTTCACGCGATCAGCGGGCGCCAACGCCATCTTTCCAGACTTAATCCCAAACGCTGCATACCAGGCATCGACATTGCGCACCGTCATGGCGCGGTAGCGGCCCGGCGGATGTGGATCGTTGGTGACCTGATCGCGCAGGTCTTCTGGACGCTGAAGTTCGCGCCAGGTCTGCGCGAAGCTCATGAAAAACCGCTGATCGCCTGTCAGGCCACCAAGAATCGGTGCGGGCTTTCCGCCCAGGCTGGCATGATAGGCGTCCAGCGCGACCAGCAGACCGCCTAGGTCGGCGGTAGTCTCGCCGAGCGTCAGCCGGCCGTTAATGTGCATACCTGGCGCGGGTACATAGGCATCGAATTCGGCCGCGAGCTTTCCTGTAGCCGCCTCGAACGCTTTCACGTCAGCGGGCGTCCACCAGTCGGACAATCGTCCGTTCTCATCGAGCTTGGCGCCCTGGTCGTCGAAGCTGTGTGTGATCTCGTGCCCGATCACCGCACCGATCGATCCATAATTGACGGCGGGATCGGCGTTTGGGTCGAAATGCGGCGGCGCAAGAAATGCTGCGGGGAAGATGAGCTTGACTTGCGCGCCGGCGTTGAAGGCATTGACCGTCTGCGGCGTCGCCGTGATGCTCCATTCGCCACGGTCTACGGGCTTGTCTAACTTGCCGATCCACCGGTCATATTCGAACTGCGCTGCGCGGACGTAGTTTCCGTAAGCGTCGCCGCGAACCACGGTGAAGCCCGAATATTCGCGCCAGTGATCGGGATATCCGACCTGGATGAGTAAGTTCGCGAGCTTCTTCTCTGCTCGTAATTTGGTCTGCGGCGCCATCCAGTCGAGGCGATCGATCCGCGCCGCCATTGCCGTGCGCAGCTGATCGACCATCGTCAGCATCGCGGCTTTGGAGCTGGCCGGGAAATACTGCGCGGCATAAACCTTGCCGACGGCGTCACCCAGCGCGACGTTCGTGAACGCGACGGCGCGCTTCCACCGCGCGCGAAGCTGCGGCGTGCCGCTGAGCGCCTTGCCGTGATAGGCAAAGTCGGCGTCCACAAACGCTTTGGACAGCATCGGGGCGGCGTTGCCGATTACCCGAAGCGCCAGATAATCCCGCCAGGTTTCGATGGGGGTATTAGGCACGAGCTTGGCGAAGCCGGCCATGGCCGATGGCTCGCTCACGACATAATTCGACCGCCCTCCCAGCTTGGCCTCTTTGAGATAGGTCGCCCAGTCAAATCCGGGCGCGGCTGCCTCGAGTTGCGGCAATGTCATCAGATTATAGGTCTTGGCGACATCGCGGGTCGCGGCACGATCCCACTGACTTGCGGCAATTCTACCTTCCAGCGTGATCACGCGATCGACCCTCGCCGGGTCGTCAGTCCATCCGGCAAGATGGAACATCGCGATCGCATAGTCGCGATACGCGGAACGCATCTTCACAATGTCGGGGTCGGTACTAGTGTAGTAGCTCTTATCCGGCAGTCCGAGGCCGCCTTGATCAAACCCGGAGATGTGCCGAGATGGGTCTTTTAGGTCGGGTCCAACACCGGGGGCGATGGGAAACGCCGATTGCGGTTGGCCGAACGTCGCCGGCGCCATGCTACGCTCCAGACGCGCCATCGTCGCGGCAAGCTCGCGCGGGTTATTGACCGCGGCGACCAGCGCCAACTCAGGCGAGAGCGGCGACTTGCCTTTCGCTTCGATCGCGGCCTCGTCCAAGTAGCTGGCATAATAATCGCCGACCTTGCGCTCGCTGTCGGACTTGGGAGACGACCCCGCCGCTTCGTCTATCGCACGCACGCGCAGCATCGTGTCATCGTTGATCCGCAGGCTCTCGCTATACCAAGAACGATCGGCGGGGATAGTTGCCGTCGCATACCATTTGCCATTTACGTAGCTTGGAAAGTCATCTCCTGGCGCGATCGTTGGATCGTTTGCCGTCGTGTCTATCCCGAACCTGCCGAACATCGGCTTGTCCGGCGTAGCGGCGGCGAACGCCGCCCCTGACAACGACAGAGTAACAGCTAACGCGAAGCGGCGTAGCATCATCAAAACTCCCCCGAATTTAACTGGTAAAAACCCCTCACCCCTCGACGGCAATCGCGATCGAGATGGCCTTGGCTTTTAGGTCGCCGTCATTTGGTGTCGCGCCGCCGAACGAGAAGGCGCCCGGCGGCGTGACGACGATCATCCGACCAGTGGCGGGCACGTACGACAAAGTATGCATCTTCGCCGCCCAAACCGCCTTGCCCTTCGGCATCGCGACATCTTCGGACGGGCCGGTCATGTCAGGCCGCGATTTCATGTCTGCGATCTGCGCGTCGACCGTCTGTCCGCCGGTTTTCTCTTGTCGCAACAAGACACCGAAGTTGGTTTTGCCGTCGGCACTCGAATAAGTGCAATTCGACACGAGCGTGTCGCTGCTGCCCGTCTGACCCGCTGTTTCTGCGTTCGCGATTGCAACCCCTGCGGCTTTGCCTGCCGCTTCCTTCGGGAACGTCTTGCAGGCATCGAGTGCCCAATCGCTTGCTTTTTGCGAGCCTCCCGTAATACCGCCGCCACTACAACCGGTCGCGCAGGCAGCGAAAAAGATAACGGCGGCGATGCGCATGTTCCCTCCTTCAACCTTTCCCGAGCTTTATCAGCGTCACGCGATGGTGCTTGGATGAAAACGTCGCGCTGAGAACTTTTAGATTGATGTTGATCAAAACGAAAACGGTCAATCAGGAGTGGACGTCACATTTCGCGGTATCGACGTGCGATCATCTGCGGATGGCAGCTTTCGGGTCGGCTCAACACCTCGTTGAGTGACTGGAATTGGGGCGCAATGCTGCCAGTGCTCAATCACTCAATCGACCAATATCACGCTGCACCCCGTCCGGCGTCCGTTGTCTGCCTTCGCGATCTCGCTGGATGAAGCGGTAGCGATTTCGCCGACCGCTCAGCAGGTCGTCGATAGTGTACCGATCGCGACTGTTCAGCTCGTCAAGCGTCGGAGCCGGCCGAATAGCGCGCAGTCGAAGAATAAGCTGATCGAGCACACCGGGTCGGGCCCGATCATCGACGGCACGCAAGGTCGCATTCAAGACCGGATCGGCGTGCCGCGGAGGGAGAATATTTCTCGGCGCCACCGATGCGAGGCGACACGCCACGTACCAGCTAGGATCCGCCCAATGGCGATCCGCGACCCGATGTTCAACGTCCGTCGCCCCCCTGACCTCGTCCCGGGCGACTGACTGATCACTTCCCGGAGCCAGCCGAGCCACGGCCTTGACCTCGCCGCGCCCGACGCGACGCAGAAGCGCCCGCTCTTCTTCGCGCTGGACGCGCCAGATCGCCTTCAACCGGCATTGGATCTGCAGGTCGAGCAAGCCGATATAGTTGTCGCCGCAATGCTCGATCATTTCACGATCGTGTATGCCAAACACGCCCTTGTGACGGGAGATGCGCGGCATTTGGTCACCCAGCCGATCAAGCGCCTGGCGCGCCAGGTCGGCGGGCGCGTGAAGCGAAGCGCCGACGATTGCTGGATTGTCGAACACAAGCTTGCCGTTGACGACGGTAACTCGGCCAAGCTTGTCGATCACCGGATGATCGCGCAGCGTTTCATCGATAAGGCGAAGCACTGCGGCATCACCATTGCGGACACTCTCTGCACGCTCGGCGAACACCGGGTTACGCAGGAGCAGCACGATCTCTTCGGCGTCGCGCTGATCAAGCGTGCGGCCAGTGATACCGATGTGGCGATCGACGCGGGTCGGGTCGAACCCGTCACGCAGCCGCGCCAAAAGGCGCGCGCCGTGCGGGGTCAGCGACCGCCCATCGCCGGCGCGCTTTTCGATCGCATGCTGGATGGCCGCGTCGATACGAGTTCTTTCGCGAGCCTGATCCTTCATCCGCTGACGCAGAACGCGACGCTCCTCTTCGGTGAATATCGAGCGGGGTTCGGCGGACCGTTGCTCGACAGGCTCTTTCTTTGCCGCTGCCGGTTGCGGCGGGGCGATGGGCTCCGGTGCGAACTCGATTGGAAGATTGGCCCGCTCTTCCCGGGTGAGATCGCCAAGCGTCCTCGGCGCACCGCGGACCGGATCGAACGGCAACCATTCGATATCGTCTTGCACCAACTGGGCATGGGGTCGTGCCATGCCGCGATCGGCGGCAACCATCTGTTTCAGAATGGCCGTGCTACGCCATCTTCGGGCGGCGGCCCGTAACCATTCGGTGCTGTCGTGCAGGGCGTCGTCGGTCAGGCTATCCAGCCCGTGCTTGCGAACCCGCGCGCGCAACTGGGTCAATTCGCGTTCCTGGCTAGCGCGAATACCTTCGAGCCGCTTGGCCTGCCCGCTCAGATCGACACCGCGCACCAAGCCGTCCGGGTCGTGTTCCGGCCGCACGCCCAACCCATCGCGCAGGCGGGAGAGATAGAGGCCGCGATCGGCGATGAGTGTGACCGCGCGAGCGGGATGAACAGCCGTCGAAGCCGGCCGAACGATAAGCTGCTCATCACGCTCGATTTGTTTGTATCTGCCATCGGCACGCGCCTGAAGACGCGTGGCCTCGGCTTCGCGGTCTTCGATTGCTCGTCGTTCAATCGCGAGGTCAGCGTCGAGCGTGGCGAGGTGGTCGAGCGCGGCCGCATCGCGGGCGCCCCAGATCTCGCTATCCCAAGTGTCACGGCCGTCACGGCGAGCCTTGTCGGCATAGCCCCGAGCAAATTTCACCGTCAGCTCAGGTCTGCTGCGCGCCATCGCGATGTGAATGCGGATCTCGGCAGCCTCCGCCTGGAGCGTCAGCGCGCGGAGGGCCTCGTCGTACGCGAGAGCTCGCTCCCGCTCCTGCTGCTCGCGCGCCGCTACGTCGCGCAATCGTGCGATCCGATCGCGGGCATCGGTATCACGCGTATCGAGCAAGCCGATCGCGGCGTCGTGCTCGGCCTGCGCCTTTGCGAATTCTCGCCGCCAGCCTTCGGCGACGTTGTCGATGCCCGGGCCGGTGGGTACGCCGGCGCGCTCCAGCACGGTTTGTTTGCCGTGCAACTTCACTTGCGTAGCCGCTTCGATCCCGAGCTCGGCGTAGGTTTTCGGGCTCAGGCGATAATCGGCGCCGAGGCGCTCGAGCTCCACGTTGATCAAGTGTGCAGCCGCCGTCCGCAACTTGTAGATCGCGCCGTTCGCCGTCAACTCGGGCACCTTATGCTCGTCGAAGATCAGCTCGCCACCCTCGCTGATCCTGAGCCCCCGCGTCGCGATCTGAAAATGAAGATGGGTATTGCGATCATCGTTGAGCTGACCCGGACGATGCTTCACCCCCAGGAACGGTATGACGACGGTGCGATCAGGATCTTCCGGGACAGGCGTCGGCAACAGGCCCTGAACATGTTCGTTGAAGCCATTGAGGACCGCCGAGCAGCCCTGTGCATCAAAACAGGACGGCAGTTCGAGTTCACCCGCGATCACCGTAACCACACCGCGTCCGGGCGATAGTTTGGCGCAAGGTGAACTTTTGTCGTTGATCTGCTGCCACGAGGGCAAATTCTTGAGCCAGTTCATCCCTCGCGGCGCATCGTCGCTGATCCATGGCACGCCGTTCTGGATCAGGCGGGCTGGAAGCTCCTCGCCTCGGGCGACGCGATCGCGCTCGGCGAGGATTACCGACCGCAGGCCGCTAGGACAGTCGGGCCGCCCTGCAGCATCGAGCAGCAGATGGGCATGACGCTCGTATCGGAGGTTGATACGCGGCGGGCCCGGCAGGACGTTGCGACGCAGGCTCCGCTCGAACTGCTCGATCTCGTCCCATTGACGCTGTCGCACGTCAGGATCGAGATCGAGCGTTGTCACCATGGATAGCGACGGTTCGAGCTGCTGGTCGGTGCCATGGCCGAGCGCATACACGTCGAACGACGCAGCAGGCCCAAGGTCGCCGAGTGATATCGCCTTGGCTTCTTCTTTGTCGGTGGAATATCGATCGAAGCCGCCGGCGCTGCGTTCGCGGGTTGGATTGATCGCGAAGTGCAAGGATTCGAGGCCGTCCGAAGAACGGAGCCGAGATGAGTGCGGCGACGCCGGGATCCCGAACCAAGGGCGCCGCGCCGCCGGCGGTTTGCCCTTCTCGCTCGCTTGCCACTTTTCCAACGGGATCTTCACCCTGCCCACCAACAGCGTCAGCGGATCGTCGAGCTCCATGTCCTGGAGATCGAGCGGCAGGTCCGCGATCATGCGTCGTGACGCGCGCCGCCGGATCATCCGCAATGTCGAGACGACGGCCATCTGACCAATCCCTTCCTACGCCGGGGCAGCGCCCCGTGCGGCAGCCCGCGGCAGGCGCCCGCCCCATCGGGGCGAAACTCTAGATCAGATAAGGCTATCAGCCCGCAGTTAGCGTCGGCAACGATGCTAACCTATTGCGCAAAACATGTAGGACGGATCGTACAATACCTCACACCATGTGAGGTGATTCGGCCTCCCCTTTTCCACGCCTGATTTAGCGTGAGCGGGTTTTACGATCGCCTCGCGATGTAGTAGAATACCAGGCGAGGCGATACGTGCTGTGGCTTACGCGCCACAGCGGTGAAATACTTCCGCTAACGCAAGTATCGATTATCGTACGCGGCTCAAACTTCCTCAAATAGATGAATGCCCGCCCGAGAGTGGCGGCGTCGATCCCCTCGCCTCCCGTCTCGGCACGGGAGACGACATGTGGACCATCTGGAAGAGCTGACCGGAGCATTGATCGACGCCGCGGTCGAGGCGGTCACCGCCGGGTTGGATGAAGCGGCCGCCGATCATCACGCCATGCGCGCCAAGGGTCAGGAGCTGCGCGACAACGCCGCGATGGTCGCCCTGCTCGGCCCCCGCCTCTACAAATTGGCGCGCACCATTCTGGGCGAGGTCGAGCGCCGCTCGGTACCGCGTTTTGCCGCAGCCTTCGCTCACGTCCGCTACTCCAAAGACCCGCCGGTCAACGAATTGGAGGACGCACGCCGCACACTCAATCGGGCGCTGCTGAAGACGCAGAGCTCGCCGGATGCCATGGCGATGTTCCTTCTCGCCGTCGCGACCGTCCGAGTTCGCGCCATAACGCTGGCGCTTGGTCCGCTGTGCGTGGCCGTGCCACCGCGCGCCGGTCGCAAGGAACTCCGCCGTCGCGAGATCGATGCCGCCGATGTCGATCCCGAGGTTGCCGACCTAATCATCGCGATGACCGACGGCGGTTGGGAGGCGGCGCTCGCGCAACTGCGCGCGCTCGAGACCGCGCCGACCAACCGGATCGGGATCGTTACCAGCCTGATCGCGCTGGCCGAAGACTCGGACGGTTATGCTCTTCTCAACAAGATCGCAGTCAGGCTCCGTCGCGCAGGGTTCAATCGAGCGGCGGCTGGTCGCCTGGAAGAGAACGCACCGCTTCCGCCGCGCACTCCCGATCCGATAGTCGATGAGCGAGTTCCGCACGCGGTGGACGTCCAGCCCGGTCGTGAGGCGCGCGACGAGACCCCAAGCGAACCGATTGTTGCCGCGTCCAGCGTCACCGCGCGGTTCCGCGCCAATCCGTCCGGAAAGCTAAGCCCCACCGAACGGCTGCGCAGGAGCCAGGAGGCGCACGCGCGAACTAGCCGATGACCAACGGTCAGATCCCGATCCGAGCACCGCCTGCTGGTCCATAGGCCACCACAATGACCCTCATTCACCAAGGAATAGATCAATGCTCAAGTTCAAATATCCCAAGCGCATGTATATGTTCGAAAAGGAAAAAGGTGGTGTCGGCTCCACCGGTTCGCTCGCGACCGCGGCGCATATCGCCGCGATGCGCGGCACGCCGGTCGAGTTCATCGAGGCCAGCATCAGTCAGCTGGACATCCTCAACGCCTATGGCGAACATTATCCGGTACATCAGGTAAACCTCGCAGCTGGCGACGCCAGCGACCGCATCATCGACATCGTCGATCAGGCTCCCGCAGACGCCGCCATCTTCGCCAATATCCCGGGCGGACGGTTCGAGGAAATCGACGAGATCCATCACATCATCCGGTTCGCGCTCGAGGAGGGCGCGCTCGAGGTTGATGTCAATATCGTTTGGACGATGGGGCGCGACAAGGCGTCACGCGTCACGCTCGATGCGATGCTCGACGGCGATCCGCCCGGGCGTGTTCTTTTGAACCTGCCCGCGTGGGCAGGAACGATCGAAGAGTTCAAGTATGTGGACGAAGCGTTGTTGACCCGCATCGAGGCCGGCGGTGGCGTGATGTATCAGACCCCTTCACTGCATGAACACCTCTACGATCTGTTTCGCGTCCGCGAGATCGCGCTCGACCGGATCGCCAAAGCACCGGGTGTTTCGATCGGTAACCGCATGGCGCTCGGCCTTTGGCAGAGCAATGCACAAGCCGCGCTCGAGGGGCTGTTTTGATGGCGCCGGCATCCTCTCTCGCCACGCTCTACACCGCTGTATACGGCAAGCCGCCGTCGTCTCATTCGACGGCGGCGCTGCTCGCCATGGAACAGATCCTCGGACTAACCGCCGAGGATCCGCTCTCGCGGATGATGATCGTGCTCATGCACACCTGTGACCGCGTGGAAGCAGTCGAAGATCGAGTGAAAGCCGCCTTGCTCCAACGGTCCCAGGACGAATCCCAAGCTGTCGAGAACACGACGCATTTGGTTCGGGAGATCAAACACCTAACGCCGCATTTGGGTGACCTGTCGTTCCTGCTCAACAAACACCGTCGGCATGCCGAACCGCCTGGTTGGTCGCCAGCAGTTGTGGTCGATGCTTACCGGAAAAGCTCTCCTTTGCTATCCTATCTCTGCAAGGCGTTTGACCGGCGAAATTCGGTCGATGACCACAATCACGCGGTGGGTGCGGCTCGATCAGACCTGTTTTTCGTCGCCGTGTTCGTTGCGATTGCTATATTGGTTGGCGTTAGCATAGGTTTGAGAATCTAGAGCGATCTTCGCATTTGGGAACGTGGACCGCATGGGCGTTCCCCGACAAGCAACTGGATTTTAAGCGCGCTGAAATCAGGCGTCAGCTTGGCCAGTGTTTCTAACTAGGCGACGATGCGGCAACGAGTTTTGGCGCGGTGGCGAGAACAGGACTCGCGTCTTCACGCGCGCAGCGACACGGCGCAGCGGAGACCGATGGGGACTTTAAGTGGCCATTGCGGCTTGCGATCGACTGAAACGTGATGCCCCCGACATCACATTCGGCGCAGCCGCAGCCGGGCGAAGAAAACGCCGAGGTTGTGAAACTCGCCGACTAGGTGCGGGTTGTGGAAATTCGAGAGCGTGACATCACGCTGGCCCTGGGAGACCATCATGAGTGAAGCAGCCAATACCGATACAACGGCCGCCGCAGCCGATACCTCAAACGGGAAGACTGGCCTCGCCGATGCCTTGCGCGAGCATTTTTCAGGCGATGCGCCGATTACCGAAAAGATTCAGAATTTTGCGAAGGCAAGGCCTTGGGCGAGTGGTATGCTCGTTGGTGTAGCCGGCTTGCTGTTAGCCGGCACATTGCGTGGCAAGCGCCGCTGATTCTGCCCTTCGCCGGCAAAGCCGCCCCGCACCCCGACCGCTGCCGGGACGCGCGGCGATGACGCTCGAAGATCGGTTACAGGGAGAGTGGCTGCTTTGCGTCGATGAGCAATGTCTCGAAGAAGCTTGGTTCATCGATATTCGAGGCCGGCAATGTAATTTCGAGGGTACCGTGGGAGCCTTGGCTATCACTGGGGATGAAGCGACACTCGATCTGCGGGATGACGACCGGCTGATCATCAATCGTCAGTGGCCGCTCCAACCCGTCATGCTCGATAGCGACATTCCGGCGGTCATCGAGAGCGAACGGGGTATTCTGCACTCGGGCTGGATGTTTCGCCCTATCGCGCGGCCAACATGACCGACAGCGCCCTGGAAAGCCTGCAACAGTCGTCCTGGCTGCTCGAATTGCCGGGCGATCTGGGAGAGAAAATCATCAGTTTCAAGCGAGGCGAGACCTTCTCGGCGGGCACCGCTATCGGCCGTTACGAGCATGTCGGCGATACGTTCATTGCGACGATCGGAACGGAGTTGCGGATCATCGTCGGTCTGAACTCTCCGTTCACAGATACATTCAGCGCGCGTGTGATAACGCGGGCCGACGGGAACTCCCTTGACGACGATGCGATGCTGTCGCGGATAGCGTGGAACTGAAAGGGTCGTCTCTGCTCTCGTGGCCCTTCCTCAGTCACCGGACGATTGCCGAGATCGACGACGACACCGCGCTGGCCGAGGAAACGATCGGACTAACGCCTCAATTGGTACCAACTGACGAACTGAGCCGCCGTGTACTGGCGCTTGCCCGCACCTACCCCGATTGGGGCGCGACGCGCATTGCCGAAGTGATCGGTCGTAACGACGCATATGTTCGAACGGTTGCCAGGCTCAATCGTCTATCGTTGCCGCGCTCGCCGTACGGCGCTCACCAGTCTGCGGGACGAGACTACATGCGCAAGAAGCGGCGCAAACGGCTCGACAGGGGTAACTAGTCCTCGGGCAGGAGCATGCTGTCCCAGATGTCGTGACACTGTAATGATGCGACTGCGATAGCGTAGACGCCTCACCCTTCAGGCAGATCCCCAGATTCGCGCCAGGTGTGACAACAGCCAATCGCGAAATCTCCAACGGCTGGCTCTCACTACCCGCGAGCCAGATCAGCCTGCACCGCGTTCAAGCGCCCGACGCCGTCTTACGTCCAACCAAACAATTGCGGCAGCGCGGCGACGATCTCAATGGACGACGTCGCACGCGGTCGACGGATAAACCCAGCTGCGCAGCCCACCTCGCTCGAACGGCTTCCAATCGTCGGCCGGTTGGGCGAGCCGGTCGGCCACCGCGTAGAGGACGGCCGGGTTGGCGCCCAGGCCGCAATGGCTGCCGCGGACTTCGATATTGTCCGTCGCTGCGCCGACCGGCTCTACACAATTCTGCCAGGCCACCACACCATCGTCGCGCGTGTAGATCGCTGTCGAGGGGACCGGCGGAGCAAGCCTGCTTTCGCGCAACTGCCGGGCCGTCGCCCGGTCGCTCAATCGCTGGCCGGATAGTGCCTGATACAGGCGCCAGACTGACGAAGCGCGGGGATTGCCGGTAAAGGGGGACCCGAGCGTGATGACCTGACGAACAATCTCGGGTGCCTGTCGTGCGAGTTGCCGCGCCATCACGCCGCCCAGGCTCCACCCGACCAGGCTGACCGGCCCCTTGGCTTCGGCGGCGATCGCCTTTAGTCGCGACAACAATTTCTCCCCCGCGCGTCCCGTTGCTCTCGGGCCCAGGTTTTGCCCGAGTTTCCAGCCGCGCGCATCGTACCCAAGCTGTCCCAGAAAGTGACGAAGCAGTGTCGTTGAGCCGTCCCCTGCCGTGAAGCCCGGTATGACCAATATGGCATGTCCATCACCGCGCGGCGAGGTCGCCAATATCGGCGCTGTCCAAGCGAGCGCGCTAAAATCGGCGAGCGCGCGCGGCAGTTCGGTAAGCGCGAGCAACGTTGAGGGCGCCTCGATTGACGAAGCAGAGGCGACGGTGGTCATCGTGAAGTCCTTTTCAGATCACGCCGTCGAACGTCGCGTGGCCGTCGAAGGTCCGGCGGTGCGAGGAATACTGATCTGAGTTGTCACGATTTTCGATAAACATCCGCCGAGAACAGACGGGCGTAGGATGGAATAAACCTTCCTGCGCGGTCCGGACAGCCGACGACCGCAACCTTCGTCGCCTAACATCCCATGCCGATTGGTCAGTTATCGCCCGGCGCGAGCTTCTTTCCATCATTGGTCCAGCGACCGTCCTCGGTCGTGGCAGCTCCGGTGACGTTGCGGGAATCGCGCGGTTCATATTCGCCGCTTCCTTGCCCCGTTTCCTCGTCGCCGCTCCAGCGACCGTCCGGCGTATCAGCCGTGCCGGTGACATTGCGAGAGTCATTCGGCTCATATTCATTGCTGGATGGCTGCGAGCCGGTCGCGCTCGACGCACCAGCAGGATTGGTCTGGGTCGTTCCCGGATAGTCGCGCTCGGATTGGCTCGGTCCTTCTGAATGATCGTTCACAGCATGTCTCCTCGTAGGTCACTAACGCCGTAAGCACAGAAATGGGGCCAGCCTATTCGCGCCGGGATGAAACGCCTGGACGAGATTCTCGACCATGCTCAGCGAGCCGCCGAGGACCATTCGGTTATTAGATAAGCCGCTTGCTGCGGCTTGAGCGACCGGTTCATCGACATTTTAACGATCGGGACAATGGCGATTGCGGCCGACCTACGTGATCGAATGTCGTCGCTAACGACTCGCAACAAGACGACGGGGGGAACGAACGCGGATCGATTCCCGTTGCAAAGCAAGCTGACCACAGGAGCAAATGATGGCCGAAACCACCAAGCAAGACGCGATCGCGCTTCTCAAGGCCGATCACCGCAGTGTCGAAGCACTATTCGAGAAATTCGAGGGCGCGAAAGGTAACGGTGCGAAGGAGAAAATCGCGCGCCAAATCTGCCTTGAATTGACCGTACACGCACAGATCGAAGAGGAAATCTTTTATCCCGCCTGCGAGGGCAGCGTCGAAGAGGACGATCTCAAGGAGGCGTATGTCGAGCACGACGGCGCCAAGGTTTTGATTGCCGAGATCGAGGCGGGCAATCCTGACGACGACTATTACGATGCCAAGGTCAAGGTGCTTTCCGAAGAGATCGAGCACCATGTCAAGGAGGAGGAAGCCCGGATGGAAGGCATCTTTGCTCAGGCGCGCAAGGCCGGCTTGGACATGGACGCGCTCGGCGAGCAGCTGGCGGCGCGCAAAGCCGAGCTAATGGCGGACTATAAGGCCAACGGTCTGCCGAAGCCGGCGCTCAAGACCTTCACGGACGCGACAGCCTAATATTCTTCAGACACGGCATGTCGTCTCTACATGTGCCGCCAACGCCGAGAACGTTGGCGGCACCTAGTCTGTCGGAATCCGGCTTGTCGCCGCTTTTCCAGACAGCCGACAGTTAGAGTTTCGCCAACAGCGAAAGTGCGTTGCTGAGTGCAGCCGACGAGGCGGTGTTGTCGAACATACACCATGTGTCGCTGCCTTGCTGCGTAACTGCACGAATATCGTTCGCATATTGCTCGAGGCGCTGATCGCTATAGCAGGATCGGTACGTCACCGGCGATCCGTGCAATCGCCAATAGGCTATTCCCGACCACCCCCCTGGAGCAGCTGCGCGGTTCGCCGAGCGCCGGATCCGCTGCCACGCGGCCTATTTTGCAGCGCGAGAGCAAATCGTCGGCTTCCCCGCCAAACCAGGACGTGTGGCGGGGTTCGCAGACGGGCTGCGCATCAATCGATTGCCTTACATTTTCGAAAAATTCGGCTGTGACGCGCGGCTCGAACACGAGCTTGGGTGGCAGCTGAACAAGAACGACCGACAGTTTGGAGCCGAGCGCCGCGACTTCGTCCGCAAACCGTTCGATCAACACATCAACATCGACCAGCTTGTTCTGATGCGTGATCGTTTTAGGCATCTTCACGGCGAAGCGAAACTCGGCCGGGACGCTAGATGCCCATCTGGCCCAGGTGGAGGGTCGGTGGGGCCGGTGAAATGAAGAATTCACCTCCACGCCGCGAAACACCTTCGCGTAGCGTTCGAGCGCCGTCCCCTCGTCAGGAAAGGCCGCAGCCTGCTCCCGTGTGATACTCCATCCTGCCGTACCGATCACTGGCTTCATATCTGCCAAACGCCATCGACGATCGTTCGGGTGCCGGAGGATGTCAACTTTGCACCGTTCAGCGGCCGTTTTGTTCGACTACGCCTTCGTAACGGATCGCACCGCGTTGCTCACGACAGGGCTTTTCGCGGCAAAAGCCCTCCAAAATTTTTTTCGAAATCCCCTCTTGAACCGCTTTGGGATCAAATTATTTAGCCGCCGCCGGACGCGAATTTCGGTCCGGTGACGACTTGAGGGCACCGGCTCTCTCCCGGTGCTCCTTGTGCTCAGATTGCTCAATGGAGGATTTGGATATGAGGACTAATTTCGACTTCACGCCGTACCGCCGTTCGACGGTGGGTTTCGATCGCCTGTTCGATCTGCTCGAAACGAGCGCGCGCGCCGACACCGAGACGTATCCGCCGTTCGATATCGAACAGCAGGGTGAGGATCAGTATCGCATCACGCTGGCAGTCGCCGGTTTCCGCCCCGATGAGATCGAAATCGTCGCGCAGAACAATCAGCTGACTGTCAAGGGAAGCCGCAGCGAGGACGCCGATGGCAGTCGTTTTCTCCATCGCGGCATCGCCACGCGGGCGTTCGAACGACGCTTCCAACTGGCAGACTTCGTGGTCGTGCAGGATGCGAGCTTCGATAGCGGACTCCTTCGCATCCAGTTGAAGCGGGAAATCCCTGAGGCGATGAAGCCTCGACGCATTGAGATCGCCGGTGCCCGCAGCGCGCCGGCGAATGACCGCCTCGAAGCCCCCGCCGACACGTCCACCGCCGCTGCCTAGGTTCAGCTCGCCTCGTCGGCAGATGGGGCGAGCACCCTTCCCGAGTAACCTCACGATCGACTCTTGAGAGGAGCCGATGTCGATCCACTATTTTCGATCGTTTCACGATCCCGAAGAACTCGTCAGCCATCCCCAGCTTGAACCGGAGGTCAAACGCGCGATCCTCGCCTCTTGGGCGTCCGATGCTTTTACGGTCCGGTCACAACCGACACTGCGGAAACCTCCAGAGCTGTCCCAACCAGTGCCGGTGCAGAATGTGCTCGACGCGCTCAAAAAACTTGACCCAATTTGTCGGCAATAAACCATGTCTAAGCAGCCGGAAATCATCCCCCGCGAGATCATCGACTGCATTGCGGACAACCGGGAGCCGAATCCGCAGGAGCTATGGCGTGTAGCCGGGCACATTTGGCGCGATGTTGCCGGTCGACGCCGCGAATTTGGCACCGAACGGCCTCACATTAACCTTCTGAGCATTCAAGCTGCGCGCGCGGCGCTCACGGGCGCCATCGATCGGCCACGATAGGCCCGTGGCATCTGGCCAATAGGATCGCAGTATCGCTGTTCGCTAGAGCATCTGTTCAGTCCAGTGCGGCTTCGCGTGCGGGCCGCGTGATAAGCCGAGCTGCACGCTGGTTGCGTGTGTAAATCCAGAGCCAATTAAGCACCACGCCCAGACGGGCGCGCACGCTCACGAGAAAATAGATGTGAGCAAGCCCCCAAAGCCACCACGCTGGCGCACCGCGCAATTTGATCCAGCCGAAATCGGCGATCGCCTTTCGCTTTCCGATCTGGGCGAGGCTACCTTGGTGGCGGTAGCGAAATGGCGTTTGACCGGCATAGCCCGCTAACCGCCGGCGGATTGCTTTTGCGACGTATGCGCCCTCCTGCTTTGCGGCCGGCGCAATCCCGGGCACCGCCGAGCCATCGGGCGCGCTGATCGCGACGGTATCGCCGAGCGCGAACACTGCTCTATGCCCCGGAACGCTGAGGTCTGGCTCGACGATCATCCGACCGTTACGGTCGGCCGCGACACCCAGCCATTCCGCCGCCGATGACGCACGTACACCCGCGGCCCAGATGATCGTCCTCGCTTCGACGCGGTGTTCGCCGAATGTGATGGCACCTTCCTCGATCTGCGTCACGGGCGCGCCCAAGCTGATTTCTACGCCCAGCTTACCCAGTGCGTGTTCAGCGTATGTCGACAGCTTAGCCGGATACCCGTTGAGAACCGTGGGACCCGCCTCTACCAAAAGAACTCTGGTCCGGCGGGTATCAATCGCGCGGAAATCGCACGGTAGCGTATCGTGAGCCAGATCGGCAATCGTCCCCGCGAGTTCGACCCCCGTGGGACCCGCCCCCACGATAGCGAAGGTGAGCAAAGCCTGCTGCCTCGCCGGATCCTGCTCACGTTCGGCTTCCTCGAACGCTGCGAGAATGTGGCCGCGGATGGCCGTCGCATCCTCAATCGTTTTGAGGCCGGGCGCGAACGCTTCCCACTCGTCATGGCCAAAATAGCCATGACGCGCTCCGGTCGCGAGTACCAATGTGTCGTAGGGCACCCGATCCCCGTCGGCCAGCAGTACGGCCTGCCCCGCCATGTCCACGCCGATCACCGTGGCGAGCACCGTTGTGATGTCGCGACGGTTGCGCAGCATCGATCGGATCGGCCAGGCTATTTCCGACGGCGCTAGCGACGCAGTTGCGACTTGATAGAGCAGTGGCTGGAAGAGGTGATGATTGCGCTGGTCGATGACGGTAACATCGACAAGGGCTCCCTTCAGTCCTTTGACCACCGAAAGACCGCCAAAACCCGCGCCGACGATCACGACGCGGTGTCGCTTCTTCATCTTTGCATCCATCGACTGATCCCGCCCCGTTGTGACGTCCGATCGCTGATGCAGCTTCTTATGCGCGTTCACCAGCGATTCCCATTGTCCACGCCGCGCTCCGAATGACGGCAGCCCAATCGACCGCGACGCCGATCATTCACAATTCGTTCTTGCCATCCTCGGGGCGGACGTCGTCGGCGCACATTCCCTTGCGCGCAGGATGAACAAAACAACGCCTAAGCGGTTGGCGAGGCGAAGGAGTTGTACAATGAGCGAAGCACTGCTGATCGACCCGCAGAACAAGTTCCATAACGACGGCTTTGCTGAGCAGCCCCAGGGATGGCCTGGTCTCCAGCGCAACATGGATCCTGTGCCCGACAGCGGCGAGGACAGCTATGTCGGCACCGGCCGGCTGACCGGTCGCAAGGCCTTGGTGACCGGCGGCGATTCAGGGATCGGGCGCGCCGCTGCAATCGCCTTTGCCCGCGAAGGGGCGCAAGTCGCGATCAACTATCACCCACGCGAACAGGCAGATGCCGACGATCTCAAGGCCGTGTTCGAAAAGGACGGCGCGACCCTGGTGCAGCTGCCGGGCGATTTGACCGACGAAGCGTTCACTCGCTCCTTGGTCCAGCGCGCAGTGGAAGAACTCGGCGGGCTCGACATCCTGGTCAACAATGCCGGCTATCAGCAGGCTCAGATGTCGATAGCCGACATCAGCGACGAGCAGTTCGACCGAACGATGAAGACCAACGTCTACGCAATGTTCTGGCTGTCGAAGGCCGCCGCAGCGGTGATGAAGCCGGGATCGACGATCATCAACACCGCCAGCGTCAACTCGTTCAACCCGGTCGAGGAATTGCTCGACTATGCGACGACCAAGGGCGCGATCGAGGTCTTCACCAAGGGGCTGGCCAAGCAACTCGCAAGCAAGGGCATCCGCGTCAACGCGGTCGCGCCGGGACCGGTATGGACGCCCCTGCAGATTTCCGGCGGCCAGCTGCCGGGGAAGGTCGCGAAGTTCGGCCAGGATACGCCGATTGGCCGCGCCGGTCAGCCGGTCGAACTGGGCGGGCTCTACGTGACGCTGGCGGAGGAAAAGAATAGCTTCACCACCGGCAGCGTCATCGGCGCGAACGGCGGGACCGGCGTGATCTAGCCGCTCGCGTGGGGCGCTCGCTCAAGGTCTTTTGCACGCCGATCGGCTTTCACGACGCCTATGTCGCGGCGCCGAGCCGGAAGGCAGCGCTAAAGGCCTGGGGGAGCAGCGCCAACCTCTTCGCGCACGGCATGGCCTCTGTCGTTACCGACCCCAAGCTGACGAAGGAGCCGTTGGCCAGCCCGGGGGTAGTAATTAAACGCGCGCGCGGTTCCACCGCGCAACACTTGGCCGCCCTGCCGCACAGGCCGAAATCTAAGGCCAGGCCGGAGCCACCCGGCGCGGCACCCGCCTCTAAGCCACCCAAGTTAGACCCGAAGCCGTCTCGGCGAAAGCTCGATGCTGCACAGCAATCCCTCGCACGCGCCGAGGGCGAATATGATAGGGCAAGCGAGGCGTTACGCGATCGCGAAGAAGCCTTACGGCGCGAGCGACATGAACTAGTGGCTAGGCGCGATAAAGAAATCGCGAGGCTGCAACGCGAGGTGGAAAAACGTCGCCAAGAGTATGACCGTGCCATGGACGAATGGCGCGGGTAAGCTCGTGAAATATACCCATCAAGCCCGTCGGTAGCAACGTGAGAGCAACTGAGATGCTGGATTTGAATAAGGCGACTGCCGAGCAGCTGGACAGCATAGATTTGCTCAAGGGACACGGCTTCGAGATCGTTCGCTATCGCGCGGAGCGCGGCAGGTTCGACGAAGTCCGGCAACTTGAGGAAGTCCCCGGCCTCGCCGGGAAATGGGAGGGCGCCGAAAGCAAAGTGACCGTCGATTAGGCCCTCCAAAGCGATCCTTGGCCGGCCTTTCTGCCTGCCCGGACTTAGCGCGCCACCATCGCAAACTGGCGGCAATGTTCGAGGTAGCCGCGCTCGTGGGCGGCCGCCAAGTCGACAATGCTCCGCCATAGCCAAGAAGGCGCGTCGAGATTTCTTTCCTTTCGCTGAGCGAGTTTCTTGCTCCACCCAAGCCGCTCATCGTCGGTCAACTGGCGGGCGTGAGCGACACCAACGACGAACGCCAGATAGCCGGCGGCAGCGACGGCCTCGCTGCGCGAAAATTGATCGACCTCGATTTTCAGGTCTTGCGGCGCGAGCTCGCGAAGCACGACAGGCTTGCCGAACAGACTCGCCGCGATCATGCGGTCGCCCAGATTGGGCGAAAGCGCCCTCGCGCCTGCTATGACGCGCTCGGCAGCGTCGCGCGGCATGTGGGCGGCCGGATCGGCTGGCGCCACCGAAGCAACCGCTTCCTTGATATCGACCAGGGCGAGATATTCTGGTGAAGACTTGTTTTTGGCGACGCCGAGCAGGACCGCGTAGCGCAATCGCCCCAACGAACTGCAACCCTTGCGCCAATAGGCTGCGTCAACCACGCGAAGACGCCCCTTAGCGCCAAGTCCCGCGAGCACCAGCGCTTGATCGCGTACCGTCGGTTCATCGAACAGTTGGTCGATGCAGCCGCGCTCCTTAGCGGTAAGCGCCCAGAAGCGCTTGCCGATTGGAATGCGGGGATCATTGTCGGTGCCGATCCGCTCGCGCGCGAGGTGCTTCCAGCGGCGGCCGACCGCCGTTCGACGAACGGATTTCACGACCTCGGGCTCGAGCGGGTCGTTGATCGTCTTCGGGGAGAGCGCGCGCTGATATCCGTCGATCATCGCCTCGACCATGCGAGCGGTTGTGACCCCTGGCAAATCTGAACTTCGGGCGGCGGTTTCCAGTGATAGCCCGAGGCGGATCAGATCCAACGCGGGATTGCCGATGACGGTCTGATCCAGGTCACGAATCTGCACGTCGACATGATGATCAGCGTCAGCCAGCGGGCCAAGATTGCCCAGATGGCAGTCTCCACAGATCCAGATCGACGGGCCGTCTGGAATGGCTTTCGCGATGATCGATTCGTCGAGCCACGCGTAGAATTGCTTAGTGTTGCCCCGCACATAGGCATGGACGGAGCGAGCCATCTTCAGGGCTCGGCGCCTGTCCAACAGCTCCCGTCGTTGCGCTCGATCGAATGCCATCAGAAAGGGCGTGGAGCGCGAAAGCGGTGAAAGATGATGCTTGGGTGGCTGGCGAACGTCATCAGCCGCACACAGCCACCCGTTACCTATTCGGCGTCCTTAGGGGTGCAAATCGCGAAGCCGTCCGCCGAGCGCACCGCCCACCGATCCGATGAACGCACCGACAACCAGTGAGATGCCAGTAAACGTGGCGAAAGCTGCGGCCGCCTTACGCGCCGCTTCAAGGTCGTCCGCAGTCACTTTAACGTCGGCCGGTGGCACGGGAGCGAGACTGGCCAGCGTCGAAGCGCCAACCGCCACCATCGCCACGAGGGCCGTTGCCAACGCCCACGTGACAAAGCCGTGTGCCGTGTCGCGGAAGAACACTTCGTCGGTGTGAAGGCCATGCCAACGCGTCCGAAGCCGTCCGGCGATATAGCCACCGACGGCCGCCGACAGCCACTGCGTAACGATCAGCCAAAGCCCGGCACCGATCGTAAACGACTTCGGACTGGCGCCCGCGCCCGGCCATATCGAGACTGAGGCCAGACCAAACCCCGTTCCGATAAGTCCGAGTGTGATCGTCAGCGCAATCGCGGCAACTGTGCCGGCGATGATTGATGATAACGACACCGCCGAAGGCGACGGTCCGTCGAGCGAGTGGCCCGGATACAAATTAGCATCGGGGCGGCTGTAGGGATCGAGCGCCACGGTCAGTGCCAAATCAGCGCTAGGAGGATGATCACGGGGATCGGAACCCCCAGCAGCCACAAGAGAATGCCTTTGCCCATGGCGTTTTTCCCTGTTGTTAACCGGGTCAGCAACGTTGCGCACCGATTGAAGTTCCGAGCGCGAGAGATGCCAGAAATCCAGCCTCAGCCATATAACTGGAGCAGATTGATCGCCAGCAATCTGAAAATTCTAAGCGGGAAGTTTTCATCCAAGCAGCGCTCCGTAATCCTGATAAAGCTCGCACCTTTCATGGGCGGTACGCCTGCTGCATCGCCACAGCGCTTGGACGCGAAACCGTCGAACTAATGGCAGGAGCTATCTGCTGTCGCGCACATTGACTCCAAATATTTTTCTGCCCGCCCCTTTTCCGGAGAACCTGAAAAAGCATTCGGAGCGTTTAGAACCCAAGTTCTTGGGAGAATAAGCTTGGCCCGTCCACGTCCTTTGGCAGCAACTATCTTTGTGCCACTCCACGGCATTCTGGCAGCGTTCCCGCTCGCTTTTTTCGTCGCCGCCTTTTTCAGCGACTGGGCCTACGCCGACAGCGCAAACATGCAGTGGGCCAACTTTTCGGTGTGGCTAATCGCCGGCGGCGTCTTCATGGCGATCGTCGCGGCCATCGCCGGCATCGTCGATACTATGCTGGTCGGCGATACCGCGCGTCGTCGTTCCTCGCTTCACTCCATCCTGACCATCTTGGTGCTGATCGTCGCGATGATTAACGGCTTCATTCACAGCCGCGATGCGTGGACATCGGTGGTTCCGACCGGGATCATTCTTTCGGCAATTACGGCGGTGCTGGTGCTGGTCACGGGATGGCTCGGCTATTCCGCGCGCCGGGAAGTGGCGGCATGAAGACGCGAGCATTCACCGTATCGTCGGCGATGTTGCTGCTCGCCGCCTGCAGCAGCGGGGGTGGTAACACCGACGACCAGGTCGGTCCCAACCCCAAATTGCCCGCCATCAACCAATATCTCGTTCCGCCGATGCACGTGGCGAGCGTAGAGCCCTGGGCAAACGGCGCGACACCGACCGTGGCGGCCGGATTGCAGATATCGGCCTTCGCGACCGGGTTCCACAATGTCCGATCGGTCTATACGCTGCCCAATGGAGACGTCCTCGCCGTCGAAGCCAAGGCGCCCGAGGAACCCGTCACCCGGCCGAAGGATATCGTCGTCGGGTTCATACAGGGGTTCGGTCATTCCAAGGTGAAGGGCGAAAGCCGCATCACGCTGCTGCGCGACGCGGACGGCGACGGCAAACCGGAGGTGCGCACTGTCCTGATCAATCATCTCAACGCGCCGTTCGGCGTCGCGCTGGTCGGCGGCGATCTCTACGTCGCGGACACCGACGCGATCTTGCGCTTCCCGTATCAGCCCGGCGAGACCCGGATTACCGCCAAACCGACCGTCCTGACGGAGTTGCCCGGTGGCCCGATCGACCATCACTGGACCAAGAGCCTGGTCGCCAGCCCCGACGGTACCAAGCTTTATGTCGGCATCGGATCGAACAGCAACATCACCGAAAACGGCATGGAGGCCGAAAAGGATCGCGCGCGCATCTGGGAGGTGGATCGTGTGACCGGCGCGCATCGCGCCTTCGCGACCGGGCTGCGCAACCCGAACGGGCTGTCGTTCGAACCGACGAGCAATCAATTATGGGCGGTCGTCAACGAACGCGATGAACTCGGGCCGAATCTCGTTCCGGACTATATGACATCGGTGCGGGACGGCGCGTTCTACGGTTGGCCGTACAGCTATTTTGGTCAGAACATAGATCCTCGTGTCGAACCACAGCGGCCCGATCTTGTCGCGCGTGCGATCCCACCCGATTACGCGCTGAGTTCGCACGTCGCCCCGCTTGGTATGACGTTCAGCGCGAACGCCGCTGCGTTGCCGCCGCAATATCGCAGTGGTGCGTTCGTCGGCGAACATGGCAGCTGGAACCGCGGTCAGCTCAATGGCTACAAGGTCGTCTACATAGCGTTTGCAAATGGTCGTCCGGCCGGCAAGCCGATCGATGTCGTCACCGGCTTCGTCAAGGACGGTAAGGCGCAGGGCCGGCCGGTCGGCGTCGCGATAGACGGTCGCGGCGCGCTGCTGATTGCGGACGATGCCGGTAATGTCGTCTGGCGCGTAAGCGGCCGGTAGCTCGCGTATTCGATCGTGATCGACCGCTATCATCAATATGTTCTCGGCGCGGGCACGACGAGGCTGCTAACGACCGCCATCGTCTCGGCTTCGCTCACTGCCTGCCATGGCGAGCCCCGAACCGCGACGCGGGATGCCGCTGCGCGGGGGGCCGTCCTGATCACGCAACAGGCGTGCGGTTCCTGTCATGTCATTCCTGGTATCGAAGAAGCCGACGGCAAGGTCGGGCCGCCGCTCAGCGGATTTGCGCGTCAGCGAATGATCGCGGGCGCGATCCCCAACACTCCCGCCAACCTCATCCTTTTCCTCCGCTCGCCCGATGCCGTGGTGAAGGGAAGCGTGATGCCCGGCCAGCATCTGAGCGACGCGCAACTTCGCGATGTCGCCGCCTATCTCGGCACGTTGCAATGATAAGGGCGACGCTGAAGCAGCTGGGACCAGGATGGCTACTCGGCGTTGCCACAGTCGCGGTGGCGGGCGCGATCTATTTCCTTCTCGTCATCACCGGCATCACGTTTAACACCAGCGCCACGCAGCCGCATTCGAAGTTGTTCGCTTGGGGTGTGCACGTCACGATGACCAATTCGGTGCGTCGCCGGTCAACCGGCCCGGTGCCGCGGCTGGCACGCGACGACGCGACGTTGCTCTCGGGCGCGCGGCTGTACGAGACCAGGTGCCTGTCGTGCCACGGCGGTCCGGGTACGCCCCGCGCGGATTGGGCACGCGCGATGCTGCCGACGCCGCCCTATCTGCTCGACGCGCCGAAGCGGTGGACGCATGCGGAGCTCTACACCTTGGTGCATGACGGCGTGAAGATGACGGGCATGCCGGCTTGGGGCGAAGTTCAGTCGGATGAGCAAGTCGCCCAGGTCGTCGCGTTCGTCGAGGCGATGGGCGTCATGACGCCCGATCAGTTCACTCGGTGGCGGCAACGCGCGCGGTCGCCTCAGGAACCTCCGGCGGTCTCCAAATAAGCCGCGATCGCGTTCGCCTGTTGCGGCGTCAGGCCAAGCTCCGGCATCGCGCCGCGCGGCTGGACCGACTGGGGATGTTCGAGAAACCGGCGCAGATTGGCAGGGGTGTTCGGCAGAGTCCCGGCGATGTACCGGCGTCGCCCGATGCCGACGAGCGAAGGGCCGACCCGGCCGCGCGCCGTGGGGACGCCGGTGACGATGTGACAGGCTGCGCATTGCGATGCGATCAAAACGCGGGTGTCGTCGCGCCCCGCCGGCGCGCATGCCGTCAGCATCAGCATCGGCACCAGGATCAGCCGAGACATTGCGGCACCAGCAGGAAACCCGCCAAGGTAACCAGCGTCGCCAATGCGAACCCCGCCCCGAGATACGCGCCCCACAACGCGACGAAGCGCGTGCGGCCATGCCCGATCTCGGCCAATGCGTCGTGCCCACCCGACGCCTCATCGCGCACGCGCCGAAAGTGGCGCCAGGCCGTTGCTCCCGCGATGGCCGCCAGCACAGCGCATACCGCGAGCAAGATCACTGCACCAGTCCGCGCCCAGTCGTATCCCGCGAGCGGTGCCGTCCGGCGGATCGCGCTGGGAAAGCACGGCCAACTCGTCATTGCCGTACCAATGCAGATCTGTGCGGGCCACGCCAATGGACCGGTATAAAGCAACAGCGATGCGACAAGCGGCGACAATTTGTCGCGATGGGGCGCGGGATGAGTTTCGCGACTCATCGACCGAACCCCAGCCACGGGGTCAGATAATAGGTCGTAAACACGAACAGCCAGACGATATCGACGAAATGCCAGTAGAGAATGCCCGCCGAGACGACGATCCGGCGGCGCGGCGAGAAATAGTCGAGTGCCACCCACAGCCCCATTATCGCAAGGATGATCAGCCCGGCAACCACGTGCGCCATGTGCAGCCCGGTCGTGGTGAAATAAAGCGAGGCATAGCTCGACGTATCGGGTCGGTACGGCTTATCGGCCCATTCCTTCATTTGTACCGTGGCGAACACCGCGCCCATGACAAAGGCGCCGCCGAGCCCCGCTAGAGCCTGCGCGCGATTGCCCTTCTCGACGCCTTTCTCGCCAAACCAGGCGACGAAACTCGAAGCGAGCAGCAGAACCGTATTGGGCAGCGCCGGCCACATCGCCGGCCGCGCCTCAAGCAGCCAGCCGGGCTGGGCGCTGGCGGCGGTGTAATAGTAAGCGAACAGCAGATAGGAGAACAAAGCCGCTTCGCTCGCGATCAACGCGCCGATGCCCCATTGTCCAAGCCCGTGCCGGCCGATCGGGCCGACCGGCAAGGCGGCAGGCTGAGCGATGACGCGGTCAGCCATGCGCCGGCTCGCGTTCGAGCAGCGCGCGTTGCGGCCAGAGCCACAGCAACAAGGCGCCAAGCACCAGCAATCCACCGATCGCGATCGCCGCCCAAAACTTGGCGAGCAAAGCGACGAACAGCACCTGCAATGCAACGGCGAGTGCCACCGGTGCCCAGCTGTCTTCGGGCATCTCCACGATGCGATCGGGCTCGGCATCCATTGGGGTAGTGGTGATCGCCTCCTTGCCGCGGTCCAGCGTCATGCCGCGTGCGAGCGACGACCGGCCGCGGCTTTCGTCAAGTTCCTCCTCCCACAGCGGGTGACGCGAGGCGATCGTTGGAATCACGGCGAAATTATATGGTGCCGGCGGGGACGCGACCGCCCATTCGAGCGTCGGCCCGCCCCACGGATCGGCCTCGGCTTTCGCGCCGCGCCGCCAGCTCTTCGCGACGTTGACGAAGAACAGCAGCACGCCGACCGCGAACGCGAAGCTGCCGATCGTCGTGATCATGTTGAGCGTCGACCAACCAATGCCCGCCGGATAGGTCCACACGCGCCGCGGCATGCCGAGCAGTCCGGTCAGATGCATCGGCAGGAACCCCAGATTGAACCCGAGGAACATCGTCCAGAAATTCCACCGCCCCAGCTGCTCGTCCATCATCCGCCCGGTCAGCTTGGGGAACCAGAAATAGGTCGCGCCGACCACCGGAAATACGTTGATCCCGACGAGCACGAAATGAAGGTGCGCGACGACGAAATAGGTGTCGGTCAATTGCCAGTCGACCGGCACGCTGGCGGTCATGAACCCCGACACGCCGCCGATCACGAACAACAGGACCATTGAGGCGAAGAACAGGAAGGCGGTCGTGACATAGGGCTTGCCGGTCCAAATCGTCGCCAACCACGCGAACACCGCGACCGCGCTGGGCACGGTGATGACGATCGACGCGCCCGAGAAGAAGGACAGGCTCAGGCCCGGCAACCCGGTCGCGAACATGTGATGGACCCACACGCCGAACCCCAGGATCATCGTCGCCACCGTCGATAGCGCGACCAGCGAATAGCCGACCAGCGGCCGCCGGCAGAACACCGGCAACCCGTCCGACACCATGCCCATCGCCGGCAGCACGATCGCATAGACCCAGGGGTGCCCGAAGATCCAGAACAGGTGCTGCCACAGCAATGGCTGGCCGCCGCCCGCCGGCCGGAAGAAGGCGGTGCCGAATTGGCGGTCCATCCATAGCAGGAAGAAGGCCAAGCTGACCGCAGGCACGACGACGAGGTTCGCGACGCTGGCGGTCAGCGTCCCCCAGATCAGGATCGGCATGCGGTTGATCGACATGCCGGGGGCGCGCATCTTGAACGCGGTTACGACGAAGTTCGCCGCGCCCACGCTCGTCGAAATGCCGAGCAGCACCATGCCGAGCGCGTAAAAATCCTGGCCCGGGCCCGGGCTGAACGCGCGATCGGCATAAGGCACATAGTTGAACCAGCCGTCGTCCGGCCCGTTGCCGCTCACGAAACCGGCGTGGAGAAACAAAGCGGCGGCGAGATACGCCCAATAGCTGAACGCATTGAGCCGCGGAAACGCCATGTCGCGCGCGCCGAGCAATAGTGGCCACAGAAAGTTCGAGAAGCCCGACAAGATGGGCGATGCGAACAGAAAGATCATCGTGATGCCGTGCATCGTGAACAGCTGGTTGTACTGCGCCGGCGTCAACAGCCGCAGCTCGGGGCCCATCAGCTGCAACCTGATCGCCAGCGCCTCCAGTCCGCCAAGCGCGAGCAGGAGGAACGCGGTGACGATATATCGCAGGCCGATTTCCTTGTGGTCGACTGTCGTAAACCATCCGCGCCAGCCAGGCGTGGCATCCCAGATCGGGTGTAGACGCGCGCGGAGTTTCGGCGTGTCGTCGCCGATCTCCGGCGTCCGCGTCGCGGCCGGCCTCATTTGAGCGTCTTCAAGAGCGCGAGCAAATCGTTCAGTTGGCGCCCGTCAAGCGGCTGCGCCGGCATCTTGCTGCCCGGCTTCGCCGATTGCGGATCGAGGATCCAGCCCGCGAGGTTGCCCGTGGTATTGTCGAGCGTGCCTGCTGCGATCTTGGCGCGGCTCATCAGATGCGTGAGGTCCGGACCGCTGCCGCCACCTACCCCGCGTAAGGCATGGCATTGCGCGCATTGGGTCTTGAACACGACGAGGCCGCGCTGCGCGTCCGGCGTTGCCGGCAAGGGAATTGGTCGCTGTTGTCCGGCACGCCAGGCGGCAAACTGGTCAGGCCGTTCGGCGACGACCTCGAACGCCATCTGGGCGTGTTCGAGGCCGCAATATTCGGAACACTGTCCGCGGTATCGCCCCGGGCGTGAGGCCTCCAGCCAAGCGACGTTGATCTGGCCAGGAATGACGTCGGTCTTGCCCGATAGCTGCGGCACCCAGAAACTGTGGATCACGTCGGGGCCATGCAGCCGGACGACGACTTTGGTATCGGTCGGAATGTGGATCTCGTTGGCGGTGACGAAGCTGCCCGCCGCGTCGGCGTAGCGCACTTCCCACCAATATTGCCGCGCGGTGACGTCGATCGTCAGCCTCGCGTCGCGCGGCGGACCGACGACCCGGCCCAACGCCGCCATGGTCCAGATCAAGGTCACGGCCATTGGAAGCGCGCTCAGCGCCAACCCCCAGCGAATCCAGCCCAGCCCATCACCGCGCCGCTCGACCGGCGCGCGCTCACCGCGCGCACGCCCGACGCCGAACCACAACAGGGCGCCGATCACAGCGCAGACGACGACCGACAGAATCGTCAGAAACCAGGTCAGCGGAACGATTGTCGCCGCGCGTGTGCCCGCGCTGATCAGATAGCCGAGCGGCGCACCGGTCATGCCGCCGCTTCATCCATCGACCGCCACATTTTGGCGAGCGACCGCACCGCGATCCCAAGGAACAGCAGGCATCCCGGCACCCACATCAGCGTGCCGCCGAGCTGCTGGTCCTGAATAGGCGTCAGGCCCCACACCTCGGTCGTGAGATAGTGCGGCGCGTACATCGGCCATGAGGCCAAGCTGATCACGGCGCCGAGTAATCCCATCTGGACCGATGCCAGCGTTCCCGCGGCGAGCGCCTGGGGTGTGTGCTGTCGCAGCAAGGCCACCCACAGCCAAACGCCACTTGCGGACAGGCTCAAATGCATCGCCCAGTAGACCGCCGGCGAAGCGAAGGTTGCCGTGTAAGGGTTGGGCATATGCCAGAACCACAGGAGCGCAAGGAACGCGGCGTTCGCGCTCCACAGCGACCGCGGCGTCGCGATCGTGCGCCAACACGGCAAAGCGCTCGCGACCAACGGCGCGGCGGCCAGCAGCAGGATCATGTGTTGCGCAATCCGCGCGGCGAACAGCGACACCGACAAAGCACATAGCGGCGAGATC
The DNA here is from genome assembly GCF_007859635.1 of Sphingomonas panacisoli. Classification (NCBI taxonomy): domain Bacteria; kingdom Pseudomonadati; phylum Pseudomonadota; class Alphaproteobacteria; order Sphingomonadales; family Sphingomonadaceae; genus Sphingomonas; species Sphingomonas panacisoli. The sequence goes on along the minus strand of NZ_CP042306.1, from coordinate 935,639 downwards.
AGCGCCGCCGCGGCCACTCCCCAGCCGATAAGGACTCGCCGCGCCATCGATGGGTTGGCTCGCAGATGGAGCGCCGCGACTGCCACCAACGCTGCGATCAGCACCGGATCAAGATTGAACCGCGCGATCAACGTGTCGGGCAGCGGCGGCGCGCCGCAATACACCGCCCCGCTCATCACCCGCCCTTCGGCAAGGCGAATGCCAGCGTATAGTCGCCGTAGCGTGTCCCGAGCGCGCCATGCCCGCCGGCGGTGATCACGATATATTGCCGCCCGTCCTTACCCAGATACGTCATCGGCGTCGCTTGCGCGCCGGCGGGAAGACGCGCTTTCCACAGTTCGGCGCCGGTTCTGACGTCGAACGCGCGCAGATACTGGTCGGTCGTCGCGCCAATGAACACGACGCCGCCGCGCGTGATGATCGTACCGCCGAGATTGGGCACACCCGTCTTCAGCGGCAGCCCAAGATGCGTTCCGAACAAGCCGGTATCACGCGCCGTGCCGAGCACGTCGCTCCACATGACCTTGCGCGTCTTGAGGTCGACCGCGGTCAGCTTGCCCCAGGGCGGCGCGCTGCACGGCGCGCCGAACGCGCCGATCCACGCTTGCACGACCGCGACGTACGGCGTGCCGTATTGCTGATAATAGATCGGCGCCTTGGCGTTCTCGCCCCCGCGTTCGGCCGCCTTGATCATCTTCTGCCCTTCGGGGCTGTCGGCGCGGACGAGGTGAATGCGAAACGGCATCGCCATCGTGTTGACCGTAAAGATGCCGCGTTCGGGGTCGACCGCCCCACCGCCCCAGTCGGTCACACCGTCGAACGCCGGGTGGCCGATGATCGTGTCGGTCGTGCTGAAGGGCGCGTAGATGCCCGCCGCGCCTGCCTTTCTGAACTCAATGCGACACAATAATTGATCGATCGGCGTAGCACCCCATGTCGCGCGTTCCGTTGGCGGCGGTGGCGTGAAAGACGGCATGCCGACCGAGAAAGGCTGGGTCGGCGAATAGGCCTCGTCGGGCATGCCGCCCTTGGTCGAAACGGGCCGTTCCTCGATCGCCGCGAGCGGCTCGCCGGTCAGCCGGTTGAGCAGATAGACTTGCCCCATCTTGGTCGTCTGCACGAGCGCAGGCACGGTACCGCCGCTGGGCAGCGGCAGGTCGACCAGCGATGGCCCGACCGGTACGTCCATGTCCCAGGTGTCGCGATGGACGAGCTGGCGGTGCCAGCGCATCTTGCCCGTCGCGATATCGAGCGCGACGATCGACGAGCCGTATTTGTCGTCGAACGGCCGCCGCTTGCCGATCCAGTAATCGGGCGTCGCGTTGCCGGTGCCCAGGTACACGATGCCGTTTGCGGCATCGGCGGTCATTGCGCCCCAGACGTTCGGCGTCCCGCGCGTGTAGACGTCGGTGCCGGCCAGTGGCGCTATCGCGTCGTCGCTGCGCCCCATGTCCCACGCCCACACCGGTGCGCCCGACACGGGATCATAAGCGCGGACGACCCCGGCCGGTTCGTCGACCGCGACATTGTCGATCACGCGCTCGCCGATGATCAGCCGCCCGTTGGCGACGACCGGCGGGGACGTGCTGATCTGAAACGCGGCGGGGGATGTGCCCATGTTGTCGCGCAGGTCGATATAGCCGCCCTTGCCGAACGTCGGGCAGGGTCGGCCGGTATCGGCGTCGAGCGCGTACATTTTGGCGTCGAACGTCGGCGCGAAGATACGGCGCGGACAGGGCGTTCCCGCCGGCGCCTCGAAATAGGACACGCCGCGGCAAACGAGGTAGCTGTTGCCCTTGATGTCGGCATTGGTGTGCCAGCTCCACCGCGTCTTACCGGTGGTCGCGTCAATCGCCTGGACGTAACTGTGCGGCGTGCAGGTGAACAACGTGTCGCCGATATGGATCGGCGTCGCCTCGGAATGATATTCGCGCAGATGCTTGACCGCTTCATCGGGCATCACGCCGTCGCCGGTACGCTGGGTCCAGACGAGCTTGAGGTTGGCGACGTTGGCCGGCGTGATCTGATCGAGTGGAGAAAAACGGTCGCCCGCCAGCGTGCCGCCGTACGAACTCCAATCGCCGGACGGCGGCTGCGATGACGGCGGGAGAGCGCCGGGCGCTGGTGCTGCGTGAAGGCTCGCCGGCAGGACGAAGTGCAAGCCGATAAGCCCCGCGAGTCCCGTAGCGGCAATGGCGCCGACGCGCTTCCCGGCGTGCCGCCCGGGCCGACGCGCGACGAGCGTGAGCCCGACGAGAAGGAGGAGCACCGTCGGTGCGACGACGCGCGGGATCAGCTGCAACGTGTCGAACCCGACTTCCCAGATCGCCCACAGCCAGGTTGCGACCCAGATGGCGAGATAGAGCCATTGCCCGCGCCGATCGCCGCGCCCAATCAGCGCGCCTGAAACGATCAGGGCGATGCCCGCCAGCAGATAATAGATCGAGCCGCCGAGCCAGGCGAGTTCGCCGCCCGCCACGACGAAGAAACCGCCAAGGATTGCGAGAAGCCAGCCGGTTAGGTTCGAGTAGATTCTCCACATGGCCGCCTCCTAAACCGCTCGCTTAATGACAGCTAAACGCGGGCGTCAAAGTTGCGTTGCCCGGTCAGTAACGGTCGTGCGAATTTCGCGCCAGCGGGAGCTGGAACCGTCCTGCTGCCCCGACCACAGTTCAGATTTGGGGAAGCTTGCAATTGCACGGCCAAGCAGTTTGACCACCGGGCGGAGGGCAGGACGCGAAGCGATCGAAAGAGCGCTCCCTACCATCTTAGTGCTGAGGCCAGCTTCAACCGTCACCCGACGGCGCATAATGCACGATCGCCGTTCCGAAAGGTGCGCGTGAGCGGGCCGAGCCAGCGGGGAACATGCCCCAACCTGAGATCTTCAAGTTTCCGTCACGATGAGTGCCGGTCGCTCCGCGGCCGGGGAGCGAAAGGTTCAGCCCAATCCCGGCAGGGTACCGTATCAATGTCCTTTTCTTTGAGCGGCTAACTGATTTTGATCAACCGCGAATTATCGCTTTTTTGAGCTCTCAGATGGTAATGGTTCTGGAACAGCACGGTAGGACTCCCGATGATAAGATTGCTCTACATCAGCACGGCGCGCGAGCGGCACTCACCAGCGATTTTGGAGGACATCCTGAGAATGTCGCGACGCAATAATACCGCCGCGAATGTCACAGGTCTGTTGATTGCTGGTGGCAACCGCTTTCTTCAGGTGCTCGAAGGTCCCGAGCAAAGCGTGCAGAGTACCTACGACCGCATTTGCCAAGACGTGCGTCACCGAGCGCCGGTCGTTCTCAAGCGGGAGCCGATCAAGGAACGGGCGTTCGGATCGTGGTCGATGGGATTTCAGGCGGGAGGGCCCACCCTGCCGCCAACAGCGGGCATCAGCGACCAGTTAGCAGCCCTGATGGAGCCGATCGAGGATCCCACCCTGCGAGCATATTTCGAGGGATTTGTGCGGCAGCATGCTGCTTGATCGGTAGGAGCGATTGAGAACGTATTCGCGTCGCGCCTAGAATGCCGTCGTACAGTAGGACCGTAGGCGTTCCTGCAAGCGGTCGACCCGTCAGACCTTCATCAACGCCGCTGCGTTGAATTTTGGAAGCAAAAATCCCCGTCGTTCGTTTTTCCGGCTTCGACGCCAGAGCGAAAGGAGACGAACGATGCCCCGTGGCGACAAATCCAGCTACACGGACAAGCAGAAGCGTAAGGCCGAGCATATTGAAGAAGGCTATGAGGATCGGGGCGTTGGAAAAAGAGAAGCGGAGCGCCGCGCATGGGCGACGGTGAACAAGGAGTCCGGTGGGGGCAAGAAGTCCGGTTCGGGACGCGGCAAGGCGGAAAATCACGAAAGCTCACGAAAAGGCGGGCGCAAGGGTGGGTCATCGCAGAGCGCCGAAAAACGATCTGCCGCCGCGAAAAAAGGATGGGAGACCAGACGCAAAAACGGGAACGGGTGATGTCGATTGATAAGGCGATCCAGCTTCACCCGATGTCGGCGCTGACCCTGACGAAGAGGTGGCGGCCTTCCGACACAGCAGAAAGCTGACAATCTGGAACCCCCGCGATGTGGCGGCGGTGGCCCTTAAAGTTGATCAGATTATCATTCCTCTGCCGCGCCAAATTCGGAAGCGTTGCGCCTGATTGGCGAAGCCCCACGGTTCGCCAACGCTTGAGCCACTCGGTCCAGCAAATCGACGCGGCGGTAGGGCTTACCGAGAACATCGCGTCCTGCTCGGGCCGGCTCGTCGACAACTAGCTCCTCATTGTATCCGGTCGTCATGAGGACCGCGACGGTGGGATCGCGCTTCGTCACTTCTTCCGCCAGCATGATGCCGTTCATGCTACCCGGCATTACCAGGTCAGTGAACAACAGATCGACTGGATCGTCTGGAAGCGCGCGCTCGAATGCGGCCAAGCCAAGTTCGCCGTTTTCCGCGGTCGTGACGCGATAGCCCGCGTCAGCCAGGTTCTCGCGAGCGAGCGCGAGGACGTCCGAACTATCTTCGACTAGGAGAATGTGATTTTGATTTCCGACCGCGGTAGCGATGGTCGGCGCGACGTTGTTAGAGGCAGACACTTCCGGCTTTATCCCGACGGATGCCGGAAACATCATGCGGATGACTGTACCCTTGTCGACTTCACTTTCAATTTCGAGGCGACCACGGGATTGTTGCACGAAACCGCTTGCCATGGCGAGCCCCAGGCCGGTTCCCTTACCAGTAGGCTTGGTCGTGAAGAACGGCTCGACAGACCGCGCCAGCACGTGTGGAGGCATGCCGCTACCCTCGTCACGCACTTCGACCACGACATATTCGCCTGGCAAAAGCTGACGAGCGGCTGCATCGCCATTCAGTGTAATCTTGCGTGTCGAAATGGTAAGCAAGCCGCCGTTCGGCATGGCATCACGGGCGTTCAACGCGACATTTAGGATCGCCATCTCAAGTTGCTCGACGTCGAGCGATGCGCCCGGCAGACCACGACGCAGACTGAGGTGGAGCTCAACACCGCGCCCCAACGAGCTTTCCAACATGTCCGCGAATCCGGCGATGCAGCCGCTGACATCGATGACGCGAGGATCAAGGCGCGTTTTGCGAGCGAACGCGAGCAACTGCCCCGTCAGCTTTGCGCCGCGTCCTGCGGCACTTCGCGCGCGGTCGAGGTACGTTTTTGGCCGGTCTCCATCGACATGGTTAGCCAGGAGCTCCAGGCTCCCTGTGACGACTTGAAGCAGGTTGTTGAAGTCGTGCGCGAGACCAGCGGTCAGCTGCCCGATCGCTTCCATCTTCTGCGATTGCTGGAACGCCTGCTCGCTTTCGCGGCGCCGCGTCACATCGAGTTGGCTGGCGAAAAAATATAGCAACGTGCCTTGCGTGTCATAGACGGGGCCGATGAACACCGCGTTCCAAAAGGGCGAGCCGTCGCGCTTATAGTTAAGGATTTCGAGCGCAATCGAGTCTCGGCGCGCCACAGCGTCGCGCAGCTCCGTCACTTGCTCTCGGTCCGTCTGGGCTCCCTGCAGAAAACGGCAGTTGCGGCCTATGATCTCGGCCTCCTCATAACCGGTAAGATCGAGAAACGCCTTATTTGCGAAAACGATTGGATTGTCGTCCAAGTTGGGATCTGTGAGAATCATCGGCATGCGCGTCATTTCGATCGCGGCGAAAAAAACATCGCCACGATCGTCCAGTCCTGGCTTTGTGATCACGCTTTCGCGCCAATGTCGTTTGGCGGTTCCGCCAGTCGGGTCACTGCCATCATTCGAAAGCGCGTTTCCTGCGGGAATGCCGAGTATCTGACCGTTGCCTTCGCTTTCGATCGCTTCGTGTTCGTCGTCTGCCACTCAGTTCGTCCAAGAAGTTGATTCGCCGATCCCGTAACGATCTAGCGAGAAATTTGTCGCACATATGGATCAACCAAATTGAACGCTGCACATCCTGCGCCGATCTTGGCGCTTCACAGAAAGACCATGGGCTCCAGGCAACAGAGAACGTTTACGAGCGAATTGCTGAAGCGAACTTAGAAACCGCCAAGGGCAGCCTTACACCCATGCGCGCAGCCGAGGGCTGCCCTGCGCCCTATAACCCCACATCAAATCGCGATCAGCGCTAACTAGAAGCAGCCGCCAAACTTATGAGCGACGTTGGTGCCTATTGCGCCTAGCCAATGGTGTCGTCTCCAGCCAGAGTTCTAGCATGCAGCGAACTCCAAATCGCCCTTGGTGGGAAACCGGCGTGGTCTATCAAATCTATCCGCGCTCGTTCCAAGACTCGGGCGACGACGGCATCGGTGATCTCGCGGGGATCGAGCGGCGTTTGAATTATGTGTTCGACCTAGGGGTCGATGCGATTTGGCTGTCCCCGATCTTCCCGTCACCGATGGCAGATTTCGGCTATGATGTAGCGGACTATTGCGGAATCGATCCGATGTTCGGCGATATCGTCGCGTTCGACCGGTTGGTCGCAGCGGCGCACGCGCGCGGTCTGAAGATCATCCTCGATTTCGTGCCTAATCATTCGTCGGACCAGCATCCCTGGTTTGTCGAGAGCCGGTCGTCACGCGACAATCCCAGACGCGACTGGTACATCTGGGCCGACGCGGGGCCAGACGGTGGACCGCCCAACAATTGGATAAGCGACTTCGCTGGCTCGTCCTGGGAGTGGGATGCACGGACGGAGCAATTTTACCTTCACGCCTTTCTCAAAGAGCAGCCAGACCTCAACTGGCGCAACCCTGCGCTCAAGGCAGCAATGTTCGATGCCATGCGCTTCTGGTTCGATCGCGGCGTAGATGGCTTTCGTATCGATGTGCTTTGGCACATCGTAAAAGCGAAGGGCTTTCCCGATAATCCGGTCAATCCCGGTTGGACGCCCGAAATGAATGCGCGCGACCAAGTGTTCCAAAAGTATTCAACGGACCAGCCCGAAGCGCATCAGATCGCGGCCGAAATGCGGGCGCTTGCCGACAGTTACGGCGCGCGCGTGTTGATCGGGGAGATCTTCCTGCCCAACGAGCGTCACGCAAAATGGTTCGGCACGCCTGATCGCCCAGAAGTGCACCTGCCGTTCAACTTTCAGCTGATCGAAAACGAGTGGAATGCGGAGCGTATAGGGCAACTGATCATCGATTATGAGGCATCCCTCCCAGCAGATGGCTGGCCGAACTGGGTAGTCGGCAGTCACGACGCCCCGCGGATCGCAGCCCGAATCGGCGAGGCACAGGCGCGCGTCGCCGCCATGCTGCTGCTGACGTTGCGGGGGACGCCGACGCTTTACCAGGGGGACGAATTAGGTATCGGCAAAGTTGATATTCCGCCAGACCGCGTGCGTGACCCGCAAGAGCTTCGCCAGCCGGGTCTTGGCCTTGGTCGTGATCGGTCGCGCACGCCTATGCCATGGAATGGATCTTGCCACGCCGGCTTTAGTTCGGTGGAACCGTGGCTGCCACTCAACTCCGATTGGAAAGAACGCAACGTGGCGGCAGAAGCGGATAAGGCACGTTCAATGTTGACCCTCTACCGGCGGCTGCTGTCCGTGCGGCGCTCAACACCGGCCCTCAATGAAGGCACCTTTACCTTGATCCGAGCGGACAATGACGTGTTGATGTTCGAGCGCAAGCTCGGGCGAGTTCGCCGGACGATCGCGCTCAATTTTAGCAACGAGCCGCGGCGCATCGATTCCGCAAGAGGCAAAGTGATTCTTTCGACGCTTGAGGGTGTCGGGGCGTCCGGCGAACTGCGTGGCAACGAGGGGGTCATCGTCGGATGAGGATTGCGATGCTCGCGCCCATCGCGTGGCGTACGCCACCGCGCGCCTACGGACCATGGGAACTTGTCACAAGCTTGCTGACGGAGGAGCTTGTCGCGCGAGGCGTAGACGTGACCCTTTTCGCGACCCTCGACAGCCTGACGCGGGGTAAGCTCGATGGTGTCGTTCCGGCTGGATACGAAGAAGATCCCTCGGTCGATGCGAAAGTGTGGGAGTACCGCCACTTGAGCTACGTTTTCTCCCAGGCTGGCGAATTCGACGTCATCCATAACCAGGCGGATTTCCCGGCGCACGCGTTTACGCCCCTGATCGACACACCGATGGTAACCACCATTCACGGCTTTGGCTCAGAGCGCATCCTGCCGATGTACCAACCGTTTCAGGATAGTGTGCACTACGTGGCCATCAGCAATGCTGACCGACACCCTTCGCTCAAATACGCCGCGACCATCCATCATGGCATCAAGCTGGAAGACTTCCCGTTTGAAGGAGACGGCAGTCCCACCTTGCTCTTCTTTGGTCGCATCCACCCCGATAAGGGAGCAGCAGAGGCTGTCGCTGCGGCGCAGGCGTCCGATCGCGAACTTGACCTATTCGGCGTCGTTCAAGATCGAGGCTATTACGAGCGCGCGGTCCTGCCGCATCTTTCTGATTCCATTCGTTATCACGGGTCCGTTGGGGGTACTGGGCGTGTGCGCGCACTAGGAAACGCGCGCGCGCTGCTCCACCTCATCAACTTCGACGAACCCTTTGGCCTTTCCGTGATTGAGGCGATGGCCTGCGGAACACCCGTCATCGCTAATCGGCGGGGATCGATGCCCGAGCTGATCGAGGATGGCGTTAATGGATTTCTCGTGGACAGCTTTGACGAAGCAATCGCCGCGATCGCGCGCTGTGACGAGATAGACCGAGCAGACTGCCGACGAATGGTGGTTGAGCGTTTCTCGATCGAACGTATGGCCGATCAGTATATCAAATTATATCGCGACGTCTGCGGTAAGCGACTGCGGTTGCCGGGCTCAGGGGCAGCGGCGCCTCTTTGAACCCGTGACGTACGGACGCTTCTGGCATCGAGTCCTGACGCGAGCATCAAGCGTGCCGGAACATCCACCCTGTATGGATCGTGCCGAGCGCATTCTCGATGACGACGGGGATTTCCGGGACGCGGGAATCTGCGTCCGGCGCCCATCGACGATTGATGATTAGGCGGTCACCGTTCTTCAAGTCGAGCCGCGCTTCCTCGCCGGCAAACAACAATGCCCCGATGTCGCCCTCAAAATCAATTTGATGCCCACGAACATCGACCGACCATGCCTCCTCGAGGCACTGCTCATCAACGCAGACCAGCCACTCGCCTTGTAGACTTTCTTCCAACTTCATTGGCGTAAGATGCGAACTGCGAGAGCGTGTCGCAAGGTTAGTTTCCAAAGCTTCAGCGTAGATCGACTGGGGACACGCGGGCGTGCGCAGGACCTCGCGCCCGCGTCTCAAATGCGCCCCAATAGGCCGCCCCCCGCAGAACGTTGCAAATGCCGATAGCGGACTTTGCGGGATTGAAAAACGCTTTGATTCTCTGCATTCTCCTCCTGCCAGGGCGCGGGGGCGCGTCATTGGAGGCAATATGATGCCTGTAAGAGAGGTTATCGAGGATCGAGCCTATTTCGCTCAGCGCGCTCGTGAAGAACGAAAAATAGCGGCAACCTGCGAAGACAATGCTGCGGCACTGGCTCATTTAAAGATGGCTGAGGAATACGACAAAAGAGCGCAGCGCCTTGTTCGGGGTTGATCTTTAGCGTTTCCTTGTGGGCATGCCGGCCGCGAAGGAATTTCAGATCCTCAAAAGGTGCCGCCTACGCTATCGTGCGCCGGCAACAGGCTATTTCGCGCACCAATTCCGATTATTTTCCGAACCGGAACGAAGTATAAAGAGCTGCCAGCGGTCAGGTTGGTGAGTTTACATTGATCTGATCATAGAAGCAGCCAGTGGGCATCGAAGGATGTCGTATCATTTCCTCGTGAGCGGTATTCGTTCGGTTTGTCGAGTGCGGCTGCCGCCTAATACCTGCTGTCTTAGAACGAGGTGGAGATTCCTAGGTTGACGCGCGGCTGGCGATTGCGCGTGTCATAGCGCACTCCCGACAGGGGCACTGCGATTTCCGCCGTCGCGCCGAACGATCGCGTGATATCTACCCGTAGCCCGCCACCAACGGATGCCAGCGAGCCGCCGCCGAAGCCATTGGACAGGTTTCGCGCCACACCACCGTCACCAAAGGCGTAAAGCTGCGCGCGCCTGGCGATACCAAACGGGCGTTTGATATCCCAGCGCAGCTCGGCGGAGCCCATTGCGCCCTGATCGCCGGAGCGTTCGCTCCAGTCATAGCCGCGCAAGAACGTACTCCCGCCCAGCGACACTTCCTCGCCGACGAGCAAAGGCTGCGACGCGATCTGGCTATCGCCGGCCAATCGGATGCTGAACCCCGAGCCCATCGGTCGGGTCCATTCGATCCAGACGTTTGCAGCCGTAAAAGTGCCATCGGCGTCAAACCGCGAAGCGAGGGGGTCGTTTCGTCCTGTCGCGTCGAACAGATCAACCCCTTGCGACAGGATCGCGCTCACGCGGAGCCGGCCACCCAGCATGTCGTCATAGCCGTATAGGCCCACCCGCGCGACGGACGCTCGGTCGCGCCTGACCTCCGTGCTCCCGCGACGTTGAGTGAGATTGTCTACCTCTAACGAGCCGGTCAACCAAAGGCTCGAATGGCGGCGACGATACAGTGGCTGTAGCAGGCCAAGCGACTGCGACCAGCTACGCCCGAGAATGTCGTACGATGAAAGGTACGACCCTGGCTGGATCACCGAATAGGTCGACGCGATCGACAATGCCGTGCCCGTGGTACCGATCTGCTTCTGATACCGAACCCGTCCATATTGGAGCTCACGGGGTTGGACGAGCGAGGTCGAGTAACCGAACGTTACTGAATCGTCCGCCGCGAACAGTTGCGCGATCATGAGGCTGGCGTGGAGCTCGATCGGGCCGATGGGCCGGGTACCGTCGTTGCGGAGCGAAAGGCTTGCGGAAACCCTGTCTTGCGCGACGGTCACGACCAGGGCTCCCACACTCCCATCGCGGACGAGCTTGGCGCGGCGTACGCGGATACCGTCGATGTCGCCGGCAATCAGCAACCGGCGCTCCAGTGCACCCAGGGTCACGGGCTGCCCGTTGGCAAGTGGTGCGAGCGCAGCGCGGACCGCTCGATTGTCGCTACCATCGACATCCACGCGATCGATGCGGCCTTCGTCGACAGCGACGATCAGCACACCAGCCGTTAGCCGTTGCGGCATGATGCGTGCCGTCGCGAAAACGTATCCGCGATCGCGCGCGCGCGTGGCGATGCGATCGGTCAGCGCGGCGAGATCGTTCGATCCCAGCGATCTGCCGACAAAGTCCGTCAGAATGTCGCTGAACTGATCCGCGCTCAACACTGTCAGGCCAGACAGCGAAATGGCCCCCACCGTGACTGTGCCGCCTATTTCGGGGGCGAGCGTGGCGGTCGGATTGTCTCGGATCAAAGGCGGCAGGGTCGAAGCCACTGATTCGGGTGCCGGGTCGGGGGCGCGCGAAGGAGGCGCCACACGGTCGAGCGTTGTTTGCGCCGTAGCGGGCGACGCTAAGGCCGCAGTCATCGCAGCGGATAGCACATAATCGACAAGACAACGCTTCACACGACACCCCTTCCGAATGACCGTGGGTAGTCATCAAGTTGTTACAAAATCGTCAAAACCTTCCGGGATTTTAACCCTAAAAACTAAGCTCGTTGCAGGACCTTCCAGATACGCCGGTCCGGAATCGGGGAGTCCGGGATGTACAAATCGTTCAAGATCACGCTGAGCACGTTCGCACTGTGTCTTTCCGCACCGGCATGGGCCGCGGGCGCCGATTGGACCGTAAGCGAAGCGAGCGGACGCGTGGTGACGCGCGACGCCAGCGGCGACCACCCGATCGCGCGCGGCTCCATCATTCCTGCGGGAGCGACGGTCGTGACCGGTGCCGGGGCCCGCGCCGTGCTGGTGCGCGGTGATGATTTCGTCACGGTTTCAGCAGCGAGCCGCGTTCGCGTGCCCGACGCCAAATCGCCGTCGATGGTCCAGATGTTCCTGGAATGGGGCACTGGCCTATTCAAGGTGAAGCATACCGACAAACCGCATTTCGGCGTGAAGACGCCATATCTCGCGGCCGTGGTGAAGGGCACGACATTCACGGTCACGGTCGGTCAGGACGGTAGCTCGCTGCAAGTGCTCGACGGGGCGGTCGGTGTCGCGACAAACGATGGCGGCGCCAACGAATTGATCCGCCCCGGCATGGTCGCCGTGGTCGGTGCCGGCGATCAGTATCGTTTGACTATTCAGGGTCAGAACAGTCGAGTGATCGACTCGCCGATGCGCGGGAGCCGGACTCCGGCGACAGCGGAAGACTCGCCGAAGATCGGCGAAACCGCTCCCACGCCCACGAACAATGGGTCCGGAACGACTGCGAAGAGCAATGACGACTTCGCCTGGAGCGAGGTATCTAACAGTGTTGTCGGCGCCCCCGTCGAAGCGAAGCCCGTCGATTTGGAAACCGTGACCGGTGGGCTCGTGAGCAACGGCAGCGCCAGCGCTACCGTAGCGATGTCGGCTGCGGTGCCTGTCGCCCCCGGTCCTGCCGTGGGTCCGGGCAAAGGCAACGATGCCAAGCCCGAGCCCGGCAATAGCAGTGACGACAAGCCCGACACCGGCAAGGGCAATGACGCCAAACCCGATCCCGGCAAGGGCAACGACGCCAAGCCCGACCCTGGCAAGGGCAACGACGCCAAACCCGACCCCGGCAAGGGCAACGACGCCAAGCCCGACCCTGGCAAGGGTAACGATGCCAAGCCCGACCCGGGCAAGGGCAACGACGCCAAGCCCGACCCAGGCAAGGGCAACGACGCGAAGCCCGACCCCGCCAAGGGCAACGACGCCAAGCCCGATCCCGGCAAGGGTGACGACGCCAAGCCTGATCCCGGCAAGGGTAACGACGCCAAGCCTGATCCCGGCAAGGGTAACGACGCCAAGCCCGATCCCGGCAAGGACAACGACGCCAAGCCCGATCCCGGTAAGGGTAACGATGCCAAGCCCGATCCCGGTAAGGGTAACGATGCCAAGCCCGATCCCGGTAAGGGTAACGATGCCAAGCCCGAACCGGGCAACGTTAATGGCAATGGCAACCCAAAAGGCAATGGAGGTGGGAACGGTCCCGCTGTCGATATCGACGTCGGGGGGTTGGTAGACGTGGATGTCGGCCTTGGCGGCAAAGACATCGGTGCGGGGATCAACAAAGGTAGAGGCGGCAAGAAGTAGAGGTCGTGCTTGACGGAATTTTAGGTGATTGAGGGCTAATACCGCCCATTCGAACGAGGGCGGAGCGGTGACGACAGCAATTCCACAACTCGTCAGGCGTTGGCGGTTATTCACTCTCCTCGGGGCCTTGTTGATCGGCCTCATGACGGGTTGGTCCGGGCTGGGCCAAGGGCTTGAACATGGTCTGGCCGAGGCCCGCTATGCCCTTCGCCATCATCAGTCGACTGGCGACGTTGTCATCGTAGAAGTTGATGCGCGCAGCATCGCGGCGATCGACCGCTGGCCATGGCCGCGACACAATTACGCCTCTGCTGTCGACCGTCTGCGCTTGGCTGGCGTCGCGTCGATAGCATTCGACGTTGATTTCTCGGCATCGTCGAACCCTGCCGAAGATTTAGCGTTTGGTGCTTCACTCGCGCGGGCTGATGGCTTGGTTACGTTGCCGACGTTCCGTCAGGCCGCAGACAACCGACGTGATGGCTATATCGACTCCTTGCCGATCCCCGAGCTGCGAGCGCACAGCCTGGCCGCCACTGTCAGCGTCCTGCCTGACGCCGATGGCAAGGTGCGCAATGTCCCGTTGGGAGAGATCACCAACGGCCTGCCGCGGCCCTCTCTCGCGGCGATGATTGCCGGACGCAACGGCAGTGCGGGGGCTGAATTTCCGATCGATTATTCCATCGATCCAGCGTCGATCCCACGCTTTAGCTTCATCGACATCCGTGACGGCAAGGTCGACCCTGCATTGCTCCGCGGTAAAAAAGTCCTCATCGGCGCCACCGCGATCGAAATTGGCGACCGCTACGGCGTGCCGCGTTTCGGTGTTATTCCAGGTGTCGTTATACAGGCACTTGCTGCGCTGACCCTGGAAAGCGGCATCCCAAGTCGGGCTGGTTGGTTCGGCCCGTTGTGCCTTGCGATCCTGCTAGGCTCGTTGCTGCTGCGCGTTCGATCGACCCTTCTGCTGGCAGCAGGCTCTGCTGCCGCGACCCTGGGTCTGTTTGCGGCATCCACTATCGCCGGCTCCGCCGGGCTGGAGGCCTCGCTCGTTCCCAGCCTCGTCGCACTTTACGCAACGATTACCTGGGCAGCCGTCGTGCGTGCGAATGCTTGGTTGGCCACTCGTCGCGCGATCGACGATGCGACCGGCTTACCTAATCAGCACGCTTTGGCCGCAGCTCTTGCTAACAAAGATGGCACGGCAATTGCTGCCGTTCGCATCGCCGATTACGACCGCTTGCTGGCGACCCTCGGCGCGAGAGGAATCGCGGATTTGATTTGCCGTGTGCGCGACAGAATCAGCGTGCTCGCGGGCGGTATCACCCTTTACCGTGTCGATGACCGCGTGCTTGCGTGGCAGGCGGTCGCGCCAGCCGACCAGCTGGCCGTGCGACATGAACAGTTGCGCGCGTTGATGCTCACGCCGGTGGAAGTGGCCGGCCGCAAAGTTGACGTGTCTGTGGCGACGGGCATGGCCATTGTCGCGGCGGACGGGGCCTATCCAGCGATTGCGAACGCGTCGATGGCGGCCGACCTGGCGCTCACCAGCGGCATCGGCTGGCACTTGCACGCGACATCCGATGCGGAGGCAGCAAGCACGGAATTGTCCTTGGCCAGCGATCTGGACGACGCCATCGCGACAGGCGACGTCTACCCGCTCTATCAGCCCAAGAAGAACCTTCGAACGGGCGAAATCGCCAGCGTGGAAGCGTTGGTCCGTTGGAACCATCGCACCCATGGCATGTTGCGGCCAGATCATTTCATTCCCCTGCTCGAACGCGCCGGGCGCATCGCGAGCTTGACGCTTCACGTCGTCACTTGCGCGATCCGCGATGTCGAGCGGTGGCGGTCACGCGGTCATCAGGTGACCACGGCCGTCAACCTGTCGGCAACCTTGCTGGAGTCGACGGCATTCATCGATCAACTGGAGGACCTCATACGCGGTAGCGGCGTCGATCCCCGATTGCTGATTTTCGAGGTGACGGAGTCGGCGGCGATGCACGCGCCCGATGTCGCCGCGGCGGCGCTTGGTAGATTCAAATCGTTGGGTGTGGCGATTTCGATGGATGATTACGGCACGGGCCAGTCGACGCTAACCTATCTGAAAAAGCTGCCGCTCGACGAACTCAAGATCGATCGCAGCTTCGTCGAATTCGCACACCAGAACCGCGGCGACGCTGTGCTTGTACGATCGACGATCGACCTCGCCCACGAACTTGGGTTGAAGGTCGTCGCCGAAGGCGTCGAAACCGAGGAATGTCTAAAATTCTTGACGTCGGTCGATTGCGATCTCGCGCAGGGCTATCTCATCAGCAAGCCGATCGACGCCGCTTCGATCGCCGTCTTGCTCGATATCGGTGCGCGGCAGGCCGCATGAGCGGAACGCTGGAACAGCGCGACGCTGTCTCCGCACTTCAGTCGGCAGCGATGGAGAATACCAACGTATCATTAGGGATTTTTCCGGGGAACCGACAGAGTGCCGCGCGCTTTGAACGCGCGACGTTGGCGTGAGCGGGTACTGATGATGATCGAGATCGATGGAGCGCATCATCTGCGTGCCACTCCCCGCTATAAGCTCTTTCAGCCGACCGAGATAACCGTCGAGAAGCGCGTCGCTCGGGCTCACATCCTGAACCTCTCGGCAGGGGGAGTGTTGGTTTCCGTTAGCGAGCCACCTGCGCAGGACACCGTCCTAGAGGTCCAATGTGGCGGAAAGACGCTCCGCGCGCGCGTGATCTGGACTAAGGATGATCGACTGGGCGCTGCATTTTTATGGCCATTGACCGATACTTATGTCAGCGCCCTTGTCGCGGCCCAAGATGCAGCCCTTGCCCTTAAAACCGCCAGAAGGCTTCTCCGCAGTCCAGCGGAGTAACGGTGGCGCGGCGCGGTCCCAGAGGCAGCGGTGCAAAATAGTCTCAGTGCAGCATACGGGCTCGACCTTCTTCGCCACCTAATGGTCGAGGAGAGGGATCATGGGATACGCGACTCGAGATAGTGCCTTCGAGTCTAATATTTTAGTCGGCACCGCTACGACCTATGATGGCCGTGCGCGCTATCAACCGTGAATTTTAAAAGGCCGCGATAGCGCTACAGCTTCGCGGCCATGTTGACTTCGTCCCAATGAATGGGCTGGTTGGGCCATGCCTGTCCGTACGCCCTTGCTTCTTCTTGCCGCGCTCGCTGCTGCTCCGACCCAGCCCAACGTTTATGGTCCACCTCCGGCCGCCGGCACCGCTGAGCGATTGGCCTACGACGCAGAACTTGGCGGCGAGAAGGAGGACGCGGCGATCGAGGCATGGCTGGCAACACATTTAGACGCACCTGCCCGACAGCGCGCACTTCTTTGGCACCGCCTATGCAACGACTTCGGCGTGCGGGTCGGCGGTATCCGCCGGGTGACCGCATGCGCCAACGCGGTCAAGCTCACTGGTGATAGTGAAGACAAAAGTGATTTCGATATCGCGACCGCGTTCCGCGATACGCCCGCGACCACCGCAAGGGGGCAAACAACCGTATCATTGGTGGCGAACCCACTGGGCAGCCGAAGTGCAGAAGTGACGGTCGAAGGCACGGCTCTCCAGTGGATCGTCGATACGGGCGCCGAAATCACGACGTTGCCGGCTAGCACCGCTGCCAAGATCGGTGTGCAGTTCGTGGCTGGCACGGCCGACGTCGGGACTTCCGTGGGCAGCGTTAAGGGTAAGCTCGGCGTTATCGACACGGCGACGATCGGCGGTGTTACGATCCGTCACATCCAGGTGTTGGTCTTGCCCGACGAAATGCTCCGGCTGGCCAAAGATTATGTCATTCCAGGGATCCTTGGTTTGCCGGCGATTGCCGCGACCGGGCGGATTGCATGGTTGGATGGCGGCACGAGGCTGGCGCTTGGAATGGACGCCCCGAAACCCTCAGGCAAAGTCGATCGCGTTTACTGGCACGAGTCTGGACTCGGTATTCCCCTGAAAACGGCGCTCGGCACGGCAGGCGCTCAGTTCGATAGCGGTGCAAACGCGACGTCTCTCCGCCAGCCAGGTCTTGCTCTGCTCACCAAGCAGCAGATCGACAGCGCCACCGAGCGAAATGGCACTCTGGGTGGCGCGGGTGGCTACATCAGCGTGAAGCAGCGCGTCCTGCCCAAATTTTCGTACACTCTAGCGGGCGCGGCGCTCGAATCGCAAAAGGTCACTATCGAGGAAAACGCGGACAGTGCCGGTCGTGTGGGGAGCGACATCCTGCCCCAACTTAAAGTACTTACGATCGACTTTGCGACGATGACTCTAGCTGCTGAACCGTCCTCCGCCCGCTGACATTATTTACCTGTTGCCGCGTCGATTTGAGCCAGCCAGCGGTCCAGCTCGACGATAACGCGCCCTAAAGTCGCTCGTTTCTGGGTGCTCGCGACTTGCTCGTAAGGTGGTCATTCGGCGAGACTTTCTCGTCAAAGGGGGCGCAAAAAATTTTCGAAACCCCCTCTTGAACCGCGTTGGGGTCAAATTATTTAGCCCGCCGCCGGACGCGAATTTCGGTCCGGTGACGACTTGAGGGCACCGGCTCTCTCCCGGTGCTCCTTGTGCTCAGATTGCTCAATGGAGGATTTGGATATGAGGACCAATTTCGACTTCACGCCGTACCGCCGTTCGACGGTGGGTTTCGATCGCCTGTTCGATCTGCTCGAAACGAGCGCGCGCGCCGACACCGAGACGTATCCGCCGTTCGATATCGAACAGCAGGGTGAGGATCAGTATCGCATCACGTTGGCCGTCGCCGGTTTTCGCCCCGACGAGATCGAGATCGTCGCGCAGAACAACCAGCTGACGGTAACCGGCAAGCGCAAGGAAGAGGCCGACACCGGCCGCTATCTGCACCGCGGCATTGCCACCCGCGCGTTCGAGCGTCGCTTCCAGCTCGCCGACTTCGTTGTGGTGGAAGACGCGAGCTTCGATAGCGGGCTGCTCCGTATTTCGCTCAAGCGCGAAATTCCGGAGGCGATGAAGCCGCGCAAGATCGAGATCAGCGCGACCGTGCCAGCGGCCAATGATCGGCTCGAAGCGCCGTCCGAAGCAAACCGCCAGGCGGCGTAAATACTGGCTCGCCCCGACCGGGGCGAGCCAACTTCTCTACGTTTGGACCGTGCAGGCGCTCGGCTTGGCCTGGTCGGGGGCCGAGGGTGCTCGTCGAGCGCCTGCACACTTTATTCATCGCGTAAGGCCGTTGAATTTTGGGCAGCAAATCCGTTCGCGATCAGCTCTATGCATATTGCACCTAGTATCCTGTCGAGTTTCGTCACGCTGTTCGTAACCATCGGACCGGTCGAAACAGCGGTAGTGTTCGCCAGCCTGACCGCGGGTATCCATCGCGAACAGCGGCGTAGCCTGGCGTTACGGTCGGTCGCGATCGCTGGGGTCGTGCTGTTCCTCTTCGCGGTGGGTGGCGCGTTGGCGCTAGCCTTGCTCCATATCTCGCTACCTGCCTTTCGGGTGGCCGGTGGCGTACTGTTATTCCTTCAAGCATTAACGCTGACCTTCTCAAGTCCAGGCCTCTCCACACTGTCAGAGAGTGAGAAACATGACGCGCGACAGCCAGGCGACATCGCCGTCTTTCCCCTCGCCTTCCCGCTAATAGCGGGGCCGGGCAGCCTGTCAGCCGCCGTCCTCGTCATGGGTCGTACCGACGGCTGGGTGGAAGCAAGCGGCGTCATTGCCATGCTGATCATTTGTTTGCTGCTGACCTTGGGCGCCATGCGGATGGCGGAACGCCTGATCGCGCTTCTCGGTGCGACCGGCGCCGACGTAGTGAGCCGCATTTCCGGCATTCTCCTGGCGGGACTTGCCGTCCAATTTATCTTCGACGGTCTAGCGCAGGCGGCTCTCTTGCACGCGTAACGGATTCGGCTCAGCGCGAACTTCGGGCCGATGCGATCCCGCCTCCAACGATTTTAGAACGCGATCGAGCATCGCAGCGTTGCTTGCCGCTTTGGGCAGCTCTTTTCGAGCAAACCGCAGCAATCGATCGACATCGCGCTGCGGCACGACAAGCTCGATGGGCATCGCGCGAAGCTGCTCTGGGGCAGCCAATTGCGCTTCCTTCCCCGAGGCGAGGAAGTGATCGAGCAGCCGCTTTCGGTCTGCAAACGTCCACCCAAGGTCCCGGAGCTCCGCTGGCGATACTGACAGCAACGCCAGGGCAAATTCCATGATGTCTTCGAAGGTCAGCAGCAGGCGGACGGTGCGCCCGCCGCGCTGCTGCCACCGCGCGAGCGGGCCCCGTCTCATTGGATCGAGATGACGGCGTCGCTCGCGCGCCATTCCGCCGGCCGGATCAGCTGATCGTGGGCGATGCGGACAGAATGGAGTGCGGCATCGATCTCGCGACGCCAATATTCGAGGAACGCGAACAGCGCGGGAAAATCCGGTGCGAGATCGTATTCCTGCCAGACGAACAGCTGCAACAGCGACGGAGCATCAGGGCGATAATAGTGAACTTCAGCCGTCGTCAGACTATATCCGTCGAGCTGTGCGATGAAAGCCCGGTCGGTCACGATCACCCTCTCCTGGGCGCGCGGTTTGGCCGATCCAGCGAGCGCAATGCCGCGAAGACGTCGTCGATCGGAACGGGATTCCGCGTCCCGGGAGGTCGACGAAGGGCGGGCTTGCCGTCGACCGCGTATCGGTCGGATGCCCACCGGGCCAGGATGGCGCGTTTGACCTCAGGCTCGAGGTCGGGACGTGCAGCGATATCGAAGGGGTGCAAAGTGCGGGAGACTGGCTGCGACATGACATCCTCCTTCCATTTTTGTCGCTGCTTCTCATGGGCCGGTTGGGCCCGGCTCAAGAAATTGTTCGCAGAATCCTCGTCGTCAAGACCCCCGTTGAACGATGCTCGACTGCGCCCCTGACGAGTAGCGAGACGGCCTCCAGAGCAGGCACGAAAAATTTTTGTTGCGGGTCTTGAACGAGAAAATCTGCTTTCCTAATTCGCCGCCGCCCGGCGCTTTTTGAGAGCGCGCTGGCTTTTAACATTGCAACTGCAACTGGAGGTTTTGCCATGCATTTCCGCCCCTTGCACGACCGTGTGGTCGTCCGCCGTATCGAGGCCGGCGAGAAGACCGCCGGGGGCATCATCATTCCCGACACCGCCAAGGAAAAGCCGCAGGAAGGCGAGATCGTCGCGGTCGGACCAGGCGCTCGCGACGACAGCGGCAAGCTGGTCGAGTTGTCGGTCAACGCGGGTGACCGCATCCTGTTCGGCAAATGGTCCGGCACAGAAGTGAAGGTCGACGGCGAGGATCTGCTCATCATGAAAGAGAGCGACATCCTCGGCGTGATCGAGCGCCAGGCTGAGCTCAAGCGGGCCGCCTAAGTCCGCTAATCAATCAACTTCAAAGGATTTGAAAAAGGAGTAAGCAGCAATGGCTGCCAAGGAAGTGAAGTTTGCGTCGGACGCGCGTGATCGCATGCTGCGTGGCGTGGATACGCTTGCAAACGCAGTGAAGGTCACGCTGGGTCCGAAGGGTCGTAACGTCGTGATCGAAAAGAGCTATGGCGCGCCGCGCATCACCAAGGACGGCGTTACCGTCGCGAAGGAAATCGAGCTGAAGGACAAGTTCGAGAACATGGGCGCGCAGATGCTGCGCGAGGTTGCCAACAAGCAGAACGACAAGGCCGGCGACGGCACCACGACGGCGACCGTGCTCGCGCAGGCGATCGTCCGCGAGGGTTCGAAGGCGGTCGCCGCCGGCATGAACCCGATGGACGTCAAGCGCGGTATCGATTTGGCGGTCGGCACCGTCGTGAAGGACCTCGAAGCACACGCGAAGAAGGTCGGCGCTAACAGCGAGATCGCGCAGGTCGCGACTATCTCGGCCAACGGCGATGCCGAAGTCGGCCAGTTCCTCGCCGAGGCGATGGAGAAGGTTGGCAATGAAGGCGTGATTACGGTCGAAGAGGCGAAGAGCCTCGAGACCGAGCTTGAGACGGTCGAGGGCATGCAGTTCGACCGTGGCTATCTGTCGCCCTATTTCGTCACCAATGCAGAAAAGCTGCGCGTCGAGCTCGACGATCCGTACATCCTGATCCACGAGAAAAAGCTCGGTAATCTCCAGGCGCTGGTGCCGGTGCTCGAGCAGGTCGTGCAGGGTGGCCGGCCGCTTCTCATCATCGCGGAGGATGTCGAGGGCGAAGCGCTCGCTACGCTCGTCGTCAACAAGCTGCGCGGCGGTCTGAAGGTCGCCGCGGTGAAGGCGCCGGGCTTCGGCGATCGCCGCAAGGCCATGCTTGAAGACATTGCGATCCTGACCGGCGGCAATGTGGTCAGCGAGGAGCTCGGCACGAAGCTCGAGAACGTCACGGTCGGCATGCTCGGCCGCGCCAAGAAGGTGGTCATCGACAAAGACAACACCACGATCATCGACGGCGTCGGCGCCAAGACCGATATCGACGCGCGTGTGACGCAAATCCGCCAGCAGATCGACACGACGACCAGCGACTACGACCGCGAGAAACTGCAGGAACGTCTCGCCAAGCTTGCCGGCGGCGTCGCGGTGATCCGCGTCGGCGGTGCAACCGAAGTCGAGGTGAAAGAGCGCAAGGACCGCGTCGACGACGCGCTCCACGCGACCCGCGCCGCGGTCGAGGAAGGCATCCTGCCGGGCGGCGGTATCGCGCTGCTGCGTTCGCTGAGGGCACTCGACGGCCTCAAGGCTGCCAATGACGACCAGCAGTCCGGCATCGACATTGTCCGTCGCGCCCTGCGCGCGCCTGCTCGGCAGATTGCCGAGAATGCTGGCGAGGATGGGGCCTATGTCGTGGGCAAGCTGCTCGAGAACGAGGCTTACAATTGGGGCTTCAATGCCGCGACTGGCCAGTATGAAGATTTGGTCAAGGCTGGCGTTATCGACCCCGCCAAGGTGGTGCGCACGGCGCTGCAGGACGCGGCGTCGGTCGCCTCGCTGCTCATCACAACCGAGGCGCTCGTGGCGGAGCTGCCAAAGGAGGACAAGCCGGCTGCCGTGCCGGCAATGGACTACTAAGCGGGGTGGGGCCCGGCCGCTTGGGCGGGCCCCTTTTTACTTGATTGAGGCGGGGCAACCTGATGGTCGTAAACTATACCCGTTCGGTTACCCGGCCCTGAGTTGTCTTTAAGGCAAGATTGTCACGGTCTCGTGAGCGATCGTCCTCTGACCGTCCTGACTCGAATGTTGGCCGGCCGGTGCCTCGCGATCTAACTGCAGCATTGCGGCTGTAAACTCGGTATCGCCGAACTCCCGTCGTTTTCTCGGTCAAGCCACGCATTTCTCCATGGCCGCGTATCGGCTGGCACCCAGCCAGGTCTGGAACGTGGCCTCCAGCTCGCGGTTGCCGACCAGCACCAGCGAGCCGCCGTCAATCGCGCCCGCTATAGGCCGATAGCCCATCCACACTTCGGTCATCGTGCGCAGGTCGGTCGTAATATACAGGTCCACGTCGAAACCCGGATCGACCAAACACAGGTCGACGTCCCTGCCGGGTTCTGCGATCAGCCACCAGTTGCGGCTTTGAAGAGATAAGTCGCGGTAGATGATCTGAATGATGCTGCGACGCCGCGGCATCGGGTCCGGGTTGATCTTGCGGCGCATGTTCCACATCAACAGTTTGACATCTAGATGCGCCATCGTCGCTTGCGTCGTCACCCAGCGATGGCCCCAGTCACCCATGGCATCGACGACCGCCATTACATCCACGATCGAGAGGGCAAAGGCCGGTTCGAACCTTGAGCGATGCTTCAGGCCGCTGGCGAGATTGCCGCTTCTCCATTCGCTGCTTGGCTTAGTTCAGACGCATCGCGGGAGTAGGTTCCGACGAGAAGGCCCGTCCCCAAAACATGACCCGCGATAGCTGCCACGACGTCACCACGGCCGCTGTTCGGCCCGATCTCAGGTACTACATCCAGCGCGAACAGCTGGAAAACATAGTCGTGTTCGCCGTGCCCGGTGGGCGGGTCTGGCGGCAGCCAGCTTTCAGAAAAATAGCTGTTGCGACCGATAGACTGGCTGCCGCCGCGCTCGTGCTCGTCGGCCACGATCGCACCCTCCCGTAGATTACGCTGATCCGTTGGGATGTTCAGTACCACAGCGTGCACTAAAGGATTTGGCGTCGGCGCGTCGGGGTCCTCCACGATCAGAACAAGCGAGCGTGTGCCCACTGGGACGTCACCCCACATCAATGGCGGCGAGATCCCATCGCCGTCAGCCGTAAACCTGGTCGGAAGACGCTGGCCATCTTTGAACGCGGGACTGGTCAGCTCGATCCGTTCTTCGGCAAGAGCGATCCCACGATGAGCCACCACCAGCTTATCATGTCCGGCCCGGAAATTACGCATGAGCGTGCCGAGCCAGCTGGGAACATGTTCAAGCATCGAGTTCTCCGAGTTGCCCTCGACAAACCAACATGCGCCGGTTCAGTTCACCGTCGGCGTCGGAAAGGTACTGAGAAGGGGAGTCTCACTCCCCCAGCAAATGTAAAGCAAGACTGCGCCGGTGTGGTCGGCGGCGGTGTTCGAACAGAAATATGCCCTGCCAAGTCCCCAGGGCAAGCTTGGCACTGATGATCGGGATGGTGAGCTGGGTTTGCGTGAGCGCTGAGCGAAGAATGTGCGGGCATGTCATCGGGGCCTTCATCGTCGTGAGCGTAGGCGTCGGGATTTTCAGGCGCTATCCGCGCAAAGTAGGCTTCGAGATCGGTCCTGACCTCAGGCGCGGCATTCTCATTGATCAGCAAAGAAGCGGAGGTATGCCGGCAGAACACAGTAAGTAGGCCTTCGGAAATCCCGATAGACGCAGTCCACTCGGCAATCGGGTGGGTGACTTCGATCAAACCCTACCGAGCCGTCGAAAATTCGATGAGGGTGGTTGCCTGGCGCATTTGGATAGGCGAATTCCAGATCAAGACCGCGCGGTCAACGGGCCGATGTGATAGAAACGATGGCCGCGCCATCGGCGCCATGAGCGCCGACAAACCGACTGCAATGCGCCCTAATTATGGTCGTTGCCACGGCTCAGTCGTAATCCCGAAAGTTGCCGTTCGTTTGGCCTCACTAGCGATCAGAATTTGAGGCCCGAAGAACCGAAAACAGCAACCACATCCAGAGGCGCTCTTGTCGGCCCCAAAGGCTGATCTCGATCGTTCAACGTCTTAGTCCATTGGAGCCCCCTGAATGAACGAAGTCCAAAGCGGCACCGGTCGCAAGCTGCTGCTTGTGCATGGTCTCGGCGGCAGCAGAGCATCGTGGAGCACCGTCATGGAGCCGCTCAGCGTCGATAAGACGGTGATCGCTATTGACCTTCCTGGGCATGGGGCCACGCCGGCAGAACCCGATAGCGGAACCTTTGACAGCCTGGTAGGCAGCGTTGAGCGATACATTGCTGACAAGGGGCTGGACGGCATCGACGCCGTTGGAAGCTCTATGGGTGCGCGGATCGTACTTGAGCTCGCTCGGCGCGGCCGCGTCGGCAATGTCGTGGCACTTGACCCGGGCGGCTTTTGGCGTGGTTGGGAGCGTACGTTCTTCAAGGCTACCATCGGCATTTCGGGGCGGCTGCTTCGAGCTATCCGTCCAGCCTTGCTGACCCTTAGCAAGAACGCCGCATCACGCACGGCGTTGCTGGCGCAGCTGTCCGCGCGTCCCTGGGCGCTCGATCCGAAAACCGTTGCGACTGAGTTGGAAAGTCTAAGCACGACACCGACGTTCGACGCATTGGTCCATGATCTTTCGAGCGGGTCCGAGCAAACTGGCCCAGCAGCCGATCCTTCTCACCAAATTGTGATAGGTTGGGCCATGATCGACTATGCTTGCCGAGCAGGCGGCGCGGGCAAAGGCCGCCTTTCCCTCCGCCAGTTTGCACTGGTTTGAGGCCAGCGGACATTTTCCAATGTGGGACCAGCCGGGCGAGACGATTGCCGTAATTTCTCGCCGCCACGGGGTGACGAAAATTGCTAACTATGGCTGATAAATAATTATCACGCCCCGAGCAGGCCCCGGAAAAGCTAACTTCAGCAGGGCCGCCGCTATGCGCCCTAATCCCGGTCATTGAACAGCCGGGCCGCGGATCCCAATAGCCGCCGTTCGGCTGAGCCGCAGCTAATGACCGCAGTTGGGTGGAAAGCGGTCGTCTTATCCCGCCAGTGATCGCGGATCAGTAAGCGTCAGTTTGCGACTGCGATGGTTGCCTGACGCGCTACGAGCCTCCAGCCGTCGCTCCGTTTCGCCCAGACGTCGGTAAAAGGCCGCATGACCTGTTTACCCGCTCCGGGCCCCTTCAGCGGGATCATTGTGTCGTAGCCCATGACGACCGTCATCTCAGGTTTTTCGCCGATGAACGTGATGTGCTTGCGGAAATCCTTATAGTCCAGGAAGTCGCGTTCCATCACGGCGATAACCTGGTCTCGATTGAGCACTTCGTTGTTCGGTGAATTTACCACAAAGTCGTCCGCCCAGACTGATTTCACACCAGCGGCGTCATGCGCCATAATCGCTTTGCCAAGCCGCCCGTAAGCTGCGCCAATCTCTGGCGGCATACGAACGCCGGGCGATGTCTGGCTGATCGCGACTGTAGGTATCGAAGCGAGCGCTAAGGCGACGCACATGAGTTTCATTGGCTCGATCTCCGGGTAGGTCGACCCAGGGGGTGCCGCACGCAGCCGGCAGACGCAACCCAGAGTTGAGCGGAGAGGAAGCTATGTCAGAAATTGGGTCGTTAGCCGCCAGTCAGCTTTGCGGCCCATCCCGGTCATTCAGCATTCAATCGTCGATGCCCAAAAGCCGCCATTTGCTTAGTTGTCGCGCTAATCACCTTTATAAGTGGCTAGGCGACAGTCTGCTTAAGGCATCGGCACACGGCCGTAATATCTATCACACTTCAGAACGATGCGGTGAGGTTGAAAGACACATAGGCCGTCGTGCCTCCTGCCGGCGCGTTCGGTGCGTGTTCAAGGAAACGCCCTTTTTCGAGGATAACGCCATCGACTTCAAATCGGAGTTTTGCCGGGCGTACCCACCAACGGAAGCGGCCGTCGAATTGATTGCCCGCAAACGCGCCGGATCGTCCGCTCGCGTCGCGGACGCCGGTCGTCGAAAAGCTGTCCGTGCGCTCCGCAAGCCATAATGCGCGATACGACAGAAACGCATCCCATCGTTTCGATGGCGCGACTTCGAGCCTGATGCCGGGCGAGGAAATATTCGCACGACCAACCGCATTGTAGAGACCGGCGGGAGCAAGTTCCGCTCGGCGCATACCGAACAGCGTGTCGAACCGGCCGTACTTTCCACCTGTGCGGTCGCCGCTTGCGCGATCGTATTGCAACGACAGCCGCGCTTTCATCGGCCCGGCGAACGTGTAACCGGCAGATGCATGAATGAACCAGGCCGACACCGGCAGGGCGGCAGCACCGGCCGTGCTGGAGGCGCTGATCGAGCCCGATTGATAGAATGCCTCGACTTCGCCGTCGGCCTTTCCCGCGGCGGGGTCGCGAAAGAGGCGGCCGCCATAGGTATTGAGCGAGCGGTCGCGCGTCGGCCGCCCGGGCGTGTCGCGCTCCCCCAGATGATAGAAGCTGGCTTCGGCAGTAACCGGGCCAAACGCCTTTGCCCAAGCGGCGGTGCCGCCCCAGAGCACGAGGTCAAACCCTTCGTGATCGAAGACCACCGTGTTGCGGCGGAGCGACGTGGCATCGTCGGGACGACGTTGCTGCGGGAAGACATAGATCGCCGTTGCCGTGAAGCCGTCGGTCGTCGCGAGATCTGCACGCAGGCCGGTAAACCCGTTGGTCGTGTTGCGATAATCGTCCGCGGCTATCAGCCGACGAGAGCCTATGTTGAGCGTGAACCGGCCTGCCTGCGCGGATAGCTTGGCCTTGCCGATGCTGCCTTTCACGCCGACATAGGCCTGGACAAGCTCGAACGTGTTGACCTCGCCCGTCGTGACCGGTGTGCCGCCGTTTTCGCCATAGACCCGGCTGTCCCACAATTCTCCGGCGATGGTGAACGGCCCGCTCTGATAACTGGCGAGCAACGTCGTTCGCAAATTGATCAGATTGTCGTTTCGATTGGAGCCCGTGCGTGATTGATCGGTGATCGCTTCGTAGCGCAATCGGATCGTACCTGAGAGATCAAGCCCGTCTTTATCTTGAGCGACGGCCGGCAGTGGCCAGACGGCCAGACCCAGTATCAACAACCTGTTGAACAACGGCATTCCATCCCCCGTGCAGAGACACGGTACGGGATGATGCAAAACCTTTCGCCCAAGATTACGTTGTCGAAGCGGTAGGATCGCTTCCGAGACGGAGCACGATTACTCTAACGGCGGCAATTAAGCGGGTCTTTAACGTCTTGAGCGCGGGGACTAGGGCGGCCAGCCGTTCGAGATGAACTACCGGCTGCTCGGTCGGTGGGGAAGACCATAGCTCCCAACGACGACAAAGGTGCGAGCATGGGCGAAAAATTACCGATCGCCCAGTCGGGCACGATCCGCGGACCCTACGCATAGCGGATCGGGTCTTTGGTTTCCGCCACCACGCATAATTCGTAAAGCGGTTGGCCTCGCACAACGCGTCCATTATCGGAAATTTCGAGCGAGTGCACGTCCTTCGGGGCGAACATGGTCACCTTGCGGGTCGGGAACCGGAATATCGCCATCAATTCAGAGTGGACTGACTTCGCTGAGTTTCCACTTTGTCATAGCTATGCGGCGCTTCATCGGATTTGTAGCGCGGTTTTGGTTGCGGCAGCAGAAAGAACGCGACGCATAGCAGCGCAGTCGCCACCCCGATTGTTGGGGCCACAACCGCGATCGGCACGGCGGCGACCTGGATCAGAGCCCCGATGCCGTACCGGCGCCACATCTGCCGGAGGAAATCGGGCGCCAGGCGCTCGTCCATTAATCGCCCATCGGACATGCCGTACCACCATTTGCCCATCCAAGTGCATGCGGTGAGGGCAAGCGCGGCTACCAGCACCACCGATCCGACATCCGCGAAGCGGGTGCCGAGGTGGAAGCACCAGATGCGGATAGGATAGGGAATGACCACGATGGCCAACAGAAAGAGAAGGTTGATCGCACCGAGCCAGTGGTCGCTTCGGGCATAAATCCGGCCCGAATAATGATGCTGCAGCCAATATGCGCCGATCACGACATAACAGAGGATCAGCGCCAGATGTTCGCGCCATTGCTCCGCCATGGCGAGGCCTAGATCGGTATAACCCTGCGGACCGTCGGGAGCGCCGGGAACCTTGATTTCGACTGTTAGGAGCGTCAGCGCGATCGCAAAGACAGCGTCGCTGAACCCTTCGAAGCGGCTGAGGCCGCGCTCGGCACCGTACGTTTTTGCGTGAGCGTGCTGAGCCATGTTCTATCGGACTCCTGTTGTTTGTGGAGGTTGCTGCGCGTGAGGCAAGGCAGGCATATTCATCCACCCTAAAAACCGACAATCCGCTGACAGCTTAAACCCGCTGCCAAGCTGTGACCGATCAACACTCAGCGGACCCTGGCGACCGGCCCGTTGGCGAGTGCGCGATTGAGGTAGGGTGCGGTGCGGCTTGCGCCGCAGGCAGCGACCTTCGCCGGCGGCCCGCTCGCAACGATCCGCCCGCCTTCGTCGCCGGCGCCGGGGCCTATGTCGATCACCCAGTCGCTCGCCGCGGCCAACTTCATGTCGTGATCGACCAGGACGACACTGTTGCCCGAGTCCACCAAGGCGTGAAGCTGGCCTAGCAGGCGCTCGACATCGGTTGGGTGGAGGCCAGTGGTCGGCTCGTCGAGCACATAGAGTGCGCCGCCGCGCTGCGCGCGCTGCAGCTCGGTGGCGAGCTTCACCCGTTGCGCCTCGCCGCCCGAAAACTCGGTTGCGGGCTGGCCCAAGCGGAGATAGTTGAGCCCGACCTCGCGGAGTACTTTTAGCGACCGGCAAACATTGGGAGCGTCGTCGAAGAACTCCCATGCCCCCTCGACGGTCAGCGCGAGCACCTCGGCGATGGTCTTGCCGCGATAGCGGATTTCGAGCGTCTTGGGGTTATAGCGGGTGCCGTGACAGGTCGGGCACGGGGCGTAGACGCTCGGCAGGAAGAGCAGTTCGACCATAACGAAGCCTTCGCCGTCACAGCGCGGGCAGCGGCCCTTGGCGACGTTGAACGAGAAACGGCCGGCATCATAGCGGCGTTTGCGCGCCTCGGGGGTCGCTGCGAACAGCGCGCGCACATGGTCGAACAGGCCGGTGTAGGTGGCGAGGTTTGAGCGCGGAGTGCGGCCGATCGGCTTCTGGTCGACCTCGATCAGCCGCCTGATCCCTTCGAGGCCGCCGGCGATCCGGCCTTCGGTCGCGTCGGTGGGGCGGTCCTCGAGCGCGGCTTCGGCATCCGCCTCCTCTTCGGCTGCGACCGGGGTGCCGAGCGCGGCCGCGACCAGCTCGACCAATGCTTGGCTGACTAGGCTTGATTTCCCCGAGCCGGAGATCCCCGTGACCGTGGTCATCACGCCGAGCGGGATTGTGCAATCGACCTGCTTCAAATTGTTGCGCGAGATTCCTTCCAGCTTCAGCCAGGCTGTGGGCTGGCGCTGCCGGCTCGGCATTCCGCCGCCTTCGTCAAACAGATGGCGCCTTGTCTCCGACGCCGCGACCGCGTGCAGGCCATCGACCGGGCCGCTATAGACAATCTCGCCGCCATGCTCGCCGGCGGCAGGACCGACATCAACTATCCAGTCGGCGCGGCGGACGACATCCATCTCGTGCTCAACGATGAATAGCGAATTGCCGACTGCCTTCAGACCATCGAGTGCCCGCAGCAGCGCCTCGGTATCGGCGGGATGCAGCCCGGCCGACGGCTCGTCCATCACATAGACTACCCCAAAAAGGTTAGAGACGACCTGGGTCGCGAGCCGCAACCGCTGCAGCTCGCCCGGCGACAGCGTCGGGGTGCTTCGCTCCAGAGTGAGGTAGCCGAGGCCGAGGTCGAGCAGCACCGACAGCCGGCGGCACAGATCACCAGCGATGCGCTCGACCACCAGCGCCTTCTCCGGATAGGTATTGCGCAGTGCCTTGAGCTTACCGGCCTTCGCCTCGGCATAAGGCGCGAAGATTTTAGAGAAGCGCGCGATGGGCAGGCGGCTCATCTCAGCCAGATCGAGGCCCTCGAAGCGGACCGACAGGGCTTCGCGGCGCAACCTTTTGCCGTCGCAAAGCGGGCAAAGCCGGGCGATCATGAAGCGCGCCGCGCGCTTCTTCATCATCGTGCTCTGGGTGGTCGCGTAACTATGCGTGACATGGCGCTTCGCGCTCGAGAAAGTGCCCATGTAGGCCGGCTCGATCTTGCGGCGGATCGCGCGCTGGATCTCATCGTGGCTCCAGCCAGGATAGACCGGCACCTGCGGCTGTTCCTCGGTGAAAAGGATCCAGTCGCGCACCTTTTTCGGCAGATCACGCCACGG
This sequence comes from Sphingomonas panacisoli, assembly GCF_007859635.1. NCBI lineage: Bacteria > Pseudomonadati > Pseudomonadota > Alphaproteobacteria > Sphingomonadales > Sphingomonadaceae > Sphingomonas > Sphingomonas panacisoli. The sequence goes on along the minus strand of NZ_CP042306.1, from coordinate 905,033 downwards.
CGTGTCGACGTTGACACCACGGCTGATCAGGATGTCGCGCAGATTCTGGCCACCCCACGCCATCGGCCAGGCGGCGATGGCGCGCTCTCGGATGGTTTTCGCAGGATCGGGCACCATCGAAGCTTCGGTGACCTCGTGGATCCGGCCGAGGCCGTGGCAGCGCGGACAGGCGCCGTCAGGCGTGTTCGGGGAGAAGCTGTCCGCGTACAGCAGGGGCTGGCCCGGCGGATAATCGCCGGCGCGGGAATAGAGCATGCGCAGCAGGTTGGAGAGCGTGGTGACGCTGCCCACCGACGAGCGAGTGGTCGGCGATCCGCGTTGCTGCTGCAGCGCCACCGCTGGCGGCAGGCCCTCGATCTCGTCGACCTCGGGCACCTCCATCTGGTGGAACAGACGGCGCGCATAAGGCGAGACCGATTCGAGATAGCGTCGCTGCGCCTCAGCATAGAGGGTGGAGAAAGCAAGCGACGACTTGCCCGATCCCGACACGCCGGTGAACACGACGAGCGCGTCGCGCGGGATGTCGACATCGACATTCTTAAGATTGTGCTCGCGCGCGCCGCGGACGCGGACGAAGCCGGAGGCCTTGGTATCTTGCATACGAACCTCCTCGCTTCTTGATACGCCCAGGCATTCGACCCGGTTGCACGGCCTGCTATAGCATCGGCAGCCGGGACGGCTTGGACCCGAGCGGGAACGCCGCATCGATTCGGGCGAGCTCGGCTTGCGTCAGCTGCAGCGAACCGGCGCTGGCGTTTTCGGCGGCGTGGTCTGGGCTCGACGACTTGGGGATCGCGAACACATTTGGGGCGCGCAGCAGGAAGCGGAGCGCGACCTGGCGTGCGGTCGCACCGTGGTTTGCGGCAATTTCCTCCAACAGCCGGCCGCCCGGCGTATGCGGGCCGGGGAAGTCGTCATGGCCGAACGGGCTGTACGCGACCACGGCCACGCCGTGTTCTTCGCACCACGGCATGACAGCGTGTTCGATCGCGCGCTCGCCCAGATGATAGAGGACCTGATTGCAGGCGATTTGGCCCCCGCCATCGGCTTTCCAGGCCGCATCTAGGTCGGGCACATCGAAATTGCTGACACCCCACGACAGGATCTTGCCCTGTTCGCGGAGCCGCGCGAAGCCCGCGAAGGTCTCCTCCAACGGGTGCGACCCTCGCCAATGGAGGAGGTAGCAGTCCAGCCGATCGGTGCGTAGGCGCGCAAGCGATTGCTCACAGGCGGCGACCGTCCCGCTGCGTGATGCGTTGCTGGGGAGCACCTTGGAAACGAGGAATACCTCGTCCCGCCGCCCCGCGATGGCCTCGCCGACCACGAGCTCGGCGTCACCGTACATCTCGGCGGTGTCGATGTGGGTCATGCCAAGATCGAGACCGCGGCGTAGAGCGGCGACCGCGGTCGGCCGGTGCGCGTCGTCGATGTACCAGGTTCCCTGACCAATCAGCGAAACCTCGCGCGCGACGGGGCCGAATGGGCGCCGCTCAATGATCTCCGGTCCCGGCGAAGACGGGCCCTGCTGCGCGGCGGCGAATGTCATGTGGTCACCGCCTGCGCAGACACCTGCTCAACCTGCAAGCCGATGAGAGTCTCGTTCGCCATCTCTCCAACTCCCACACGAAGACGTCGCTTCGAAATTCGTTTCATCTACCGCGAACGCTTCAACCAGCTAATCGTCTGTCCCGCGCAGGATGTCGTCCGGACGGCAACGCTGACCTTGCCCCTATTCAAACTTGCCCGTCGTGCAGGTTTTGGCTTGATACGCACCGCACTCGCAGCGCCATCCGTCCTATGCCGGCTGCTTCTCCGCAACGACATCAAGCTGTTCGATCGTGGGCTTCTCGAAGAGCACACCCGTGTTCTCACCCAGGGCTTTCCCGACCTCACCCGACAGGTGCGCCTGGCGCCCATCTTCGTCGGGAAAGGCGTCGAAGATCCCGAACGACGAACGTCCGAACTGGACTGCGAACCACCTGACAGTCTTGGGCTCTCCTTCGACGATCGACAGCCCCTGGTTCAAGAAGGCGCGGACGTCTTCCTCCCTACCGGGTAGTGCTTCGAGGCGTACCAGAACCGCTTTGCTGACCTGCGTTGCCATCTTGAATCTCTCCTTGCCTAATTCGTGTTGCTGCGAAGATCAGAACGCGGCTGCGGCCGCCTCGGCGACGGTCTGATCCTGCTCGCCGCTGCCCCCACTCACTCCCACCGCCCCGACGACTTGGCCGTCCTGGCGGAGTGGGATGCCGCCGGCGAAGATCATCACCCGGCCGTGGTTGGAGTTATGGATGCCGTAGAACTGCGCACCGGGCTGAGCGTTCTCGGCCAGGTCCTTGGTGGCGATGTCGAACGCGCGCGCCGTGAAAGCCTTGTTGATCGAGATGTCGACGCTGCCCACCCACGCCTGGTCCATGCGGATGTGGGAGACGAGGTTGCCGCCCGCGTCGACCACCGCCACGTTGCTCGGCGACCCGATCTCTTCGGCCTTGGCTTGACCGGCGGCGATCACGCGCTGAGCATCCTCGAGCGACACGGATTCTTGCGTGAGCGTCATGACGTACTCCTTTTTTGGGCTGCGGTGACCGCTCTGGAGTGGCGTCAGAAACCTGCACGAGTAAAACGCGCCGGGCCGACAGCGATCCCTATGTCGTCGCACACCTCTTCGGCATAAGGGCCATCCCTAGGGAACATCCCGAGGGTAGCGGACGTTGCCGTTACGCCGGCAGCCTGATTTGGAGGGCCGGCGTAATGACGGACGTCGCGCCACCATCGGTGGAGTCGAACCACAACGCAGCTGCTTTCGACGCAATCGCGTCGCTCGTGGTCTGCCAGGCCACAACCTTCGTCGGCCTGTGCGACGCGGATTTCCAACCTGTCTTTCTCAACGCCGCGGGCCGTAAGTTGGTCGGTGTATCCGCCGATGCGGACATCACCAATCATACTATTCTCGATTTCTTCACCTCCGAGCACCGCCCGATCGTCGAAGCTGTCGTCCTTTCGACGCTGCTGCGCGAAGGGCATTGGGAATGGGAATTGGCCTTCCGACATTTCACCGATCCGTCACGAGAGACCGAGGTACGTTGGTCCGCCTTCACGCTGAAGGACGCCGCCGACAAGCTGGTCGGCGTTGCCGCATACGTTTCGCGCGACACCAGCGAACGCCGGGCAATCGAGGAAGCTGTCGCGAAGAACGAGGCTCGCCTTCGAGCCGCGAGCGACCTGGTCGGTCTGGCCATCTACTCTTGGGACCCCAGATCCGGGGCGCTCAACTGGGATGACCGACTGCGCGCGATGTGGGGCCTGCCGTCCGATGCCGCTGTCGATCTCGCCGTATACGAGGCCGGAATCCATCCAGACGACCTACTCCGCGTGCAGCGGGCGATCGCGGCCTGCGTGGACCCAGCCGGGGACGGCCGGTACACTATCGAATATCGGGTGATTGGACGCGACGACGGCGTCACGCGGACCATCGCCACCTCGGGTCAGGCAACTTTCGTGGACGGTCAAGCGGTGGGCTTCATCGGTGCCGCGATCGACGTCACCGCCCAGCGCCGCACCGAAGCCGCGGTTCGGGCGAGCGAAGCGCAGTTCCGCAGCTTCGCGGCCCATAGCAGCAACCTGATCTGGATCGGCGATCCGGCAGACGGAACAATCATCTACCGCAGCGCTGCCTACGAGCGGATTTGGGGGGTGCCGTGTGGGGAGGCGCCCACCGCGCTGGCCGAGTGGATGAAGGACGTCCACCCTGACGATCGGCAGCAGGTCGAGCACGCTCTTGCGAGCGCTCAGGCCGGAGAGGTTGCGCAGGTCGAGTATCGCATCATCCGGCCGGGGGACGGCGCTGTCCGCTGGCTCCGCGACACGAGCTTCCCCATTCCAGACGATAATGGCGCGGTAGCCCGTATTGGCGGGATCACCGAAGACTTGACCCAAGCCGACGTTCGGCAAGTCTATATCTTCAGTGCCAGGGTCGCCGAAGGACGCAGGCTGGCAGGCCTCGTTCGGGGACTTGGCTATCGTGCACGAATGTTCGAAATCGGGGCTGCCTTTCTCGAAGTGGCACCCGTGCTTGCGCCAGGATGCGTGCTCGTCGACCTTCGAAAGTCGAGGAGCGAAGGTCTTGCAATCCCGCGCGAGTTGAAGGCGCGCTCGGTCACATTGCCGGTGATCGCCCTAGACGCACCAAGCGCCGACGTCACCGCGGCGGTCGCTGCGATGAAGGCCGGCGCGGTCGATTACGTGATCGTAAAAGACGAGGCATCGCTGCGCGCCAAGTTGGCGAAGACGATAGCAGAGTCTCATGGCGCCGTACGGCCAACGACGCGCGACGAGAACGCCGATGCTCGCGTGGCCAGGTTGACACCGCGAGAGCGCGATGTGCTCGTGGGTCTGATTGAGGGTGGCACCAACAAGTCGATCGCCCAAAAGCTTGGCCTCAGTCCTCGAACTGTTGAGTTGCACCGCGCCCAGGTGATGAACCGGCTGAACGCCAGCAGCCTGACCGAGATGCTTCGAGTTGCACTCGCCGCAGGTATCGCACCGTCGATCGGTACGGACCACAAGCAGCGGTAATTCCTTAAGAATCGTCCGGATGCACTGTGGAGCGGATGCGCGACACATCAACGCACCACCTTCGGGAGGATGAACGATGTGCTCAGATCATGACTACCTGACAAAGCGTTCGTTAGAGGAGCTTGAACGCGCCAGTTCCGCAAAGAACGTCTGCGCACAGTCCGTGCATCTTGAACTCGCTCGGCTCTATGCCGAGCGCCTGCCGACGACTCTGCCTGTGGCCGTCTCAAGGAAATTGCCGCTATCCGGTCCGCATCTGCCACACAAAGCGTCCTCGAGGGAGATTCAATCGGCGATCTCTCTCTTAGAATGAACGCTCAACAACCAAAACTGGCACCCGAAACGCCGTTACCGGTGTGGCTTTGTGAGTTTCAAAACGACCCGCCCGGCAATCATGGATCCTGCAGCTGTGGGCCGCTTCGCGCCCGCCGAAAGCAGCCGTCTGTCGAGACTGGGTGCCGGTCGGATATATAACGACGATGCGTCAGCTCATTCGATAGCGGGTTTGGATGGGGCCAGAGATACGTCGGCCACGTTCAATAAGGTCGAGACGGCCGTTATCATCTGCGCGGTCGCGAATGGTTTTTGCAGTAGCATGCTGTTCGGCACGCCCTCGGCGGACCAATCGGCCGCACTGTCGCCCGTCATGTAAACGACCGCAACCTGGGGATATCGATGGCGAGCATGCCGCCCAATTTCCCAACCGTCGACACCAGCGCCAATCTGGATGTCGGTAACGACGCCCGAAAACTGCTTACCGCTATCGATTGCCTCGATCGCTTCAGTACCGTTAGCAGCCTCGATGAGACGGTAGCCGCCGTCTTCGAGTGCAGATGCTAGTGAAGTGCGGATGATGGGATCATCTTCCACGAGCAGCAGGAGAGGAAGATTGTCCATTTTCTATGCCCTGATGTAAAAGGTAAGCAAACAGCCTCTCACACGGCGCCTCACCCCCGGAGAATTATGTGTGAAACGGAGGCGAACGGAAAAAGTGCCGTTGCAGCAGTTTTTGCCGCCGATGCAGCCACGGTCAGCGGCAGTGTCGCTCACCGTCGGAATAAAGGTGATAACCCTGACTGATATCAGTGCGCTGAGCCATGAAGCGATGTACGCGCGAACTCCAATGATGCTGATCGTCGGAGCCCGCGCTTGGTGGGCACCGTGATCGCCGCTGGCATCAGGTCGTGGCTTCGCACGCTGGGCTTCGACATTGCTACCGGGAAAACGACCCCCTGACATCTATCGATTGGTGTGGGACTAGCGTTCGTAATCTTTTTGAGAACAAGGGTGACGATTGAAAAGCAAAATTGAGCCGCTGGTTGATAGTGAAGGCGCGCTCCTGGCAACGGTCCTCGATCAGTCGCATGATTGTATCAAGCTGCTGAACCTGGACGGCAACATCGAGTATGTGAATCGACAGGGCGCCGCCGCGATGGAGTTAAGCTCTCCATCCGAACTCCTTGGCGCGTCTTATCTCGACCGTTGGCCGGTCGAGATGCAAGAAACAATTCAGGCAGCCTTGGCCGCGGCGCAGCAAGGGGAATTGCGCCGATTTGTCGGATCGCGCCCACAGCCGAATGGCGACCCGAGCTGGTGGGATGTTACCGTAAGCCCGGTTCGCACGGCAGAGGGCACTATCACGCATTTTGTCACGATCGCGCGCGACATGACGGCAGAGACCGTAGAGCGCGAGCGCGTCTCGGCTATCAGCCTGGAAATGCAGCACAGGTTGAAAAATGCGCTCACCGTGGCGAGCGGCATTGTGATGCTGAGCGCGCGAGGACGTCCGGACGTTAGCGCGTTTGCCCACGAAATCGTGACGAGGTTCGGACAACTCGGTCATGTCCAGGCGCAGATTCTCAACCCCGACGCCGACACACGGATCGCGGCAATCGTCCCGCTGATCGCCGAAGCTTATGGTAAATCGGCGACGCTGGAATTCGGCGAGCTACCCGACGTCAGGATCACGCATCGAGCTATGCAGGCGCTGGCCCTTTGTTTCGGCGAACTCGCGACAAATAGCCTGAAATATGGCGCTCTACGAGACGGCAGACCTGTGCGGGTTTCAGGGGCGTTACAAAAGGACGGCATAGAATTGGCGTGGGCCGAAGATACGGAATTTGGCGCGCCCCGCCCCGAAGGTCAGGGGCTGAGACTAATCGAACGATTGGTCGGTACGGCAGGCGGAACCTTTAAGCGCGATATCGAGCCGCACCTCATGCGGGCGCTTATTCTTTTGCCGACAATATGATCGAAGTCGTTTGTTGAGCGTATAGTGGACCTCCCCGAAACGCACGTCAGCGATGCGCCCTGATATCGGTCGTTCTAGAGTCGACGCTTCGATCTTAAAAGCGGCCGTCCAGGACGTCTTTGAGAACGCGATGCTTTACCGCGGCGCCTAGCGGGTACGCGTGGGTCGATCCGGGGTCGCAAATCGAAGCTGCCAATGGTGCCTCACGCTCGCAAATTTAAGAAATTAGTAACCACCCCTGTTTACCGCTCAGCAAACGGGGGATTAGCGCATGCGCGTTTTGTTGATTGAAGACGAGCCTACGACCGCCAAGGCGATCGAGCTAATGCTCACGACAGAGGGATTCACGGTCTACACGACCGACCTGGGCGAGGAGGGCTTGGACCTCGGCAAGCTCTATGATTACGACATCATCCTGCTCGATTTGAACTTGCCGGACATGCATGGCTACGACGTACTCAAGAAGCTGCGCGTCGCCCGTGTCCAGACGCCGGTGCTGATCCTGTCGGGCATCAGCGAGATGGACAGCAAGGTGCGCTCGTTCGGCTTCGGTGCCGACGATTACGTCACCAAGCCGTTCCACCGCGAAGAACTGACCGCGCGCATCCACGCCGTCGTCCGCCGTTCGAAGGGTCATTCACAGTCGGTGATCAAGACCGGCAAGTTGGCGGTGAACCTGGATGCGAAGACCGTCGAAGTCGACGGCGCGCGCGTCCACCTGACCGGCAAGGAATATGCGATGCTGGAGCTGCTCTCGCTCCGCAAGGGCACGACGCTGACCAAAGAAATGTTTCTCAACCATTTGTATGGCGGGATGGACGAGCCTGAGATCAAGATCATCGACGTCTTCATTTGCAAGCTGCGCAAGAAGCTCACGATGGCTACCAACGGCGTAAACTATGTCGAGACGGTATGGGGACGTGGTTATATCCTGCGGGAAGATGCCGACGGCCATTTGGACATCGCCGCATAACGCTGGCTCCCTCAGGATCGCGGTAGGCTAAGCCGCGACGGCCGAACGAGCGCATTGCGATCCGGGCGACACGCGAGCATCGTGCTCTGCGATTGTCTTGTTCAGATCCGCGTCGGTAAGCGGAACAACAAACGTTACGCCAAACCGCCGATGGTCCTTCCATGCCACCTGAGCAGGCAACAAGTGGGCCCCGCACCGCACGCGAATTGCCGTGCCAGGCTCGGGAGGATCGGCCGCGTAAATCAGGGCCCCGCCCACTGACAGGTTCAACAAATGAACGCGCGTCAGCGAGTCCGCAGTGATCATGTCTGAAGGTTGGAATAACTTATAGCGGGGTGCTGAACGCATATGATGCGTCGCATCGAGCCGGCTTGCCACTACTTTCCCCCTTACGCGGATACACTGTGCACTGAAGGCAAATGCCCGACATCGGTTCCGCCAAAAGAGGATTAAGCGCAGTTTACCACTCTCTTCGTGTGCAGACCTTCGCAAATGGCAGGACTGTATTCGCCCCTCGGAGCGGAGTTTGAGCGGCGCGGGATGAGGCTATCTCTGCGCAAAGTACCATCGGTTCAGCATGGCAGCCTGTATTCTTTGTCGATAATTTGACGGCAAAAAGCCGCCGGCTTGTCGGCCGACGGCTCTTCGCGGTTCCACCAATCAATTAGGCAAAGCGAATTCTCACAACAGCCGGTCTGCTACGACGCATCGCCACACCAAGGCCGCCGAAACCGATTAACATCATGGCCCAAGTCGCAGGTTCGGGAACTGCCGCGGCGGCTTGGAAATTGGGCCGCTGCGCCACAGAGCCGTCCTGGGTAGTGAAGGTTCCACCTAAGTTGTAATTGGTTGCGTTCGTGCGGAAGATATAGGTTGCGCTGGTCTGCCCTCCCGCTTCCAGTCCGTTGTCTCCGAAGTCGGCACGGATAACCGAACCGCTGCCGTTGCGTGAAGCGGTTGTTGTCGATCCAGGAGGTCCCTGAAGATTAGGATTGTTGGCAGCGGTAAAGAAACCGGCGCCGTCGAAATCCGTGGTGTCAACGAAGGCATCAACGGTGTAGCCCATGAAGCTGGACGCCGTGAGATTGTTCACTTCGTCACCATCAGCGATTGTGCTGATTGCCACCTGAAAGTAAAAGTCTAGCGTCCCGAATGTGTTTCGGTACACCGCGCTACGCAGAAATCCTGTATATGTGGTCGCGCCAAGGGTACCAGTTTCGATACTGGCAAGCTGCGTTCCACGCGTGGTGGTGTCCAACGGAGTAAAGATCACACCGCTCTGTCCCGGCAAAAGAGGTCCCGCCATTGCAGGCGTTGCCAGTCCGATAGCTACGCTCGATGCGAGCGCGAATAGTCCGATACGCTTCATACAAACCCCTTGTCATTTCGGAGAGCGCAACCGGAAATACCGGTCACCACCGCAGACGAAACGAACTCAAGGCAAATTGCTGAGAAAGTTCGATTTCGACGCCGCATGATAGATACGTTAATCTGGCGTAAAGGTTTCGCGATCTGCCACGCCAAAATCACGTCCGTGTGCCGTTTTGGGAATTTTGCCCCGCTTAGCCGCAGCCAGCGTAAGTTACGCCAGGGTCAGGACTCATAGGTCATAGCCAGAAGATGACGGTGGCAGCGAGGGCGATGGCGGAGAAGAAGACCGTCGGGCATCGATCGTAGCGTGTGGCGACGCGGCGCCAGTCCTTCAGACGTCCGAACATGATCTCGATGCGATTGCGGCGACGGTAGCGTCGCTTGTCGTATTTGATGGGCTCGTTGCGCGATTTTCGACCTGGAATGCAGGGCTTTATGCCCTTCTCCTGCAGCGCGTCCCTGAACCAGTCGGCGTCATAGCCGCGGTCGCCGAGCAGCCATTGAGCCTTCGGCAACTCGTCCAGCAGAGCGGCTGCGCCAATATAATCGCTGACTTGGCCGGCGGTCATGAAGAAGCTCAAGGGACGGCCGTTGGCATCGGTGATGGCATGCAGCTTGGTGTTCATTCCGCCTTTGGTGCGACCGATCAGGCGGCCGAGATCCCCCTTTTTACCGCCAGGCTCGATGCCGTGCGGTGCGCTTTCAGATATGTCGCGTCGATCATCACCGTCTTGCGCTCGGCGCCCGCAGAGGACAGCCCTTCCATCATCCGGGCGAAGACGCCCATCTCACCCACCGCTTCCAGCGGTTGTAGAGCGTCTTGTGCGGGCCATAGTCCTTCGGCGCATCGCGCTAGCGCAGCCCGTTGCGGTTCACGAAAATGATCCCGCTCAACACACGCCGATCATCAACCCGCGGCCTGCCGTGGCTCTTCAAAAAAAATACGGCGCGAGCCGCGCCATCTGCTCGTCCGTCAGCCAATATAGATCGCTCAAAACCCAGTCTCCTCACGGAGCCTGAATCAGATCGCAGCCATCAGATCAATGGGTCCTGACCCTAGCCTAAGTTTCAGGGGTTGGCGTTCTCAGCCCGACGCCCCGCTCACGCGCCCAGACCACGGCAGCACTGCGGCGGTTGACACCGATCTTGGCGTATAGTCGGGCGACATGATTCCGGACGGTATTACGCGAAAGCCCGAGCTTCGCCGCGATCCCGGCGTCGTCCATATCTGCGCAAATTAATTCGAGCACTTCTCGCTCACGTGGGCTGATATCAACGAGCGGCTTGGCGGCCGCTTGTTTTCCTCGCGGGTTCCTCAGCGTGGCCAGCTTGTCCATGATCGAGCTGCTAAGCCAGCTCGCGTCTTTCATGACGGCTTCGATCGCTTCGACCAGTTCAAGCTCGCTGCGCCGTCGCTCGGTGATGTCCTGATAGAGCCACAGAACACAATCGTCGCTGTGAACGCTGATCTGTTCGGCAGAGACAATGCAATCGATCTCGGTCCCGTCCTTACCGAGAATGCGGACATCGTGTCCTCGAAAACCACCGCGTTGGTCGATCTGCTCCTCCAGACCGGCGCGTTGGGCTGCGTCGTTCCAGAGCTGAAGATCGTCGGCGACCCTGCCGACGGCGTCCTGCCCGGCATAACCGGTCATGCGCCGAAAGGCGTCGTTGACGTTGATGATGCGGTGCTCGGAGCCGGTCGTCACCACCATCGCGATCGGCGCCATATCGAACACGGCCGCGAAGTGGCGTTCGCTGGTCTCGAGCGCGCGTTCCGCACTGCGCCGGGGCTCCAGGTCGGCGAACGTGAAGAGTAGGCAAGGGTCGTTCGCGACCTCGATCGGCTGCGCGGCCAGGATGACCAGCTTGCTTTGCCCATCGGCCAGCGGAAGTTCGGCCTCCAGTTGCGGCACCACCTTCCCCGCTGCAACCTGCTCCTTCACAAATTCGCGGCGTTCGACGTCTGCAAGGATGTCGACATCGAACAGTCGTTTGCCGATCAATTGGCCGCGGCTGTAGCCGCTCAGGTCGAGAAACCCCTGGTTAGCCCGGACATATCGCTGATCGGCGACCCTGATAATCAGCGCCGGCGCCGGGTTTGCCTGAAACATCGCCTCGAAGCGGTTCTCGGCATCGAACCGCTCCGACACATCGTGGATGACGAGCGCAAGGGCGTCCGGCTCTCCGCCGTCGTCGTCCATCGCAACGTCGCGCACTTGGTGCACCCAACGCGGCTCGTTGGTCCCCAGCGGCGCGACCTCGACGATCAAATCGGGGAAGCTCTCGCCGGCGAGCAGGCGGATCAACGGATATTCGCGAGCCGTTAGCCGGCGATGGTCGCGGTACCGCAGGCAAAAGCGCTGGGCGTAGTCGTCAGCCGTCGCGCCCAACTCTTCGGCCTTGCTGATCCCATGCATCTTGAGAGCCGCTGCGTTGGCGCCAAGGATCACCCCTGTCGGGTCCATCAGAATGACGCCCTCCAGCAGGCTCTCCATCAGTTGCTCTAGATGATGGAGCGTGGGCCCGGGGATCGAACGTGTTGCTGGCGTTCTCATCCGGCGTCAGCGCAATCGACCCCCGCAAGTTCCATGGTCCCATACCGCAAACTACCAAGCCCTGTAGTGCAGCAGCACCAATTGATGCGATGCTGATGCACAGCGCATCCGGAACATCATCGTTAACAGACCGGTTCAGCACCCCACTCGAAAACATGTGGAGTGCGTGTCAATGAACCTCATCATTCTTCTCGTCGTGGGCGGCATCATCGGATGGGTCGCCAGTCTCATCATGAATACCGACGGCCAGCAGGGGATCATTCTCAACGTCGTTGTCGGCATCGTCGGTGCGTTGCTGGCGGGGTTTGTCGTGACGCCGCTGATCGGTGGCGCATCGATCATGAACGGCGGCATCAACGTCCAGACGATCCTGATCTCGCTGGTCGGTTCGGTCATTCTTCTGGCGGTTCTGAACCTTATGCGTCGCGGGACCGTTCGCTGAACCACTACGCCTAAGGCCCGCCGAACCCGGCGGGTCTATCTTTTACCAACGATCGGAAATCATCGTGAAGCATTTCATCCTTGGCGTGGCCGCTGCCGCGCTGATCTCTGGCGGCGCGTTGGCCCAGGCTACCGCCCGGGACTCGAACAATCCAGCCATCAAGGACAGCTCGGTCGCCCGGGTCGACGTGTCGGCCAAGGGCCGCAATTCGTTTACGGAAGCGCAGGCCCGCGGTCGCATCGCCAAGGCCGGCTATTCCAGCGTCTCGCGTCTCAACAAGGACCAGAACGGCGTCTGGCGCGGCTGGGCGATGCACGGCCGCAAGAAGGTCGCGGTCGGACTGGATTACAAGGGCAACGTCACCACTCGCTGAACTCGGACATTAGGATTTCCAACATGACAAAAACCGTAACGCGTCTTTTTGACAACTATTCGGACGCTACCAACGCTATGCGCGAGCTCGAGCAACTGGGCGTTCCGCACGACAACCTTAGCATCGTCGCCAATGGCCGCGACCATGACGGCGCACTCGACCGCGACAACGACGGCGTCAACGATGACGGCGACGTCACGCGCGGCGCGTCGACCGGGGCGGTGCTGGGCGGCGTCGGCGGCTTGCTCGCGGGCCTTGGTCTGCTCGCGATCCCCGGCCTGGGCCCGATCGTTGCGGCCGGCTGGCTTGCATCGACTGCCGTCGGCGCCGGGATCGGCGCCGCGAGCGGCGCAGCCACCGGCGGCATCGTTGGCGCCCTCAAAGAGGCTGGGCACAGCGACGACGACGCCAACGTATATTCTGAGGGCGTTCGTCGTGGCGGAACGCTGGTCAGTGCCAAGGTTGAGGACTCGATGGCTGCGGAAGCGGAGGCAGTTCTACAGCGGAACAAGTCCGTCGACGCTGCCACTCGCGGTGCAGCATATCGCCAGTCCGGCTGGTCGTCTTTTGATGCAAGCGCGCCGACCTACTCCGAAGCAGAGGTAGCGGACGAGCGTAACCGTTACAGCTCTACGCCTGTCGGCTGATTGAGTGACGGCCTGGCTGTTCGTTGTCAGGCCGTCATCAAACTACGATCGCGTTTGCAAACTGAATTTTCACGCAAATCTCGGCGACTGGAATGCGCCTTAATTTCGGTCGTTCAGTGGCCACGACGTACCACCCGAAAGCCGACGGTTTTTTTGGCACGAAGTACCCGCACTGGCTCGAGGGTTCCTTCGTGGCCTTTTAAGATATCAAGTCTTCATCCCTCGCCCGTGCTGCCGCTTCCCCACGCGTCCGCGCGCCTAATTTACCGAGGATCGATGAGACGTGATGGTCCACCGTCTTTGCCGATACAAACAAACGCTCGCCAATCTGCTTATTCGTCCAACCCTTGTCGATGGCGCCCAGCACATCGATTTCACGACGCGTCAGACCAAAGCTGTTCGCGCGGGTCGACGCGCGTGGTCCCCGGACCCCTTTTCGCATGCCACGCGTCGCCAACTCGGCGCGCGTGCGCGAGGCCGTGGCGGCTGCACCCAGTCGATCGAGGATCGCCAGCCCCTCGAGCGCTTGTGCTTCATCGCCCTCGACCAACGTCTGTGCCTCGCCGAATGGCATCGCATAACTTGAAAATGCCGTAGCGGCCTCGCCTATCGCCCCTCGTGCCAAATGATCAAACGGTAACGGTAGATCGTCAGGCTGGATGGTTTCGCCGCCCAATTTGCGTTGCCACATCCAAAGCAATGCACGATCCCAAGGGCTGCCATTGTGGCAAGCCAAGTCGGTCGCCTCGGCGAGCAGCGCCAAGGCCTCCGGTGAAGGCAGGTCATAAGTCCAGGCTTGCTCTGCGACGATCAGCGCCAGGCTTGAAAAGCGAGGCGCTTCGCGACCTCGCGCCATGTGCTCACGTAGCTCAGCGATAAGCTCGGCCGGATCGGAATCGCCACGGCGAATGTGCAGCAATGTCATCGCGCGCACCGCCGGGTTGCGCATCAGATGGGTGTTCGTTGTCGACGACACTACTGGTTCGGCAGTCGCCTCCGCCTCGTCCCATCGGCCAAGGTCGAGCAACGTCAGCGCAAGCCCGCCAATCATATAGTCGCGCCACGTATCGAGGTCGCGTTCGCGGCAGTAAGCGACGCCCTCGTTTGCCACCGCCAGCGCGAGATCGAGACGGCGCGCCTGTCGCAGCAGCCAGCTCTTGTTCGTGTAGGCGCGGGCGACATGTTCCTGGCTGCCGGTCGCGATACCGAGCGCGATGCTTTCATCGAGCAACGCCATGGCGCGATCGAGATCGGCATATTGTATCCCGGTACCGTAATTGTTGAGTACTGTCGCAACGATGTCGTCCCGGCCCAGCGCGCGTGCGATCGGCAACGCAAGCTCGCTCCATCGCACCGTTTCGTCCGGATCGTCAGCTAGCATCGCGAGCTGCGCGCGGTTGGCGTACGCGAGGGTGAGTTCAGGCGTACCCGGATATGCCTCGAGCGATGCGACCGCCGCTTCGCCGGCTTGATCGGCAAGCGCGCGGTCGCCGTTGAGGTAATGCAGCCGCGACAGAAATCGCAACGCATCGCCTTGCAACAGCAGGTCGCCCGCAGCTTCGTACGCGGCGAATGCGCGTTTCTGCCAGGCGACCGCGTGCGCGAGTTCGCCGGTCACATGCAGTTCGTGCGCGAACTCCTGGCCGAACGCGGGGTCAAATTGTCCTTCGTCGTTGTCGAACAAGGCGCGCCAAGCCGCGACCGCTTCGTGATGCGCGCCGAGCGCCGCGGCTTGCCGGGCCGCTTCCGGGGCGAACAAGCGGATGGACGCGATATCCCCCGCACCGGCCGCGTGGTGCAGACGCCGGGCAGCGCTGGCGCCGGCGGCGGCCAGCCGAGCCAATTCGTGGGCGTGCAACTGCTTGCGACGGAGCGGCGACAGCGCATCGGCAATCGCATGTCGCGTGATCTCGTGACGAAAGGCCAGGCCGTCACCGTCGACCAGGAGCAATCCGCTATCGATGCATGCGGACACATCGGCGTCCGCCGCACCTGTCGCTTCGATCTGGGCCAGCGACACGCGACGCGGGATGATCGAGCAGAATTCGAGGAAAGACCGGCCGCCCGGATCGAGCCGTTCGGCGCGTGCCAGCACGAGGTCATCGATCGAACTCGACCGATTGCCACGATTGGCGAGGATTTCAGTGACCAGCAGGGGATTGCCGTCGGTCGCGTCGTGGATTGCCGAGCCGATCAGGCCCTGCGCGGCGGCGAGTTTCCCGACCGCGACGGAGGACAGCCGTGCGAGTTCGATGCGTTGTCGCACCGCAGGCGGCAAGTCGTTGGCCGTCCGGCTCAACCGGCCGCGCGCATCCTGATCCTCGTCACGCGACGACACGATGATGAGTAGCGGCCGATCGGCGATGCGCCGGCCGAGATACCGCAACAGGTCGATACTGCCATCGTCCGCCCAATGCAGATCCTCGATCAGCAACGCGGTCGGCGTGTCGCTCAGCCGGTCAAGCACCTCGCCGAACAAAGCGAGCCGTGCACCGCTGCTCTGCGCGTTATCCAGCGTCGCATCGTCGATAATCGGCAAGTCGCGCAGGACAGTGAGTGCTGCAGCCGAACTCCAATCCTCGCAGGCCGCCCACATCAGCCGCAGTTTGCTTTCGAGCCGGGTGGCGGCTGCGCGCAGCACGCTGGTTTTGCCGATACCCGCTTCGCCGATGATGAAGGCCACGCGACCATGGCCGGCAACCGCACCGGTCGCCAGGCGATCCAAATCCTCGAGAATGGCGTCGCGCTCGAGCAGCATGGCGAGCGCTACAATAGAAGAAAGCGCCTCCCGAAAATAGGGACTGCCAAAATAGGGAACAGCCGTCCCGCAAAATGGGGAGGTCTGCCGATGTTGCAGGTCGAATTTTCGTCGATCTGATCCTTGCTCAACCAAGCAAAGGAGAAACATCATGCCACGCTACATGGTCGAACGGACGTTCCCCACCGGTCTTCACATCCCGTGCAACGACGATGGCGCCAGCGCCTGTTTGAACGTCGTCGGTCAGAATGCCACTGACGCAGTAAATTGGGTGCAGAGCTTCGTCTCGGCCGACAAACAGAAGACCTTCTGCATTTATGACGCGCCGACCCCCGACGCCATCCGCACTGCCGGCGAGCGCAATGGCCTGCCGGTCGGGCCCATCACCGAAGTCCGGGTTCTGGACCCATTCTTTTACTACTGACGAAGGAGATACATTGTGAAACGCCATGCCGGCCGGGCCAAAGGCCCGGTCACCTACCTGGTCCTCGCCACGATGGCGACGGTCGTTCAGCTCGCCTGCGTGGCGCAGCTATTTGCCGACTACGCGACCAGTGCGTTCGCCTGAGTGCGCGCTGCGGGCGCTTGGCATCAAGTGTCCGCAGCATCACTCATACCAGTCGGGCTGAAAGGAATTTGCATTCGGGAGGTTACCAATGAAACGCTTATCCTTCTTAGTCTTCGCCGCATCCTGCTATGCGGTATTTTTCGCAACCTTCCTGTATCTGATCGGCTTCGTCGCAGACGTGCCGGTTCTGTCCCATACCGTCGATACGGGACCGTCTGCACCAGTGCCGGTCGCGCTGATCATAGATATTGTGCTAATCGCGATGTTCGGCGTCCAGCACAGCGTGATGGCGCGGCAGGGGTTCAAGCGCGCGTGGACACGGCTGGTCCCGCAACCGCTCGAACGCAGCGTCTACGTGCTGATGGCGAGTGCCATGCTGATCCTGATGTTTGTATTCTGGCTGCCGATCGCCGGCGACGTCTGGAATGTTGAGGGCAAAGTTGGCGCCGCGTTGCTGTGGGCGTTGTTTGCAATTGGCTGGTTGATCGTGCTGCTAAGCACATTCCTGATCAATCATTTTGAGCTGTTCGGACTGCAGCAAGCCTGGTTCCAAGCGCGTGGTCGGATGGCGGCCTCGCCTAAATTCCGGACGCCCTTCTTTTATAAACTGGTTCGACATCCGCTCTATAGCGGCTTTGTCATAGCATTTTGGGCGACGCCGCGCATGACGCTTGGCCATCTCCTTTTGGCGGCGGGCCTGTCGATCTACATGTTGATCGCAATTCAATATGAAGAGCGCGATTTGGTAGAGCTCTTCGGCGATGACTACCAACGCTATCGCCGGACTACCGGTATGTTGGCGCCGCGCATCGGAAAACAGGGCTGATTGATGGTGGCTGCGGCGTTTTGCCGCTGCCACCGTCTTTTAGGTCATCTAGCGGCTTTGCGCCCCATGTAAGCCGTTCGGCAAACGCGCTATCGCCGCCAAAAGCGGTCGGCGATGACAGGCGCATGTTGCGACCGCCCGTTTGTTTTTCCCGAACGTCGGTATAGGCTGCCAATTGAATTCGGTCCGGGGGGATGGATGAGTTGGATTTCGATCGCGGCGGCGGCAGCCATCGCTACAGTTCCGTACAACGCTGCGGACGAGGTGGCTGCTCGTGCATGGATCGCGAAAGCTGGGCACCGCTTTGATGCGGCTGCGACCAGCCCTGCCGATCTTGCTCCACTCGTGAAGCGATTGGCCGGTGCGCGGGTGATCGGTATCGGCGAGGCTACGCACGGGACGCACCAGGACGAAGCGTTTAAGGCGGAGCTGATCAAAGCCTTAGTCCGCGCCGGCACGATCGACACAGTCGCAATCGAGTGCAACCGAGCGGCAGGGTACGGCTTTGATCGCTACGTGCGATTTGGCGAGGGAGACCCGGCAGCGCTCATTCGGTCGCCTAACTTCTTTTCTATCTGGCGAAACGATGCGTTCGGCGGTCTCTTGCTTTGGCTGCGGGCCTGGAACCAAAAGGCGGACAAGCCAATCCGCGTGGTCGGGATCGATAATCAAAGTACTGGCGTCGACGCGTCGGTCGCGCTCGCTTTCTTATCGCGCCACGATTCCCAAACCGCTGTTCGCCTTCGCGATGCGATGCAGGCGCTGTTGCCGAATGCCAACGGTACGCCAGTATTCCTCTACGATTGGATCGCAAAAAGTGATCGCGCGACGTTCGATGCGATTTTCAAAGCAGCCGGCGAGCTCGAAACTCGCCTTGCCGACGCTCCAGCTGGATGGCGGGACGACCCTGACTACAGCGAAGCGACATATGCTGCGAAAGTCGCGCGACAGGGACTGTTCGAATTTGATCACGAGTACAAAGGCGCAGACAAGAAGTTCGACGAGGCGGAATATTACAGCCGTCGCGATGTATTCATGGCTGCAAATCTCGTCGAACGCATCGGGGATGGCCGCACCGCCCTGTGGGCGCACGACAACCATGTCGCGAGTGCGTTTTCTGCTGCTGACGAACAGGCCGGCTGGCGCAATCTGGGTTGGTCGATCAAAGCGAAGTTAAAGGGCGGCTATCAGACCGTGGGATTCACTTGGTCGCGTGCTACGCTCAATGTCGTCAACCTACCGGACGCGGCTCGCAATCCCTCGGTGGAGACCCGCGTTTACAGCGATGTGCCGCTGCGCAATGACCGCCCCGGCGAGCTTGGTCATCTATTCTCTGCACTCCCCGGCGAAGCATGGTGGATTGATATGAGGACGCGACCGCACAGCGCAGCATTAGATCGTTGGGCGGCACGTCCAGCTTGGCGGGGTTGGGCGGGCTGGAGGGTGGATCCAGCGAACTGGCAGAAGAAGAACGACGGCGGCGCCCAGGCGCCCGATCGTGGCTTCGATGTCATCGTCTGGTTTCGTACGATGTCCCCAGCGCGCGTTTGGCCGGGCAGGTAGGAGCTAGCGGACGTCAGGTTGGCTTAGCGCCCCATTAGCGGCCATTTCCAGCTAAAGTCTCACTGCCTAAAGCGGACGATCATTCGTCGCTGCGGCGCATGCCTCAAATAGCTTTGGCCTTGTTCAGCGAGACCAATTTGCAGAACGGGTATTGCTGGCGCTCACGAAGCGCTGTTTTCATCATCTCGGCCTGAAACCAGCTGTAATTCATCGGGTTGAGCGGGCCGTCTTTGCCAGCTGAAAATGCCGCATAGTTCGCGTTGAAGAATGCTTTCACGTCCTGACCCGCTGGCACTGGGGTCGGAACACCGTCAAGAAATCGCGTGATGTTGGCAACGCGTCCTTCGACGTTGCCCTCTGCACCCCGTTGAAGAACCCAGAATGCCATCCCGATCCGGTTGGCTTCAAGTTCGGCATCCCATGGTGTCAGCGTTCCGTAACGTCCGGATATTTGCTGGAGATAGTGACCGAGTTCATGAGGCGCGATAAAGCTGTTGAACATTTCTCGATACATGCCCTCGGGCGACAAACCGAGTGTGCCCTTAGCTGCCCACGCGGTAATTGCTCCCTGGCTGTCCTGATCGAGATTTTTCCATTCCGTGAAGTGGATCGCGCGATCATCGAACGAGTAATGGACATCGATCGCCGATCCTGCGTCGACAGTCACGCGTGGCTCGAACGGCAGCCTGGCACCGCAGGCGCTAGCGGCTTGTATAAACCGATCGCGGATCGACGTTCCGATTTGCTCTACCGACTTCTGCGGCGGCATTTCCCTCGCGGTTGCTATCTGGGCAGTGAGGAAGCCGCCCGTCACTGCAGCGATAAACGCTAGTTGCAATGCTTCACAACGCATCGAGTGTCTCCACCTTCTTAGCCGACTGCCGATTTCTCAAACACAGTACTCAGGCTTGCTAAGACAACGACTGGGTTGCAGCCAGCGCTAATGCATAGAGCGATAAACTGCGAGGGCCCGGACCAAGGCCGCGCCGCTAATCGCCTTCTTAAAGGCTGTCGGCTTCGCGCCCCAATTATGGTCGTTGCCACGGCTCAGTCGTGATCCCGAAAGGTGCCGTTCGTTTGGCCTCGTTAGCGATCAGAACTAGAGGCCCGAGGAGCCGAAAACAGCCGTCGCAATCAAAGACGCTCTTGTCGGCCCCAAAGACTGATCTCGATCGTTGAACGTCTTAGTCCATCGGAGCCCCCCTGAATGAACGAAGTCCAACGCGGCACCGGCCGCAAGCTGCTACTTGTGCATGGTCTCGGTGGCAGCGGAGCATCGTGGAGCACCGTCATGGAGCCACTCAGCGTCGATAAGACGGTGATCGCGATTGACCTCCCTGGACATGGGGCCACGCCGGCAGAACCCAATAGTGGAACCTTTGACGGCCTGGTCGGCAGCGTTGAGCGATACATCGCTGAAAAGGGACTAGACGGCATCGACGTTGTTGGCAGCTCGATGGGTGCGCGCATCGTACTTGAACTCGCTCGGCGCGGCCGCGTCGGCAATGTCGTGGCACTTGATCCTGGCGGCTTTTGGCGTGGTTGGGAGCGTACGTTCTTCAAGACTACCATCGGCGTTTCGGGGCGGCTGCTTCGAGCCATCCGGCCAGCCTTGCCGACGCTTAGCAAGAACGCCGCATCACGCACGGCGTTGCTGGCGCAGCTGTCCGCGCGTCCCTGGGCGCTTGATCCGAAAACCGTTGCGACCGAGCTGGAAAGTCTAAGCACGACACCGACGTTCGACGCATTGGTCCGTGATCTTTCGAGCGGGCCCGAGCAAACTGGCCCAGCAGCCGATCCTTCTCACCGAATTGTGATCGGTTGGGGCCGCCATGATCGATTGTGTTTGCCGAGGCAGGCGGCGCGGGCAAAGGCCGCCTTTCCCTCCGCGAGTTTGCACTGGTTCGAGGCCAGCGGACATTTTCCAATGTGGGACCAGCCGGACGAGACGATTGCCGTAATTCTCGCCGCCACTGAGTGAGGAAAATTACTTCACCATGGCTGATTGATAATTATCACGCCCCGACCAGGCCCCGGAAAAGCCAACTACGGCAGGGCCGCCGCTAGGCGCCCCAAGTTCAGTCGTCTGCGGGCTGCCAAACGTCAGTCAAAAGCTGCCGTAATTGGTTTGGTGTATCGCAGATGATCGAAAGGCTAAGCCGACCCCTAGTGTGCCGGTTCTCGAACATGATCGTGCCACGCAATTGCCTTGTGAAGCACCCTTGAGAGCTGATCGACAGAATAAGGCTTATGCAACAGTTCGAATCCGTGCGCGCCATTTTCAGCCAAAACGTGGCTGTAGCCGCTAGTTAGGATTACAGGTAAATGGGGGTAATCAGCGCGGACACGTTGCGCCAGTTCGATGCCGCCAATCCCGGGCATCACTACGTCGGTGAAGAGTATGTGGAAGCGCGCGCAATCTTTCTCAAGTTCCGCAAGAGCTTGCTCGCCATCGCGTGCGAGCACGCTGTCGAAGCCAAGGTCCTGCAGCGCGGCTAGCGCGAAATCACCAACGCTCGCATTGTCTTCGACGACCAGGACGCACACCCCCATGCCGTCGCCCCGAACTTCTCTGGTTTCAAATGATGCAAGGTGGCCGTCAGATTCGACGCGCGGGAGATAAAGTGTGAATGTCGTACCGCGCCCCAATTGGCTTTCGACCGTCACGTCGCCGCCCGATTGCTTTACGAAGCCGAACACCTGACTAAGTCCCAAGCCAGTGCCTTCGCCTGTAGCTTTGGTGGTGTAAAACGGCTCAAACACGCGCTCGAGGTCGTCGGCGGCAATTCCTGTTCCCTCGTCGGTAATCGCGATTGCCGCGAAATCTCCGGCGATTTCATCGTGCGAACGTCTCGCCGGAATATTCGACACGGCGCCCACCGCGATCGTCAGCCGTCCCTCTCCGTTCATCGCGTCGCGGGCATTGATCGCCAAATTGACAATGGCTGTATCGAGCTGGCTTCGATCCGCCAGCACATACAATGGCACTTTAGGCGGCTTGAGATCGAGCGCGATCCTCGAGCCGGTCAATGTGCGCACCATATTCCCAACATCGTCGATGCTGGCACCCACGTCGAACAGCTCTGGCGACAGCGCCTGACGACGTGCAAAGGCGAGCAACTGCCCAGTCAGTTTCGCGGCGCGATCAGCTGTCTCGCCAATCGCATTCACATAGCGCTCGCGACGCTCGGCGGTTATGTCTGGTCGACGAAGGAGATCGACCGAGCCTCGAATTACCGTGAGTAAGTTGTTGAAGTCGTGTGCGACGCCGCCCGTCAATTGGCCAATCGCCTCCATCTTCTGACTTTGACGAAGCTGATCGTGTGCAGCCTCCAGCTGATCCGTTCGTTCGGCAACGCGCGCCTCTAGCGTGTCATTCAGGACGCTCAGCGCTTCCTCCGCCTTCTTCTTCGCCGTGATATCGATCGCGGTGCCGACAATCCGGACGCAGCTGCCAGCGTCGTTGAATACCCCACGGCCTTTGGCCGCGACCCAGCGAATAAGCCCGTCTTCTTTGCCAATCGTGCGGTACTCGACATCGTAAAGGGCGCGCCGGTCG
The DNA here is from genome assembly GCF_007859635.1 of Sphingomonas panacisoli. Classification (NCBI taxonomy): domain Bacteria; kingdom Pseudomonadati; phylum Pseudomonadota; class Alphaproteobacteria; order Sphingomonadales; family Sphingomonadaceae; genus Sphingomonas; species Sphingomonas panacisoli. Next base: position 882,569 of record NZ_CP042306.1, on the reverse strand, counting down.
GGGTCGGCTGCGGCTGCGTAAGCCGAACTTGTCGCCTCCCGATCATCGACATGCAGCCCATTGTAGAAGTCGTCTATCGTCACCGGAACATCCGGCGAGATCCCGAACATTGCCTTCGTTCTCGCAGGCCAGACCAACTGATGATGGATGGGATCGACGTCCCAGAATCCCACCTCGGCATGTTCGACCACAAGATTGAGCCGATCGGCGATGTCGTGATATGTCTGCTCGGCTGATCTCGGCCCCGTAATGTCGATCGACACCCCCGACAGCTTCACAGGTCTGCCATTTGCATCATAGCTCGGCTGGGCGCGGATTTGCGCCCAGCGTAAATCGCCGCCCGGCGTGATGAGCCGGTACTCGATGTCATAGTCGTCGCCGCTTGCGATGCTGGTGGCAACTGCCGCTTGCATTCGCTCACGATCGTCGGGATGAACGGCGTCGCGAAGTTCAGCATAACTAAACGGCAAGGTCGGATCGCGACCGAAATTGAGCCGGCAGATTTCCGAGGAGGTCAGCTCCTCCGTCGTGAGGTCGAGCGACCAGATGCCAAAACGCCCGGCTTTCAAAGCGAACTCGAGTTCGTCTTCGCTCAAAATGCCGTGGTGCAGCCCGAGTTGTCTGCCGGCAACCATGTCTGTTTCGCTCACTAGCTTTCCTTATGCGCACTCACGATAAGCGAAGACGACGCCCACACAATCAACCTGGATCAAGGCCGATCCAGGACTTCTACTTACTGTGTTCACCGCGTAGCCGGCAGCCAATCGCCGCCAGTATCGACGAGCCGTCGCGGGATTCCGGCGAGCGCTCGTAGAGCGGCCGCGTCTTTCACAATGAACGCGCGCGCGCTTCGTCGAATCCAGGCTCGATCGATGAACCCTCGCATCATGCGACTGACATGGACGGAAGTGAGGCCGAGTGCGTCGCCGATATCCTGCTGAGTAAGCGGAAAGTCGAAAAGGTCTGCCTGCCCGGCATCGATCGTGCAGGCGCGATCGAAGAGATCGAGAAGCAGCGCGGCGACGCGACTTTCAGCTGACGATCGGGCAACGGCAGCCATGCGATCGGCAAATGCAACAGCCTCTCGCATCGCATCGAGGTAAAGCACAGCCGCCAGACGGGGAGACTGTACGAAGAGGTCGCCCAATCTCGCTTTGGAGAGAGGGGCGACGACTGTCGGTGACAGCGCAGTGAGCGTGTCGCTGGCCGAACAATGCGCCAAACTTGATGCGCCGACGATATCGCCGGGCAAGTAAAAGTGACTGATGAAAACGCCACCATCGTTGCGCAAAGTACTGCTCGAAACCCAACCTTCAACCAGCAAATAGGCGCCCGTCACGGGATCGTTCTCGCGCCGTATCACGGCGTGGCGATTGACCGTTTTGGGCGGACCTAGAAGCCGCGTCATCATGTCGCGGTCGCAGCTCGACAAAATCCCACAGAGTTCGAATTTTCGCACCAAAGACGCCGGCGCCATTTCAAGATCCTGTTGTTTTTCCGGGAGAAGTGCCGAGATACGATTGTGCAACCGTAGCGGATGCGAGCGACCTCGCTGCGATTCAGAAAAACTTGGATTGATAACCTAGGTTGAATCTTTTTGACGCCGGAACGAGCGGCCGCCTTTGCCGATTTATGACAAGTCCATCCGTCGGGGCTGTCTGTCGCGGGCGGTTCAGTGGCGGCAACAAAGGGTAGCGGATGCTGGTTGAAGAAACCACGGGCCAACTGGAAACGCCCGTCGTCGAACCGCCGGACGCTTCGCCTTCGATCTCTAGCAAATTAGTCGCTGATCATGCGCGACGTGAGCTAGTAGTGCTCATGCATCGCGTTGCAGCCGGCGACCGCAAGGCGTTCGATCAGCTTCATCGTCGCACAAGGGCCAAACTGTTCGGGACGGCTTTTAACGTCTGTCATGACCGGGCGGCGGCGGATGACATCCTTGCTGACGTCTACGTGTCAGTCTGGCGAAGCGCCAAAAGTTATAGTTCCCGGCAGGGCAGTCCGATAACGTGGCTCGCCACCATCACGCGCAATCGGGCAATCGACTGGCTGCGAGCGCAGAAACCGAGTGAATTTCTTTCGGCCAATCTGATCGAGGTTATCCGTGACCCTGCGCCATCGTGCGTTGACCGCATCGTCCTGCAACAGGATCGCGACGCGCTTCGCAAGTGCTTCGGAACTCTCCCTTCTACAACGCAGGCCGCAATATATGACGCCTTCTTCGAGGGGCTTACCTACGCGCAGCTAGCAGCCCGGGCCGGCGTTCCCCCTCAGCACAATGAAGAGTGTCATTCGAAGAGGGCTCATGACGTTGCGTCGCGGTCTTACTGATTGAGGTAAGCCAGTAGAAGGTGGCGCCTCCGCGTAGGCGTCGGACCGGCTTTGCTCTACCGGTCCGACGAGCCGTCACTTCATCATCATGTCGCTGTGCTTTTTGAGTGCCATGCACTTCTTGTCCTTCATCATCATCGCCTTCGACATGGCTTGGCACTTCTGCCATTTCTTCATGTCCATCTTGGACATCGACATTTTCTTGCTCGACATGTTCCCGCTGGACATCGATCCGCTGGCCATCTGCGCGGAGGCAGATCCTGAGATTGCGAGGATCGCGGCAGCAGCGATTATGTTGATGGTCTTGGTCATGGTCTTCCTTTCAAATTCCCGCTTGTTAGCTACGGACGCCGGCTCATTTGGCTTCGAGCGATCGCTTCATTTTTTCCAGCAGTCAGCAGGATCTGCGGAGGGCCAGTTTGATTGAGAAAAGCAGGCGCCCGATCATTTGTTGGTCGGCGTTGCGCACCAAATTCCGCCGATCAGGTTGAGTGGAGACTATCCGAATGCGGTCGAAGCAGATGGCTGAGTGGCCAACGTCATTCTTCATTAGCGAAGTTTATGTACATCTGTCGGCGCAGAGGATTTTTGATGGCAATCGGCACGATCACGTATCCTACTCCGGTCCGTGTACACGGCTTTTCTTGCGAAAATTGCGGTGAGGTCGACATGGCAGCGCGGAACGTAGATCCCGCCCATCCACGCTCTGGAGCGAACAATGTCGATGCGGCCAGCGATCCGACGAGGAATGCGGCTGACCCGGTTAAGATTGCCGCCGTCAAGGAAAAGGCTCTGGCTGCGAGCACCAGGACCGTCGGCTATTCCAGGTTGGGGGCTGCAACCGAGCCATTTTCGCCCGGGTCGGCCTTCTCAATCTTTGCCTAGATCTCTCTTAAAATGCAGCGACAGCCGCCTGTCACCACGGACGTGGTATTTATCGTCTGCAATGCGCCCGCGGCGGCGGGGACGTTTGCCAACTTGAGTGCGCCGAAGGCCGACTGTCAGCCCTTACGCTGGGACCGCAGGATACCATTCGGCTAAGCAGCTAGTCTTCCCTTGTGATCCAGCAGTTCGCCGACTTTGTTGCCTTCGACTGGGCGGCTGAAGAGATAACCTTGAATACTGCTGCATCCCTGACCCCGCAGGCGATCAAGCTGCGCCGTATCTTCGACGCCTTCCGCCGTCGTTTCCATATGTAGTGCTGTCGCCATATCGACGATCGCCCTGATGATCGCCGCCGAGCTGTCGTCATTCACCACCGCATCGACGAACGACTTGTCGATCTTGATCTTGTCGAACGGGAAGCTGCGAAGATAACTCAAAGACGAATAGCCTGTGCCGAAATCGTCGAGCGCAATGCGGACTCCCATTGCGCGAAGCTGGTGTAGCAGCGTCACCACCGATCCAGCGTCTTCGAGAAAGATCGACTCCGTTATCTCCACTTCTAGCCGAGCCGGCGTGAGCCACTGCGTGACAACGCTTGGAAGATGACGTTCGAGAAGCCCGTGCTGCGGAACTGAAGTGGCGAGACGTTCACTGCGACCCTGACATGCTCTGGCCATTGCGCTGCCTGGCGACAGGCCTCCTGCATTACCCATTCGCCGATCGCGACGATCAGACCGGTATCCTCCGCGACTGAGATGAATTCGATTGGCGGGATATTACCGCGGGTTGGGTGCTCCCAGCGCAGCAACGCTTCGAAACCACCGATGCGATCGGCTTTTAAGTCAAAGATGGGCTGGTAGTTGAGCCGGAACTGACCGGCTTGGAGCGCTTGCCTGAGGTCAAGTTCCAGTTGTCGGCGCTTACGGGCGGCTGCGTCAAGCGCGGGTTCGAAGAACCGAAATACACCGCGTCCGTCCTGCTTGGCGCGATAGAGTGCGAGGTCCGCGTTCTTGAGCAGCGTATCGGGGTCGTTGCCATCGCCCGGGCTGATGGCTACGCCGATGCTGACGCCCGTCGCGATCTGGTGACCGTCGACCGACAGCGGCTTTCTCATGTCATCGATGATGTCCTGCGAAAGCGCACGGGGTCGGTCGTCGTCAGTGTCACGCAGGTTGAGGATGATCGCAAACTCGTCGCCGCCAAGCCGCGACACGATGCCATCGCTCGCAATTCCCGTCAGCCGTTGACCGACGTGCCGCAGCAGAGCGTCGCCGACAGGATGGCCCAGCGTATCGTTGACGCCCTTAAACCCATCGAGATCGAAGCACAGCACGGCAACGCGCTCGCCTAGTTTGCCAGACCGGCCGAGATCGGCTTCTAGTTGCTGACGGAAAAAAGTGCGGTTCGGGAGTCCGGTCAGAGAGTCGTGGAAAGCCAGGTGGGTAATGCGATGCTCGCGTTCTATGATCCCGGCGGACATGACGTTGAAGCTCTCGGCAAGGCGGCCGATTTCGTCCGCACCGGCAACTTCCACCTCCGTGCGCGCGCCCTCTTCAAGTGACTTTGCCGCGGCATCGAGCGACGCGATTGGGCGCGCAATTGAGCGTGCGAGGCGACGCGAGCCGAGCAGCACGAGAAAGAGTCCGAACACGCCGGCGAGCGCGATGCCGATTTGCAGCGAGCGATACGATGCAAGTGCGCGCGCTTGCGGATAACTGAGCATCAGCGCTGCTTCCGGGCTCGGCCCGCGGCCGCCGAGCGGCTTGACCAGGACGAACGCGTCACCCTGCGGCAGGTCGATCGTTGCGGGCGTTTTCGCCGAGTTCCCTATGCTTCCGGCCACGAGCTGGTCGAGCGCGGGATTACCTGACACGCGGCCATCGGCCGACGCCCAGCGGCCACTCGCGTCGCGGCGCAACATGGTCGCGGTCAGCGGGATGGCCGAAAGATGTTCAAGCGCCGTCATCTCGACCTGATCGAGCGGCACTGTGAAAACGACCCAGCCGATTTCGGTGGGCGCCATGATGGGTGAAACGATAACGCGGTACGCTTGGCCGTCGGCGACGATTACCGCCGAGGTCCGGCCCGCCGGTAATTCGGTCGGCAGGCGCGCGACTGCCTTTTGCAGGGCGGGCGGGCCATCGCCGATCACGTCGCCAGCTTGATCGACGACAAAGGCATTGGCGACCTCGGCACGATCGCGAAGGGTCGCGACTGCGGAGTCTATTGTCGCGCGGTCGCCGCTTGCCACGGCCGTGCGGAAGCCGAAATCGCGCGCCAGCACGCTCGCCGAACCGGCAAGGGAGCGAGCGCGCAGTGCCCAGATACGATCGTACACAGAGCCGCTGGTAGCCAATTCCGCGCGCACAGAGCTTTGCGCATGCGCCAGGATCATGACTTGCGCGGACACAGCGACGACCATCAGCGCGACGGCGAACAGCGCCATGTAGAGAACCGACAGGCGTGTGCTCAGACGTCGGAAACGGAACGCTGGCATCGCAAATCGAGGTGGGCTGCGACGGTTCACCGCGGCCGGATTGTGTAAGTCGCGTCCAGGCCTGTGGCGGTCACCGCCGCCGGTTGCGTCAGCATGTTTTCTGGGGCGCGGGCCGAAGGATACCAGACGCGGATCGTCGCCGCACCCACCGGCACGTTGGCGATGGTCACGCGCCCGCTGGTATCGGTCTGCGCCGCGAACGGCGTATCGACGACGATGATGAAAGCACTCATCGCGTCATGGATATTGCAGCCAAGGGTTACGACACCCTCTTTGTCGAAGGTCACGGCGCGCGTTTCGTCGCGACCATAAAGCTTCATGTCGAATTTTTTGGCGCCAGAAAACGAGTAGACGTGATGACGGACCTTGTCGCGGTTGGGGAACGATACCGTGGCGCCGACCGGGACGATCAGCACATGCGGTACGAACGCGATGTTCTGCTGCGCCATGACATAGGGCCAGGGAAACTTAATCGGTCCTGCCGGTGGGCGGGCCATCTCGATCATCACCACCGCGCCGACTAGCGGCTGGCCGTCCGCTCCGCGCACCGTGATCGTTGCCGATGCGGCGGACGCCGATACTGGCGCTAGCGCCGCGACCACGGCCGCAAGGCACGGAAAAAGTATACGCATAACCGCTCCTTACCCTCGCCAGGGTTGGCAATTCATAAACCCGATATTGTTAAGAAATTAACCAGTTTTGGAGATTAACCCGCATCACACAAAGGGCGGAATCCTCGCAGATCATGCGGACAGTCAAGACTTACGCCGTGACAATTGCGATCGCCCTTCTCGCGGCGGCCTCGTCGGCGCATGCAGACGAAATGCGCTCTGGCGGCAAGCTTGTGCTAACCGGCGGCGTCACCAGCGTCGAGGGCGCGGCCGGCGGCGGCCTTGCCACCTGGGCGGTCATCACCGGCAATGAAACGGATGCCGGGATCGGTGCCAGCGTCAACATCACCGACGTTCCACTGACGGACTTCAACCTCACCGCGATCGGGGGGAAGATTGGATGGCGTGACCGCGTCGAGGTGTCCTTCCAGCATATAACTTTCGATACACGAAAGGCTGGCGCGGCGTTGGGGCTCGGCCGTAACTTCCGGTTCGACCAGAACGTTATCGGTGCGAAGGTGCGGATCATCGGCGATGCAGTTTACGATCAGGACCGCATTCTGCCCCAGATCGCGATCGGCGTTCAGTACAAGCTAGCCAATCAAGGCGCGATCATCCGCGCGGTCGGTGGCCGTCAGTCGCGCGGCACCGATTTCTACGTTGCGGCGACCAAGGTGGTTCTGTCGAAGAGCTTGGTGCTCGACGCCACGATGCGCCTTACCAAGGCCAATCAGTTTGGCCTGCTTGGCTTCGGCGGCGACAAGGTGGATCGATATCGTCCGCAATTTGAAGGATCCGCGGCTGTGCTATTGACGCCCCGGCTGGTGATCGGCGCGGAATATCGGTCCAAGCCCGACAATCTCGGCTTCGCACGCGAACAGGGAGGCTATGATCTGTTTGCGGCGTGGTCGCTCATGCGCAACATCACCTTGACTGCGGCCTATACCGACCTTGGCGATATCGCTACTTTCCGCAGCCAGCGCGGCGCATTTTTGTCCCTACAGGGCGGCTTTTGATCGAGGGATTTCTATGCTGTCCATAATTCTCGCCGCCGCCGCCGCTGTTCAGACTGTCCCTCCAGGTGAGGAGCCGGTCGAGCGCTACACCCAGTCCAACGCCAATGCCGGTGCCAAGCCGTTTTCCGGGGACGAAATGCTCAAGGCATTTCACGGACGCGACGGCATCAATCGCATCGTAGATGATCTCGTCGATCACCTCGTTGTCGATAAGCGGATCGCCGACATCTTCAAGGCACAGGACGTCGTCCGCCTTCGCCGCACGCTCAAGGAGCAGTTCTGCTTCATCCTCAACGGTGGCTGCGACTATAGCGGCCGAACGATGAAGGAAGCGCACAAGGATTTGGGCATCCAGAGCGCGGACGTTGGAGCGCTCGTCGAAAATCTGCAGGCTGCAATGCGCAAGGAAGGCGTGCCCTGGTTCGCGCAGAACCGCTTCCTTGCCAAGCTCGCACCGATGAAACGCGACACCGTCGAGCGCTAGGGTACTTCATACTAGGAGGCGGCTGCTTACAGGGCAGTCGGGCAAAAAGCCGCCAGTCGGCAGTCGGCCCAATCTACGTCATAGGCGACTGTAGACCCGCAGCGGTTCGCAATTCGGAAAGCCGTTCTCGACAAATCGCCTCTACCGCGTCCCGAAGGCGCAAGACACTGTCTGCGAGCCAAGACAGATCGCTTTCTGAAATCTCATACTGATCCGAGTACCGTGCCTCGACGTAGGCGCGTTTCAGCAGCTCAAACCGACGTCTTTCTTCGCGATTTGATCGCTGCCAAGCGCTTATGAGGCGCCCATTTTTGTCTTCAGAAATGGATCTCAAGAATTTGATATTGTGGGATCGCGGAAAGTAGAGTGTCCGCGTCAGCAAGTAGCAAGCGTATGCGGTCTCGGTTGCCTGATGTAGGTTGAAGGCTGCCAGCTTTCGAAACCCCTGGTCGTCGCTGGAAAGCTCTAGTTGAATTTCTGCGGTCTTTATCCAGCGATCCAAGTCGGCCAGCTTGCCGCTGAAATACCGCGACGCCATTTCATACGCGTCCGCCGAGGTCAGCGCCTGCGGCGTCGCCAGTGCACTTCCGGGCAACTCGTACAACGCAATTCCGTCACGCGATATCGACCCAGAAATATTCGCCCCGCGTCAGCGACTGGTTCACCTCGTCCAGTGAGTGGACGATGATATTGACCTGCCGCTCGATCGCATCGTCGTGCAGAATCCGATCGTCGGCGACGTACCAGTAGTTGGCTATGTCGGTTAGATCGGGGTGGCTGACGACGATCAGCAGATCGAAGTCAGATTGATAGCCGTTCTCAGGCTCATCGACCCAATCGTCGCGTGCGTAGCTGCCGAACAGAATGATCTTGAGGATCTTGCCGTTCTTCTTCCACGGCTGCGTCGCGGTCGCGATCGCCTTGTCGAATTCTTCGCGTAGGATCGTGACCGTTCGCCGCAGCTCGTCTTGCTGTTTCTCCGGAAGGTGATCGAGATCGGTGCGCATCGTGCGATTCTCGCGGTCGCGGGCGAACGTGGCAAGGTCAATCTGCTCCACGTCGCTATCACGCGTAACGAGCACGATGGCGAGGCGCCCCGATGTGCAGCGATACCCCCCGCCCTGCCCGCCCATCATGTGCCCGGTGTCTGCTCGCCGTGCGCGCCGGCCATCCGCAACTGGCGAACGATACCATTGAACCCGGCGGTACATCCTTGGGCCCGGCCGATGTCATTGTCTCCGCTGGCGGCATCCCAAAACATGTCGAGCGGCCAGCGCTCGCGGCAATGCGGGAGCAGACAACGCAGCGCGAGCCGAACCTCGATCGTATCGACCCTGGCGCCGGTCGAACGCGTCATCGCCGAGCGCAAGATGCGGATCGCGAGATCGATGATAATGCGCTGATGGCGCGACAGATAAGCCGCCATCTCAATGGAAATCGTGACTTCGGACCCTGATCAGGTCTTCGGGATCGGCGCCGCCCGCGAACGGCGGGTGATAGTGCGCCGCCGGTTTTGGCACCCAGCCGGCGTCGCCGCGATCCGGACTGCCGCTATGCGTCGCGCCATCCGCCCTGCCCGGCCGATGCGGAAAGTCCATTGATCCGACCTGGCGCAACAACGGCGTCAAATCGTCGATGCGGTCGACGATGACGTGGACCACCTCGCCTTCTTTCTGCAGGCGACCCGTCATGCTGACCATCGACGACGACATCAACACGCGCCGATATTTCTCGAACCGGTCGGGCCAGATGATGCCCTGCGCGACACCGGTTTCGTCCTCGATGGTGATGAACAGCACGCCCTTGGCACTGCCGGGCTTCTGGCGGACGAGAATGACCCCGGCGACCGCGACATGGCGGCCGTCCTTGATCGACAGTAGCTCGGCGCACGTGACCATCCGCCGGCTGGTCAATTCCTCACGCAGAAACGACACCGGATGCGCCCGCAACGACAATTGCGTGGTGCGATAATCCTCCACCACTTCGCGGCCATCGGTCATCGGCACGAGCGCGACGCTTTCCTCCACACCTTCGGAGCTGAATTCGGCTTCGCGCTCGTCGGCCGCCGCAAACAGCGGCAGCGGCGCCTCACCGAGCCCCCTCACCTTCCACAGCCCCTGACGCCGGTCTTCGCTGAGCGCGTGGAAGGCGTCGGCCTCGGCAAGCCGTTCGATCGCGGCGCGCGGCACGCCGGCCCGCCGCCACACTTCCTCGACGGACCCGAACGGCACCTCGCCGCGCGCCGACACGATCGCCGCGCCATGCAGGTTGGCGAGCGATCGCACCTGGCGAAAGCCCAGCCGCACCGCGAGCCGATTGCCGACAGGTTCGAGCGTGCAGTCCCAGCGGCTCTTGTTGATACAGACCGGCAGTACCTCCACACCGTGCTTCTGCGCATCCTGCACGATCTGCGCGGGCGCGTAGAATCCCATCGGCTGCGCGTTGAGCAAAGCGGCACAGAACACGTCAGGATGATGATGTTTCACCCAGCACGACGCGTAGGCGATCTTGGCGAACGACGCCGCGTGACTTTCCGGGAAGCCGTAGCTGCCGAACCCCTCGATCTGTTTGAACGTACGTTCGGCGAAATCCTGCGGATAGCCCCTTGCGACCATGCCGCCGACCAGCTTGTCGTAGAAATGGCTGACCCCGCCGGTCAGCTTGAAGGTCGACATGGCGCGCCGCAGCTGGTCGGCCTCGGCCGGCGTGAACCCGGCGCCGACGATCGCGACCTTCATCGCCTGTTCCTGAAACAGCGGCACACCGAGCGTCTTTTCGAGCACCGCGCGTAATTCGGCTTTCGGATACTCGGGCCGCTCCTTGCCTTCGCGGCGGCGAAGATAGGGATGGACCATATCGCCCTGGATCGGCCCGGGCCGCACGATCGCAACCTCGATCACGAGATCGTAGAATTGCTTGGGCTTCATGCGCGGCAGCATCGACATCTGCGCGCGGCTTTCGATCTGGAAGGTACCGAGCGTGTCGGCCTTCTGGATCATCTTGTAGACCTCAGGATCGTCGTCCTGGAGGTCGGCCATCGTGACCCGGATGCCCTTCTCCTGCTCGAGCAAGTTGAACGCGCGGTTCATGCAGCCGAGCATGCCCAAGCCCAGCACGTCGACCTTCATGAATTTCAAGGCGTCGATATCGTCCTTGTCCCATTCGATGACCTGACGGTCGGCCATCGCTGCCGGCTCGATGGGCACGAGATCGTCGAGCCGGTCGTGCGTGAGGACAAATCCGCCGGGATGCTGCGAGAGATGCCGCGGCGTGCCGATCAGCTTGCTCGCGAGATCGAGCGCGAGCCGCAACCGCCGGTCGTTAAGATTGAGGTTGAGCTCCCTCGCCTGCTTCTCGCCGACCCCCTCGACCGACCAGCCCCAGACCAGCCCCGACAACGAGGCGGTCAGGTCTTCGGGCAGGCCCAACGCCTTGCCGACCTCGCGGATCGCGCCGCGCGCGCGAAATCGCGTGACGACCGCGGTCAGCGCCGAACGGTCGCGGCCGTAGGTCTGGTGAATCCACTGAATGATTTCCTCGCGCCGCTCGTGCTCGAAGTCGACGTCGATATCGGGGGGCTCGGGCCGCTCGCCCGAGACGAAGCGCTCGAACAGCAATTCGTGCTTGATCGGATCGATCGAGGTGATGCCGAGCACGAAACACACGCAGCTATTGGCTGCCGAACCACGCCCCTGACACAGAATCCCGCGGCGGCGCGCCTCGGCGACGATCGCGTTCACGGTCAGAAAGTAAGGCGCATAGTTAAGTTTCCCGATGAGCGTGAGTTCATGGGTGATCTGATCGGCATGGGCTTGCGGTACGCCCTCAGGAAACATCCGCTCGGCGGCTTCGCGCGACAGCCGCTCGAGCGCTTCTTGCGCGGTCAGCCCCTCGAGCACGCGTTCGTGCGGGTATTGGTAACTTAGCTCGCCGAGATCGAAGGTGCAGGCCGCTACGATATCGGCGGTTGCCTGCACCGCGTCGGGGAACGCGGCGAACCGTCTCTCCATTTCCTCAGGGCTTTTCAGATGCCGATCACCATGCCGTTCGCCGCGGTACCCGAGCCGGTCGACCGTCGTGCCTTCGCGGATCGCGGTCAGCACGTCCTGCAACAGCCGCGCCTCGGGCGCGTGATAGAGCACATCGCCCGTGACCACCGCCCGGACACCCGCCCGAGCTGCTTGAGCCGCAAGCGCATGAACGCGCGCCATATCGTCGGGGCGGCGGCGCAGCGTCAGCGCAAGATAGCCCCGCCTGCCGAACACGTCGCGCAGGTCGGCAAGGTCGCGATCGAGCGTGACACCCGGTTGATCCGGCAGCAAAATGGCGACGAGCCCCTCGGCATGCGTTGCCACATCGACCCAGCGCAGATCGCATCCGCCTTTGCCGGCGCGCGCCTTGCCGACCGTCAGCAACCGCGTCATCCGCGACCAGGCCGTGCGGTTTGTCGGGAAGAGCAGGAGTTGCCGGCCATCGTCGAGCACGATGCGCGTGCCGGGAATGAGCCGTACCCCGGTCGCCTTCTGGCCTTCCCAGCCGCGGACCATCCCCGCGACCGTGCCGAGATCGGTCAGGCCGAGCGCGGTATGACCGAGCAACGCCGCGGCCGCGAACAGTTCCTCGGGACTGGACGCGCCCCGCAGGAACGAGAAATGGCTGGTCGCCTGAAGTTCGACGTAGCGCGCCATCGGTCAGCCCGCCGCCAGCAGGCGCGCGAGCAACGCCGCCAGGCAGCACGCGCCGAGCGCCATTTGCGGCGGGCGCAACCGGGCGAAATGAGCCGGCGCCTGTCCGTACCGAGCGGCCCGCGGGTCGAGCAGCCCGACCAGCACAAAACCCGTTATGGTGAACCCGAGCCCGGCCGCAATTTGCCCGAAGGCATCGAGCACCAGCGCAACCGTGCCCGGCACGAAATAGAGCAGCATGGCGATGGTCGCCACGCGCGTCGAAGCCCCGGGCATGCCAAATCCGAACCCGCGCCGGACGCCGCCGACGAAGACGAGCAGAGAGGCAGCCCAGATAATGGCCAGGTCGGTCGCGAGATCGGGCCATGGCGGCGGCAGCCACCACGCCGCGATCGCGGCCGCCACCAAAGGCAGCATCGGGCCGTAGCCGAATATCAGGCTCGTCGCGGGTATGCGTGCAGGGTCGCGTTGGGTCATCCGAATGCTCCATGCATCCACCAACTCAAGTCCCCGGTCTCGGGTTCGACACCGTCGCCGCGCCGGAACACCCAGAACCGGCGCCCTTCCTTGTCTTCGACGCGGTAATAGTCGCGCACGGCCCAGACTTCGCCGTCGCGCCGCCACCATTCGCCATGAATGCGCTCCGGCCCATCGCCGGCCACCACGTCGTGCACGGTACCGCGCCACGCAAAACGGCGCGGCGGCTGGTCGGGCAGCAACGCGATGACCGCAGCAAGCGGCTCCGGCCGGTGCAACAGGCGCGCCGGCCGCCGCCACGCCGGCCAGCCGACGGGTTGCGAAAGGGGCGGCACCTGCGCCACCGCCCGCTCGGGGACATCGCTCTCGATCAACGACGTCTTGAACAACGCGCGATGACCGATGCGTCCCGCCAGCTGGTCCATAAGGGGCGCCATATCGCTGGCCGCGTCTTCGCCGGCGAGCATCGCGCCAAGGGCTTCCGCCCCGAGCGGCTCGGCGCGCGCCGCGACGAGCCTGCCACCTTCGATACCCATGCCGGGCGCAATCTGTTCGAGCCGAAGCTGCAGCAGTCGCGCGAGATGCCGCGGATCGCGCGTCGCCCGCGCCAGCCCGACGACTACCTCCTGTTCGGTTCCGTCGATCCGCACCAGCCTGAGCACGACCTGCCGCGCCCCCAGCCCTTGCGTCCTGAGTTCCCTCGCAAGGTCGCCCGCCAGATCGCTCATCACCTGGCCGATCGCTTCGGGCGTGCCGATCGGCTCGAGGAGCCGACGTTCGGCGGCCGGCGCCTCGAACGGCACGACGCTCTCGATCGGCTCGGCGACACGACCGATCGCCTGATCGAGCCGCTCGATGGCGGCGCGGCTCAGTCGTCGTGCGAGCGGTCCGCGCGGCAACGGCAAGAGATCGACGACGTGCTCGAATCCGAACCGCTTCGCGGCGACGAGCGCGGGCTCATCGAACCTGAGCGCGGCGATCGGCAGCGGCGCGATCGCCTCGGTCGTTCCACCCGGCGGCGCGATCGTCACCGTCCGACCGGAAAATCGCGCCAGGGCATGCGCTGCCCCCGCCGTGTCCGCGATCGCGACGCAGGCAGTGAGACCGATGCGGTGCAGAAAGGCGACAAGCCGGCGAGCAAACCGTTTTTCCCCGCCGAACAGATGCGTCGTTCCGCTCACGTCGAGGACGAGACTGTCGGGAGACGCAACCGCCGCGATCGGCGTCCAGTGCCGCACCGCATGAATCGCCAGCCTGTCCAGTACAGCCCGATCGGCTTCCAGGTTCGCGGGCAGCACCTCGAGACCGGCAAACAAGGCACGCGCCTGCGTCACTGGCAGGCCCGGCGTCAGCCCGGCCGCCAGCGCCTCGCCGTTCGCGGCGTAGACGATCTCCCGCTGGCCTTGCCGGTAAGCCAGCACCAACAAGCCGACGCCACCATCGACCTCCGGCAAGGCTCCGCCGCGCCGCGCACCATCGTCGGCTTGCATCGTGCGGAACGGATGCGTGGCGGCTTCCGACCGCCGGCCCATTTCGCGATGCGGCGGCAGCCGGTGCGCGGCCCGCGGCGTCGGCTGCGCCCACCGTGCGCCGGGCCGCCAATGACCACCCCGCGGCACCGAGCAGGCGCCGGGATCGTCATCGACCGGAGGCTCGAATGAAGCGACCGTTTCAGGCGGCTTGTGCGCGGTGTCCCGCCGCAGCCGCTCGATCGGCAGCTGTGGCAGGAAGACCGAGGCGACCCTGCGCATCGCAGCCCTCCACGATGAGAGAAAAAGGATTGCCGTTGCGCTGGCGGACAAGCTCGACCGACCAGCACGCGCGACCGACCCCTGGAACCCCGAGCGGCACCGACGATGCGCAGGCGATCCGCCAGCGTGTGGTCGCCGCGGACGGCTCGTTGAGCGGCGACGTGCCGAGTTTGCGCCACCGGCGCATCAGCAAAGCGGGCGTTCGCCCGTCGCTCGCGGCGAGCTGGAGCCGCCGCGTCGCGGTCATGTCCGCGCGCCGGACCTCACCGACGACCGCCGCCAGCCCGCCGTGTCGCAGCGCATCTTCCATCACGGCCAGCAGTTCGCGATCGTCGCGCGCCTGCGCGAACATCAAGCGGTCGGGGCCGAGACCGGCCTGTTCGACCCCGGGAGCGTAGAGGTCGAACTTGGTCAACACCCATAGGACCGGCCCCGGCCCTGCCCGCGCCGCCGCGCCGGAAATGAACAGCGTCGTCGCGGCATCCTCGGCCAAGGCGGGTGCCGCGGGCGTCATTTCGTGGAGCGCGCCCACCGCCAACCCGCCATCGGCCAGTCGCGTATCGATCACATCGAGCGCGAACGGAATCGCGCCGCTCGGTCGCGCGGGTGCGTCGAGCGTCGCTATCTGACGACGCAGCGCGCTAAGCGGATCGGGGCGAGAACATTTTTCCATCGAGAATCATAGAATCACTTGTTCCCTTTATGTTCCGCGCGCGCGAAAGATTCGTCAAGCGGGTTGACGCGCCGCCAGCGAGCGGAACGTGATCGACCAGCGCGGCCGCGCCATCTCGACGATGCTGTGCTCCCACTCATGCCGCACCTCGCCCGACAGGTGATAGATCGCCCGTGGCTCGAGCGCCGCTTCGGCCCGGTCGAAACCGCCCGGCTTGCGCCGTCGCAGCCGCAATACCGCCGGTTCGCCGAGCGAGATGCCGACGACATGCTCGTACACCGGCCGGTCGCGATGCCAGCCGATCCCGGCGCCCGGGTCGTAGCGAATGAGCAACGCCTGCATGAGCTCGCCCGCCTCGAGCCCCGCAAATCCTGCTGCCCGAGCGCGAAACGGCGCCAGCCAATCGGGTAGTGGCGGCGCGTCCGCCATGCGTCCGCGCTCGAAATCGTAGCGCGACCCGAACGATGTGGTCAGCCGCTTGCCCAGCCAGCGCTGAAACTTGAAGGGCTCAAGCGCGGTCGCGTCGATGCGCGCAATGAGTTCGCGCTCCTCGGCCACCGTGAGAAAGTCCGGCGCGCTCGCAAAGCCGGCAACGACGGGCGTACCGAAAAGATCGCCGACCGGCGCCGTCACCAGGGCAGTTCCGCCACGAAATCGGCCAGTTCGCGGAACGCGGCGTCCTCGAACCCGATACCGTGATCGGTCTCGATCAACGGCGCGAGCGCTGCCGCCTCCATCAAGTGACGCTGCGACCGCAAGCGATCGGGATCGTACAGATCTTCCCATTTGCGCAAGGCCAGCAATCGAGCATCGACCACATCGATCGTGCTTGGCGTAACCTCCAGCCCGGCCGCCAAGGCCTCGTGCCGGGCGACCGTGTCCCACCGCAGATCATCGGCCAGGTCGCCCAATACCATCCGCGCGGTGGCCAGCAGATCCATCGACACCGACACGCCGTTCAATGTGGCCAGCTCGGTGGCGAACGGCGACCGGCCATCCTCCGCCGCGCGGATCGTCTCGACCTCCGTCATGTGAAATCCTTTACCTAGAGCGCGAGCTCGGCCTGGCTTGGGACGTCGCCATCATCCCATAGCTCGGCCCGGAACGTGTGCGCCGGGAGTGCTCGCAAAATATCGGTTTCCGGTACCCGGTGATCAAGCCAGTCCATCTGCATGCCGCGCGGCAACACAACCATCTGGCGATCGGCATAGGGCCGCACATCTTCGCCGGCGTCGACGGACAGCACCGCATAAGCGCTGGGCCAGCGCGGTGTCGCCGGACGCCAGATTCCGGCGAGATAGAAATGATCGTCGTCGACCCGGCTGAACCGGTACCGCCGCCGCCGTCGGTTGTGAAAGAACAGGGACGCGGGCACCACACAACGGTTGCCGGGAAAAGCGCGGCCTTCCGAGCGGACAACTTCGAACGGGCGTTCCTCGGGCCATGCCGGCTCGAGCCCCCAGATCAGATTGACCATCTCCAGCGTCCCGTCGCGGCCATAGCGCACCACCGCGCCCGGTTCGCCGATCCGGTCGGCGTGCGTTGTCCTGTTCGCCATCACCATCTTCCTTGCCGCAACCGCCACCTCTAAGATCGGCATTCGCGGCGACTCGCGACATAGAACATAGCAGGAACAGCGCACGATGCCAAAGCCCTGCCGATAAGGGCCCGCCACGATGTGCAACGATTATCGTCTGACCGTCGATCTCGACACGATTGCGGGCGATTTCAGCGATCTCAAAATCAAGATCGACTTTCCCGAGGGTGTGCCCAACCTTGAGGCGCGCGAGGATATCAGGATCACCGACACCGCGCCCATCGTTCGCGCCGCGGTCGATCCCGCATGGCCGCACGCCTTGGTGCAGCGACGCTGGAGCTGGCCCGGGAGCCGCGGCAAGCCCGTGTACAACTTTCGGTCGGATGATCGCGCGTTCGGTGGCAACCGCTGCCTGATCCTCGCCGACGGCTTTTACGAATTTACCGATCCCGAGCCTGTCGAGGGCGCACCGAAGAAGCGGCTCAAGGATAAATGGCTGTTCACGCTGAAGGACCATCGCTGGTTTTGCATCGCGGGCATCTGGCGCACCGACCCTATTGTGGGCGAAGCCTTCACGTTGCTGACCACCGAGCCGGGGCCCGATATCGCCCCGTATCACGATCGCCAGATCGTGGTGTTGCCGCGCCGGGATTGGGCCCGCTGGCTCGAGCCGACGACGCCGGCGCGCGACGTGCTGCGGCCGTTGCCTGCGGGCAGTCTCGACATTAGGCAAGTTCACCGTTGAGCCGCGATCGGACTAGGGAAACACCTCAGATGACGGCATCGAGTTCGGCGGGCCGTAGCTCGTATACAAGCTGATCCATCGTGCATTGTGCCGGTGCCTTATCCGGTCGCCAGCGCAGGAGGCGCGTGCCGTGGCGGAATCGATCGCCGGTGACCTGGTCGTAGATCACTTCGACCACCAACTCGGGCCGCAACGATTCCCACGAACTCTCTTTTCCCGAATTCCATCGGCTCGGGCCGCCCGGCGCCTTGCCCGTAAAGCCTGGCGCAGCGATCAGGGGCGTCAGTCGATCCGCCAGCCGGCCCCGCTCCGCGGCGGCGATCGCGCTGGTAAAACCGACATGGTTGAGTTTCCCGCTGTCGTCGTAAAGACCGAGCAATAACGAGGCGACACCGCTGCCGCCCGCGTGGCGACGAAATCCGCCGACGACGCAATCGGCCGTGCGCAGCTGCTTTTTCTTGAGCATGGCGCGCTCGCCTCCGCGATACGGGTCGGCGAGACGCTTGGCGACGACGCCATCGAGCGCGCCGCCGCTCGCCGCCAGCCAGGCTTGCGCGTCGGCGACAGCCTCGCTCTTCGGCGACAACAGCAGGCCGCTAACGTGATTGGCACGATAAAAGCGCTCAAGGGCAAGGCGACGCTCCGAAAGCGGCCGATCGGCGAGGACCTCGCTGTCCAGCGCGAGAATGTCGAACGCCATCAATTGCGCGGGCGTCTCCTTGGCAAGCCTCGCGATCCGGCTGGCGGCAGGATGGAGCCGCGCCTGCAGTGCATCGAACGACAAGATGTCGCCGCGCGGCAGGATGATTTCGCCATCGACGGCGAACCGCCGCGACCTGAGCGCGCCAAGCATTGCCACTAGCTCGGGAAAGTATCGGTCGAGGCGCTTTCCGGACTTGGACCAGATGGCGATGTCCGCGCCGTCGCGGACCGCGATCGCGCGAAACCCGTCCCATTTGGGCTCGAACTGCCAGCCGGCTTCCGTCGGGAGGGTATCG
Source organism: Sphingomonas panacisoli (assembly GCF_007859635.1). Taxonomy (NCBI): domain Bacteria; kingdom Pseudomonadati; phylum Pseudomonadota; class Alphaproteobacteria; order Sphingomonadales; family Sphingomonadaceae; genus Sphingomonas; species Sphingomonas panacisoli. The sequence continues at coordinate 863,879 of NZ_CP042306.1, read as the reverse complement.
ACGAGCTTGGCCTCCATTGGTGCGGGCGCGGTTTCGGTCACAACGTTTCAACCGGAGACGGCTCGCCATGTTCCCGGGCGGTGCCTTGCGCAGTGCCCGACCGCAGACATAAACCCTTTCAGGCGAGCGACCGACAATGGCCCCGGCGCAGCGCATCGCGCGCGGGTCGCGGATTTGGCCAGGCCCGATCCGTAGCATAATCAACATCTTGATCAGCGCCGCTGATTTCCCATCTCACCTTCAGGAGATAGGACGATGGCGAACGGCTGGGCGCCCGACGGCGCTGTTCAAGACCAGATCGACGATACGGTTGCCGACGCGGTGTTGCGCGCGCGGGAAATGATGCCGCGGGGCGACGGTTCAATCGAATGCGAGGACTGTGGCGACGATATCCCCGAGCGCCGCCGCCGGGCACTGCCGGGCACGCGAACCTGCGTTGCCTGCCAGAATATTCGCGATGCCTCGATCCGCACCGCCGGCATCAACCGCCGCGGCAGCAAGGACAGCCAGCTGCGCTGACGCTATGCGCTATCCTGTCACCCCGGATGGCCGATATTTTGTCGTGCGCGGCCGCTTGTGGCGGATGGCCAATCCAGCCCTCGACGATAGCGAACGCGAACGGTTTGTCGGCGCGCTGATGACAGCACGTCGGGCGGTCGGTCATGCCAGGCGCAACGGCGATGATGCAGCCGAGGCTGCCGCTCACGCGGCGGTCGATGCGGCCAAGCGCGCGCTTGGCGAGCGCGGTCCGGTCTGGTGGGACGATGGTGCGCCCGATTTCAACCGCCACATGGCGCGGACGACGCCCTACGCCGAGTGGTTCGCCGCCAGGACAGCGAGCGACTAGGCTTTGCGGCGGCGTGACGGTTTCGCGTCATCCGCCAACTCGATCCAGACGGGCGCATGATCGCTCGTCTTCTCCCAGCTGCGGACGTCGCGGTCGACGTCGGCGGCACGCAAGCGCTTCGCCAGCGCCGGGCTGAGCAGCAGATGATCGATGCGCAGACCAGCGTTGCGAGCGAAGGCGTTCCGAAAATAGTCCCAGAATGTGTAGATCGTTTCGTCAGGATGCAGCGCGCGCAGCGCGTCGGTCCACCCCTGCGCGATGAGCCGCGCGAACGCCGCACGCACTTCAGGTGCGAACAAGGCGTCGTCGAGCCAGCGCTCGGGCTTATAGACGTCGAGATCGGTCGGCATGACATTGAAGTCGCCGGCGAGCATGACGGGTAGCTTACTGTCGAGCAGCCCGGCTGCATGCTCTATCAGCCGCTCGAACCAGGCGAGCTTATATTCGAACTTGGGACCCGGCCGAGGATTGCCGTTGGGCAGGTACAAGCCGCCGATCAGGACGCCATTGACCGCCGCCTCGATGTAACGGCTTTGCGTTGCGTCGGGATCGCCGGGCAAACCGCGGCGCGTCTCGTGGATTGCGCCGACGCGACTGAGCATCGCGACCCCGTTCCAACTCTTCTGGCCGTGCCAGATCGCGTCGTAGCCGGCGTCGCGAATGGCGACTTCGGGAAACTTCTCCTGCGGAGCCTTCAGTTCCTGCAGCACCACCACGTCGGGCTGACGTTCCGCTAGCCAGCGCAGGAGCACCGGTAGTCGGCCGTTGACCCCGTTCACGTTATAGGTTGCGATCTTCACAGGTCGGGCAATGCCTGGCTGGCAAGCCCCCAGCCAGCCAGCGCTTTGGACATGGCGCGCTCGATCAAGGCCGGCGCGTCGCCGACATGCCAGTGCGCGGGGGTGTCGATCGTCTCCATTTCCTTCCAGCTGATCGGTGCCGCGACCGGCGCGCCTTCGCGCGAGCGCACGCTGTACGGCATCACCGCGGTCGCCCCGCGCTGATTGCGCAGATAGTCGACGAAGATACGACCCTTGCGCTGCACCTTGGGCAAGGCGGCGGTAAAATTGGCGGGATCGCTCTGTGCCACCGCCAGGGCCAGGCGGAGCGCAAAATCCTTTACCTCGGGCCATTCGGCGCGCGGCGTCAGGGGAGCGATGACGTGGACGCCCTTGCCGCCGGTAACCATCGGAAACGTCTCCAAACCGATCGACTTCAAGATATCGCGAAACGTGAAGGCGGCGCTACGCACTGCCTCGAAATCGAGCCCGACATCAGGGTCCAGGTCGAACACCAGCCGATCGGCCTTCTCGACATCCTCGATGCGCGCGCCCCAGCCGTGGAATTCGATCGTGCCCATCTGGACGCAGGTCATCAGACCCTGCGGCGTGTCGACATAGAGGTAGGGCTCCTCGTGACCGTCTTTTTCGGCGATCCCGACATGGCGCACCGCGTCACCGAAGCTGCCCGCATCGTGCTTCTGGAAGAAGCACTTCTTGGCGCGGCCCTGGGGACAGCGTACCAGGCTGATCGGGCGCGAACCGCACCACGGCAACATGATCTCGGCCACGGCCTCGTAATGATCGGCGAGTTGTCCTTTCGTAATCCCGCCCTCGGGATACAGGACGCGGTCGCGGTTGCTGATCTTTACACCCGACCCGCCGCCCGCCGCAGGCGGCGGCGCCTCGGCCTCGACCACCACGGCTTCGGGCTTCTTGTCCTCGCGCAAGCCGAGATAGCTCGGATGCCGCAACGTACCCTCGTTGGTCATCTCGGTGAACGCGATCTCGGCGACGAGACGAGGCTTGAGCCAGTGCGCTCCCCGTACCTCGGCGCGCGGCGCTTCTACCGTCGCATCCTTCTGCGCGAGCGGCCGCATCTTTTCCATCAGGCGGAACAATTCGTCGGTGGTGAAACCGGTCCCGACCTTTCCGGCGTAACGCAGCCGGCCATCCTCGTTCACACCGAGGATCAACGAGCGAAACAGGCGGGACTTGTCGCTTGGCGTCCAGCCGACAATCACGAACTCCTGTCGGCGAATGCATTTGGTCTTGATCCACCCGCCGGATCGCGAGCCGCTATAGCGTCCCGTCGCGAGCTTCGAGATGACGCCCTCGAGGTCCGCCGCGCAGAATTGATCGAGCAGCTTTTCGCCACTTCCGACGATGTGCTCGGAATACCGCAGCCGCGTCGCGTTCGCCGGCATGATCGCGCGCAGCCGCAACTTGCGTTCGAGAAGCGGCAAACCGGTCAAGTCTTCGCCATTCAGCTCGAGCAGGTCAAAGGCAAAATAGTCGATGTTGTCCTGGTCGCCCTTGAGCGCATTCTGCAGCGCCTGAAAGCTGGAGCGACCATCGGCATCGAGGACAACGGCTTCGCCATCGATCAGCGCGGATTTCACCTTGAGCTTGAGCGCAGCAGCGAGGATGCCGCCGAAGCGGTCGGACCAGTCGAGCCCGGAGCGCGTATAGGCCCGCGCCTCGCCGACGCCGATCGCCAGCAACGTGCGGTAGCCGTCATATTTCATTTCGTGAATCCAGCGGTCACCGGTCGGCACCGCGCTCGCCAATTGTGCCAGCTGCACGGGCCTGAACGGGGGCGGACCGCCAATGCGTTGCCTTGGCGGTGCCTGCTCGCGGGGGGATTTCGTTCGCGCTGCCATCTCTCCAAGACTCACCTCGCGGTCTGATCGTTCCCTCCCCGGCTCGGGCGCGCGAAACTCGATGGAATCAGGTGCGTTGGAGACGTAGGAGCGTGGACAGAAGGAGATCGATTATGTCCGACAACAAGACCCGGCGCGCGCCGCAGGATGCTTCGCGCATCGCAATGGGCGAAAACTATGAAGTCTCTTATTGGACCGACAGGTTCGGTGTCAGCCGCGACCGTCTGCAGCAAGCGGTCGACGCCGTCGGCAACGGCGCCGAGGCGGTAGAAAAATATCTCAAACGCTGATCTTCTCGCCGGGCCGGTCGGTCACGAAATCGCGGGCCCGCCGCGTCCGCGCCCGACCGACCAACTTCCGCCGTCGCCCCACAAGATTCCCGATACCGATTTGCCGACCTGGCGATCGAAGATCGTCCGCCACGGGACGAGGGTAAACTCGCGTGACTTTTCGATCGCCGCGAAACGTCCGCTCAGGAGGTCGAGGCGGGGCCGGAGAACGCCCTCCACATAATCGCCGCCCTCCGCTTCCGAGAAGTGGAATCCGAGCTCATGCGACACCTGCGCTGTAACCCTGCGCAATCCCCGCTGCCGTAGCGCCGCTACCATCCCTGCCACATAGGTCGCGCGTCCCGCTTCCCCGGCAGCGAGAGCTTGCGCGATGAGCCAACGGCGCGCCGCTCTTGCGCTTAGCGGAGGTCGGCGCCGAACCGGGCTGCGCGAACGGCCGCGCTGTCGGGCGATAGCAGCCGGTGGTCGAGCCAGGTTTCGGCATCCGCGTCGGGCAGCGTGGCGAGCAGTTGCACCGACAGGATTTCGAAGGCCACGACGGTCGCGCGCGCGCCGCGCCTCATAGGGTTGCGCGTCGGCCGAATGGTCGTTCGAAAAATCACCCACTGCCCTGAGGCTTTGCGGGTCGACGTGCCGATGAGGCGGCGCATCGCGTCCAGCTGGCGAACATGGGTCTGAGCGAAGGCTTCGTTGGCGCTCGGATCGTGATGCAAATGCGGTTCCACATTGTAGCGCCCGCCATTCGCCTCGGCGACGGAAGCGACGGTGCGATCGACGCCGCGCGCTCCGTCCTCGCTTGCATCGATCCGCACGATCGCGCCATCGGGGATCGCCTCGACATTCTCGCCTTTGCCAATCGCCAAATAATATCCGCGCCCGTCGATGCCTTCAATCGGCAGATAGTGACGGTCCCCATGTTTGTTAGGCGGAGGCCACGCTCGATCAGCGGGCCCGTCAGCGCCGGGTCGCCGGCCGTGAGCGGATTGAAGATCGCCAGCTCTGCCGGCGACCGGTCAATCGCGCGACCGGCACATCCGCGCTGCATGTAACGGACAATGTCGGCGCGTTCGGACCCTTCGCGATTGGACTGAACGACTTGCCGTTGCCGACGTTTGTTCGCCAACGGAGGCTTTGAGACTATGCTAACCGAGGATTTTCTGCGGCATCGCCGCCGCGAACAGTTGAGCGACGAAGAACTGGCAGCGCTCGACGCGATCATGTCGCCACCGGCGCGGATCCCCAAGAGAACGACGATCATTCGGGCCGGCGAGACCACCGACCGCAGCACGTTCCTCCTACAGGGGTTCATGTGCCGCTTCCTCGACGGAGCCAACGGCCATCGCCAGATTCTCAGCATCGAGACTTCGGGCGATTTCGTCGATCTCCACGGCTATCCGATGAAGCGCCTCGATCATGACATCGCGACGATCGGCGACTGTGAAGTTTCCTACGCCCAGCACGGCAAACTCACGGCCCTGATCGAGCGCTACCCAACGCTTGGCAGAATGCTCTGGTTCTCGACGTTGGTCGACGCCGCCATGCACCGCGAGTGGATCTTCCGGTTGGGGCGGCTCGATGCCGAAGGCCGCATCGCGCATTTGATCTGCGAAACCTATGCGCGGCTCGACGCAGTCGGCCTGGTCGATAATGGCGCGTTCGAGTGGCCGCTAACCCAACAGGAGATCGGCGAGGCGTGCAGCTTGACCAGCGTCCACGTCAATCGGACGCTGCGTACGTTGCGCGAGATCGGATTGGTCGAGATCGCCCGCCAGCGCGTCCGCGTTCTCGATCTCGCAAAGCTGGCGCGGCTCGCCGAATTCACGCCCGACTATCTCTACCTGGATAATCACGACCGCACGCCCTGAGCGCGACCCGAACAGAATTCGGCTTAACCTCCGTCAGCTTGTCCGCGGTGCGCGGCAACCATTTCCTACCCTGAGAATTTGCAATTTCATGGCCCGATACTTTTTCCATCTCTTCAACGACGAAGTCACCAGCGACGACGAAGGCACCGAGTGCCCGGACGACGCGGCCGCGATCGCGCTCGCCGAAGAGGAAGTCGCGATCCAGGCTGCCGAATCGGTCCGTCGGCACCGTCACCTGGTCCGCTCGCACCATATCGTCCTCGCCAACGAGGCCGGCGACACCGTCACGACGATTACGTTCGGCGACGTCGTCACGGTGCAGGAATGACGAGACGCCCGGCTCGTCCGCTCGGCCGGCACCGTCAACCGATACATCCCCCCAACCCAGCTTACTCAGGTCAAGGAAATCCAGAGATGAAAATCAGCACCGACGCGCGACCCTTGGCCTTGGCGACCGCTGCGATGGCCGGCGGCGCAATGGCGGCGGCGATCGTGCCGATGTTCCGCGCCGAGCGCCGGTGGTTGCGGCCACTGGGCGAGCGATTCAACGCTACGGTCAAGCGCAAACTGACGGCGGCGGGCCAGGCGGCGAAACGCGAGTTGACCTCGTCGATCCCCGTGACGCCGGCGGCGGCCCAATCGACCGTCGAGCGCGTCATCGACGAGGCCGTGTCGGCGTGAACGGGCCCACGGCGGTTCGCGTCAATCCCGATAGCGCAAGCGAACCGTGGAGCATCGGCGCAGTCCGTCCGGAAACGAGCGACCGCGCCGTCGAGGCCTTCGCGGTCGCTTACGGTTTGAGTCCGCGCGAAGTGCGCTGCCTCACCGCTGCCGAACCCGATGGGTCGCTCTGCGCGCTGGCGTTCGAACGGTTGCGGCTGCAACAAATCGCGTAGCTCATGACCGGGTCGGCCGCACGGAGCGAGTAGCGTTCATGCCCATCGGGCCGGCTCAGCGGTGAAGTGCAACGACGGAGAAGAAGGCTTCCCCGGCGACCATGAGCGATCTCATAGCGGCATTGATGGAAGAAATGGCCGAAGCCGCGGCGGCGAACGATTTCGAACGCGCTACCGATTGCCGCGATCGCATCGCCTTGCTGCGGGGCGGGGCGGAGGACAACGCGATCGAAGACGCCGATCTGTCTGGGGTGCGCCGCCCTGCGCCCGGCGCGATGGGCCTCGGCACCAGTCAACCGCGGATCGAACCGCCCATCGGCTGGCGCCCGCCGCCCAAGCCCGATCCGATGACGGCAGGCCAAAAGCGGCGCGGCAAAGTCGGCAGCGCGTGTCGAAAGACTAGGGATACAAGCAATGCTTGAAGGCGGATGTGCGTGTGGGGCGGTACGCTATCGCCTCGATTATCAACCGTATGACACGGGTTGGTGCCATTGCCGGCTCTGCCAGCGACTGTCAGGGTCGGGTGGAATGATATTCACGACGGTGCCGCTCTTCGCCTTTGTGATCGTCGATGACGAGGGCAAGGCCGGGCGCTTCGCCTCCACGCCGACTGGCGAGCGGTCCTTTTGCACGGCGTGCGGCACGCCGCTCACGATCCACGTTCGGCACCAGGCCGACGAGATCGACATCGCGGTGGGCTCACTCGACGACCCGAACGCCGTCACGCCCGGTTTCCACCTGTTCGCTCGCCAAGCACCAAGCTGGACGACGTTCACCGATGGCCTGCCGCGCTACGACGCCTTGCGCCCGAATACGCGTGGCCTAGCTTCCGGCCAGACCGAATTATAGCGCCGACGATGGGAGGGCCGCGGTGGTGGCGGGCGAGCTATTCGTCGCCACGAGCGCGGGGCGCTATCACGACTTGCTGGACGACCGCGCGACGCGGTTGGGTGAGCACGTAATGAACACCGACCGCGATGTCTTCGGCGCGCAGCATCGTTTCTTTACGGATTTCCTCCGCCTGTTTTTCGGCGCTGAAATCGGGATATTGAAAGTCCGCACCGGTCTTGGCCGGCTCGACGTTGCAGACCTTGATGCCCTTGGGCGCCAGCTCCTTGCGCACCGCTTCGGCGAACCCGGCCACGCCCGCCTTCATGCCCGCATAGACGCTGCCGCCCGCGCCGAGCAAATGAGCGGCGACCGAGCCGATGAAAACGATGTCTCCATGGTCTTTCATGACGTCGGCCGCCGCATAGGCGGTCGTCAGATAGGCCGTGAAATCGGTCGCGATCGCGTAACGCAGCTCGTCGGCGGTCATGGTCGTCAAGCCCTTGGCGGGGATTGCCGCGTTGATGATCGCGATGTCGAAGTCGCCGAAATAGTCCTTCGCACCGCTGACGAAGCGATCGACACCGTCGGGGTCGGCGAGATCGACCGTCATCCCGCCGCCCTTGCCAACCTCGCGGATCCGCTCGAGCCCATCATTAAGATGCTGTTCGTCGCGTCCGCAGACGAACACGTCGACGGCCTCCGAAGCGAGGAGCACGGCGATCGCGCGACCGATTCCGGTGGTGCCGCCGGTGACGATCGCTTTGCGACCGGTCAAGGCGGGTTGTGCGGTATGGGCATCGCTCAGGTTCTTCGCGGGTGGGTCTGCAAGGTCGGACATCTGAGGCCTCCGTTCGGATCGCAACGCGGGAGGGTTCACGCGCCAGACAGCGGCATGACGATCAGTCGTCCGACCGAGGCTCGGCCATCCCGCGATGCAGTTCGGCCAGCACTTTCTGCGGCACAACACCCGCGGCGGCGACCTGCAGCTTGTTCTTCCAGCCCGACACGATGTGACCCTTGCCCGCCATTATCGCGTCCCAGCCGTCCTTCGCGACGTCCGCCGGATCAGCCTTGTTGGGGTCCTGACCTACTTGCGTGTCGAGCATGTCGCCCCGCGCGAAAAATTCGGTATCGACCGGCCCCGGCATCAGCGTGGTCAGCGTGACGCCTTTCGATTCCTTGATCTCGTTGCGCAGCGCTTCGGTGAAATTGTCCACGAATGCCTTCGTCGCATTGTAGACCGCATTGAAGCTGCCGGGAATGTAACCCGCGATCGACCCGGTCACGAGTATCTTGCCGTCGTCGCGCGCCACCATGTCACGCAACACGCGTTGCACCAGATAGATGGTGCCCGTCACGTTCGTGTCGACGGCATGCCGCCAGGTGGCGACGTCCTGATCGAGGAATGCACCGCCGGTACCGGTGCCGGCATTGGCGCAGAGCAAGTCGATCTGCCGCCCGCTCGCGGCCGCCAGCAATGTGTCGACACCGGTGATCGTCGACAGGTCCGCCTCTACCGATTGAACATCAGTGCCGAATTGCTCGAAATCACGGGCCGCCGCGTCGATCAGCGCTTCGTCGGCAACGACGATCAAATCGTAGCCATCCTTGGCAGCAATGCTCGCCAGTTCGAACCCGATACCGGTCGAGGCACCGGTTACGATCGCAAGTTTGTTGGCCATGTCGATATCCTTTAAGCTGCCGTCGTCATGCCGGGTTTCAGCACGACCTTTGTCACTTCGTTCTGGTTGTCGTGGAACATCTTGTAGCCCTTGGGCGCGTCCTCGAGCGGCAGGCGGTGGCTGATCAGGAAGTCGCTATCGATCTTCCCATCGAGGATGGCCTGAAGCAGCCCCGGCATATAGTGCTGGACATGGGTCTGGCCGGTCTTGAGCGTCAAACCCTTCTCCATGAACGCGCCGAGCGGGAACTTGTCGACGAAGCCGCCATAGACCGCCGGCATCGACACCCGGCCGCCCTTGCGGCACGCGAAGATCGCCTGGCGGATCGAATGCGTCCGGTCGGTGCCCAGGAAGGTCGATGCCTTGATCTGGTCGATCACATTGTCGACGAAGAAGCCGTGCGCTTCGAGACCGACGGCGTCGATCACGGCATCGGGGCCGATCCCGCCGGTCATCAGCATCAGCGCCTCATAGGTTTCGCTTTCCTCGAAATTGATCGTCTCTGCGCCGAATTTCTTCGCCAGCTCGAGCCGGTGCGGGAAATGGTCGATCGCGATGACGCGCTCGGCACCCATCAGGAACGCGGACTGTACTGCAAACAAGCCGACCGGCCCGCAGCCCCATACCGCAACGGTATCGCCGGGTTCGATCTCGGCGTTTTCCGCCGCCATCCAGCCGGTCGGCAGGATGTCCGACAGAAACAGCACCTTGTCGTCGTCGATGCCCTCGGGAATGATGATCGGCCCGACGTCGCTGAACGGGACGCGAACATATTCGGCCTGACCGCCGGCATAGCCGCCTGTCATGTGGCTGTAGCCGAACAGGCCCGACATCGGCTGGCCGTACAGTTCCTGCGCGATGTCCTGATTGTCGGCAGGCAGGCCGTTGTCGCACGCCGAATATTGATGCTTGCCGCAGTGATAACAGGCGCCGCACGCGATCGTGAACGGCACGACGACGCGCTGGCCTTTCTTGAGCGTCGACTTCGGCCCGACCTCGACCACCTCGCCCATGAACTCGTGGCCAAGGATGTCGCCCGACTGCATCGTCGGAATATAGCCATCGTAGAGGTGCAGGTCTGACCCGCATATCGCGGTCGAGGTGACCTTGATGATCGCGTCTCGCGGATTGACGATCCCGGGATCGTCGACGGTGTCGACGCGGACGTCGTGCTTGCCGTGCCACGCGAGCGCTCTCACAATCCCATCTCCTCGAATTGCTTGGCGTTCATCGCAGGGGTCGCGACCTCGCCGGTTTCCATCAACTGCTTGAAGCGGCGCAGATCACGCCGCGCCTGGATGGCCGGCTCGCGCTGAAACATCTTGGCGATCAGCTTGCCGATCGTGCCGGCGGGCGGCTGGTAGGCGATCGTCGCCGTGACCACGGTGCCGCGCGCACCCGCATCGCGGAAGGTGACGCGACCCGAATTGGGGACCTCGGCGCCGTCCTCCGATTGCCAGGTGATTTCCTCACCCTCGACCTCGTTCGTCACACGCGCGTCCCATTCCACGGTCTTGCCACCGGGCGCCTTGACCACCCAGTGCGAACGACCGCCGTCGAGCGCGTCGATGCGAACGACGTTCTCCATGAAGCTCGGGAGATTGGTGAAGTCGCGGTAATAAGCGAACAGGTCGGCTGCCGGCCGGTTGATCGTTACAGCCGCGGCGGTCAGATCGCGATCGGGCTTGATATGCTTGCGCGTCACGGCAGGCGCGTCGTCGAGGTCGGTCGCCATGTTCATCTCTCTTCCGGTTGAGCAACGCGAACGCGCGCTTCACCGCATGCGATCCGTCCGGATGCCGCCAACCTAACGGAAGTTAATGCGATTTTTCGAACTGCGGCAAACCGTCCCCAATGCGTTCGGTTACGTTGGGAGTCGCGGAACCAATACCGAAAGCAGGACTTGTCCGATGATCCCATCCAACGCCGGATGGCCCGATAGGAGGTTCGTATGAAAATCGTTTGGGGAATGGCGCTGCTCGCGGCGACGCCGGCCGCACTGATGGCGCAGATGGCAGCGCCGCCGACCAAGGATTTCGTGAAGAAAGCCGGCGCGAGCGACCTGTTCGAGCGGCAGGAAGGCCGCCTCATGATGACGTCGACCAACCCGGCGGTGAAAAAGTTCGCCGCGGAGATGGTCCGCGATCACACCAAGAGCACCAACGATATCAAGGCCGCCGCGCGTGCGTCGCGCGTCGTGGTGCCCGCGCCGAAACTGGATGCCGAGCAGATGCGCAATCTTGCGGCGTTGCGGGCAGCAAGCGGGGCGGCGCGCGACCAACTCTATATCGACCAGCAGAAAGCGGCGCATCAGTCGGCGCTGGTGCTGATGGAAGCCTATGGCCGCGAAGGCGGCGCGAAACCGCTGCGGACGGCCGCGTCGAAAATAGCGCCGGTCGTGAAGATGCATCTCGACATGCTGTCGAAAATGTAGAGCGGGCCGGGCGGCGCGTGCGCCGCCCGCTCAGCCGCGGAGCAGCGCCGGAATCTCGCCGAGAAGGTCGCGCGCCAAAAAGCCCAGCGGCCCATGTCGCCGGGCGACCGCAGCGCCAGCCGAGCCGTGCAGCCACACCCCCATTGCGGCCGCGTCGAACGGTGAGGCACCGCGAGCGAGCAGACCGCCGATCAATCCCGCGAGCACGTCTCCGGACCCGGCGGTGCCAAGCCCGGGCGTGGTGCTGACGTAACGGGCCAGCCGGTCTTCCGGCGAGGCAACGAACGTTTCGGCGGCCTTCAGCACGACCACCGCGCCGAAACGGATTGCGGCGCGCTTCGCCCATGCTGCTGGCGATCCGGCCACGTCGTCCTTGTCGGCCGACATGAGGGTGGCCAGTTCGCCATGATGCGGCGTGAGGACGAGACGTCCGGGCAGTTCGGTATCGATCGACCGAAGCGCCGTCATCGCGCCGGCGTCGAGCAAGCAAGGGACATCGCCGCCTTTTGCCAGCAGTGCCGCGACCAACCCCGGCGTACGCTCGCTCTCGATCATTCCTGGACCGACGATCAGGGCATCGCATCGGGCGCAACCATGCTCGAGCGCGTCGATCCCCTCGGCCGTCAGTTCGCCATCGCGCGACGGAAGACCGATAACCGCAGCTTCCGGGAACGCCACGCCGAGCAAGGGCGCGATCTCGGCGAGCGTGGCGAGCTGGACCCTTCCCGCCCCCGATCGCAGCACGGCCTCGCCGGTCAGCAGGATCGCCCCCGGTACCAGCGAAGAACTTCCGACGACAAGAGCCTGGCCCCGCTCGTCCTTGCCGCCACCGTCGCTGCGCGGGCAGCGCCGTTCGAACCAGGCGCGATCGAGCAGCTCGGTCATCCGCGGGCCGCGACCGGCGGGTCGGGGGCGCGCGTCACTTCGACCGCCACCTGCTCGACGGGTACGACATAATTGTAACGCACCAAAGACAGATGGTCGCTCGTGTTATCGTCGCGCCGGTAATGGGTGACCGAGCAATTGGCGACATCGCCGGCGGCATCGATCTCGAGGATTTGCCGTTCGCTCATCGCCTCCAGAATGTAACGCAGGCACAGCACGACGACCTGATGACCCACGATCAACACGTTGCGGTCCGCGTGATGGAGCACAACGGTGTCGAGCAACGACCGCAACCGCAGGATGACGTCGCACCAGCTCTCGCCGCCGGGCGGGCGGTGGTAGAATTTGCCCATCACGTGGCGAATTTCGGCTTGCTCGGGGAAGTGGCGCCGCACCCCTGACAACGTATAGCCGTCGAGGATGCCGAACTCCTTCTCGCGCAGACGCTCGTCGGCGACGACAGGTATCTGCTCCATGCCGCCAGCGTGCTGCACGAGGCTCGCGGTTTGCAAGGCACGCTGGTAGGGCGAAGCGAACACGACGTCCGGCTGATCGCTCGATTGGGCAAACCATTGGCCCAGCGCCGCGGCCTGTTCCTTGCCGAGCGCGCTCAAGGCGACATCGACATCGCGCCCGTGGATCGCAATCCGGTCCAGCGCAGCCTCGTCCGCGGCGTCACGCGCAACATTTCCAGCGCTCTGACCGTGACGGACAATCCACAGATTCTCGGGCCAGCGACGCGCCATCAAGCCGCTCTCGCTTGCTCATGCCGAAAGCACTTCGTCGGGGTCATGCAAGGCGGAACGGCGCGGCGATCATCAAGGTTCCCGGCTGGCCGGGTCTCTCTGCCACCGAGGGCCGCTGCCGCATTTCGTCAGGAACGAGAACCCGCCCTGCCCGCCAGATAATCGTGCTAATGCACATTAGGTTTCGATAATCGCGGTCAAATTTGGGGAACAGGCGCGAACTCCGATTGTCTTCAGAGCATAGGAGACAGCCAATGTTCATGCACAACAAGCGCCTGCAATATACCGTCCGCGTGGCGGAGCCCAATCCGGTGCTGGCATCCCTGATCATCGAGCAATTCGGCGGAGCGGACGGCGAACTGGCCGCAGCGATGCGCTATTTCACGCAGGCGCTCGGCGAGGTCGATCCCGGCCGTAAGGATCTTCTACTTGATATTGCCACCGAGGAATTGAGCCATCTCGAAGTGGTCGGATCGATCGTCGCCATGCTCAACAAGGGCGTCAAGGCGCAGATATCCGAAGCCTCGATGAAAGAGGCGGATCTCATGATCGCGGTCAATGCCGGCGGCGCCAGTCAGAAAGAGAATTTGCTGTTTGGCGGCGGCCCGGCGCTGATCGATTCAACCGGTGTTCCGTGGACGGCCGCCTATGTCGACAGCAAGGGCGACCCGACCTGCGACTTACGGTCCAACATCGCTGCCGAAAGCCGGGCAAAGATCGTCTATGAACGGTTGATCAACGTCACCGACGATCCTGGGGTCAAAGACGCGCTGGGTTTCCTGATGACGCGCGAGATCGCCCATCAAAAATCGTTCGAAAAGGCGCTTTATTCGATCGAAAACAATTTTCCGCCGGGCAAGTTGCCGGGGATCGCCGCCTACGCCAACGCCTATGTCAACACCTCCCAGGGCGAAGGCGACATGGACGGTCCGTGGAACAGTGGCGAACAATGGGATCGTATCGACGATCTGGAACAGGTCATGCCATTCGACGATGGCGACGGCACGGCAAGTGTCACGCTAGCCAAGAAGGACGAGGCGGCGGTGGCGGCTCTGGCCACACGAACGCAGTCCAATCCGGGCGCCAATGTCGCAACCGGTGCCGATCTTGGCGCCGGCCCGGGTGCCGGCCGCACGAGCGACGAAGACCTGGGCGGCGCGAAGGACATTGCCGAAGCGACTGCCATGGCGAAAAAACGCTAAGACATCGGGCGGGCCGCTGGGCCTTACGAGCGACCCGCCCGGATCCGGTCACGCTTTGGCGCGCTGGTCGGGCGGATAATCTTCCGGCTTGACCGTCCCGACATTCGAACGATCTTCCACATCCTCCACCGGCTGACCGCCGGGCGTGTCGACCACAGGCTTGCGCTCGGTCTTCTCGTTGGAAAGCGCTGGTTTGCTTTCGTCCGAAAGACCCGGCGTCTGGGGTTCCGACATGATCATCTCCGCGTTACGCTGCCGGACACTCCGACATCAGTGGCATACGAGCCAGCACCGCTGCGGTTCCGTCACCAATGCAGGCTGACTGCACCGGTTGCCGGTATCCGATACTCGATGAGACGGTCGCGACGGCGACGCGGCGTCAGCGCGTCGCCGGCGCTCGTGCGCAAGACGGTTCCGGCCAACCTCCCTCGGCTTACGGGCGCGAGAATGAACACGGCCTCGCGTGCTTCGCCGCCTTGAATCCCGAACGTCAGCGATCGCGTTGATGTCCGCTCGCTCGTCACCGGAAAATGGTCGCAGAAGATTCTGAATGGTGCGCCGCTCACATTGTGAAATGCCCGGCTCGCAAAGACAAAGGCCGCGCCGGCACCATAGATTTCCTGACCTACTTGCCCGGCCGGCTGGCCGTCGACGTACAGGTCCTCGACGGGGAACGACAGAGAGCGGTCGATATGGCCGTTGCGGATTTTGTCGGTCGCAATGGCGTCAACCGGCAAGGCGTCGGGATAATAATACCAGGCCCGATCGAGCGCATATTTGCAATATTCGCTGATCAGCAGCCGCGCCGCGGGGTCGAGATCGGGGCCCGAATCCTTGAGGTACTGTTCGAAGGCGGCGAAGCTGTCGGAGCACTCGAAGATCGCCATGTAGGGTGCATCGTGCAATGCGGTCGCACCGAGGAAGACGTCGTAGTGCTTGGCATGACCGATTTGCGACTCCCAGATCGCCGTGTTGTGGAAAAAGCTGGCGAGATAAACATAGCTTTGCTGGAGATAATATTCCTCGTCGGTGATACGCCATAAGCGCAGACATGCCGCTGCGCCCCACGCTGTGAGATTGGCCTGGTAGTTGAGTTCGAAGCGCATGTTGCGCGCGGCATCGATCGCCTTCCGGGCTTCCGTCAGATAGTCCTGACGTCCCGTCAATTCGTATGCCTGAATCATGACATAGGCATAGAGGCCGCCGACATCGGTCTGACCAAGTCCGTCATCATTTCTAGCCTCGACGATAACCTCGAACGTGTCGACCTTGAACTGGATGGGCCAGCGATAATCGAAATGACGCGCGGCCTTGATGGCAAAATCGAGCGATCCCTCGAACAAGCGGCGCGCGCGGCGGTCGCCCGCCAATGCGAGGTGTCCGAGGTTGAGGAGTGGGTGATAGAGGTACCAGCTGTCCACGGCGAGCTTGTCTTTGTCACGACCGACGTTCGGCAAATAGCGCCGCATCGTCTTGAGCTTGCGATCGTGGAATTTGGCCAGCCCTTGCTCGAGTGCTCTGGCAAACGGTACTTCGGCCCCGGTCCAGGCGGCGAAGTTGCGCAACGCCGAAATGATCGACATCTGAACCATCACATCGGGATATTCGGCCGCCGTATAAGGGTGGATATAGGTGTGGCCGTAGTGCCGAATGGTGGCCTCGGGCGCCCGCTCGAGATCGCGCAGCGTCCGGCGACTGCGGTCGACCCAGTCGTGATACGTGGTCGGCGGCGCCGCCAATTTGCGATAGGCGGCCCCCAGCATTTGCAGGAAGCGCCGTGCCGAATTCTGCTCGTTGGCGGCGGCCTCGTCATGAAAGACGATGATCGCGTCCGACACGGTGACCGCCTTTCGCGCGGGAAGCGGTCTGGTCGGCGGAGTTCCGCTTTGCGGCGGTGTTGGCGGCAGGAATCCCAGTTCGGGCCATTCGCCGCCCACTGCACTGTCGGGCTTGGTCCCGGTCGCCGCAAAATAGTCGTTGAGCGCGGTCAGGTTCTGAAAATAGAGCACACTGCCAAACGCCGGGCGATCGAGATGAAAGTAGATCAGCCCGCTGTTGAGGCCACGCTGCGCCGCCTCGACCGTCCCTTCTGCCCGCAACGGATCGTCACCCCTTCCCAAGGGATAAAGGTCGCGTGGTAGATAAGGAACAAGGAGCGGCACCGAAGGCGTAAGCACGGTAGTGACGCGCATCAACGGCAGGCTCATGCCGTCGCTCTTGATGCTGACGATTTGCTTGCCAACCGCGCTCCGAACGCACAGCCGGAGACACTCATCGCCCGTCGTTCGCAACGTCGTGACGTCGCTCACACCGCCCCAGCAGTGCGCCAGGCGAACCGCCAGCCCTCCGCGCTCCGGGCGGCGAACGAGTGCCCAGATCGAGTCCTGCCCAGCGGCAATATCGATGGTGCGATCGCCTACGGAAAACTGAGCGACCTTCCGCATCCCCTCGGCCAGCTCGGCCCTCAAACTGATCGTTGCAGCGCTCGCTGCGATTGCACGCCCCATCGCGATCTCCTGTCTGCACGCAGGCGCTGCCATGCCCCGGCGCAGAGGAACTGCGCTTCAGGACCGGCGGCCACGGCGATATCCGGTGCGGTCAAACGTCCGATGTTCATGGACGGTTTCATGCGGATGGCGTCCCAGAGATGGGCCGATCGGGGCTCTCGCGAAACGCGCTCATGCCAAATCTAATCCACATCAGCACGATTTTCGGCCGCTCGATGAGACCCGCCGTCGGGCCAAACGTTCCCGAAAATTGCACAGCGAAAGGGATTATGTGGACGCTCTTCTCCTCGACCCGTCTTCCATCGAGACTAGCCGGGACGGAGCGCCCGCTTCGTCCCCGCCGGTCGTCAAGGTTGTCGAGCGGAGCGTCTATCGTGGTCCAAACATCCACAGTCTCCGGGCGATGGTCCGCGTGCGCGTCGAGATCGGCCCGTTGGAGCTTCATCCAGCGAGTGCGCAACCCGGCCTGACGGACGGCTTGCTGGCGCTATTGCCCGGTCTCGCGTTGCACCACTGCAGCAAGGGACGTCCTGGCGGGTTTGTCGAGCGGCTGCGCGAGGGCACGTGGTACGGCCACGTCGTGGAACACGTGGCGCTGGAGTTGCAGGTCCAAGCGGGCACGCCGGTATCGCGGGGAAAAACCCGCTCCGTGCGGAGTCGCCCCGGCACCTATGATATTCTAGTCGAGTATCGCGACGAGAATGTCGCGCTGCTCGCGCTTCGCCATGCCCTGGTCCTGACGTCGCGGCTGCTTCCGGCTGAATTAGGCTCGCTCGATCTTGGCCAACTGGTCGCCACATCCTCTCTCGACGATCGGGCAGCGGTCGGCGACATGATCGCCGAGATCGCCGCACTTGCCCGGCGGACGGCATTCGGCCCTAGCACCCAAGCGTTGGTCGATGCCGCGCGACGGCGCGGCATTCCCGTCACTCGGCTCGACGAACAAAGCCTGGTCCAACTCGGCTTCGGCAGCCGTCAGCACAAGATCCGCGCAAGCATCACTGGCAACACCTCGCACATCGCGGTCGAGACAGCCGGCAACAAGCAATTGACCCGACAATTGCTATTGGACGCCGCCCTGCCCGCGCCACGTGGCGTCGTCGTGCGATCCCTCGACCAAGCCCGAGCGCAGGCAAGGCGGTTTCGCGGCCCCCTCGTCGTGAAGCCGGTCAGCGCCAACCATGGCCGCGGGGTTACGTTGAACGTCGATGCGAACAGCTTGCCCTCGGCCTTCGCGACGGCGCGCGCTCATGGCACACGCATCATTATCGAAGAACAATTGCCCGGCGAGGACCATCGCTTCCTCGTCGTCGGCGGGCGGGTCGTCGCCGTGGCCCGCCGCCGCCCGGCAAGCGTCATCGGCGACGGCATTGCCGACGTTGCGACGCTCGTGGCGCGGGCCAATGACGATCCGCGTCGCGGTTCGGGTCATGAGAACGTACTTACCCGACTCGTCATTGACGACGCGGCGACCGCTGTGCTGGCAGCGCAGGGTCTAGCGCCTGGATCGGTACCGTCTCGCGGTCTGCCTGTTCGCCTCCGGGACACCGCGAACCTGTCGACCGGCGGAACGGCCGAAGATTGCACCGACGACGTTCATCCCGACAATATATTCGTCGTCGAGCAAGCTGCCGCCACGATTGGATTGGACGTCGCCGGAATCGACTTTCTTTCGCCTGACATTGCGCGACCGGTTGCGGAAACCGGTGGCGGCATCGTCGAGATCAACGCCGCGCCCGGCCTCAGAATGCATCTCGCCCCATCGTCGGGCACGCCGCGCGATGTCGCGGCACCGATCGTCGATCATTTGTTCCCGCGACCGCGGGACAGCCGGATACCGATCGTCGCGATCACCGGCACGAACGGCAAGTCGACCACGGCGCGCATGGTGGCGCGTATCTTGCGCGAGACCGTGCGAACCGTCGGCCTCACCAGCACGAGCGGGATCTACATCAATGAGCGGTTGATCCGATCCGCGGACGCCAGCGGGCCAAAGAGCGCACGGCAGATCCTCGCCAATCCGACGGTCGATGTGGCGGTTTTCGAAACCGCACGTGGCGGCATTTTGCGGGAGGGGCTGGGATTCGATCGCTGTGATGTCGGTTGCGTGTTGAACGTAACGGAAGATCATCTGGGACTGAAAGGCATCGATACCGTCGATGATCTCGCCAACGTCAAGTCGGTCGTTATCGAGGCCGTGAAGCGGCGCGGCGTCAGTGTATTGAACGCCGATGACGCCCGAACCCGACGGATGCGCCGCCATGCGCGCGGTAGGATCTGCTGGTTCTCGATGCATGGCCTGCAGCAGCTTGTCGCCGATCACGTCACAGCGGGCGGAGACGCCGTCGTGCTGGAGGCTGACGGCGAAAAGGACGCCATCGTGATCTATCGTGGTCGCGACCGCACACTGGTCACCACGGTGGACCACGTGCCGGCGACGCAAAAGGGCGCCGCGGGGTTCAATGTCGAGAACGCCTTGGCAGCAACGGCGATTGCCGCCGGTTTGGGTGTTGCGGTGGACGCGATCGCCACAGGTCTTGCTGGCTTCACAACGTCCTATGAAGACAGTCCTGGCCGGTTGAACATCATCGATCGGTACGGCGTCACGGTAATCGTCGATTATGCTCACAACCCGGCGGCCGTCACCGCGCTCGGCAAATTTCTTGCGACGTTGCGGCAGCCCGGACGCCGGTTCATCGGTACGTACAGCGTGCCCGGAGACCGGCGCGACGAGGATCTGATCGGGATGGGAACTCTTGCGGCAAGCCTGTTCGACGAGCTGGTATTTCGCGAAACGCCCGATGGCCGCGGGCGTCCGCGTGGTGAAATCAATGCTCTCATGTCGAGCGGCGCAATTGCCGGCGGCATGGCGGAATCGCGCATTCATCGCATTGTCGAAGAAGGTGCAGCCACCCTGTTCGCCTTGAACCTTGCTCGGCCCGGCGACGTCGTCGTCATCAGCCCCACGCAGATCGACCTGGTGTGGGAACTGGTGAGCGATTTTACCCCTGCCCGTCCGCGAGCCGACCATGACTGAGCGGGGATGGTCGATCATCGTTCATGGCGGTGCCCGCACCATTTCGGAGCACCGACAACAAGCCAACCGGTCAGGTTGCGGCGCGGCCGTCGCCGCGGCGGCGGACGCGCTCGCGGGAGGTGCCAGCGCCCTAAATGCCGCGGAACTGGCCGTTCGCCTGCTAGAGGATGATCCGACCTTCAACGCCGGTACCGGTGCGGTATCGACGCGGACTGGTGAGGTCGAACTCGATGCCGCGATGATGGACGGTTCTAGCCTCGCGGTCGGGGCGGTGGCAGCGATACGCGACATCCGAAATCCTGTCATGGTCGCTCGGCTGCTACTGGAGGCCGATCCCGTATTGCTAGTCGGCGACGGTGCGCGCGCCTTTGCGCTCGAGCATGGTATCGAATCAGGCACCCCCATGGGAGTTCGTCTAATGCCCGATCCGACTGACCCGTCGCACGACACGGTGGGCTGCGTGGCGATCGACGGCGAGGGTCGGGTGGCGGTAGCGACGTCCACCGGCGGGCTGACGGGGCAAATGCCCGGTCGCGTCGGCGATGCTCCGATTCCGGGTTGCGGCTTTTACGCCGACGATCATGCCGGTGGGGTTGCCATCTCCGGGGATGGGGAAAGCATCATGCGCGTGCTTCTGGCCGGCCGCGTCGTCGAGCAGCTGTACCGTCACCCGGCCCAGACCGCTGTGGTGAGCGCACTTCCCGCACTCCAGCGCGTCGGCGGGGAAGCGGGTATCATCGCTATCGATCGGTCGGGCCGTTTCGGTGTGACGCACAACAGCGATCATTTCGCCGTTGCCGCGATCAACAGCCGGATGCCCCGCCCGATTGCTGGTGTCCACCGCGACGAATTCGAGGATTTAATCAATGGCTAGCTGCGCGGGACCGCTGATCGTTATCGGCGGTCATGAAGACAAAGAGGGCGACAAGGCGATTTTGCAGGAAGTTGCGGCCCGGCTCGATGGCGGCAAGCTCGTGATTGCGACGGTCGCCAGTCATGAACCAGAAGGATATTTCGACGCCTATCAAAAGGCCTTCGCCGCGCTCGGCGTGACCGATCTTGTCGAACTCTATGTCAACGACCGCGACGAAACGCGGTCACCGAAAAATCTCGACCTGTTGCGCGACGCAGCCGGAATTTTCTTTACCGGCGGCGATCAATTGCGGATTTCGTCGCAGATCGGCGACACGCCGATCGAAGAGATGGTCCGCGCTATCCACGACAGCGGCGGCGTCGTCGCCGGAACCTCCGCAGGCGCATCGGTGATGAGCGAGACGATGCTGGTACGTGGTTCCAGCGCGGAATCGCACCGCATTGGCGATCTCCACATGGCGCCGGGTCTTGGCCTGATCCGAGATGTCATCATCGATCAGCACTTCGCTGAACGCGGTCGCATCGGCCGCCTGCTCGGAGGCGTCGCCCAAAACCCCCGGGTGCTCGGCATCGGTATCGACGAAGATACCGCCATCGTCATCGATGGAGACACCTTCAAAGTCGTTGGGGCGGGTGCGGTCTACGTCGTCGATGGTTCAACCGTCAGCCATTCCAATATTGCCGAGGCGGGCCGCCAGGAAGCGCTCTCGATGTTTGGTGTCAGCTTGCATGTATTGTCGTCGGGCGATCAATTTAAACTGTCGTCTCGCCGTCCTTGCGCCCGCGATCCATCGACGTAAGGTCCTTTCCAGACGCTTCCATCGCGAGCGCCGCGAATTCCGCGTTCGTGAGGCGAGCGCCCGATACCGCGCCGGCGGTCCAGATGACGGAGGTGCAGACACTCGTACCGACCTCATTGTCAGCCGCCAACGCACGGACGGCCGTCATGGCGGAGGCCAATTCCTTGGGTCGCGCCTGTGGCGCGGTAAATTCGCCCTTACGGTCCCACCGTGAGAATGCGACGATATCCCAGCTCCCCAGAGCGCGCAGCACATGGCGATCGGGCTTGCTCAAATCAAAGCCGAGGAGCCGCAATGCTTCTGCCGCAAGCGCGATGCCGAACCCAGGAAGTTTCCACTGCGATGAGTGTCCGAGCAGGACGGCTGCTCGATCTGGCGAACCGTCGGCGGCCGCAAAGACGTCTCGAAGGTATTCGTAACTGCCGTGCGCTTCCAGCACCGTCGCGGTACGGCGTAACCGGCGCAGACCTTGGGCCAGGCCGGCACTACCGGCCCTATGACGAGCGAACCAAGGTACGAGAGTTTGGTCGATATTTACGTCGGATAGCGCAGCGAAGCGGGCGAGATCGTAATGGTGAAATGGCTCGGACAAAGCGGGTCTGACGGCGGCGATCCGATCCCACCTGGCGTTGCCAGACAATAAAGCGACCGTGAACGCCTCGAACACGCGTCGATCGCTCAGTCGGTTGGGCGGGAAGCCCCCGACGAATTCAGGTGTCTCGGCGTCGATCTGGCTCCGCCAGTCACTCCGCCACGCGTCGAGGCGATTCAACAACGCGCGCCATAAGCCAATTGAAAATAGGTTGTTCGTGTCCGCTCGTTCCGGGGGCCACAAACTTCGATCAGAGGTCATCGCCCGACATGTATCGCTCGAACTCTTCCCGATAGCGGCGCGTAACCAGCGCTTGATCTTCAGGCGATAGGTCCTTGGCAAGCTCGACGAACCATGTCCCCTCTTCCGAATAGACATGGTGCGCCACAGCGCCTTCGATGTGACCGAGCTTGTCGAGGAAATCCTCGCTCATGGGATCGAGGCGCTCGAGCAAGCCGAGTTCCATCTTGGCAGCGGACTGCTCCTGATAGGCGAGTTCAGCATGGGCGAGCTGCTTGTCGGCGGCGAGTGCGGGATAGATCGCCGCTTCTTCCGCGATGGCATGTCCTGTCAGCATGATTGCCAGACGGCGGAGCGCCGATCGCCGGGCCTCCGGCGTGGTGGCGGCTCGGACAGCCGCGAACAGCGCCTCAATGCGTTGGTGATGCTCGAGGATCATTGACAGCCAATCGTTCGGCTTGGTCATGTCCATTGCCTTTGCTCGCGCTTCCAGGCGCGCCTCGGCACTTTCGGGCGGCGTAACGGCGGCGATCACCTTATCCAATAGCGACATATCTGGTCTCCCGTTGTTAGATCACGAACCGCCGCATCGAGCGGTAGTTCCGCGGACGCGGGCGCCTCGCTCGGTAGGACCATCACCAGCGCTAGGGTCTTCTCAGGAGGCTTTAGCAATGGTCAGAAAATCATACTGAGCGACGTTAGTTTTGCCGGCAAGCACGCAACCGTGGTCGCGTCACTTCGTTCATTCCATCTCCTCAACGACTACCGCTTACTCGTCGCTTGGCGACGTCAAGTGGTGATGATTGTTCGGTTTATTCAACGGAAAGACTTATGTTTCACTGGACTCATACTGCTCAGAAGCAGCTGGAAGAAAAGTTGTTCGCGCACGTCGACGCAAGAAGTTTTCCCTGCGTGGGCGCGAAGTCCGCCTTGGCCCGCGGAACGCTTAGCGTTCTGGCATGCGACCGCATCGACAGCGCTTGGGACGACGTGCGCATCCACGATCATTTGCTGCGCTTCGCGCAATCGTATCGCGAAGATCCTGCGCTGTTCCAGTCGTTTGCCGTGGTGTTCGACGGCCCGAGCGATCTCGACGAAATCGCGTTCGAGCGCGCGCTGTGGGATCGCGTGCAATCGCTGAGCGACAAGGACGTGTGGCGCGGCCAGGATTACGATCCGCGCGTCAGCCCCGATCCTGCCAACCCGCATTTTTCCCTGAGCTTCGGCGGCGAGGCCTTTTTCATCGTCGGCCTCCACCCCAATGCCAGCAGGCCCGCGCGGCGGTTCGGGAATCCGTGTCTCGTGTTCAATCTCCACGATCAATTCGAACGCCTGCGCGCCACCGGCAAATACGAGGGTTTACGCGAGAAGATTCTGGTGCGGGACGACCGCCTGGCGGGATCGCGCAATCCGATGCTGGCGCGTCACGGGGATGCCAGCGAGGCGCGCCAATATTCTGGCCGAGCGGTGAACGACGAATGGCACGCACCCTTTGCCTATCAGGGGGAGCCGCCGCGATGATCGACACGGTGGTGATCCCGGAGCGAAGCGGTACAGCCTTCAAGCTGGACAAGGGCGCTACGCTGACCGTCATCGATCCGCGCGGCGAGCAGGTTGCCGACTTGCTCGCGTTCAACGCGGAGGATGTGCGGGAGGTCATCTCCTCGGGCCGCACGCTCGATTACGCAGAAACGATCCGCCTCACTTTGGGCAATAAACTCTATTCAAATCGCTCGCGCGTGATGCTCACCATCGTCGGCGACACGGTCGGCTGTCACGACTTCCTGCTGACCCCGTGCTCGATCGACACCTTTCTTCATTTCTATCCCGATTTGCCGCCGCATCGCGGCTGCTTCGGAAATCTGGCCGAGGCTCTGGCGCCCTACGACATCGCGCCAGACGCGATACCCATTGCATTCAATTGCTTCATGAACGTGCCCGTCGACGGCCAGACCGGTAAGCTCAAAGTATTGCCGCCGCTCAGCAAAGCCGGTGACTCGATTGCGCTGAGGGCCGAGATGGATTTGATCATCGGTTTGACGGCCTGTTCCGCACCGGACTCGAACGGTGGCACGTTCAAGCCGATCCATTATCGGATCGATTGATGAAACAGCCATGTGCTTCCGTGGGGCTTACGGCGCAGGTGAGCAATCTCGACCGCAGCGGCGACGTCGGGTCGCGCCAGTGAAGCTGCTCGAGCGACTAAAGCAACTCGGTCCCGGCATCGTGACCGGGGCGGCAGATGACGATCCAAGCGGCATCGCGACATATTCCCAAGCCGGTGCGCAATTCGGCTCAGGCCTGTTGTGGACGATGACGCTAGCCTATCCGCTCATGGTAGCGGTCCAGCTAGCCAGCGCCAGGGTTGGACGCGTGACAGGTCACGGTCTCGCGAACAGCCTTGGCAAGGTGATGCCGCGATGGCTGGTGATGCCGTTGATCGGATTGCTGTTCGTCGCCAACACCATCAACATCGGCGCGGACCTCGCGGCGATGGGTGACGCCGTGGCGCTCGTGGTCGGGGGATGGGAGCACGCTTACACAATCGGTTTCACGATCCTGTCGCTGCTGCTCCAGCTATTCCTGCCTTATCACCGCTACGTTCGCATCCTGAAATGGCTGACACTCATCCTATTTGCGTACATCGCGTTGTTGTTCATGGTGAAGGTCGACTGGTCGACTGCGCTACGCGGCCTCGTCCTTCCGACGATTGCCGGTGCGGGCGCATTGACGACGATCGTCGCGATATTCGGCACGACGATCAGTCCCTATCTCTTTTTTTGGCAAGCAGCGCAGGAGGTGGAGGAAATCGACCAAGCGCCACAGCGCAAGCCGCTTCGCGATGATGGCGCGCAGGCGGCCGGCGCGCTGCAGCGGATCCGCTGGGATACGGTCACGGGGATGGCCGTGTCGAACGTCGTTGCGCTGGCGATCATGGTCGGCACGGCAACTACGCTACACGCCGCAGGCAAGACCGATATTCAAAGCGCAGCCGATGCTGCGGCGGCGTTGCGGCCCGTTGCTGGTGACCTCGCGTTCGCAATCTTCAGCTTGGGGATCATCGGAACGGGACTGCTGGCTGTTCCGGTCTTAGCCGGTTCATCGGCCTATGCGGTATGTGAGATCGGCGGCTGGAGTGCGAGTTTGGAGCACCGCCCCGCGCGTGCCAAGGCTTTCTATTTGATTATTGGCTTGGGCATGATCCTCGGCCTCGCCATCGACTGGTCGCCGATCAACCCGATGAAGGCCTTGTTCTGGAGTGCCGTCATCAATGGTGTCGCCGCGGTCCCGGTGCTGATCGGCCTCATGATCGTCGTATCGAAGCGTAGTATCATGGGAGAGTTCGTCGCCTCGTGGCCATTGCGCCTGTTTGGCTGGATGGCGACGGCCGTCATGGCAGCGGCCGCGCTTGCCATGTGCGTCAGTCCGTCCTGAACTTACTTGGAGGCTGTCATGGAACTCTTGGAGGCGATCGTTGGCCCGGACGTCGGCTCGCCGAGCACCGCGCAGTTCTGCGCGCGCGCCGTGCTCCTGTTCGTTTACGGGCTACTGTGCATCAGAGTTGCTGGTCGCAGGACATTCTCTAGTCTTAGCCCGCTCGATATAATCGTTGCGATCGTTGTGGGCTCCAACATTAGTCGTGCGATGACAGGCAAGGCACCGTTCGTCCCCACCTTGGTGGCAACCATGCTTTTGGTCGTCCTTCATCGCCTCGCCGCAATGGCGACGGTGCGATCGAACCTATTGTCGCGCTTGATCAAAGGGTCACCGACGACCTTGGTTCGCGACGGCTGCATCGATCGTGCCGGCATGATGCGACACGACATCAGCGACGAAGATCTGCTCGAAGGGTTGCGGATGGAACAGGTCGAGGATCCGGCGGACGTAAGGCTGGCGACGATCGAACGCGGCGGAAAGATAAGCGTCGTACCGCGCGCGAAGGCGTGAGTGTCTACAAGCGGTTGCGGCGCCGCGAGCGATGGTTCGGGCCGGACCGTACCGGAGGACGACGCGAACGCCGCTCATGCGATCCGGTATCCACGCCCACCCTGTTACCTCCGTCAAACGCCGTCCACCTTCGAAGGAGATATGAACGTGGTTGATCTCGCTGGCTGGCTGGCGCTTGCAGCAACGAGCATCGCGGCGGTAATGACCGCAGCCAATCTTGGCCCCCGCGTGACGGGGTGGGGATTCGTAATCTTCACGGTCGGCGCTGCCGCATGGATTGCGATCGGTCTCGCAACGCATCAGTCGCAATTGCTGTACTCGAACTGTTTTCTCGCCGTGGTCGATTTGATCGGAATCTGGCGTTGGTTGGGAAGCCGGGCGCGGATTTCCGATGCGGCGGCAGGCGAGGTTCGACGAAGTCACGAGCCAGCGGTGGAGACGCTGTTTTCCGCCGCGCGTCTCGATAATCTGCCGGTGTATTCGCCGGCGGGAAACGTGATCGCCCGAGCTGTTGACGCCCTGATCACCTGTCGGGGCGGGAGCATAGCTTATTTCATCGTGCGGACCGGTGGCGTCGGCGGGGTCGGCGAGGCCTTGCGACGCCTGCCATGGGACGAAGCCAATGTGGCTGATACCGGCATTCGCACACGTCTCGACGATGCCGCTATTCAACGACTGCCGGAGGCGGAGCCTGATTCGGCGACTGCCCAGACAGATTGAGATTAATGTCGGCGCCTCGAAAGTGGCGCATCGTGCAAGGCTGCAACCGGGAGGACGTCGATGCCTGCGGAAAGAGAAGCGGACTATGTCGCGCGCCGCGCCAGCGAGGAGCGATTGAAGGAGGCTGCGGCTACCGATCCGGCCGTCAAGAAAATCCATCGAGAGCTAGCCGAAGCCTATGAGGCCCGAAGCCATATTGTGCGCCTAAAGGCAGGACAGTAGCGCCTCATCTTCTCTCGTCCCCCGAGTAAGGGCGCTTCACCCGTCAAACGCGCGACATTTTCAGTAGGTTAGCGCGTGGACCCTGTGGTTAGTCGTCGTTTCGGCGGCAAGACATGCCCAAGCGATCGAGCGCATCGTTCAGCTCCCGCGCAGTATAGGGCCTGCCAATCAACGCTATGCAGCGATCATCAGCAATGTCGGCAAGCGCTTCATCGTGCGGCACCGACGTTGCGAGCAAAATGGGAAGGTCGCAGTAGAGCGCGCGAAGTTCGCGCAACAGCGCATTCCCGGCGCGATCGGCAAGAGCATCGTCGATTATCACTGCGCCATAGCAACCTTGCGCGGCGCGCACCTTGCTGAGCGCTTCAAGACCCGTGCCCGCTTCTTCTGTCCGAAACCCGGATGCTTCCAACCCCTGCGACGCCGAAAAACGCATCGCCGGATCGCTATCGACGATCAGTATCGTGCCCGAATTGCTGTCGATTACATCTCGAACCTTTTGAGCCAAGGCCTCGAACGAAAATGGCTTGCCGATCAACTCGACACCCGGATCGAGCCTGCCGCCGTGCACGATTGCGTTTCGCGTGTATCCCGACGTGTACAGGACCCTGAGACCGGGCTGGTATTTGCGCGCCTCGATCGTCAGTTCACGACCGCTCATGTTGGGCATGACGACATCGGTGAGCAGCAAAGCGATCTCGTCTTCCTGCCGTTCGAGCAGGCGCAGAGCCGACTGTCCATCGTGCGCCTCGATCACGCGATAGCCGAGCTCCCGCAGGCACTCGACCGTGTAAGCCCGGACATCATCGTCGTCCTCGACGACCATGACTGTCTCCCGCCGGGCGCTACCCTCCAGGCCGCTCGCGGTTGATGCGGGCTCAAACGTTTCGGCAGCCGCGCTCAGCAACCGGGGAAGATATATTTTGACCGTCGTTCCTTCGCCCTCCTCCGAATAGATTTTGATGTGGCCGCCCGATTGCTTGACGAAGCCGTAGATCATCGACAGCCCGAGACCCGTTCCCTTTCCGACCTCCTTGGTTGTAAAAAACGGCTCGAAAGCTCTCGCAACCACCTGGCGCGACATGCCGCTGCCGGTGTCGGTAACAGCGATCATGACATATTGTCCCGGCGGAACCTCGGCTTGCGTGGCCGCATAACTCTCGTCGAGCCGCGTGTTTGCCGTCTCGATGGTAAGCTGCCCGCCGCTCGGCATGGCGTCGCGCGCATTGAGCGCGAGATTAAGGATCGCACTCTCCAACTGATTGGGATCGGCTTCGGTGCGCCACAAACCTGGCGATGTTACCGTTTCGAGCCGCACCGTTTCCCCGAGCGAACGTTGCAGCATGTCCGACATCCCTGCGACCAGCCGATCGGCATCCACGGGTTTCGGCGCCAGCGGCTGCCGCCGCGAAAAAGCGAGCAATCGCTGAGTTAGCGCGGCGGCCCGCTCCGCCCCTTTCATCGCATTGTCGAGCGCGCGCGTCGCGCGAGGGTCGCTCGCTTCCCGGGCATCGAGCGCTCGCTGCGCCATGCCGATATTGCCGGTTACCACGGTAAGAAGATTGTTGAAGTCGTGAGCAATACCGCCCGTAAGCTGTCCGACCGCCTCCATTTTCTGGGCTTGGCGCAAGGCTTCTTCGGCTTCGCCGCGCCGCGCTACTTCCGCCGCGACCTTCTCTTCCAGCCGTTCATTCAACTCGCGCAGGCTGTCTTCGATATGTTTGCGCGCTGTAATGTCGATCACCGTTCCGATGAAGCGAACGGCTACGTCATTCTCGAAAATCGCCCTGCCCGTCGCCACGAGCCAGCGTTCGACGCCGTCTTCGATACCCACGGTTCGATATTCGATGTCGTAGACGCCCGACCCTCCCGTCGCCAGTGCGGCCTGAACCGCGGCATCGGCCCGAGCGCGGTCTTCTGGGTGCAGACCCGCAAGGAAGCTTCTCTCGTAGGTAATCTCCGCATGGGCTCCCAGTCCAAACAAAGCCTTGCACTTGTCGTCCCAGCGGAGCGCGCCCGAAATTGGGTCGAAGTCCCACGTGCCGATTTCGGCGGCGTCGTTCGCCAGTCGCAACCGGTCTTCGCTGACAGCCAAGTCGATTTCCGCGGTGCGGCGCTGGTGGAGTTCGAGCTCAAGCGCACGAAACAGTCGCGCATTGTCGATCGCAACGGCGGCTTCGGCGGCCAAGCCCTCGAGGCCGCGCTCCGATTGATCAGTGAACACCCCCACATCTTCATGCCCGAAGAACAGCCCGCCGATAACGTCGCCGGTTCGCGACGTAACCGGCACTGCGAGGTAGCTTCGAACGGGTAAGTGCCCGTCGGGCATGCCCTTTCGTGGCGCGTTCTTCCCGTACCGCGCATCCTTTGTGATATCGTCCGACCGGACGATGCCTTCTCCGTTGAATGTGGGAGCAAACACCGCGGTGTTGCGTGGCATCGGAAATTTGGCGAAGGCCTCCGCCGGAACGCCCGATAGGGTGTACAGCATGTAGCTTTCGCCGGCAGCGTCGAGGACATTGTAGAAAAATGCGCCGAACTGCGCGCCGGTCAGGTCGACCCCGGCGTCAGTGACGATTTGCACGAGCGTTTCAAGGTCCGTTTCCACCGCCAGCGCTGATCCGGCCCGATTGAGTATCTCGAGCGCACGCCGTTCCTCAATCAGCGCCGCTTCGGCTGCCCGCTGTGTCGAGCGATCGCGAAGCACCTTGGTAAACCCAACAATGTCGCCAGGCCCACCGTAAATCGGTGTCATCTCTCCAGTCGCCCAAATCTGGGTCCCGTCCTTGCGAACGCGCCAGCCTTCTGTCCCACCGCCCTTTCCCGCGGAGCGTGCTTCCGCCATCTCGCGCTCCAACGCGGCAGGACCTAAATCGTCGGGGAATAGTGGCTCCAGCGTACGACCGAGCATTTCATTTTCTTGCCACCCCAGGATGGCCGTGGCGCCGTCGCTCCAGCTCGTGACCTTACCGTCCGTGTCGGTCGTGATAATAGCAGTATCGACAGCACTGTCGATAATCTGTCGCCACTCCGCCGCGCTTAGGAAACGTTGCGCGCCCCGCTCTCGCCCGTCCATAGACCTCACCCGCTCGATTTTTCTGGTTGGCACCAGAACGTGGAGTGCTAGCGTTGGTTTCACCACCAGAATTTACCCGCGTCTGGCTCGACTGTTTCAGCACCGGAACTAATATTAAGCGCGCGTGTTCAACGCGCGTTTTTCAATAAAAGCCACGGCCGAAAAGGAAGCAATGGATCCAAAGCTGATCTCGAAGCTTGCGAAGTTTAGCGCGCTGTCACCAGAGAGCGAGCATGCGCTCAGGGATGCCCTGACATACACCCGGTTCGTCGCACCTCGTACCGGTCCCCTGCCCGACACCAGCGCATCAGACGATACGCTGGTGATCCTGGAGGGCTGGGCAGCCCGCTACAGCTTGGTCAGAGATGGCAGAAGGCAGATTACGGCATTTCTCCTTCCCGGGGATCACTGTCGCTTGAGCGATGGCGCGCAGGACACTGTCGCGATCAGCCCGCTCACGTTGAGCGTGATACGCGCCGACGAACGTAAAGAACTTGAAACAGCCCACCCAGATCTTGCTGAGGCTATGGTCGCTGCTGAGCATCATGACCGTGTGAGACTATGCGGGCTAGCCACAGCTCTCGGCCGCCTGGATGCCGAACAGCGCATCGCTTGGACACTCTGCGATCTGTGGCAACGGGCGGACGCGATCGGTATGATTGACGATGGTCACCTGCGCTTCCCACTGACGCAACCCGACATCGCCGATCATACGGGGCTCACGCCGGTTCACGTCAACCGCATGATGCGAAAGTTGCGTGAGGAAGGTTTGGCCGAGCACAAAGGTCAGTGTCTGACGATCCACGATTATGCAGCGCTTGCTGCCAAGTCGGACTATCGCAGCTGTCGCACTGGGACCTCGCAACTGGCTTAAATCAATCTGCGCCGGGCACGCCACGACGGGTTCGCATTATGGTTCGATCCAGCGATCACGCAGACCGCGTCGTTCCGTCACCTTGTCAGCTTCGCTCCCGACTGGCCGTTCGACGCGACTTGTATGCCGCCCGAGGAGACGCGTATCACCGGCATCGCGCGGCTGGTCGCGCGCGATGGCACGATCGCCAAAACGCGCTTCCGCCCCTGCTAAATCGGCACCGAGGGGTTGCAGACTTACCTCGATCGCGATGCCAACGAAATGTTGCTGTGCGCGTGACCGGGCTATTGAACTTGGGACCTCTGTAATAGCAACACAATGCTCTGAACGTTTCGGCGCGAACCACACGTGCTGCGAAATTGATCCTCTTATGATCGGCCCTGGACAAACCCGCGAGTACACTTCACGAGCACACTAGAGCAATGTTTGCACGCCGAGATTGACGGTAAACTGCCATTCCTAACAGAGGTCGGCCCCTCCCGTAGGGGTCACCAGCCAATCGAGCACCCGGGAAATCCGAATGTTGTTGCGTATCTTGTTCTGGGCGGCGGCGGTCTTCGCGGTGGTGATGGCGATCGTGCCGCATCCGCCGCAGATCGGGCACGTCTCCGACAAGCTGCAGCACATGGCGGCGTTCGGTACGCTGACATTGCTCGCGGCGTTGGCATATCCGAAAGCCGACATCCTGCGCACCGCCGAGCGGCTGACGCTGGTCGGTGCCGTCATCGAGGTGGTCCAGTCGATTCCCGTTCTGCATCGCGATCGCGATATCAAGGATTTGATCGCGGACTGCCTGGCAATCGGCGTCGCGACGGTGATCGTCATTCTCTATCGGCAACTTCGCGAGCCCGCGCCTCAGTCCGCATAGCGTTTCCGCCAAGCCTCGGCACGTAATACGAGCCTTTCGGCACAGCTCAACCGCTCGCCTGCCCGGGCGCCGCGCGGTATGCGCATGGGATGGAAATTCCCGTCATCCAGCTGCCTGCGGGCGCCGTGCGCGGCGCTACCGACGGCGTGATCGATCGCTTTGTCGGCATTCCCTACGCCGCCCCACCGGTTGGTGAGCGCCGCTTCGCCGCGCCGCAACCGGTCGAGCCGTGGAGCGGCGAGCGCGACGCCACCCTGCCCGGCTCCAACGCACCGCAGCGCGTGCGGGCGTTTCCGGGGCTCGACGTGTACCCGCTGGTCGGGACGGGCTGGGTCGAGGGCGACGACTATCTGACGCTCAACGTCTTGCGTCTAACCGGTTCGGCCGGTCCGCTGCCGGTGATGGTGTTCATCCATGGCGGCGGGTTCGTCGTTGGTTCCAAGGATGCGGCGGTGCAGGACGGCGCGAGCTTTGCGCGCGACGGCATCGTCTATGTCGCGATCAATTATCGTATGGGGATCGACGGCTTCCTGCCGATCCCCGACGTGCCGACCAATCTGGGGCTGCGCGACCAGATCGCCGCGCTGACCTGGGTGCGCGACAATATCGCGGCGTTCGGCGGCGACCCTTCCAACGTCACCGTGTTCGGCGAAAGCGCCGGCGGTATGTCGACCGCCAATTTGATTGCGTCGCCGCTGGCCAAGGGGCTGTTCCGCCGCGCGATCGTCGAGAGCGGTCATGGCGGCATGACGCGCGATATTCCGGTCGCGCGGCGGCTGGTCGACAAGCTTGCCGGGCTGCTCGGCGTCAGCGCCGACAAAGCCGGGTTCGCCAGCGTACCACCGAGTCAGGCGACGCTCGACGCGGTGGAGAAGATTTCGCAGCCGACTGCCCGGATCGATCTGCGCGATGAAGAGGGCCGCGAGCCGGTGTTCGGGATCAGCCGCTTCGTCCCCGTCCATGGCGACGACGTGCTGCCGGTAAAGCCGCTCGACGCGCTGAAGGCGGGTGCGGGCGCGGAGATCGACCTGCTGATCGGCACCAATGCGGAGGAAATGAACCTCTATCTCGTTCCCACTGGCGTGCGGGCCAAGGTCGGGCGGATCCTGGCGTGGCTGGCGCTACGCAAGTCGATCCCGAGGGCGTGGGCGATCCTGAAGGCGTACGGCATGGGCGGCGACGCCAAGCCGGGCATGGTGCTGAACGCCGCGATGAACGACCTCGTGTTTCGCTGGCCCGCGCGGCGCTTTGCCGAGGAGCATCAGGGCAAGACGCATCTTTACGAGTTCGACTGGCGTTCGCCGATGTTCGGCGGCGAGTTGGGCGCCGCGCACGGGATGGAATTGCCGTTCGTGTTCGATTGCCTGCCCGTCGCGACCGGGCCGGAAGGGCTGTGCGGCACCAATCCACCGCAGGACCTGGCGACGCGGATTCACGGCCTCTGGGTGCAGTTCGCCAAGACCGGCGCCCTGCCCTGGCCCGAATTCGATCGCGACACGCGCCAGGTGTACAGGCTCGAAGCGGGCGAAGCGTCGCACGAGCCGGTCATGCCCGCGGCGGCGTTCCTGCCATGAGCTACCTCCGACGCCTCCGCCTCGACGGCAAGGTCGCCTTCATCACGGGCGGCGCGCAGGGCATCGGGTTTTGCTGTGCCGAGGCGCTTGTAGAAGCGGGCGCGCAGGTCACGATCGGCGACCGCGATGCCGGCGCGATCGACCAGGCCATCGAACGCCTCAAGGATAAGGGCTACGCAGCCACCGGCGTCCAGCTCGACGTCACCGATTCCGCCGCGGTCACAAGTGCCGCCGACGATCTCGCCGCCAGCGCCGGCCGCATCGACATCCTCGTCAACAATGCCGGCATCGCGCGCAGCGAAACCGCGGCGGAGGATGTCGCCGACGAGCATTGGCTCAACGTGCTCGACGTCAACCTCAACGGCACCTTCTGGTGCGCCCGCGCTTTCGGCCGACACATGCTCGCCCAAGGATCGGGCAGCATCGTCAATGTCGGGTCGATGTCGGGCTTCATCGTCAACCGCCCGCAGCCGCAAAGCTATTACAACGCATCGAAGGCCGCGGTGCACCAGCTGACGAAGAGCCTCGCCGCCGAATGGGCGGCACGCGGCGTGCGGGTCAACGCGGTCGCGCCGACCTATATCGCGACGCCGCTCAACGCTTTCGCCGATAAGGAAGGCGAAATGTACAAGCGCTGGATCGACGGCACGCCGCAGGGCCGGCTCGGCGAGCCCGAGGAGGTCGCCTCCGTGGTCCACTTCCTCGCGTCCGACGCCGCCAGCCTGATGACCGGGAGCATCGTGCTCGCCGACGGCGGCTACACTTGCTGGTAAGGACGAACGAGATGCCCGACACGATGCACCTGGTCGATCCGGCGCTGCGCCCGATGCTGGAAATGTGGCCGACGATCGCGCTGAACGCCGAGACGCTGATCGACATGCGAAACCGCAGCTTGCCGACGCCGCCGATCGACGCGACGGGCACGACGCTGGAACGCCGTCACGTGCCGGGACCGATCGGCGCGCCCGACATCACGTTGCACATCTACAAGCCCGAGGATGCCGAGGGGCCGTTGCCCGCCATCTACCACATCCATGGCGGCGGCTATGTCGGCGGCGCCGCGTCGCAGCTCGAAGTGTTCCACCGTCCGCTGGTCCGCGCGCTCAACTGTGTGCTGGTTTCGGTCGATTACCGGCTCGCGCCGGAGCATGTTTTCCCAGCGGCGATCGAGGATTGCTATGCCGGGCTGCGCTGGACGATCGAGCATGCCGCGACGCTCGGCATCGACACGAGCCGGCTCGGCGTGATGGGCGAAAGCGCGGGCGGCGGGCTGGCGGCGGCGCTGGCGCTGCTGGTGCGCGACCGCGGCGACTATACGCTCGCGTTCCAGCATTTGACTTATCCGATGATCGACGACCGCACGTGCGCGGGCGATCAGCATCCGCATACCGGCGAGTTCATCTGGACGCCGCACAACAATCATTTCGGCTGGCAGGCATTGCTGGGGGCGGAACCGGGCGGCGCCGACGTATCGCCGTATGCCGCGGCGGCGCGCGCGACCGACCTGCGCAGCCTGCCGCCGACCTACATTATGACCGGCGCGCTCGATCTCTTCCTGGAAGAGGACATGGACTATGCCCGCCGCCTGATCCGCGCCGGAGTGCCGACCGAGTTGCACGTCTATCCCGGCGGATTCCACGGATTCGACATCTTCCCGGGATCGGCCGCATCGACCGCCGCCCAGGCATCGCGCATGGCGGCACTTGCCCGGGCGCTGGCGTGACCGACAAGACCCCGCCCTCGTTCGCCCGCGCGCTGGGGCCGTTGCTGCTGCTCGCATTGGTGATGGCGATCGGTTTCACGGCGATGCAATCGTTCGGTGTCGTGCAGGAAGGCGCGAAGATCGAGCTGAAGCTGAGCGATCAGGTGCTGGGGATGATCCAGGGACTTGGCGCCGCGGTGCCGCTGGTCATCTTTTCGATTCCGGTCGGGATCCTCGTCGACCGATACAATCGCGTGCGGCTGATGACGTTGTTGGGAGTCGTCTGGACCATCGGCACACTGCTGACCGCACTCGCCCCCGACATCGGGGTGCTGATCGCTGGGCGGATGCTGACGGGGATCGGGACCACCGGTGCGCTGACCTGCGCGCTGTCGCTGTGCGCCGATCTTTGCGCGCCCGAACAGCGCGGGCGCGCGCTGCTGATCGTCAATCTGGGCAAGAGCGCCGGCCTCGCTGCGGCGTTCGTCCTGGCCGGCTGGCTATTCGGACTATTCGCCAGTCACGGCGGCCCAGCCCTGCTCGACGCCTGGGCGCCGTGGCGGTCGACGCATATCGCGCTCGCGGCGTTTAGCGCCGTGCTGCTGACGCCTTTGCTGCTGATGCGCGAGCCGCAGCGGCACGAAGTCGAATCGAGTACCACCGCACCGTTTCGCGTCGTCGCGCGCGAACTGTGGTCGCGTCGCGCGTTCCTCGGCCCGCTGTTCGCCGGCCAAGTCGCGGTGGTGATGGCCGACGCCGCGGCGGGCGTGTGGGTCGCGCCAGTCCTGTCGCGCAACTACGGGCTACAACCGCAGCAATTCGGTGGCTGGGTCGGCGCGATCCTGTTCGTCAGCGGGATCGTCGGCGCGGCATTGGGCGGCGTGTCGGCCGATATCGGTCAGCGCAGCCGGATCCGGGGTGGACTATTGATCGGCGCGACGATCGCCGCCGGAGTCGGCATACCGGCCGCCCTATTCCCGATCATGCCGAGCGTCCCGACGTTCGCCATCGCGTTCTTCGTGCTGATGGCGTCGGGCGCGGTCACCGGGCTGGTCGTATCGGTCGCGCTCACCGTGCTGATCCCCAACGAACTGCGCGGCCTGTGCATCGGCGCATTCATCGCGCTTGCCGGGCTGATCGGTTTTGGCCTCGCGCCATGGCTGGTGAGCGTCGTCAGCAGCGCGCTCGGCGGCGAGCAGCATCTCGCGATGGCGCTCACGATCGTCGGCGCCGGCGTCGGCGCCCTCTCGTTCTGCGCCTTTGCACTAGCGATGCGCCGCGCGCCCCAATCTGCGATGGAAGAACCTGTCTGATAGCTATTGACTGACCTGTCCGATAGGTTATTAGCCCTCCCGACAAGAGATTCGGGAGAGGGATCGTCATGCAGGTCAAACAGCGCATCCATGTGTCGCACGAAATGCTGTCCTTCGTCGGGGTCGGCGCGGTGCCCGTCAGCGGCTGGCCGGACGGCGTCGTCGGCCTGAGCTTTCGCCTCGACGACACCAGCATCGCCTTTCACGCACAGCCGACCGCCGCCGCCACGCTGGACAGCGACGTCGCGCTGATCGTTGCGGCCGAAGCCTGCTACCGCATCTTCGGCCTGGTCCCCCAGGATGATACACGTTGGCATTTGCCGAGCGACCTGCGCGCGCTCGTGATCGCGATCCTCGATAGCAAACTGCCGGGCGAAGCACGCGACACGCTGCGGCTGGCGAAGAGCATCGAACTGTTCTGCGCGACCTTCGAACATCTGACCGCCGACACCCTTGTCCCGACCGACAGCGCCGGCGACCTGAGCGAGATGGACGCGCGTCGCATCGTCGCCGCGCGGCGGCCTGATCGACGAGCGCTGGCACGAAAAGCTCACGCTCGATTCGATCGCACGCGCGTGCGGGATCAATCGCGCCAAGCTGACTCGCGGCTTCCGCGCGATGTTCGACACCACGGTCGCCGACGCGATCGCCGAATTGCGGCTCGGCGGCGCGGGGCGGATGCTGCGGTCGACCGACCTGCCGGTGTCGTCGATCGGCTACAAATGCGGCTATCTCAACAATGCCAGCTTCACGCGGGCGTTCTCGCGCCGCTTCGGGGTTGCGCCGACGCAATATCGCGCGCATCGCCTGGCCGCATGAGTCCGGGGGAACAGACGATGGCGTGCGCGCCATCGAAGGGGGGTCGCTGGTCGATCGCGCGGTACGCCGCGTCCGCGATCATATTCGCGACAACGACTTGAAGGTCGGCGACACGTTGCCCGGTGAAGGCGCGTTCGCAGCGCAACTCGGCGTCAGCCGCGCGGTGATGCGGGAAGCGTTCTCGACGCTGGCGGCACTGCGTCAGATCGATGTCGGCAACGGCCGCAAAGCGCGCGTCGCGGCGATCGACGGCACCGTCCTGTCATCGTCGCTCGACCATGCCATTGCGACAAGTCAGGTCACCGTACCCGAAATCTGGGACGTGCGGCGTACGCTCGAATTGCGCACGTCGGAACTCGCCGCGATCCAGCGCAGCGATGCCGAGGCACGGGTCATCCTGGGCCATGCCGAAGGAATGGCGGCGGCGCGGCACGATCTGTCGCAGCTGATCCGGCACGACATCGCGTTCCACCAGGCGATCGCAAAAGCGAGCGGCAACGCCTTGTTCTACAACATCATTCGCTCGTTCGAGGCGCTGATGAAGGTCGCCGTCCCGACCGCCTGGGAAACCCGCGCGACAGAGCAGCAACGCCAATTGGTGCTCGACAATCACCGCCGCATCGCCCTCGCCATCGCCAACCGCGAAGCGGACGGCGCGCGCGAGGAAATGGACCGCCATTTCGACACCTCGATCAGCGACCTGCTTGTGAGCTATTCAGCGGCGAGTTGACATCCCGGTCGATTCGAAAGGCGCTG
The DNA here is from genome assembly GCF_007859635.1 of Sphingomonas panacisoli. Taxonomy (NCBI): domain Bacteria; kingdom Pseudomonadati; phylum Pseudomonadota; class Alphaproteobacteria; order Sphingomonadales; family Sphingomonadaceae; genus Sphingomonas; species Sphingomonas panacisoli. The sequence continues at coordinate 825,618 of NZ_CP042306.1, read as the reverse complement.
CATGACCCCTCTTCTTCTCGCGTTGATGATCCAGGCCGCCTCGGCGCCCGCCCCGGCATGCACCGCGACGACCGCCCCACCCGCCGGCCTGGAGGCGTGGGGAACGATCGCCGCGGTCACCAAGGGTCCGATCGCGATCGGCAAGGGTACCGGCCTGCAGCTTCAGCCGGTCGAGAAAGTGGCGTTCGCGCCCGCCCCCGATCGCGCGCCGAAGCCCGGTAGCTTTGGCGGCGTCTATCAGTTCAACGTGACGACCGCAGGCACGTATCGCATCGCGCTCGCGGCAGCCGCGTGGATCGACGTCGTACGCGACGGCAAGTCGTTGGAATCGGTCGCGCATATGGAAGGCCCGCCTTGTTCGGGCATCCGCAAGATCGTCGATTTCGACCTGACACCTGGGCGCTACGTCCTGCAATTGTCGGGTGCCAAGGAAGCGCCGATGCGCGTGCTGATCGTTCCCAAGTGACGATTTTTTTCGCGGAAGCCTGACACCTTTTGCGACAAACCCGCGTTTGACTTGGCGTAAACGGGGAACCACTAGCCTTTTATGCCTTTTATCGCAGGCCGGTCGCGACCGGCGCGCTCCCTCATCACAGCCGCGTCGCTGGCTTTGCTGGCGCTGTCGGGCTGTGGCGCGCGCGACGATGCCGCCAAAAGCGGACGCCGCGGACAACAGGGTACGCCCGAAGTCGGGTTCATCGTGGTCCAGCCGACGCCGGTGCCGCTGATCACCGAACTCGCCGGGCGCACCAACGCCTTCGCGACATCCGAAGTGCGGCCGCAAGTCTCGGGCATCATCCGCCGTCGGTTCTTCACGGAGGGTTCGTACGTCCGCAAGGGCCAGCCGCTCTACCAGATCGACCCGAGCCTCTATCGCGCCGCAGCGAACCAGGCGTCGGCCAACCTCGCCAGCGCTCAGGCGAATGCCGAGGCCGCGCGCGTGAAGGCCGGCCGCTACAAGCCGCTCGCCGACCAACAGGCCGTGGCGGCGCAGGACTATACCGATGCCGCCGCCGCCGCCCGCGCTGCGGGGGCCGCGGTCGATCAGAACCGTGCCGCGCTGGACACCGCACGGATCAACCTCAAGTTCACGACCGTCCCGGCCCCGATCAGCGGCAAGGTCGGGCGCTCGCTTTTCACCGAAGGCGCGCTGGTTACCACCAACCAGACCGATCCGCTCGCGGTGATTTCGTCGCTCGATCCGATCTATGTCGATATCCAGCAAAGCTCGTCGGATCTGCTCCGGCTACGCCGCGCGCTCGCCAATGGCGGTGCGACGCCGGCCAGCGCCGAAGTGCGGCTGAAGCTCGAGGACGGTAGCGACTACGGCTTTGCCGGCACCGTCGAATTCTCCGAAGCAATGGTCGATACCGCGACCGGCACGGTGACGCTGCGCGCGCGCTTCCCGAACCCTCAGCAACTCCTGCTTCCCGGCATGTTCGTGCGCGCGAGCTTCGCGCAGGCGACCGATCCCAACGCTTTCCTGATCCCGCAACCGGCAGTGACGCGCGACGCCAAGGGTAATGCCCAGGTCTATGTCGTCGGCGCGGACAACAAAGCGGTCGTGCGTCCGGTGACGGCTACGCGGACCGTCGGCGCGAACTGGGTTGTGACGGCGGGTCTCAAGCCCGGCGACAAGGTGATCACCGAGGGTGTCGGCAAGGTGAAAGCCGGCGAGCCGGTCAAGCCGGTGGCCGCGGGCTCGCCGCAGAATCTGAAGCCGCGCGGCAAGGACGGCAAACAGGGCGGGACCAGTAACGGCAAGGCAGGCTGACCGGCCATGTCGAAGATATTCATCGACCGGCCGATCTTCGCCTGGGTCATCGCGATCATCATCATGCTGGTCGGCGCGGGCAGCATCTTCAGCCTGCCGGTCGAACAATTCCCCGACATCGCGCCGCCGACGATCAACATCCGCGCGAGCTATCCGGGCGCGTCCGCCGAAACGCTGGAGAACAGCGTCGCGCAGGTCATCGAACAGCAGCTGACCGGCATCGATGGGCTGCTCTACTTCAGCACTAATTCGTCGTCGCGCGGCCAGGTGTCGATCAGCGTCACCTTCGCGAAGGGCGTCGATCCCGACATCGCGCAGGTCCAGGTCCAGAATAAAGTGCAGCAGGCGCTCAGCCGCTTGCCCCAGCAGGTTCAGCAACAAGGGCTGACGGTCACGAAGTCGAACCCCGATTTCCTGCTGATCGCCGCAGTCTACGACACGACCGACCAGAAGACTAATCAGGACGTCTCGGACTTCATGGTCTCCAACCTGCAGGACCCGATCGGGCGCTTGAAGGGAGTCGGCGACACACAGGTGTTCGGCGCGCAATATGCGATGCGGATCTGGCTCGACCCCGACAAATTGGCCGCAGTCGGGCTGATCCCCGGTGACGTCGTCACGGCGATTACCGCGCAGAACGCCGAAGTCGCGGCAGGCGAGATCGGCGGCGTGCCGAGCGGTGCCGATCAATACCTCAACGCCACCGTCACCGCGCAATCGCGCCTTTCAACCCCCGCGCAATTCGCCAACATTGTCTTGAAGACGCAGCCCGACGGCTCCACCGTTCACCTGTCCGACGTGGCGCGCGTCGAACTGGGCGCGGAAAGCTATGCCGTGGTCAGCCGCGTCAACGGCCATCCGGGCGCCGGTATCGCGATCAGCCTGGCGCCCGGCGCCGACGCGCTGTCGACCGCCGAGCTCGTCAAGAACGAGATCACCGCGCGGTCCAAGAATTTCCCGCCCGGCTTCACCTACGATTTCCCGAACGATTCGACGACGTTCATCAAGCTGTCGATCGAGGACGTCGTGAAGACGCTGTTCGAAGCGATCGTACTGGTCGTGATCGTGATGTTCGTGTTCCTGCAAAGCTGGCGCGCGACCCTGATCCCGACGATCGCGGTGCCGGTGGTGTTGCTCGGTACGTTCGGAGTGTTCGCTGTCGCCGGTTTTTCGATCAACACGCTAACGCTGTTCGGGCTAGTGCTCGCGATCGGCCTGCTCGTCGACGACGCGATCGTCGTGGTCGAGAATGTCGAGCGCGTGATGCACGAAAACCCGGAGATGAGCCCCCGCGACGCGACGGTCAAATCGATGGGCGAGATCCAGATTGCGCTGGTTGCGATCGCATTGGTGCTGTCGGCAGTGTTCCTGCCGATGGCGTTCTTCGGCGGTTCGACCGGCGTCATCTATCGCCAATTCTCGCTGACGATCGTGTCGGCAATGGCACTGTCGGTGATCGTCGCGCTGATCCTGACCCCGGCGCTGACCGCGACCATGCTCAAGCGCAAGGAAGACGAGAACCACGACACCTGGGTCTATCGCAAGACCGAGGGCGCGCGAAACTGGTTCAACGACCGGTTCGAGCGGCTGGTCAATTGGTATACCGGCGCTGTGGCGCGCGTGGTCGATCGCAAATGGCTGTTCCTCGCGATCTACGCCGTCGTCATCGCGATCCTGGCGATCATGTTCGTCCGCCTGCCGACCGGCTTCCTGCCAACCGAGGACCAGGGTTTCGCCCAGGTCCAGTTCAACCTGCCCGGCGGCGCCACGATCAACCGCACGCGCGAGGCGCAGAAGGCGATTGAGGATTATTTCATCAAGACCGAGGGCAAGAACGTCCAGGCGATCTTCACCGTCGCAGGCGCGTCCGGCGGCGGCGGCGGTGGGCAGAATGCCGGACGCGGCTTCATCGCATTGAAGGACTGGGCCGACCGCAAGGGCAGCGACAACGGCGCCGACGCGATCACCCGCCGCGCCAATCAGGCACTCGCTGGACTGCGCGACGTCGAAGTCTTCACGACCGTACCGGGCGCGGTGCGTGGTTTGGGCCAGTCGTCCGGCTTCACGATCGAATTGCAAAACACCGGCGGCCTGACCCGCGACCAGTTCAAGGCCGCGCGCGATCAATTGCTCGCCGACGCTCGCGCCGATCCCGATCTGGCCAATGTGCGCCTCAGCGACTTGCCCGACCAGCCGACGCTGAAGGTCGATGTCGATCCGCAGAAGCTCGCGGTGCTCGGGCTGACCCAGGCAGACGTCAATACGACGCTGTCGACCGCGTGGGGCGGGCGCTACGTGAATGACTTCAACGATCGCGGCCGCGTGAAGCGCGTTTATGTCCAGGGCGATGCGCCGTATCGCTCGACGCCTCAGGATATCGGGCGTTGGTATGTGCGCGGGTCGAGCGGGCAGATGACGCCGTTCTCGGCGTTCGCGACGACCGGCTGGTCCAACGCGCCGACCTCGCTCAGCCGCTTCAACGGCATCGCGTCGTACGAGATTTCGGGCCAATCGGCGCCGGGCAAGAGTTCGGGCGATGCGCTCAAGAAGATCGAGGAACTCGCCGCCAAGAACCAGGGCGTGTCGATCGAACTGAGCGGCGCGTCGTATCAGGAACGGCTGTCGGGCGGCCAGGCGCCGATCCTGTACGGTCTGTCGCTGCTCGTCGTCTTCCTGTGTCTCGCCGCGCTCTATGAAAGCTGGACCATCCCGGTGGCTGTGCTGCTGGTGATCCCACTTGGTCTTGTCGGCGCGATCTTCGCGGTGACGCTGCGCGGGTTGCAGAACGACGTCTATCTCCAGATCGGCCTGCTGACGACGATGGGCTTGGCGGCGAAGAACGCGATCCTGATGATCGAGTTCGCCGAGCAGGCGGAGAAGCAGGGCAAACGCGTGATCGACGCCGCACTGGAAGCCGCGCGCATCCGTCTCCGCCCGATTCTCATGACGAGCTTTGCCTTCATCTTCGGCGTGTTGCCGTTGGCGATTTCGAACGGCGCGGGTGCGAACAGCCGCATCGCGATCGGCACCGCGGTGATCGGCGGGATGCTGACCGCGACCTTGCTCGCCGTGTTCTACATCCCGCTGTTCTTCGTGCTCGTGCGTCGCGGCGTACGCGACGGCATGAAGAAGCTGCGCCACGAACATCCCGCGCCGCCGCCGGAACCGGAGGCTGCATGATCCGCCGTGCCATCTCTTTCGTCGCGATCACCGGCCTGACCGCCTGCTCGCTGGCGCCGACCTATGTCCGCCCGGAGACGCCGGTGCCGCCGAGCTGGCCGGTAGGCGACGCGTATCTGCGCTCGAGCGAAGCGACCCTGCCGACGGTGAGGTACCAGGACATCTTCCGCGATCCGCGGCTGCAATCGATCATCGCGCAGGCGCTAACCAACAACCGCGACTTGCGGATCGCCGCTGCCAATATCGCGGTCGCGCGGGGCCAGTTCCGTATTCAGCGCGCCGAATTGCTGCCGGAGATCGACGCCAGCGCCGGCGTGACCGCGCGCAACGGCAACAGTACGACGAGCACGGGCACCGGCACGACGACCGGATCGACCGGCGGCGGCACGCGGACCAGCTTTACGGCGAACGTCGGCATTACCGGGTTCGAGATCGACCTGTTCGGCCGCATCCAGTCGCTGACCACCGCCGCGCAGAATCGCTATTTCGCAACCGAGGCGGCGGCGCGCGCGACGCGACTGACGCTGATCGGCGACATCGCGGATGCGTGGCTGGCCTATGCGTCGGACAAGAGCCTGCTCAAGATCGCGCAGGACACCGCCGCCAGCGCCGGCAAGAGCGTCGATCTCACCAAGAAGCGCCTCGACGGCGGCATCGCGCCGCGCACCGATCTGCGTCAGGCGCAACTCGTGCTTGACGGCGCGAAAGCGGACCTGGCGCAGCAGACAACGGCGCTCGCGCAGGACATCAACGCGCTGCAACTGCTGGTCGGCGCGCCGGTCGATCCCGCGCTGTTGCCGAACTCGATCGACGAGGCCGCGGCGACCGTTGCCGAATTGCCGGCGGGGCTCGATTCGTCGGTCCTGCTGCGCCGCCCCGACGTGGTCGAGGCCGAATATCAGCTTCGTGCCGCCAATGCCGATATCGGCGCGGCGCGTGCGGAACTGTTCCCGCGCATCACCTTGACCGGGTTGATCGGCTTCGCGAGCAACGCGCTCGGCGCGTTGTTCAGCGGTGGTGCGTTCAACTGGCAGGCCGGTGGCGCGGCGAGCTATCCGATCTTCCGAGCCGGTGCCGGCCGCGCCAATGTCGATGTGAGCAAGGCACAACGCGACCTTGCGCTCGCGACGTACGAAAAGTCGATCCAGACCGCCTTCCGTGAAGTCGCCGACGCGCTCGCCCGGCGTGGCACGATCACCGACCAGCTAAATGCAACGCGTGATCAGCAGGCGGCGGCGCTCGACAATTACAAGCTGTCGGACGCCCGGTATCGCGGCGGGATCGACAGCTTCCTGCAAAGCCTCGACGCGCAACGGTCGCTCTATTCGGCCGAGCGGACGCTGGTGACCACGCAACTGACGCGCGCGGGCAATCTGGTGACGCTGTATCGCACGCTCGGCGGAGATTCGCTGGTCGAGGCGACGAAGAGCGGGCCGCAGCCCGCTCCCACGCCGGCCCCTTAACCGAACAGCTTGGCCGCGACTTCGGCGACACGGCGGCCCTGGTAACGGGCGCCGTCCAGATCGACCTGGCTCGGCTGGCGGCTGCCGTCGCCGTCGGCCAGCGTGCTGGCGCCGTAGGGCGAGCCGCCATGGACTTCCTTCACGCCCTGTAGCCCGGCATAGCCATAATCGAGCCCGACGATCGTCAAGCCGAAATGCAGCAAATTGGTGATGATCGAGAACTGCGTCGTTTCCTGACCGCCGTGCTGCGTCGCGGTCGAGGTGAACGCCGCACCGACCTTGCCGTTGAGCCCGCCGGTCGCCCAAACGCCACCGGCGGTATCCCAGAACGACGCCATCTGGCTGGCCATGCGGCCGAACCGAGTCGGCGATCCGACGACGATCGCGTCGTAATTCTTGAGCGCGTCGGGGCCTTCGATGACCAGGTGGGCAATGTCTGTCTTGAACCCGGCCGCCTCGATCACCGCCTGCGGTGCGGTTTCGGGGACGCGGCGGATATCCACCTCGGCGCCGGCGCCACGTGCGCCCTCGGCGATGGCGTCGGCCATCTGCTCCATGTGACCGTAGGACGAATAATAGAGGACGAGAACCTTGGGCATTGTGCTTCCTTTCAGCAAACTCCCGTCACCCCAGCGCAAGCTGGGGTCTCGAGCAGGGGAGGAAACCGCTTGAGATGCCAGCGTTCGCTGGCATGACGGATGGGGTTATTCGGCGTCGACCAAGACGATCTCGGCGTCTTCCAGTGTTGTGACGGTCACCGTCTGGCCGCCCGACAGCGCAACGCCGTCACGCGCATCGAAGCGTTGACCGTCGATCTCGATCGCGCCGGTCGCGGGGACCAGATACGCATGACGCCCTTCGCCCACCGCGTGCGTTAATGTGTCGCCCGCGGTAACGGTCGCCGCCATGACACGCGCATCGGCACGGATCGGCAGCGCGTCGGTATCCTCGGCAAAGCCGCTCGCCAGCGTGACGAACTTGCCGCTGCGGTCACCCTTGGGGAAAGGCTTCGCGCCCCAGCTCGGCGAACCGCCCAGCCGCTTCGGCTCGATCCAGATCTGGAACAGCGTCGTCGGTTCGGTCTCGAGGTTGTATTCGGCATGCCGCACGCCGGTGCCCGCGCTCATCACCTGGACGTCGCCGGCCTCGGTCTTGCCGACATTGCCCATCGAGTCCTGATGCGTGATCGCGCCCGAGCGGACATAGGTGATGATCTCCATGTCGCGGTGCGGATGCGGCGGAAAGCCGCTGTTCGGGGCGATTTTGTCGTCGTTCCACACGCGGATCGCGCCCCAGCTCATCCGGGCGGGGTCATAATAGTCGGCGAAGCTGAAATGGTGGCGCGCATCGAGCCAACCATGATCGGCATGGCCGAGGCTGTCGAAGGGGCGGCGTTCTACTTTGGTGTCGGTGTCGATCATCGTGGATCTCCTTGCTTGCCGCCAAGATAGGAGATGCCGTCCACGCGTAAATGGAAACGATTGAAACGGATTGTTTCCCATCCTAACGTCATGCTGAACTTGTTTCAGCATCCATGCGATGCACCTGCCTCAAGCGGATCGCTGATGGAGGCTGGCTCGCATAGACCCTGAAACAAGTTCAGGGTGACGGCAGGAGGAAGGATGAAGCTCCCCGATTTCGAGGCATGGGCCATTTTCGCTACCGTCGCGGAGCATCGCTCGTTCAGCGCCGCCGCCGACGCGCTCGGCGTGTCCAAGGCGACGGTGTCGAAGGCGATCACGCGGTTGGAAGCGTCGCTCGGCACGTCGCTGTTCCACCGCACGTCGCGCCGGCTGACGCTGACCGAGAGCGGCATCACGCTGTCCGATCACGCCCAGCGCATCCTCGCCGAGGGACACGCCGCGGAGGAAACCGCGCACGACGCGGCCAGCGCGCCCGCGGGCATGATCCGCGTCGCCGCGCCGATGACGTTCGGCATCGCCTATGTCGCACCCGCCATCGCCGACTTCATGACGGCGCATCCGGCGGTGCAGATCGACCTCAGACTGTCCGACGCGAAGGTGGATATCGTCGCTGACGGGATCGACCTCGCGCTGCGTATCGCCGATCTGCCCGACAGCTCACTGCGCGCGCGCCGCCTCGCCCCGGTCGAGACGCGCGTCGTCGCCGCGCCCGCCTACCTCGAACGCCATGGCCGCCCGCGCCATCCGCTCGATCTCGGCGAGCACGACATATTTGCCTATGCCAACGTGCCGAGCACGACCTGGACCTTCCGCGGCCCTGACGGTGCCGAAGTCGCCGTGCGGCCGAACGGGCGCTTTACCACCGACAGCGGCGATGCGATGCTGCCGTTGCTTCATGCGGGACTGGGGATCGCGCGCTTGCCGGATTTTATCGTCGATACGGAGATTGCGGCGGGCCGGCTCGAGGCAATCCTGACCGAATGGACGGGGCCCGCGACCGCGCTGCATCTCGTTACGCCGCCCAGCCCTTTGCGCCCGGTCCGCGTCGAATTGCTGATCGACTTCCTCGCGGAACGGTTCCGTCAGCTGTGCGCCAGCCGCGCGTGAAGCGGCTCACGCCCGACGCCGACGATGCGCGGTTCATCCGCCGGGTTTTCCTGGTCATCCTGATCGGCGCGCTGACGATCGCGCTCTACCGCGTCGGCACATTGCTGATCCTGGCCTTCGGATCGGTGCTGGGCGCGATCACCATTCACGCCATCGCCGAACGGCTGCATCGCCATCTGCGCGTACCTGCACGTCACGCAATCGGGCTCGCAATGCTGGCGGCGCTGGCTGCCACCGGGTTCCTGATCTGGCTGCTCACCGCGCAATTCGGCGCGCAGATCAACGCGCTGATCGTCGAAACGCCGCAGTTGCTTACCCGCCTCGCCGCCTGGATGTCGCAATCGGCGGTGGGCGCGAAGATCGTGGAGGCGGTCCAGACCGGTTACGCAGGCGCGCAGGCGACGCAGGATTTGGGGCAAATCGCGCGGGGCGGCACCGACGCGGTGCTCAACACGATCCTGCTGATCGTCGGCGCAATGTTCTTCGCAATCGAACCGCAACGCTATCGCGACGGGCTGTTGCTGCTGCTGCCCAGGGGCAAGCGCGGCGCGTTCGGCGACGCGTTCGACGATCTCGGCCGCAACCTGCGGCTGTGGCTGCGCGCGCAGATCATCCTGATGCTGCTGATGGGCACGTCGATCGGCATCGGTTTGTGGCTGTCGGGCGTGCCGTCCGCTGCCGCGCTGGGACTGCTCGCGGGGATGAGCGAGTTCATTCCCTATATCGGGCCGACCGTCGCGATGCTGCCCGCGTTAGGTCTCGCCGCGAACACCGGAACGGGCCCGCTGATCGGCGCGATCGTGACCTATGCGATCGTCCGGATCGTCCAGGATTTGATCGTCACACCGATCATCCAGAATCGTGTCATCGCGATTCCGCCGGCGATCACGTTGTTCGCGATGGTCGGCATCGGTTATATTTTCGGGCTCACCGGGCTAGTTTTTGCTGCGCCGTTGCTGGTCGCGATTTTCGCGCTCACGCACTCGTTGTACGTCCGTGAGACACTCGGCGAAAACACCGATAGGGTCGATTGACTCCCAACTCCAAACGAGTCCTTCGACAGGCGATTTCGCGCGACTCGTGGAGTCAGGCCGGTTAGCGAAGAATTAACCTTTTACCTTCAGAGGTGCTTAGGTTAATGGATTGCGTCGAACCGCGTCGTCATGGGGCACGGCGGGGCTCGAAAACAGGGGAATGCCGCATGCGCGTGCTGCTGATCGAAGACGAGCCGACGACCGCCAAGGCGATCGAGCTGATGCTCACGACCGAAGGCTTCAACGTCTACACGACCGACCTGGGCGAAGAGGGCTTGGACCTCGGCAAGCTCTATGATTACGACATCATCCTGCTCGACCTGAACCTGCCGGACATGCATGGTTACGACGTGCTCAAGAAATTGCGCGTTGCTCGTGTCCAGACGCCGGTGCTGATCCTGTCGGGCATCAGCGAGATGGACAGCAAGGTGCGCTCGTTCGGCTTCGGTGCCGACGATTACGTCACCAAGCCGTTCCACCGCGAAGAACTGACCGCGCGCATCCACGCCGTCGTCCGCCGTTCGAAGGGTCATTCACAGTCGGTGATCAAGACCGGCAAGCTGGCGGTGAATCTGGACGCCAAGACCGTCGAAGTCGACGGCGCCCGCGTCCACCTGACTGGCAAGGAATATGCGATGCTGGAGCTGCTCTCGCTCCGCAAGGGCACGACGCTGACCAAGGAAATGTTCCTGAACCACCTGTATGGCGGCATGGACGAGCCCGAACTCAAGATCATCGACGTCTTCATCTGCAAGCTGCGCAAGAAGCTCAGCCTGGCGACCGACGGCGAAAACTACATCGAGACCGTATGGGGCCGCGGCTACGTGCTGCGCGAAGCCGACGAGGTAGTCGAGGCGAAGGTCGCGTAAACGACCGACGCTTTCGAGGGGGACGGGCCGCGGTGTTGGGGAACGCCGCGGCCCTTTTCTTTTGGGCTATTGCTTGCGCACGTACACCTTCTGCCCGCCGATCCACGTTTCCTCTACCTTCGTCGCGCGGAGGTCGGTGGGGCTCGACAGGAACGGGTCGCGATCGACGATGATGAAATCGGCGGCCTGGCCCGGCGCGAGGCGGCCGAACTTGTCTTCGGCGAACCCGGCATAGGCGCCGCCCGCGGTGAACGCCCACCAAGCCTGTTCGCGCGTCACCTTTTCCTCGGGGCGCCAGCCGCCGAACGGTTCGCCATTGGCGTCCTGGCGCGTGAACGCCGCCGCCCAGCCCGCCCAGGGATCGGGGCTTTCGACCGGATAGTCGCTACCGAACGCCAACGGCACGCCGTTCTTGAGCATCGTCGCCCAAGCATAGCCGCCGGCCAGCCGGTCGGCGCCTAGCCGCGCTTCGGCCATCTTCATGTCCGACGTCGCGTGCGTGGGCTGCATCGACGCGATCACCTTCAGCGTCGCGAAGCGCGGCAGGTCGGCGGGGTCGATGATCTGGGCATGCTCGATCCGCCAGCGGCGGTCGCCCTTATAGGTCGGCGATAACGCCTCGATCGCGTCGAGGACCTGACGGTTTGCCTTGTCGCCGATCGCATGGACCGCGACCTGATAGCCGTCCATCGCGGCGCGGCTCATCAAATTCTGGATCAGCGTGTCGCTCATGAACCCCGCGCCCGATTGGCCCGGCGCGTCGCTATACGGCTTGAGCAGCCACGCCCCGCGCGACCCGAGCGCGCCGTCGGCGTAGAGCTTCACCCCGCCCATCCGCAGGCGGTCGCCGTACAGCCACGGGGTCGGTCCGTTGCCGCCGACGCGGATCGCGGTCTCGATACCCGCGCCGTAGCTCATGATCCGCACCATCAGCGCACCGCGATCGCCCATGCGGCGCATCGCGAGCCAATCATCCATCGACGTGCCCATGTCCGACGTCGCGGTGATGCCGAACGCGAGCAGGATCTCCTGCGCCTTCTGCAACGCGAAGTCGCGTTCCTTGGGCAGTGGCTGCGGCACGACCTTGTCGATCAAGCCTTGCGCCGAATCGACGAACACGCCGGACGGCTCGGCGCCCGTCTTTTCGATGCGGCCGCCGTCGGGGGTCGCGGTCTTGGCGGTTACGCCTGCCGCCTTGATCGCGGCGCTGTTGGCCCAAGAGGCATGGCCGTCGGCGCGGCTCAGCCAGACCGGGCGATCCCCGACGACGCTGTCGAGATCGGCGGCGGTGGGAAAGCGGCCGAGACCCCATTTCTCCTGGTTCCACCCGCCGCCGATGATCCACTTTTTTTCCGGATTGGCGGCGACATAAGCGGCGATCTTGGCCTTGGCCTCGTCGAGCGACTTGGTGGCCGACAGATCGAGTTCGAGCGCGCGGAAGCCGAGTTCGAGTACATGTCCGTGCGCGTCGATGAACCCGGGCAGCAACGTCCGACCCTTCTGATTGGACAGCCAATCCGGTCGCTCGGGCCGCTTGTCACCCGACTGGAGCAGCTTCACGACCTTGCCGTCGCGGCCGATCACGATGCCAGTGAAATGGATCACCTGTCCCTTGGCGTCCATCGTCATGCCGTTGACGTTGTCGATCACCCCATCGGCGAGCGCCGGGGTCGCGACCATCGACAGCGCGACGGCCGCGGCGAACAATTTGCGAAACGATCCGATCATGACATTCTTCACCGGGGCAATCTCCTGATCAGGGCGCTGGTATCCTGCCGCGCGCCCCCCATTTTTTGTACTTCGGCATAGGAATTGATCGACCAACGCGGTCATCGGCAACAGCGCGCCGTTGCGGCCCGCCTCGTCGAGCGCGAGGCCGAGATCCTTGCGCATCCAGTCGATCGCGAAACCGAAATCGAATTCGTCCTTCGCCATGGTCGGCCAGCGATTGACCATCTGCCAGCTTTGCGCTGCGCCGCCGGAGACCGCGTCGAGCACTTTGTCGACGTCGAGCTTGCTCGCCTGGGCAAAGCGGAGCGCCTCGCTGACGCCTTGCAGCACGCCGGCGATCGCGATCTGGTTCACCATTTTGGTTGTCTGGCCAGCACCTGGCCCACCGATATGGACGATCCGGGCGGCGTAAGCCTGCATGAGCGGTTCGGCGAGCGCCATGGCGTCGGCGGACCCGCCGCACATGATCGACAGCTTGCCGTTCTCGGCCCCCGCCTGCCCACCCGAAACCGGCGCATCGACTGCGAGCAGTCCGCGCTTCTCCGCTTCGTTGGCTAATCGGCGTGCGATATCGGCAGACACCGTCGTGTGATCGATGAACAACGCGCCCGCCCGCATCGCGCCGAACGCGCCATCATCGCCCAGCGTCACCGCCGCGAGATCGTCGTCATTGCCGACGCACGTCAGCACCGCATCCTGGTCACGCGCGGCCTCGGCCGGCGTCGCGGCGCTTTTGCCGCCATGCTTGGCGACCCACGCCGCCGCCTTCTCGCTCGTTCGGTTATAGACCGTGACGTCGTGTCCCGCCGCCGCGAGATGCCGTGCGATCGGGGCGCCCATCACGCCCAGTCCGATGAATGCCACTCTTGCCATGTGCGGCGCATAAGCATTGTTCCCCCGCCACGCCAGATGGTCTAGGCGGCGAGCATGACCTCCCCCATCCCCGTCACGATCGACGACATCCGTGCCGCGCACGATCGCATCCGCGCCAACATCGTCCGCACGCCGACCTTCATCAGCAAGACGCTGAGCGACCTGACTGGCGCGACGGTCTATCTGAAGTTCGAGAACCTGCAGTTCACCGCAGCCTATAAGGAGCGCGGGGCGCTCAACACGTTGCTGTTGCTCGACGACGAGGCGCGATCGAAGGGCGTCATCGCGGCGTCGGCCGGCAATCACGCGCAGGGGCTCGCCTATCACGCCAACCGGCTGGGTATCCCGTCGACCATCGTCATGCCGACCAACACGCCGACGGTGAAGGTCGTCCAGACCGAAGGTCACGGTGCGACGGTAATCCTGGAAGGCGATACGTTCGACGCCGCCTATGCGCATGCCCGCGAACTCGAGGCCGAACGCGGCTACACCTTCGTCCACCCGTTCGACGATCCGCGCATCGTCGCGGGCGCCGGGACGGTCGCGATCGAAATGCTGGAGGACGTGCCGACGATCGACACGTTCATCACGCCGATCGGGGGCGGCGGGCTGATCAGCGGGATGGCGGTCGTGGCGAAAGCAGCCGACCACCCGGTGCACGTCATCGGCGTCGAAGCCGAACTGTTCCCGTCGATGTACAACCGCATCAAGGGCACCCAATATCCCTGCGGCGGCGACACGCTGGCGGAAGGCATCGCGGTCAAGGAGCCAGGCGGAATCACCTCGGCAATCGTCCGCGAATTGGTCGACGACATCCTGTTGGTCAGCGAGCGCAACCTGGAGCATGCGGTCAGCCTGCTGCTACAGATCGAGAAATCGGTGGTCGAAGGTGCGGGCGCGGCCGGCTTGGCGGCGTTGCTCGATCACCCCGAGCGATTCGCCGGACACACCGTCGGCGTCGTATTGTGCGGCGGCAATATCGATACGCGATTGCTTGCCAACGTACTGCTACGCGACCTCGCGCGGTCGGGCCGGCTGGCGCGGCTGCGGATCAAGCTGCAGGATCAGCCGGGCGCGCTGTTCAATGTCGCGCGCATTTTCCACGAACAGCGCATCAACATCATCGAGGTCTATCACCAGCGCGTGTTCACCTCGTTGCCGGCCAAGGGTCTGATCACCGACATCGAGTGCGAAGCGCGCGACCGCGACCATCTCGACCGTCTGATCGCCGCGCTGAAGGCCGCCGACTACGAAGTTCACCCGGTCGAACTGGCATAAAAAAAGGGCGGCGCGCCGATCGCGCACCGCCCTTTTTCTCTAAAGCTGTGAGGCGCTTACGCGCTCTTCGCCTTATTGTCCTTGCTGGCGCCGATCGCGACGATCGCGATCACGCCGACAACGACGAGCGCAGCGAGGATCGCGCCACCAGCGAACTTGCTGTTCTTGGCGGTCGGCGTGCTCGCGCGGACGCTCTTGGCAACCGACAGCGACGCCGCCGGATTCGCCGGCGCAGCCGAGGCAGCGATCGGCATTGCAGCGATCGCAAGCGCGGTCATGGCGCCAATCATTGACTTAATCATGCGGCAGTCTCCCTTTTTGTACTCACGACGGCATGGCAACCATGACGCCGATACTGGATATTGGTTCCCGGTCCTACAAAAGTATCGCGGGAATGCAAGCTTTTCGGCCGGGTTTCGCTACGCCAGGACGGTTTAACGACAGGTTAGCTGCTTTACCGTGGCGGAGATGCAACTGTTTCGGCGGGCTGCAATCTCGGTCCGGTCGCCTTGCGGCCCAGCGCGTTGATGTCATCCAGCGCCGTTACGAGGTCGCGATATTTGGGATTTGCGCGCATCTGCTGCATCAGCGTCACGGTGTGGATACGGCCGTTCACGCGCCGCGTCAGCGAGCAATCGATGCCGTCCATGATGTATGGCTTCTGCGGGGGTACGATGCGCTGTTCGAATCGGGCGACGTCGAGCTGGCGCCAGATCTTGGCCACCTCGCCCCGCGTCGCACGCGCGCGCTGCACCTCGGGCAGGCGCCGGGTTACCTTGAATACCTGCCCGGTCGCCGTCACGCGAACAAACTCGAGCCGCCCGTCGATCCCCCCCGCTGCAGGCGGTTTCGACATAGTCCACCCCGCGCGGCGCTATCGGCAGCACCGGCTGCATCTGCTGTGCCGATGCGGGGGCTGCAACGGCGACCATCGACGCGAAGAGGGCAATACGCATGCTCGTTTCTCCTTCGCGGTCGAGCTAGCGCCGCTCGCCTGAACCGAAGCTTGCGGCGAAGCGAATCGCACGTGCGACGGGCGCCCTTGCACCGCAGAGTCCGGCGGATCATCTTGTGTCCGAAGACGGACCGAGTTCGTTATCCCCGCCATTAACCTTCTTTGATGGTAAAGCCGCTTTTCATCATGCGCGGCTCGATTCATAGTGCGTGCGTCCGCCGGATTCGCCGGCATTCGAAGGGGACCCATCGGCGGTGACCGCGCCTTTCCGTTTTCCGCGCTTTTTCGTGACCTCGCCGTCGCCGTGCCCCTATCTGCCGGGCCGGCAGGAGCGGAAGGTATTCACCGAACTCAACGGCCCGCATGCCGGCGAACTGAACGACGCGCTCGGCCGGATCGGGTTTCGCCGCAGCCAATCGGTCGCCTATCGCCCGAGCTGCGCGGGTTGCTCGGCATGCGTGTCGGTCCGCGTCGTCACCCCGGATTTCAAGCCCAACGCCAGCCAGCGCAAGATCCTGCGCCGCCACGCCGATCTGGAAGTCACGGCGTGCAACCCCTGGGCGACCGACGAGCAGTTCCAGTTGCTCCGCCGCTATCTCGGCGCGCGGCATCCCGCGGGCGGCATGACGTTGATGGATGACGGCGATTATGCCGACATGGTCGAACAGTCGCCGGTCAATTCGGTCGTGGTCGAATATCGCGAGCCCAGTCTGCATGGCGAGCGTGGCCGGCTGGTCGGCGCGTGTCTGACCGACCAGCAGGTCGACGGGCTCAGCATGATCTACAGCTTCTTCGTCGCGGATGAGGCGGAGCGGCCGGGGCTCGGCAATTTCATCATCATGGATCACATCATGCGCGCGCGCGCCGCAGGCTTGCCGTACGTGTATCTGGGCTATTGGGTGAAGGGGTCGGCGCGGATGGCGTACAAGACGCGCTATCGCCCGCTCGAGGTACTCGGGCCAAACGGCTGGTCGATCCTCGCCGACGAGAACGCGACCTATTCGCCGCCGATCCACCCGGTCGAACAGGCGCTCGCGCTGTCGAGCGAAGTCGCCTAGACCCCGCTGACCATCGCGATCCCGGTCAGGTCCAGCGCGCTCGCGACGCGGGCGTGGTCTTCGCCCGCCGACAGGCCGAGCACCGGATCGAACCCGACCCAGCCGATCCCGTCGACATAGGCTTCCGCCCAGACATGCGGGCGCGATCCGCTGCCTTGCGCCAGATAACCCGACACGCACCGCGCGGGACGAGCCAGCCGCCGCGCCGCGGCGACGAAAGATGCCGCCAGAATATCGGCTGCGACCGCATCGGCACGGCGATACAGCGCGACGTTGGCGAGGTGCAACCGCTCGACCGCGTCGTCGGCGACCCCTGCATCGACCGCCAGCGCGGTCAGTTCGGGCACGGCATCGGCGCCCGGCCTCAGAAAGAGTTCCGGCGGCAACGGCTCCGGATGCGCCGCGCTGAGGATGCCGTTCGACGGGCCGGTAAACACCTCGCCCGTCACGTGAAATTCGATGCCGTCGATCGGCCCCTCGGCATAAACCATCGTCAGGACATTGCCGTACCCATCCCGCGTCGTCCGCAACCGCGCGTCGCAATCGGGCCAGATCCGCCACCCCGACACCGTCTGATCGTGATGATCCTCCGGCGTCACGCGAAGCGACAGCGCGACGGACGGACGGGGGAACGGAAACGCGACGGTCAGCGTGTGATCGATCGCAATCCGCATCAGGAGAACTTGAACTGCCGGCCGATCGCGAAGTGGAGCTTCGCATTCTCTTCGATGAACGCTTCGAGATATTGGTGGAGCCCGTTGACGATGATGTCGGCCGAGCGCGTCTTGGCGATGCGCGTATGCCGCGCGCGGGCCATGCGGTCGGCCTCGCCGTGATGCCCGGTGCGCTTGGCGAGCTGCGATAGCAACTCCACGGTTTCGTCCGCCGACGCCGCCAAGCTGCGCGGCAGCTCGTGGCGCGCGATCAACAGGTCGATGACGTTCGCCGGCTGCAACCCGTCATTGTAGAGCCAGCGGTAAGCGGTGACGGCGGACACCGTCTGCAGGATCGTCGTCCATTGGTCGCGGTCGACCACGCCGCCGACGGTTTCTCCGGCGGGCAGCAGGATATGGTATTTGACGTCGAGCAGGCGCGCGGTGTTGTCGGCGCGCTCGACTGCCTGGCCCAACCGGATGAACCACGTGGCCTGGTTCTTGAGCATGTGATGGATCGCACCCTCGAACCCGCGCGTCTCAGCCTTGACCGCTTCGATCAGGTTCATCGTCGCGGTGGCACCGCCCGGCGACGAGCGGCCGTCGAAGATCAGCCACGCACGGTTTATCCCGGTCCAAGCGTCGCGGGTGAGCGCGGTGCGAACCGCGCGCGCATTGTTCCGCGCGCGATCTAGGCAGCTGACGATCGACCCCGGATGGCTGGTGTCGAGCGTCAGGAAGCGCGCGACCGACTGCTGGGTCAGGTTCGCGCCGCTCGCCTTGAACGCGTCGGCGGCATCGATCACCGCGAGGGCGCTGCCCCACGCGACCTCGCCCGCCGGGCGCGGCGAAAGGACATCGAGCCGCACGGTCGCCTCGACCAGCCGCGCGATGAAATCGGCGCGTTCGACGTATCGCCCGAGCCAGTAGAGCGACGAGGCTGTCCGCGACAGCATCAGCTCTGCGCCTGTGATTGCGAAGGACCGTTGTCCATCAGCACGAAACTATCCTTGGTCCCGCCGCCCTGCGACGAGTTCACGACCAGCGACCCCTCGCGCAAAGCGACGCGGGTCAGGCCGCCGGGTACGACCTGGATGCCCTTCGATCCCGTCAGGACGAACGGTCGGAAATCGACATGGCGCGGGGCGAGACCCTGCTCCACCAAAGTCGGGACCGTCGACAGCGCGAGCGTCGGCTGCGCGATGTAGCGTTGCGGCTCGGCGACCAACGCCGCGCGGAAATTGGCGATCTCGTCCTTCGACGCGGTCGGCCCGACCAGCATCCCGTACCCGCCCGATCCGTCCACCAATTTCACCACCAATTCTTCGAGATGATCGAGCGTATATTGCAACGCTTCGGGCTCGCGGCACCGGAAGGTCTGGACGTTGGGCAGCTTCGCGTCGGCGCCGGTATAATAGCGCACGATTTCGGGCATGTAGCTGTAGATCGCCTTGTCGTCGGCGATGCCGTTGCCCGGCGCATTGATGATCGCGACGTTGCCCGCGGCATAGGCCGCGATCAGCCCGCGCACGCCCAGTGCCGAATCCGGACGGAACACCAACGGATCGAGGAAATCGTCGTCGATCCGGCGATAGATGACGTCGACCTTCACTCGCCCGGCGATCGTCCGCATCCATACGATATCGTCGTCGACGATCAGGTCGGCGGCTTCGACCAGCTCGACCCCCATCGAATCGGCGAGGAAGCTGTGCTCGTAATAGGCCGAATTATAGTGCCCCGGCGTCAGCACGACGCAGACCGGATTGTTGCCGGTATGCTCGGGCGCGACCGACTTCATCGTCTGGAGCAGGCGGTCGGGATAAGAGTCTACTGCCGCCACGCGGAACTGACGGAAGAGTTCGGGGCACAGCCGCAGCATCGCCTCGCGATTTTCGAGCATGTAGCTGACGCCCGACGGGGTGCGCGCATTGTCCTCCAGCACGAAGAAATCGTCCGGCCCGGTCCGCACCAGGTCGATCCCGCAGATGTGCGCCCAGATGCCGTGCGGCGGCCGCATTCCCGCGATCTCAGGGCGGAATTGTGCATTGCCGAAGATCAAGTCGTTGGGAAGAATCCCCTCCTTCAGGATCTTCCGCTCGCCATAGATGTCGTCGAGGAACAGGTTGATCGCCTCGACGCGCTGGACCAGCCCTTCGGACAATCGATCCCATTCATCCTTCAGGAACACGCGCGGGACGATATCGAATGGGATGATCCGCTCGCTCGCATCCTCGTCGCCATAGACCGCGAAGGTGATGCCGAGCTGGCGGAACGTGGCCTCGGCGGATTGCTGGCGGCGGCGGAGTTCGGCGGAGTCGGTGGTGTCGAGCCAGTCCCCGAGCGCGGCGAGCGCGGCGCGCGGCTGGCGTGATCCGGCCGTACCCATGATCTCGTCGAACGCCGGTCCTACTGCCATTCGTCCCCCAAAGCGCCGTCAGGCGTCAGGGTTCCATGCTGCTATGGAATGTTGCGGCGCACAAGGGCGAACTGGGCTGACCCAGATCAGCGCGCTATCGCGCTTTGCTTAAGCCATTCCTTCTCGAACGCCGCTCGGGCGTCGGCAACCAGTTTGGGCAACAGCGTCGGGCGCAGGAATTGGTCGCCCTTGAGCTTCGTGACATCCGCCTGCTCGGGATGCGCGGGCAGCACGACGTCGGCTTTCAGCGCCGCCATCCGGTCGAAGGTCGCGCGATAGTCGGCCACGATGCCGGGATATTGTCGGTTGCCGACCAGCTTGTTGCCCGCGACCGTCATGCTGCACGGAAACACGATCGTCTTGATGCCGGTCTTGATCCGCACCGGCAGCACCCAGGTCGTACAGCCCGCGGTGTGGCCGGGCGTCGCGATCGCGGTCATCGTCACGCCGCCCAGCGTCACCTTCTCGCCATCTGCCAGCACGCGATCGACCTTCACCGGGGCGAAGGTGCCGACATAGTTCTGGTCGCCGAAATGCTTGCCGTTCTCGAGCGCCCAGACATCACCCTTCATCGCCATCATCGTCGCGCCGGTGTCGCGCTTGAGGTGCGCGAGGCCGTCGGCATGATCGAAGTGCGCGTGGCTGTTGAGCAGGATCTTCACGTCGCTCAGCTTGATCCCGAGCGATTTGATGTTCGCCTCGATCGCCGGGACGTTCGCTTCCATCGTCCCGTCGAGCAGGATCGCGCCCTTGGGCGTCGTGATCAGATACGCGGCGAGCCCCTCGCTCCCGACATAATAGAGGTTGCCGATAATGTGGAACGGCGCGATCGGGCGCGTCCAGGCGGGCGGGTCGCTGGCACCGATGGCCAGCAGCGCGGACAGCGCAACGATCATCCGGGCGATCATAGTTCCTCCAGCATCGACGGGGTAAGCACTTGCGGCAGGACGCGTGGCTCGCCACCGCCCGCGGGGTAATAGAGATAGAGCGGCACGCCGGCGCGGTTGTGCGATTCGATGAAGCGGCCGAGCACCGGGTCGCCGTTGGTCCAGTCGCCGACCAGAACGGCGACGTTCTTGCGCTTGAACGCCGCTTGCGCACGGTCGGTGTCGATCGCGACGCGCTCGTTGACCTTGCACGTCAGGCACCAATCGGCGGTGAAATAGGCGAAGACCGGGCGGCCCTGCTGGCGCAGATCGGCGAGCCTGGCTTCGCTGAACGTCTGCTCGCCGCCAGCGACGGCCTTGGGCACAGGCCGCACCAGCCACACGCTCGCAACCGCGATCGCGACCAGCATGAGCGCGGCCGGCAGTCCGACCGCCAGACCGCGCGCTTGCCGGCGACCCGCTGCCCACAGCACGATCCCGAATCCAAGCCCCGCCAGCAGCGCGAGCGCCATGCCGTCGACCCCCGCCTGCTTGCCGAGCACCCAGGCGAGCGCAACCGCGGTCAGCCACATCGGGATCGACAATATGCGCCGCAAATTGTCCATCCACGCGCCGGGCCTGGGCAGCTTGCGGCGAAGCGCGGGGACGAACCCGAGTAGCAGGAACGGCAGCGCGAGGCCCAGCCCCAGACCGGCGAATACCGCGAGCGCGGCCAGCCATGGCAGCACCAGCGCCGCCCCCAGCGCTGCACCCATGAACGGCCCGGTGCACGGCGTCGCGACAAACGCCGCCAGCGCGCCGGTCGCGAACGCGCCACTCGCGCCGCCCGACTGCGCGGCGAAACGCGGCACGGGCAGCTCGAACAATCCAGCCAAGTTGAGCGCGATTCCGATCGTCAACAGCAGGAGCAGCACGACGACACGCGGATCCTGCAGCTGGAACGCCCAACCCGCCGCGCTCCCCCCGGCGCGCAACGCCAGGATCGTCGCGCCGAGCGCCAGGCAAACCGCGATCGCGCCGGCGGTGTAGGCCAACGCCTCGTGCCGAGCGGCGCGCTCGTCGCCCCCGGCGCGCGCGAGGCTCAGCGCCTTCAGGCTCAGGATCGGGAATACGCACGGCATGACGTTGAGGATCAGCCCACCGAGCACCGCGCTGGCGAAGGCGATCAGGATCGCCGCGAGATCGCCGCCGCCTACCTTCCCGACCGCAACCGTCCCAGGCGACGCCGTCACCGCCAACGCGCGGCCGTCGACGCTCAGCACGCCTTCGAGCGGCCCGCCGCCTTTGCCCTTGGTCGCCAGGATCAAGCGATCGCCGTCGCGGCTCACGACCTGCGGCGACGCATATTCGATCACCCCCGTCGAGACGGGGTAGAAATACGCGCCCTCGCCCTTGGCGCTCGCCGGATACGGCACCGCGATCCGCACCTCGCCGTTCGCCGCCTGATACGTCGCCGCCGACCCGAGCGGCTGCGGCAGGGCGCGGCGCCACGAATCGAACGTCGCCCGCTGCGCCGGATCGATCGCGCCGTCGCCGACCGTCAGCGTGATCGCGAAATCGCCCTGCTCCGGCACGCACAATTGTGTCGTGCAGACCAGATACGTCATGTGCAGCTTGATCGGCAGTGTGGTGCCGGCCGGCAGGCCCGCGGGAATTTTGAGCGTCACGATCGGCGCGTACGGCCGTTCGAACACATAGTTCATCAAGTTCGCGATCAGCAGCCGTTGGGGTGCCGGATAGACCGGCGCGCTCGCCGTCACGCCTTGCGGCAACGTCCAGTCGAGCTTCGCCGGAAATCCCGCATCCCCCGGATTCTGCCAGTAACCGTGCCAGCCCGGCTGCGGCGTGGTGTCGAGCGCGATCGCGACCTCGCCGCCGGCCCTAGGCGTGTCGCTTTCCGCGACTAGCCCGATCCGGAGATGCGGACCGGCATCGTCCTGCGCACGCGCCGGCATCGCCCATGCGACGACGCCAAGCATCAGCGTCACAATCATGAAACCGAATGCCCGCATGCGACCTCTTGTCACCCGTCCCGCCGCCGCGCCATAGCTGGTCGGTAAGCCAACGCCTATCCCGATCCCTCGGAGGTCTCCGATGCGTTTTATCCCGTTCGCACCCCTCGCCCTCCTGCTCGCCTCGCCCCTCGCCGCACAAGACACACCGCCACCGGCAGCCGAGCCTGCACGACCCGCGCCGAAGCTGATCGTGGTGATCTCCGTCGACCAATTCTCCGCCGATCTGTTCGCGGAATATCGCAACCGGTTCACCGGCGGGTTCAAACGGCTGCTCGACGGCGCGGTGTTTCCGGCAGGCTATCAGAGCCATGCGGCGACCGAGACGTGCCCCGGTCACTCGACGATCATGACCGGCGATCGCCCGGCGCGGACGGGCATCATCGCCAACGACTGGGTCGATCTGAACGGCCCGCGCCCCGGCATGGTCTATTGCGCCGAGGACGAGCGCGTCCCGGGTTCGAGCTTCAGCAACTATACCGCGTCCGACATCAAGCTGCGCGTGCCGACCCTCGGCGAGCGCCTGAAGAACGCCGACCCGCGCGTCCGCACCGTGTCGGTCGCGGGCAAGGACCGCGCGGCGATCATGATGGGCGGCCACAAGGTCGATCAGCTCTGGTTCTGGCGCGACGGCAAGGGGTTCATCTCCTATAGCGACCGCGCCATTCCCGCCTCGGTCGGACGTGCAAACGTCACCGCGGAAGCGCAGATCGCCAAGCCCGGCGCGGCTCTAGTCGAGCCTGCCTGGTGCAAGTCGATCGACCGGCCGATCGTCGCCAACGGCAAGACGGTCGGCAACGGCCGCTTCGCGCGTCCTGCGAAAAACGAAGGACTGTGGAAGGCCTCACCCGCATTCGACACCGCGATCTTCGGCCTCGCGACGGCGATGGTGCAGGACATGAAGCTCGGGCGCGGCCCGTCGGTCGACGTGCTGACGGTCGGTGCGTCGGCGACCGACTATGTCGGGCATGGCTTCGGCACCGAGGGGTCGGAGATGTGCATCCAGCTCGCCAATCTCGACCAGACGCTGGGCAAATTCTTCGCGATGCTCGACAAGACCGGCGTCGATTACGTCGTCGCGCTGACCGCGGACCATGGCGGCAACGATATCCCAGAACGCGAGCGCGAGCGCGGCATGCCGATGGCGGCGCGGATGGACTTGACGGTCAACATCAAGACGGTGGGCGACGACATCGCCGGAACGCTGGGGCTGAAAGGGCCGCTGCTGTTCGGCGGGGTGAATGGCGATGTGTGGATCAGCAACAAGCTGTCCCCGGCGGACCGGGATCGCGTCCGCGATGCGGCGGTGAAACGCTACGCCGCCAACCCGCAGGTCGCTGCGGTCTTCACCAAGCCGGAAATCGCCGCGGCGACCCTGCCCGCCGGGCCGCCAGAGACGTGGAGCCTCCTCCAGCGCGCCCGCGCCTCGTTCGATACCGAGCGATCGGGCGATATCTCGATCTTCCTGAAACCGCGTATCACCCCGATCCCGCCGGCGACCACGCCCGCCGGCACGATCGCGACGCATGGCAGTATCTGGGATTACGACCGCCGCGTGCCGATCCTGTTCTGGCGCCGGGGGATGGCGGGGTTCGAACAGCCGCTGTCGGTGGAGACGGTCGACATCATGCCGAGCCTCGCCGCGTTGGTCGGCTTCGCGCTGGCGCCGGGCGAGATCGATGGCCGCTGTCTCGATCTCGACGGCGGACCGGGAAGTAGCTGCCCCTAACGCTGTTCGTAAGGCCGGATGCCCGGCGCGAGCTTGTTTGCGCCGACCGCCAGTTGATCGCGGCCGACATTCGCGACGAACGCCGGGCTCTTGCCGAAATTGGGCGGAAGCGTCGCGACGTTATCGACCACCTTCAGCCCGGCCGACGAATAGGTCCGCGCTTCGGCCGCGACGACGATGAAGCCGCTCCAATTTTCCTTGTCGGACCCGTCGGCGAAGGTGTTGCGCGCGATCAGGCCGGTGCCGCCTTCCGACAGGTCGATCATGTAGTTGGTCTTGCGGCCTTCGCTGTCGTCGAAGCTGTTGTCGGTGATCGACAGGTTCGGCACGCGCAGCTTGACGTAATGCCCGCCGCGTCCACGCTCGAACCGCGACCGCGTGATCGTGACCGACCCCTGATTGGCAAGGTAGATCGAATGCGCGCAATCGGTCGCGTCGTCGCATGTGCCGAGCCCGGCGAAGGTCGAGCGCTCGATCACGATCTTCTGCCCCGTCGGCTGGCCACCGAGAATGCCCTCCTGGCTGTCGAGGAACATCGAATTGCGCACGGTCAGATTGCCCATCTCTGTCCGGATGCCCGCGCCGTTGCCGTCGGCGACGCGGATGTTGCGGAACACGATGCCGTCCACCACTGAACTCGCCCCGCGTAGCACGAACGCGGCTTTGCCCTCGCACGCTTCGCCGTCGAAGATCGCGGTGCCGGGCTGGACCGCCTTGAACGTGATGTTGCCACCGGCTTGCACGGTGCATTGCTTGTAGACGCCCGGCGCGATCAGGATCGTCGCGGTCCCCATCCGGATCGATTGCACCGCGTCGTCGAGCGTGGCGAAGCCCTGCCCGGTTTCCTGCACCGTGAACGGCGCCGACACGGATTGCGCGACGGCCGGCGCGGCGATCAGCGGCAGCAAGGCGATGAGGATTCGGCGCATGGGTAACTCCTTTGCGCCGTCGATAACGACGACGCCTTGTCGGCAAATGGCGAATGTCGGTTAACGGCGCGGGAGAAGGTGAATCGAGGAGCGAAGACGTAAATACGTCTGGGTACCTGCCCGATTTTGGCACATCGGTTGGAAACTTGATTCAGGTCAACCATTCTGCCCATTGCGTATCGTTAACGTTTGGTTAATCAGTGCAATAGGGCCAGCGGCGCGATCTCCGTTCAGGGTAGGCGTTGCGCGTGTTGGCCGAGTCCAGAGGGGAAATTCATGAAGGCACTTTATCTCGCCGCGACCGCCATGGTCGTCCTGGCACCGGCCGCCGCATCGGCGCAGACCGTGTACAACACCAGCCTGCAGAACGTGACCGGCACGTTCGGGACCAGCACCGCGGCGACTACCACCGACGCGACGGGCACGCGCACGACCGTGACGGGCCCCGGCCCGAATGCCGACGCCAACCGCGCATACGGCACGCCGGTTATCGGCCAGTGGTACCAGGCCGCCGTCGGCGCCGGATCGACCATCGGTATTACGACCGACTATGCGCGCAGCGGCAACGGCTCTGCCTATTTCAACAGCACGCAGGGCGACACCGGCAAGGGCGATCTGGTTTATAATTTCGGCGCGGCCGGCGCATCGACCGCGATCGCGCTGTCCAGCCTGACCAGCCTGTCGTTCGACTTCTACCGGTCGAGCACATCGACCACCGATCCGAACCTGGCGCCAGTCCTTCGGCTCGGCATGCTCAAGAACGGCGTCTATGCCGGCACGCTCGTGCTGGAGAACGTCTACCAGAACCAGACGACCTCGCCCGTTGATACCTGGACGACGCTGACCGCCAATCTGAACAGCGGTATCTTCTGGGCGACCAAGGATTCGCTCGGCCCGACGTTTGCCAGTGCCAATGGCGGACAGAAGACGCTGGCGCAGTGGATCGCCGACAACGGCAATGCGAACCTGTCGGTCTACGGTCTCGAAATCGGGATCGGTTCGGGCTGGGGTGGCACGTTCTTCGGCGCAGTCGACAACGTACAGGCGAATTTCGGCACGGCCCTGTCTGTCAATTCGAACTTCGAAGTTCAAGCCGCCGCCGTGCCGGAACCGGCGACCTGGGCGATGATGATCATGGGCTTCGGTCTGATGGGCGCAAGCCTGCGTCGTCGTCAGGCGACCGTCCGCTTCGCCTGATCGAATCCAGCCGTAAAACGAAACGGGCGTCGCCAGCGATGGCGGCGCCCGTTTTGCTTCAGTCCAGATTGGGCCGCAGCCAGCGCTGGACCGTCGCCATGTCGGCGCCGCGCCGCGCGGCATAGTCCTCGGCCTGGTCCATCCCGACGCGCGCGACGCCGAAATACTCGCTTTGCGGGTGCCCGAAATAGAAGCCGCTGACTGCCGCCGTCGGCAGCATGGCGTAGCTTTCGGTCAGCGAGATGCCGGTCGCCTTGTGCGCGTCGAGCAGCTTGAACAGGATCGGCTTCAGGCTGTGGTCGGGACACGCCGGATAGCCCGGCGCCGGCCGGATGCCGCGATACTGTTCCTTGATCAGCGCCTCGTTGGTCAGCTGCTCGCCCTCGGCATAGCCCCACAAGGTCGTGCGAACGTGCTGGTGGAGCCGCTCGGCCATCGCCTCGGCCAGGCGGTCGGCCAGCGCCTTGAGCAGGATGTCCGAATAATCGTCGATCGCGGCCTTGAACCGCGCGAGGTGCGGCTCGATGCCATGGATGCTGACCGCGAACCCGCCGATCCAGTCGCCCGCCGGGTCGATAAAATCGGCCAGGCACATATTGGCGCGACCTTCGCGCTTGGCGATCTGCTGGCGCAGGAACGCGAGGCGGACATGGCTCTCGTCGTCGGGCAGGTTGAGCAGGTCGAAGCTGCGCAGCTGATCGGCGGTCCAGTCGCCCTCAGGCGCGACGACGACATCGTCTTCGTAGCGCGCACACGGCCATAGCCCGACCACGGCGCGCGCGGTGAGCCATTTTTCCGCGACGATGCGGTCGAGCATCTTGTTGGCGTCGGCGAACAGCGACGTCGCGCTTTCCCCTACTACCGCATCGTCTAGGATCGCCGGATAGACCCCGGCCAACTCCCACGCCCGGAAGAACGGCGTCCAATCGATGCATTCGCGCAAGTCGGCCAGATCCCAATCGGCGAACACGTGACGCCCCGGCTGGCTGGGCGCGGCAGGCTTGAGACTCATGTCGGCCACGAACGCATTGTCGCGCGCGGCCTGGAGCGGCAGCAACTCGCTCTGCGCGCGGCCCGCACGCTGGCGACGGACGTCCTCATATTCCTCTGCGATCTTGGTCACGTAATCGTCGCGGATCGTATCGCTGACCAGGGTCGTCGCGACGCCCACCGCGCGGCTCGCGTCGAGCACGTGGACGACGGGGCCGTCATAGGCCGGGGCGATGCGCAAAGCGGTGTGCACCTTCGACGTCGTCGCGCCGCCGATCAGCAGCGGCATCGTCATGTTCGACCGCTTCATTTCCTCGGCGACGGTCACCATTTCGTCGAGGCTCGGGGTGATCAGACCCGACAGCCCGATCATGTCGGCATCGTTCTCGTTCGCCGCCTCCAGGATCTTCGACCACGGCACCATCACGCCCAGATCGACGACTTCGAACCCGTTACACTGCAGCACGACGCCGACGATGTTCTTACCGATGTCGTGCACGTCGCCCTTGACGGTCGCCATCACGACCTTGCCCTTGCCCTTCGCGCCGGGTTCCTTCTGCGCTTCGATGAAGGGCAGCAGGTGCGCGACCGCCTTCTTCATAACGCGAGCAGATTTAACGACTTGCGGCAGGAACATCTTACCCGATCCGAAGAGATCGCCGACGACGTTCATGCCGTCCATCAGCGGGCCTTCGATCACTTCGATCGGCCGCGCCGTCAGCAGACGCGCTTCCTCGGTATCCTCGACGACATACTGATCCATACCCTTCACCAGCGCATGTTCGAGCCGTTTCGCGACGTCCCAGCCGCGCCATTCCTCGGCCGCTTTTTCGGTCGCGGCGTCGGTGCCGCGGAATTTCTCCGCCAGCTCGATCAGCCGATCGGTCGCGTCGGGGCGGTTGTCCCAGATGACGTCCTCGCACGCTTGGCGCAGCACGGGATCGATCTGGTCGTAAATGTCGAGCTGCCCGGCATTGACGATCGCCATGTCGAGGCCCGCCGGGATCGCGTAATAGAGGAACACCGAGTGCATCGCGCGGCGCACCGGCTCGTTGCCGCGGAACGAAAAGCTCAGGTTCGACAGCCCACCCGAGATATGGACGTGCGGGCACCGCGCCTTGATCTCACGGCAGGCGTCGATGAAATCGACCGCGTACTTGCGGTGCTCGTCGATCCCCGTCGCGATCGCGAAGATGTTGGGGTCGAAGATGATATCCTCGGGCGGAAAGCCGATCCCGGTCAGCAGCTTATAGGCGCGCTCGCAGATCTCGACCTTGCGCTCCTTGGTGTCGGCCTGGCCGACCTCGTCGAACGCCATCACCACGACCGCGGCGCCGTACGCCATGCACTTGCGGGCGTGCTCCAGGAATTGCTCCTCGCCCTCCTTCATGCTGATCGAGTTGACGATCGGCTTGCCCGAGACGCATTTCAACCCGGCCTCGATCACCGACCATTTCGAACTGTCGATCATGAACGGCACGCGCGCGATGTCCGGCTCGGCGGCGATCAGCTTGAGGAACGTCGTCATGGCGAATTCGGCGTCGAGCAGCCCTTCGTCCATGTTGATGTCAACCACCTGCGCGCCGTTCTCGACCTGCTGGCGCGCGACCTCGACCGCCTTGGCGTAGTCGCCGGCCATGATCATCTTCTTGAACGCCGCCGATCCGGTGACGTTGGTGCGCTCACCGATATTGACGAATTGGGCGGTGGAAATGGTGGTCATCGAAGTCCCGGATCAGGCGGTAAGCGGTTTGGCGAGCACGAGATCGTCGTAGAGCTTGCCGCCGACATCGAACCGGCGCTCGCCGATCGGTTCGAAACCCTGTTTGCGGTAGAAGGCGATCGCGCGAGTATTGCCGGCATACACGCCGAGCAGCAGCCGTTCGAACCCCGACGTAGCGGCGACGACCGCCGCCATCAAAGCGCGTCCGATGCCGGTGCCGTGAAATCGCGCCAAGGCGTAGATGCGCTTGAGCTCGATATCGCCGGCGCGCGCGCCAGGCAGATCGGGCTTGGTCAGCAGCGCGAACCCGACCGGCGCATTGCCGGGATCGAGCTCGGCGAGCCACGCGCGCCCACCGTTCGTCAGCACCGACCGATAGGCATCGGTCGTATGTTGGCGCCCGCAATGCCCGACGATCGCGTCGCCGGCGAGCACGCCCGCGAACGTTTCCAGAAATGTCGCGCCGCCGACGAGCGCGAGCGCGTCGGCGTCATCCGCCCCCGCTTCGCGCACCCGCCAGCCTTCGCCCTCCGACATTGCCGCTACGCCGCCATCGTCATCGGTTCGAGCCCGGCGAGCCGCGTCCGCACCTCAGGCGTCACCACCGCGCGCGGCGGCAGCGTACGCACGAAGTCCGCGATCGCCTTGATGTGCGCCGGGGTCGAGCCGCAGCAGCCGCCGAGCACGTTGACCTGCCCAGCCTGCGCCCATTCGCCGACCAGACTCGCGGTCGTCGCGGGCAGTTCGTCATAGGCGCCGAGTTCGTTGGGCAACCCGGCGTTCGGATAGACCATGATCAGCGTATCGGCGATTTCCGACAATGTCTTAACATGCGGACGCAACTGCTCGGCACCGAACGAACAATTCAGCCCGATCGTCAACGGTTTCGCGTGCCGCACCGCGTGCCAGAACGCCTCGACCGTGTGACCCGACAGATTGCGGCCCGAGAGGTCGGTCAAGGTCATCGACAGCATGATCGGCAGGTCGCGGCCGAGATCATTGCCCGCCTCGATCGCCGCCATCACGCCGGCCTTGGCGTTGAGCGTGTCGAACACCGTTTCGATCAGGACGAAGTCCACCCCGCCCTCGACCAGCGCTTCGATCTGCTCGCGATAGACACCCTTCAGATAATCGAAGTCGATCTCGCGAAAGCCCGGATCGTTGACGTCGGGCGACAGCGACAGCGTCTTGTTGGTCGGTCCGATCGCGCCGGCGACGAAGCGCGGGCGGCCGTCCTTGGCTTCGAATTCGTCGGCGACGCGACGCGCCATCTTTGCGGACTCGAGATTGATCTCGCGGACCAGATGCTCGGCGCCGTAATCGGCCTGGCTGATCGAATTCGCCGAGAAGGTGTTGGTCTCGGCGATGTCTGCGCCCGCTTCGAAATAGGCGCGGTGGATCGCCTCCGGCACCTCGGGCTTGGTCAGCGCGAGGATGTCGTTATTGCCCTTCTGGTCGTGGGTGAGACCCAGCGACCCGGCATAATCCGCTTCCGACAGCTTCCAGTTCTGGATCTCGGTCCCGAACGCGCCATCGGTGATCAGGATGCGCTGCTTGGCCTCCGCCAACAGCTTTTCGCGCGCCGACGTCATGCCGCCTTCTCCTGCAATGCGGGTTTCGCGCGGATGCCGAGCAGATGGCAGATCGCGTAGCTCAGCTCCGCCCGGTTGAGCGTGTAGAAATGGAAATTGCGCACGCCGCCCGCATAGAGCCGACGCGACAATTCGGCGGCGATCGTCGCCGCGACCAGCTGGCGCGCGGCGGGGTGATCGTCGAGCCCTTCGAACAGATGGCCCATCCAGGCGGGGACGGCGGTGTTGCACATCGCCGACATCCGCTTGACGCTGGCGAAGTTCATGACCGGCATGATCCCCGGCACGATCTCGGCGTCGATCCCGGCGGCGGCGGCGGCGTCGCGGAATCGGAAGAACGTATCCGCCTCGTGGAAAAATTGCGTGATCGCGCGGGTCGCGCCGGCATCCATCTTGCGCTTGAGGTTGTCGAGGTCATGCCCGCTGTCGGGCGAGTCCGGATGGCATTCGGGATAGGCCGCAACCGAAATCTCGAACGGGTGCAGCTTGCGCAGACCGGCGACGAGATCGGCAGCGTTTTCGTACCCGCCGGGATGCGTCGCGTACTTCGCGCCGGTCGTCGGTGGATCGCCGCGCAACGCGACGATGTGCCGCACACCCGCGTCCCAATAGTCGTTGGCGACCGCGTCGATCTCCGCGCGCGTCGCCTCGACACAGGTCAGGTGCGCGGCCGCCGGAATTGCGGTTTCTTTGGCGATCCGCGCGACGGTGGCGTGCGTCCGCTCGCGCGTCGTCCCGCCTGCGCCATAGGTTACCGATACGAAGCGCGGGCCGAGCGGCGCCAACGTCTGCACCGACTCCCACAACGTCTCTTCCATCTTCTCGGTCTTGGGCGGGAAGAATTCGAACGAGACTTGCGCGTCGCCGGCCAGGTCCGCGAACATCGGCGTCGCCAGCGCGCGCCGCGCCTCCGGCATCTTCTCGACCGAACTCATCACGCTGCCTCCTTCACACGCACTGGTTGACCCGACTTGCGCGCCAACCACAATTTCACCGTCAGCTCGCCGCCTTCCAGCGTCTCGGTCCGTACCGGCGCCAGCCCCGCGCCGTCGAACCAGCCGAGCATCTGTTCGTCCGAAAAACCCAATCGTGCGTGCGCGTCGCGCGTCCGCAATTCCTCGCGACCGTGCGGCGCGAAATCGACGATCAGCAGCCGCCCGCCGGGGCTGAGCACCCGCGCCGCCTCGCCGATCGCGGCGTCGGGCGTGTGCGCGAAATGGAGCACGTGGTGCAGGATGGCGAGGTCGGCCGCGCCCGCGTCGAGCGGCAGCGCGTAGAGATCGGCCTGGCGCAGTTCGGCGTGATCGAGCCCGCGCTCGGTTAGCTTGGCACGCGCCAGCCGCAGCATTTCGGAACTCCGGTCGATGCCGAGCGCATGATCCGCCTGGCCCGCGAACAACTCCAGCATCCGCCCGGTGCCGGTGCCGATATCGACCAGCCGGTCGACACGTCCGTCCCCGAGCACCGCGGCCATCGCCGCCTCGACCTGTTCTTCGGCAATATGGAGCGAGCGGATCGCGTCCCATTGTCCGGCATTGCCTTCGAACCAACCCGCCGCATGCGCCGCGCGGTCGGCACGCACCGCGGCCAGTCGTGCCGCGTCGGCCTCGGCGCGGGCATGCGCGCGGTCGCCTTCCCACGCATCGAGCGCAGCGCAGAGCGGCGTCACGACGTCCCGCGTGCCCATCGCGACGAACACCCAGCTGCCTTCCTTGCGGCGCTCGACGATTCCGGCGTCGGAGAGGATTTTCACGTGGCGCGATACGCGCGGCTGGCTTTGCCCCAGCACTTGCGCCAGCTCGCCGACCGACAGCTCCATCGACCGCACCAACGCGACGATCCGCAGCCGCGTCGAATCGGCAAGCGCACGGAAGATGTCGAGCGTATTCGGCATGTCGCATATAGATATAAAGATATCTTTATATCACGTCAACGCGTTGCGCGCGGAACGGCGGCGGCCTAGCGTCGTTTGACGCCGTTCAGCCAGGAGATTCTATCGTGACCAAGGCCCTGATCCCGCTTGCGCTCGTCGGACTCGCCCTCGCCGGGTGCAGCCAGAAAGCGCAGGACGAAGCCGCCACCGCCGCGAACACGATGTCCGCCGACGCCAATGCGACGATGGCCAAGGCCGCCAACGACGTCGATGCCGCAGCCGACAAGGCGTTCGGCGCCGCCGAGAACGGCATGGACAAGATCGACAACACCACGAAGGACGCCAAGAACAAGGCCGGCGCCGCGCTCAAGGACGCGGGTAACGAGATCGAGGACTAGGCTCTCGTCGCCCCGGCGCAGGCCGGGGCCGCTGGAGATCGCGCGAACCGCCAACGACCCGGTCCTTCGCCGGGGTGACGGAGAAATGAATGGTCCGCTCTGCCTTACTGTTGCCCCTGCTTATCCTCGCCGGCTGCAGCTCGCGCGCCGACGATACCGGTAGCGTGTCGCCCGAGGAGGACCGCATGCTCAACGACGCGGCGTCGTCGCTCGACGCGAACTATACGGCGCCGCCCGATGCAGGTCCCGACGCCAACGCCATCGTTTCGGAGAATGCGCAATGACCGACAGCCGCCGCCTCGGGTCCAGTCACCTGCACACGCCGAAGCTGTGCCTGGGCGGCAACGTGTTCGGCTGGACCGCCGATAAGGCGACCAGCTTTGCGATCCTCGACGCGTTCGCCGATGCCGGCGGGACGCTGGTCGACACCGCCGACGTTTATTCGGCGTGGGTCCCGGGCCATAAGGGCGGCGAGTCCGAAACCGTGATCGGCGAGTGGCTCAAGGCGAGCGGCAAGAAAGTCGGCATCGCGACCAAGGTCGGCATGCTGCCCGGCGAGGGCGGCGAGAAGCTGAACCCCGCGCGGATCGCGGCGGCGTGCGACGCGTCGCTCCGACGGCTCGGCGTCGAGCAGATCGCGCTCTATTACGCGCATCAGGACGACGAGGACACGCCGCAAGAGGCGTACATGGAAGCCTTCGCCAAGCTGGTCGCGGCGGGCAAGGTCGCGACGCTCGGCGCGTCGAACTTCCACGCCGCTAGACTCAAGTCGGCCAACGACATCGCGCGCAAGGCCGGCGCCCCGCATTTCGAGGCGCTCCAGCCGGAATACAACCTCGTCAGCCGCCACAAGTTCGAGGGGGAGCTT
Source organism: Sphingomonas panacisoli (assembly GCF_007859635.1). Taxonomy (NCBI): domain Bacteria; kingdom Pseudomonadati; phylum Pseudomonadota; class Alphaproteobacteria; order Sphingomonadales; family Sphingomonadaceae; genus Sphingomonas; species Sphingomonas panacisoli. The sequence goes on along the minus strand of NZ_CP042306.1, from coordinate 791,605 downwards.
CAGGACTATTGCGTCGAGCACAATATCGGCGTGCTGCCCTATTACGGCCTCGCCTCGGGCTTCCTGACCGGCAAGTATCGGTCGGCCCAGGATTTCGGTAAGAGCGTGCGCGGCGGGCGGATGCAGGCGTATCTTGACGGCAAGGGACCCGCGGTGCTCGCGGCGTTGGATGCGGTAGTGGCGGAGACCGGTGCGACGCTGGCGCAGATCGCGCTCGCCTGGCTCGCCGCGCAACCCGGCGTCACCGCGCCGATCGCCAGCGCGACCAGCGTGAAGCAGTTGGAGGAATTGCTGCCCGCGATGGACTTGGCGCTCAGCGCCGCGCAGCTCGAAAAGCTCGACGCCGCCGGCGCCTGAGCCGGTGCATCTCGACGTCATCCAATCGCTGTCGATCGCCGGCGACAACACCAAGGCCAACGACGACCGCGCAGGCGCCGGCCACGCGCGCGCCTGGGTGATCGACGGCGCAACCGACCTCGGCGATCCGGGATTGGTCGGCGACCGCGGCGGGGCGGCCTGGATCGCCGCCGAAGCGGATCGCGCCTTCGCCGCCGCGACCGCCGGGTCGATCGAGGCGCTATGCCGCCAAGTCTTCGAGACGGTTGCTGCCCGCTTCGTCGAAGACCGCACGCGTCCCCCCGAAGCGTGGGAAGTCCCGTCCGCCGCTTTCCTGACCGTCACGGTCGCCGACAACCGGCTTGACTGCGCGTGGCTCGGCGACTGTCCGGCGTTGCTGATCCGCGACGGCGCCGCGATCCCGATCGGACCCGACGTCGACGTCCGCGACGACGAAAGCGACCTCGCGCGCAGCGTCGCACATCACGGGCTCGGATCGGTCCGCCGGGCAGCCCCGGTACTCGACGCACTGCGGGCGAACCGTTCGAACCCCGACCGTCGCATCCTGTGCATCGACCCAGCCGGTGCCGATCACATCCTCTATTCGAGCCAACCTTGCGTGGCCGGCGACGAATTGCTGCTGATGACGGACGGGTTCAGTGCCGCGATCGACCTATACCGTCTGATCGTCCGCCGCGACCTGCCGTCGCTGCTCGCGGGCGATGGTCTGTCCGGCATCGCCGCTCGGTTGCGCGCCGCCGAAGCGAGCGACGCAGACTGCACCCGCTGGCCGCGCTTCAAGCAAGGCGACGACGCGACCGCGATCTGGCTGCGCATCGCGGGCTGACTTGCCGCGCGCCGAGCCGCGCCATAGCGTGACTAGCGACAAATGGGGGAGAGAAACGTGACCGACCGCGACCCGACCGCAGCACCCTATGCGCCGTTCTGGCCGAGCGGCCCCACGCCCCCGGTGGGCGCGCCCAATATCGTCGTCATCCTGTTCGACGACGTCGGGCTGAGCGATTTCGGCTGCTACGGATCGCCGATCGCTACCCCTGCCATCGATGCCATCGCCGCGCGCGGCGTGCGTTTTTCCAGCTTCCACACCACCGCGATGTGCTCGACGACGCGCGCGGCGTTACTAACCGGGCGCAACCATCATTCCGTCGGCATGGGCTGCCTCGCGAATTTCGACAGCGGCTATCCGGGCTATCGCGGCAAGATCGCGCGCGAGGCGGGCACCTTGCCCGAAATGCTCAAGCCCCACGGCTACAACGCCTATTTCGTCGGCAAGTGGCACGTCACCCCCGCCGACGAGGTCGGCCCGACCGGGCCGCACGACGGCTGGCCGCTGGGGCGCGGGTTCGACCATTTCTACGGCTTCCTCGATGCAGAGACCGATCAGTTCGCGCCCGAGCTGGTGCGCGACAACACGCCCGTCGCGCCGCCGGGAACGTTCGACACCGGCTATCATCTGACCGAGGATTTGGCCGACGAAGCGATCCGCTTCCTGGCCGATCATGTCGCGGCCAAGCCCGACAAGCCGTTCCTGCTCTGGTTCGCCCCCGGCGCGTGCCACGCCCCGCATCAGGCGCCGCGCGATCTGATACTGCACTACGACGCGATGTTCGGCCGTGGCTGGGACAAGGAGCGCGATTTGCGCCTCGCCCGGATGATCGCGCTCGGCCTTGTGCCCGCCGACACGACGCTGCCGCCGCGCAACGATTTCGTCCAGCCCTGGGCCGATCTCGACGACGATACCCGCCGCCTCGCGGTGCGGCTGCAGGGCGCCTATGCCGCGATGCTCGACCATGCCGACCAGCATATCGCGCGGCTGACCGCGTTCCTCGACGCCGCCGGGCTGACCGACGACACGCTGATCCTTGTCCTGTCCGACAATGGCGCGAGCCAGGAGGGGATGATCCAAGGGTTCGTCAATGCGATGGGGCCGTACAATCTGCGGCCCGAACTACTGGCGGAAAAGCTCGCGCGGATCGACGATATCGGCGGTCCCGACAGCCACAGCAACTTCCCGCTCGGCTGGGCGATGGCGTCGAACACGCCCGTCCGCCGCTATAAACAGAATACGCATGGCGGCGGCATCCGCGATCCGCTGGTGGTGAGCTGGCCCAAGCGCCTTTCCGCGCGCGGCGAAGTGCGGCATCAGTTCGCGCATGCGGTCGATGTCGTGCCGACGTTGCTCGAGATGATCGGGATCGAACCGCCGGAGAGTGTCGCGGGCGTCCCGCAAATGCCGCTCGAAGGCGTGAGCTTCGCCTCGTCACTCAGCAACGCCGCCGCGCCCGAGCGCGACACGCCGCAATATTTCGAGATGTTCGGGCATCGCGGGATCATCCATCGCGGCTGGAAGGCGGTGGCGTTCCATCCGCCCGGCACGCCCTATGCCGCCGACAAATGGGAGTTGTTCGACCTCTCCACCGACTTCGCGGAGACCAACAACCTCGCCGATACGCACCCCGACAAGCTCGAGGAATTGATCGACCTTTGGTGGCACGAGGCCGAAGCGCACCAGGTCCTCCCGCTCGACGACCGCTTCGGACCGCGCTTCGCCGAGAACGCCGCGCGGCATCTCGGCGCCCGGCGTGTGTTCACCTTCCACCGCGGCATGGGCCACATCCCGAGCGACATCGCGCCCGATCTGCGCGCGCGCAGCTATCGCATCGAAGCGCATGCCCGCATCGCGCCCGGCGACCAAGGCGTGCTGATCGCGCATGGCGACATGACCTGCGGCTACAGCCTCTACGTCAAAGACGGCCGGCTTCATTACGATGTCAATGTCGGCGAGCATCAGATCGTGTCGAGCGACGCCCCCATCCTCGCTGGCGAACACGTGTTTGGCGCGCACGTCGTCCATGGCGACGTCAAGCACGTGACGCTGACCGTCGACGGCAAGCCAGTCGGCGGCGGCACGATCCGCTTCGGGTTCGTCAATTTCATCAGCTGGTCGGGGCTCGACATCGGCCACGACCGGTCGAGCCCGGTGTCACACTACGACGCGCCGTTCCGCTTCACCGGCGAATTGTCGAAGGTCGTCGTGACGATCGAGGACGAGCAGGGCGATGCGGAGGGTGCCGCGCAGGTCCGGTTGGCGCGCGAATAGAAGAACGGCCCGGGTGAAGGAGGTTCCCCCGGGCCGTCCGCATCCTCTCCCAAGGATGGTCTTTGATTTCAGCCCCGCCGCGGCAAAGCCGCGTCGTCGGACGGAGCGTTGCTCCGCCGGCCGGGCTTGAGCGCGGGCGCGGATTAGCTGCCGCTAATCCACTCGCTCAAGCCGCGAACTGATTCATCGTGTTGTGGGCGCCACCGGCCTTCAACGCGGCCTCGCCGGCGAAATACTCCTTATGATCGTCGCCGATGTCGGAGCCCGACATGTTCTGGTGCTTCACGCAGGCAATGCCCTGGCGGATTTCGGCGCGCTGGACGTTCTTGACGTAGCCCAGCATCCCCTCGTCGCCGAAATATTCCTTGGCGAGGTTGTCGGTCGACAGCGCCGCCGTGTGATAGGTCGGCAGCGTGATGAGGTGGTGGAAAATCCCCGCCCGCTTCGCCGCGTCGCGCTGGAACGTGCGGATCCGCTCGTCGGCTTCCTCCGCCAGTTCGGTATCGTCGTAATCCATGCTCATCAGCCGGTCGCGCTCGAAGCCGGAGACGTCCTTGCCCGCTTCCTTCCACGCATCGAACACTTGCTGGCGGAAGTTCAGCGTCCAGTTGAAGCTGGGTGAGTTGTTGTAGACCAGCTTGGCGGTCGGGTGGACCTCGCGGATGCGGTCGACCATCGACGCGATCTGCTCGATGTGCGGCTTCTCGGTCTCGATCCACAACAGGTCGGCGCCGTTGTCGAGGCTGGCGATGCAATCCATCACGCAGCGGTCCGCCCCGGTTCCTTCGCGGAACTGGAACAGGTTCGACGGCAAGCGTTTGGGCTTCATCAGCTTGCCGCCGCGATTGATGACGACGTCGCCGTTGATCGTTGAGAGATCGGTGACCTCGTCGCAATCGAGGTACGAATTGTACTGGTCGCCGAGGTCGCCCGGCGCATTCGACACCGCGATCTGCTTGGTCAGGCCGGCGCCCAGCGAGTCGGTGCGCGTGACGATGATCCCGTCCTCGACGCCCAGTTCGAGGAAAGCGTAGCGGCACGCCCGGACCTTCGCCAGGAAGTCTTCGTGCGGCACGGTGACCTTGCCGTCCTGATGCCCGCACTGCTTTTCGTCGCTGACCTGGTTCTCGATCTGCAGCGCGCACGCGCCCGCTTCGATCATCTTCTTTGCCAGCAGGTATGTCGCTTCGGCGTTGCCGAAGCCGGCGTCGATGTCGGCGATGATCGGCACGATGTGCGTCTGGTGGTTGTCGATCGCGTGGATCAGCCGCTGCTCGGCGACCGCATCCCCGCTCTCGCGCGCCTTGTCGAGCTCGCGGAACATCATGCCCAGTTCGCGCGCATCGGCCTGGCGCAGGAAGGTGTAGAGTTCCTCGATCAGCGCCGGAACGCTGGTCTTTTCGTGCATCGACTGGTCGGGCAGCGGCCCGAATTCGCTGCGCAACGCCGCGACCATCCAGCCCGAGAGATAGAGGTAACGCCGCTCGGTCGACCCGAAATGCTTCTTGATGCTGATCATCTTCTGCTGGCCGATGAACCCGTGCCAGCAGCCGAGCGACTGCGTGTAGTTCGCCGGATCCCTGTCGTACGCCGCCATGTCGCGGCGCATGATCGCGGCGGTATAGCGCGCGATGTCGAGCCCGGTCTGGAACCGATTCTGTGCCCGCATCCGCGCCACGGCTTCCGGGCTGATTCCGTTCCACGTACCGTTATAGCCGGCGATCAACTGCCCGGTCTGCGCGATGTTGTTCTGGTAGGTCACGATGTCGTCCTTGGTTATGATGCCGAGCAAAGTACGATAATTTACAGAACACGCATCACGATTTAGGTGTGTCGGCGGCGTCAGCATGTGGCAAGCGATACGACTTAGAGTGTCGTATTGTAACTTATTTACAGCGCCAATTTGCTATTTTGACGAGCGCGCCCCATATCCTCAACCGCTACAGTCGCACATCGACGGTCTTCGGCGCTTTGCGGCTCCTTCTCCTTCTTTCCCTGCAGCCGCGGCATTGGGCCGTCCGCCATCCGGACCGCCCTGTCACAAAGAAGGAATATCGAAATGACCACCGGCACCGTCAAATTCTTCAACGCCGACAAGGGCTATGGCTTCATCGCGCCGGACGGCGGCGGACAGGACGCGTTCGTCCACATCACCGCGCTCGAAGCAGCGGGCATCAACACGCTCAACCAGAACGACCGGGTCACCTATGACCTCGAAAACGACAAGCGTGGCAAGCAGGCCGCGGTCAACGTGAAAATGGCGGCGGAATAACTAGCTAAATACCTGATAGGCGGTGCGATTCTGTCGCGCCGCCTATTTGTGCTACAGCCCTCCGCAACACCGGAGAATCGAATGTCAGACACCCCCGAACTTTACCGCAATCGCGCCGCCATGGAGCGCGCCAACGCCGCCGCCAGTGGCCTCGACAATGTCCGCGCACGCTGCGAACGGGCCGCGATGGCGTGGGAAGAAATGGCCGAACGCCTGGAACGCACCTCCAAGCTGCGCAGCGAGCGCGAAGACGCCGCGGCGAAGGCAGCCGAACAACGGATGCTGATGGCGGCGGAGTAAGGCGGAGCTTGGCGAATAGCGACGCTGATCGCCGCTCGCCTCAGCGACGCGAACAACCGGCCGGCGGGTAACGCGCGCGACGCCAACTAAGGCACCGCGATATCGAAGTGCATCACGTCCTCGCGCACGCCCAGCTTTTCGTACAGCGCGATCGCGGGATCGTCGCCGTAGTCGGCCTGGACGAAGATGACCCACGCCCCGAGTTCGGCTGCGATCCGGCGAAGGTCGGTGATGAGCGCCGTCGCGATCCCGCGGCGGCGATGCGGCTCGGCCACGGCGAGGTCGTAGATATAAACTTCGCTCCTCGCCTGTTCGAACTTGTCGAGCACATAGGCCGCGAGACCGCCCACTACTTCTCCCTCGGCGATCGCGGCCAGCGCAACGAACGTGTCGCGCCCCAGCAGCCGGGCGAGATAGGAGTCGTCGGGTTGCGCGCGACGATAGGCCGCCGGATCCTCGAACGCGTCGCCGAACATGGCGAGCAGGCCGCGCATCGTCGCTATATCGCCGGCGCCGAGTCGCCGGATCGTCACGTCGTTCATGCCTCCACTCGCGATTGCATTTTCCTACAGAATGCCGGGCATGATAGAAGACGATCCGCTCTTTGGCAGTCCGAATATCCATGCATTTCTCGAGCCACGACGGACCCGCGAAACGTCGTCGTTAGTGTCAACTTGGTGTCAACTTAGCCAGGCACGGCGGCGCTCAATCCCCCCGAATGTGAACGCGCTGACCCCGCGCTCGCGCTCGTTGATCAGCAACGCGCGGCCGGCCGGCGGAGCGCTGCGCTGCGGACAGATGCGGCCGCACGCACGGCAGCTCAGCCCGATCGGCGTCGCCTCGCCCTTGAAGTCCACGCCGCGCGCCGCCGCCAGCCCGTCGGCCAGATCGGCGGCAAGGCCAAGCCCGACCGCGAACTCCACCGGGACCATCCCGTATCGCCGACCCTGCGGCGTCACCGTGCGCGACAAGGTCAGCCAGCGGGCGCCGTCCTCCAGCTCCACCAGTTGTACGGCGATATCGCCCGGCCGATCGAAGGCGTGGTGGACGCGCCACAACGGACACCGCGCGTCGCTCTCGGTCAGCGGCGATCCGCTCGCGCCGGAAAAGCGCTTCGACGCCTGCCCGGCGCGGTCGATCCGCACCATGAAGAACGGCAGCCCGCGCGCGCCGACGCGCTGCAGCGTCGTCAGCCGATGCGCGACTTGCTCGAACCCGGCGCCGAACCGGCGCTGCAGCAATTCGAGATCGTAGCCGGTCGCCTCGCACGCGCGCAGGAATCGGGCATAGGGCATCATGACCGCCGCCGCGAAATAGCTGGTCAGATAGCGGCGATAGAGCCGCTCGGCCGCGCGATCGGCGAAGCCCGCCCCCTTGACCAGCGCTTCGATGGCATCGCGCGCCTCGATCTGCGCGAGTTGATATGCCGCGGCAAAGGTCCGGCTCGCCGGATCGAGCGTCTCGGACAATTGCAACTGCCGCGCGTGAAGATCTGTGCGGCGGAGCAGGTCGGGCATGACATCGACCGGCAGGATTCGGATCGTCAGCTGGTGCTTGACGCGCAGCCGCTCGGCGATCGCGCCATAGAGATCGCCGGCGCCGAGCCGCAACTCGTCCGCCAACGTTTCCGCACTCGCATCGAGATCGGCGAAATGCCCTCGCCAGCGCTCGATCTCGCGACGCAGTTCGGCGATCGGGTCGGCAGCAGCGGCCGCGCCGTCCGGCCCCGCCGTGACACCCGTTCGGTCGAACGCCCGCGCGAACGCCTCCGCCCCGCCGGGCGCGCCGGCCAGCCACTCCTCGACTTCGTTGCGGTCGATCTCCAGGTCGGCGAACATCGGATCGGCCAGCCGCCGCCGGATCGCCGCCGCGCCGCCGCCCGGCTCGCCCGCCGCGAGCGCACGCGGATCGAAGTCGAACGTCTCGGCCAGTTTGACTAGCAACGCCGCCGACACCGGCCGCTGGTTCTTTTCGACGAGGTTGAGGTAGCTGGGCGAGATCGTCAGCATCTCCGCCATCGCCGCCTGGGTCAGCCCCTCGCGCCGCCGCAACCGCCGCACCGCATGCCCCGCCAATATCTTGCGCTCGGCCATCTCGCCTCTCGGTGAATAATTTACAACATTACGATAACGATCCACACTCAGCTACACAACCAAACCCTGCATGCCCGTTAAACTCGTCTTCCACCTCAGACATTGACGCGTATTGATCAGCCCATAGCCAGTCCGCTGGCGACAAGGAATGTAAAGGAATAGACATGTCGAACGAACCGCAGCGCGTCCGCGCCGTCTTCTCGACCGAGGATTTCGGGCTGATGAAGGAAGCCGTCGGCGCCTATGTCCGCCAGATCGCCGACGATCCCAAGTCCGCGAAGTTCTCCAACCTCTATCATCGCCTCGGCCGAGTCGGCTGACGGCGCCGCCGCCGTCCCGTTCCCTCCGGCGGGGACGGCGGCACGGTTTCCTGGGGAGGAAAGGATGCCCGTCGGGTTCGTCCCGGCGGGCATTTTCGTCGTCAGGCGCTAGGCCGCGGTCCAGCCGCCATCGACCGAGAGGTTGGCGCCGGTGATCGCCTTCGCGTCGTCGCGGCACAGGAACAGAGCCAGCGCGGCGACCTGCTCCGGCGTCACGAACTCCTTGGTCGGTTGCGCGGCGAGCAGGACGTCGTTCATCACTTGCTCGCGCGTCAGGCCACGCGCCTTCATGGTGTCGGGGATCTGGTTCTCGACCAAAGGCGTCCAAACGTAGCCCGGCGAGATGCAATTGGCGGTAATGCCGTGCGTCGCGACTTCCAGCGCCAGCGCCTTGGTCATGCCGGCGACGCCGTGCTTGGCGGCGACATAGGCCGTTTTGTTGGGGCTCGCGACCAGGCTGTGCGCGGAGGCGGTGTTGATGATCCGCCCCCACTTCTTCGCCTTCATGTGCGGCACGGCGGCGCGGACGGCATGGAAAGTGCTCGACAGGTTGATCGCGATGATCGCGTCCCATTTGTCGATCGGGAATTCGTCGATCGGCGCGACGTGCTGGATGCCGGCATTGTTGATGACGATGTCGGGCCCGCCGAGTTCGTCATGACACCGCGCAACCATCGCCGCGATCTGGTCCGGCTTCGTCATATCGGCCGGATCGTACAGCGCCTTGGCCCCGCTCACCGCGGCCAGTTCGGCGCGTTCCGTCTCGATCGCGTCGGTATCGCCGAATCCGTTGATCATCACCGCCGCGCCCTCGGCAGCCAGCGCCTTGGCATAGGCCAGCCCGATCCCCGACGTGGACCCGGTAACGATCGCGCTTTTGCCCTTCAAAAACATTGCTCGACTCCGTGCGTGACTTTGCCGCCGCAAGACCCGATCATACCGGCGATTGCAACCACGCCGCGCTCGGCGCATTTTGATACGTGACGATAACGATCAGGGGGATGCGGCCATGCGGCTCGACGATTTCGACCCGAACATCAATGTCGAGGACCAGCGCGGGTCGGGCGGCGGCGGCTTCAATTTCGGTGGCGGTGGCGGCGGGTTGCTGCTTGGCCTGCTGCCGATGGTGTTCAGCCGGTTCGGATGCGGCGGGGTCGCCGTGCTGGCGATCGTGTTCTTCGTTTTCGGTGGCGGATCGCAAATGCTCGGCGGCGGCAGTCCGGTCGGATCGAACGCCCCGACCGAGGCGCGCGGGGGCAGCGGCGCTGCGTCGAGCTGCACCGTCGATGCCGCCAGCAAGGTGGCATGCAATGCGTTCAGCTCGGCCGACAAGACCTGGGCGGCGTTCTTTGCCCAGAACGGCAAGCAGTTCCAGCAACCCAAGCTGGTCTTCTACAGCGGCAACGGCCAGTCGGGCTGCGGTGCGGCGCAATCGGCGATGGGGCCATTCTACTGCCCGTCCGATGCCGGCATCTATCTCGACACCAGCTTCTTCCAGGAATTGGCACAGAAATTCGGCGCATCGGGCGACTTCGCGCAGGATTACGTGATCGCGCACGAATTCGGCCACCATATCCAGAACCTGCTGGGCACGTCCGATCGCGTCGCCTCGCTGCAAAGGCGGTCGAGCGAGGTCGATGGCAACAGATATTCGGTGATGCTGGAACTGCAGGCCGACTGCTTCGCCGGCGTGTGGGCCGCGAAGAATCGCGATCGGATGGATCCCGACGATCTCGCCGAGGGCATGACCGCGGCAAAGGCGATCGGCGACGATACGCTTCAGAAGGAAATGCAGGGTCGCGTCGTCCCCGACAGCTTCACGCACGGGACGTCGGAACAGCGCATGACGTGGCTGAAGCGCGGCATCGATACCGGCGATCCGGGGCAGTGCGATACGTTTGCGGGTGCGCTGAACTAAGCCGGCGAGCGGCTATTTCGGGGTGTCGCGCTCGGCTTGCTGGCGCGACAACTCGTCCTGATTCGACTTGCGCGTGACGACACGGTCCTCCGCCAGCGCGTTTTCCAGCTCCGTGCCGTAGAGTCGTGGTGGATCGCCGCCGGGGTTTTGTGTCGACGTCGGTGTCGGCTCTGGCGAAAGCCCGCGCGGTACATGGCGGATTGCACTCTTCCGGCTCGGCCGCGCATCGACCGATGCCTCGGACGTTGCGTTTGCCACTGGCGCGGTCGGCCCGCCGAGAAATTCCGGGATCGACAGGGTGACGTCCCCGGCAGCGGGCGCGGACAGTTTCGACCGCACCGCAATGACGCCTCCGACCGTCGCCAGGACGAGTGCGAACCCCGCCGCGACGACGCCGCTATTGCCCATCTTCTTCGCGCGGCGGACCGGCTGCAGCGGATTGTCGGCCGGCTCGTGTACAGATTTCAACAGCAGGGCCGCGTCGACCGGTTCGGGGGTCGGTGCCACGATCGACGCGATCAACGGGACGAGATCCTGCATCGACGACAGGTCAGGCGACGGCGAAGCGCTCTCCGTCGACGCAACCGCGTCGTCGCGATCGTTGGTGCCCGTCGCTTGCAACAACCACTGCCGCTCGCCCTCCAGGCCGACCGCGGTCAGCACGCCATGCTCGTGCGCGCCGGTATCGATGCCGATCCGATTGCCACCCAGCGCCGGCATCCCCGGTTCGACCGTATGGCCATGCACGATTATCTTGCCGTGGTTTTTGCGGCTCGACAGGAACGGCTCGCGAATCCAGCGCAGGTCGGCGTCGGCTTGCTCGTCCAGTTTCACCCCCGGCCTGATCCCGGCATGGGTGAAATAATAATCGCCGCATTCCCACGCGCTCGGCAATGCATCCAGCCACTCGATCAGCGCCGGGTCGATGCGCGACTGCAACGCCGCGGTGAACACGATGTTGGTGGAATCGATTTCCTTCAACGTCACGCCGAAGCCCGTCAATGTCGCCATCGCGCCGAACGGCATCCACGCGTCGAGCACATCGTCGTCACCGCGATAGGCCTGGACCAGCGCCTCCTCATGGTTACCCTTGAGCGTCACGACATGGTCGATATCCATCCGCGCGAACGCATCGAGCAACGCGGCCGCATCGGGCCCGCGATCGATCAGGTCGCCGAGGAATACGAGCGTGACGGTGAGGTCGCGCCGCGCCGCATTGTCCTCCTTGATCAACCGCAACAGCCGGCGCAGCAGGCCGCCTTCGCCATGCACGTCGCCGATCGCGTAGACGCGATGACCAAAGGGAATGGCCGGACGTGATGCTGGTTTCGACCGGGAAAACATGGATCAGGAACGTTCGAATTGGATGATTGGTGCAGAACCCGGCCTGGGGTCGCTGCGGCTAAGCCGACCATAACAAACGTGAGAAGCGTTTATCTAACCATATTACGCGATAAATATCGGATATTCAAAGCGTCGATCGCCCCAAGGTCGGCAAAGAACGCAACGTTGTCCAGCCGAACCGGCTGGCTGGGGCGCCAGGATTCGAACCTGGGAATGGCGGCACCAAAAGCCGCTGCCTTACCACTTGGCGACGCCCCAACACGCAGCCGGAAGCGCGCGCTTATAGCGGCGCTCGCCCGCCTGCCAACCCTCAGAGTTTGTCGAGCCAGCCGTGCGGATCGGGCGCACTTCCGGTCTGTAGCGCGACCAGAGCGGCGCGCAGCGCGGTGCTCGTCTGCCCCGGGCCGCCCGATCCGATCGTGAAGTCGCCCGACGTCGCCTTGACCGCGCCGATCGGCGTTACGACCGCCGCAGTGCCGCACGCAAACGCCTCGGTCAGCCGTCCGCTCGCGGCATCGGCGCGCCACTGGTCGAGCGAATAGCGTTCCTCGCGCACGGCGATCCCGCGGTCGCGTGCCAAGGCGATCAGCGAATCGCGGGTGATACCGGCCAGGATCGTGTCGCTAAGCGGCGGCGTCGCGATCGATCCGTCGTCGAACACGAAGAACACGTTCATGCCGCCCAGTTCCTCGATGTAGCGGCGTTCGACCGCATCGAGGAACACGACCTGATCGCATCCCTTGGTGATCGCTTCGGCCTGCGCGGCGAGGCTGGCGGCGTAATTACCGCCGCACTTCGCCGCACCAGTGCCACCGGGGGCGGCGCGCGTGTAATTCTCCGACGCCCAGATCGTCACCGCCTTGGGGCCGCCCTTGAAATACGCGCCGACCGACGAGGCGAGGACCATGTAGATATAGTCGGACGACGGCTTGACGCCCAGGAACGCTTCGCTCGCGATCATGAATGGCCGCAGATAGAGCGCGCCGCCGTCGCAGTCCGGAATCCAGTCGATCTCGCTGCGCACCAGCGCACGGCACGATTCGACGAACAATTCCTCCGGCAGTTCGGGCATCGCCAGCCGCCGCGCCGACGCCATGAAGCGCCGCGCATTGGCCTCCGGCCGGAACAATGCCGTCCCGCCGTCGGCGGTGCGATATGCCTTGAGCCCTTCGAAAATCTCCTGCGCGTAATGCAGCACCGCGCAGGCCGGATCGACCGTCAACGGTTGGCGCGGCGCGATCGCCAGATCGTGCCAGCCGTCCGCAGCGTTGTAGTGCGCGATGGCCATGTGATCAGTGAAGACGCGGCCGAAGCCGGGATCGACCATCCGCTCGGCGCGGACATCGACGGGTGTGGGCGAAGCGGTGGGGTTGCGCGGGAAGGTCGTGGCGATGGTCATGGCCGCTGTCCCATAGCGCCAGAAAATCCGCGCGTCCAAGGCTTGCGATAGCGTCATTACGGTGGCAGATCGGTCAACATGACTGCCGCAACCCCTGCCGCTTCGGCCCAATTCCTCCGCGAACCCGAAATCCGGCGCGGTACCGAATTGCTGTTTTTCGCGTATAGCCGCGTGACGCGCTCCGTCGACGAGCGGCTCGGCGCGAACAGCATCGGGCGTGCGCACCACCGCGCACTCTATTTTATCGGGCGCCACCCCGACATCTCGGTCAGCGAGTTGCTCGCGATTCTGAGCGTCACCAAACAGTCGCTCGGCCGCGTGCTGACCGAACTCGAGGAGCGCGACCTGGTGCAGACGCGAGTCGGCGATCGCGACCGGCGCCAGCGGCTGCTGCGGTTGAGCGATAAAGGCTATGCGCTCGACAACGAATTGTTCAACGCCAGCCGTGACATCATGGCGACGGCCTATGCCCAGGCCGGGCAGCAAGCGGTCAGCGGGTTTTGGGCCGTGCTCGAAGGGCTGATCCCCGACGCCGAGCGCGCGCGCGTCCATTCGTGGCGCGAGAATTCGGTGCCGCCCGGCGAACGACGCTAGCGCTTGGCTTCGGCGGCCATTTCGCGGCCGCGGCGTTCGGCGGCTTGCAGGGTTTCGGTCAGCAACTTCACCAGCGCATCGTCGCGGTCGAGGACGTTCAGCCCTTGGCGCGTCGTGCCGCCGGGGCTTGCGACGCGATCGGCCAGCGTCGCCGGCGACGCGTCGGACGCGGCCGCCATCGCCGCCGCGCCATCGACCGTCGCCAGCGCAAGCCGTGCCGCCTGGTCGGCACCCATACCGAGCGCTTCGCCTGCCGCCGCCATGGCGTCGATAAAGCGAAACAGGAACGCCGGTCCGCAGCCGCCGAGCGTCGCCAGCGCGGCGAAGATTGCGGGGTCGCCGGTCCACTCGACCAGACCGAGCGGCGTCATCAGCGCCGTCACCGCATCCTTCGCCGACTGCGGCGCGGCTTCGGCGCGGAGCGCGACCACGCCCTTGCCCAGCGCGACCGGCAGGTTGGGCGTGGCTCGGACGATCGCCGGACCGGGAAACCGCGCGGCCAACGTCGCTTCCTCGACGCCGGCCAAGAGCGATACGAGCAACGGCGCCTTCGAGATCGCCGGGCCGTGCGTGGCCGCAACGTCGTCGAGCTGCTGCGGCTTCATGCCCAGCATCACCAGATCGGGCGGCGGTCCATCGGGCAGCGTCCGCGCCTGACGCACGTTACCCGGCAGCGTGCGGTCGTGACGATTGACGACATCCACGGCATCGGCGGCTATGGTCCCGCTCGCCAGCCAGCGTTCCAGCATCGCGCCTGCCATATTGCCGCAGCCGACCAGCCACAGGCGTTGGGGCAGTGCGGCGCTCACGCCTCGCCCTGCGTCTCCGTCATCGACGCGGCGAGCGCTTCCTTGGGGCTCTTGCCGCCCCACAGGACGAACTGGAACACCGGGTAGAAGCGTTCGCACTCGTCGATCGCCGATTCGATCAGCAATTCGGCGCCTTCGAGGCTGAGCGTGCCGCCATCGGTGCCGTCGATCATCGCGGCGTGGCGATAGAGCACGATCCCACTCGACGACCACAATTCGAAATGGCCGATCCAGAGCTGCTCGTTGATCAGCCCGATCGCTTCGTAGATCGCGGCGCGGCGCTCGTCGTCGGTGACGCGGATGTCGGGGAAAGCGAGGAACTGCAGCACGCTGTCTTCCTCGCGCCACAGCGCGCGGAGTTCGTATTGCGTCCAGCTGCCCTTGACCGTCGCGACCACCTCGTCGTCGTGGCGCTGGTGATCCCAACCATGCGCGGCATAGTAATTCTCGATCATGTCGATCGGCGCCGCGTCTTCGCGCGACAGATCGTTTTCATCGAGCATGGCGGTATCCGTCAGTCATCGCCGGCGATTTTGCGCGCGGCGCGGAACCCGCGCAACAACATGCGTGGAGAAAGCTGTGGAAAATCGGTTAGGGCTCCTGTGGAAATGCACGTCGCGCATTTCGGACGGTACCGGCCCGCTCCCCCACCCGGCCTCCCAATTCAGGATACCTTGTGGGAGGCCGGGTGGGGGCGCGGGCCGGTACCGCGACAATATCAAACTTTGGGTTTCGGCTTGGCGGCGCCGCCCTCGAGCTTGTCGAGCCGCGCCTTCAACGCTTCGTTCTCGTCGCGCGCGGCGGCCGCCATCGCCTTGACGGCCTCGAACTCCTCGCGGCTGACGAAGTCGAGCCCGCCGATCCATTCGCGCGCGCGCTCCCGCGTCGCGGCCTCGGCCTCGCGGCCCATCCCGGCCAGCGTGCCGGCGGCGCCGTTCACGAACTTCACCACATCGTCGAACAGGCGGTTTTCGGACTGCATCGCAACTTCCTTCAAAAAACGTCAGATCGTCATCTGGGCATCGGACGACGCGGGTACAAGCAGCGTCTCGGCGTTGGGATTGAGCTGCATGATCCCGAAATTGAGCGCCCCGGCGAAACACAGCCAGGCGAGGTACGGCACCATCAGCCATGCCGCGCCGGTACGGATCCGGCCGAACACGATCGTCGTGATCAGCGCGACGACGAACATCGCGATCAGGATCAACAACGCGGCGAACACCAGGTGCGCACCGAAAAAGACCGGCGTCCACACCAGATTGAGCACCATCTGCCCCACGAACAGCGCGATCGCGAGCCCGCGATACCGCGATCCGCGCGCGTTGAGAATCATCGCGAGCGCGAGCCCCATCATGATGTAGAGCGCGGTCCAGGCAATCGGGAACACCCAGCCGGGCGGGTTCAACGCCGGCTTGGCGAGTTCGCGATACCACGCGCTCTTGTCGCCCGACGGCGCGAACTGGCTGGACCCGAAGCCAAGCAGGATGATCGCCGGCACCGTCACCATCGCCCAGCGCAGGAAGGCCCAGCGCAACTGTCCCTTGGTCGCAATTTCCATGTTCACCCTTTTGCGGTGCCCGCTCGCGAACGCAAGCGGTCTAGGTCGTTAACGTTGCCCCGATCAGGAACTCGACATTCCCCTCGGGACCGGTAATCGGGCTCTGCGTCACGCCGATGACCGTCCAGCCGCTGCCGGTCAGCCAGTCGGCGACCTCGCGACAGACGCGCTCGTGCACCGCGGGATCGCGCACCACCCCGCCCTTGCCGACCTCGTCGCGGCCCGCCTCGAACTGCGGCTTGATCAATGCGAGCAACCGCGCGCCGGGCCTGGCGAAGCGCATCGGCACCTCGAGCACCTTGGCAAGCCCGATGAAGCTCGCGTCGCACACGATCAGGTCGATCGGTTCGGGAATGTGCGCGTCGGTCAGTATCCGCGCGCTGGTCTGTTCGTGGACGATGACGCGCTCGTCCTGGCGCAGCTTCCACGCAAGCTGGTTGGTGCCGCTGTCGACGGCATAGATTCGTGTGGCCCCGCGCTGGAGGAGCACGTCGGTGAAGCCGCCGGTCGAACTACCGACGTCGATCGCCACCGCGCCCGTTACGTCCCACCCAAAATGATCGAGCCCGTGTGCCAGCTTGATCCCGCCGCGCGACACCCAGGGATGATCGCGTCCTTTGACCTCGACCATCGCATCTTCGGCGATCATTTGCCCCGGTTTGTCGATCTTGCGGTCGCCAACGAACGCCAGGCCCGCCATGATCAGCGCCTGTGCTCGCGTGCGGCTCTCCGCCAGCCCGCGGTCGGCGATCAACTGGTCGGCGCGCACCTTGCCCATGGCCCGGATGTGGCCCCGAAATCCGACTGGCGCAATCGGCATTCGCTTCATCGCAGAGTCTATTCCCACTCAGGAACTGGGAATTAAATTCGACGTTGGGAAGAAGGCGAAGAAGCTGCGCGGTCGTCCCCCTAGAGCGCCCACGCCGCCTTCTTCCCACCCTTTGGTGGAGACAGGATATGGGTCAGTTCACGCATCCCGACGGCACGCTCCCGACGATCCTCACCGTTCCCGGCCTGGGCGGCTCGGGGCCGTCGCACTGGCAGACATTGTGGGAGAAGGCGCGCCCCGACACGCACCGGGTCGAGCTCGGCCTGTGGGACGCGCCGCACCGCAACGCCTGGGTGACGCAGATCGACCAGGCGGTGCGCCAGGCGCAGGCGCCGGTGATCTTCGCCGCGCACTCGCTCGGCTGCCTAGCGGTCGCGTGGTGGGCGGAAATGAGCCCGCAGCCCTATGGCTGGCCGGTCGCCGGCGCATTGCTCGTCGCACCCGCCGATGCCGATCGCGCCGATTGCGCGGCCGAGCTGAAGGGGTTCGCCCCGACCCCGCGTAAGGCGCTTCCCTTCCCCTCGATCCTCGTCGCGTCGAGCGACGATCCCTGGATCGACCTCGGCCGCGCCCGCAGCATGGCGTCGTTCTGGGGCAGCCACTTCGTCGACGCCGGTGCGCAGGGCCACCTCAACGCCGCGAGCGGGATCGGCTGGTGGGAAGAAGGCCGCGCGCTGCTCGACCGGGTGATCGCGGCGTCGGGCGACCGCTCAGGCCATGCTTTGGCGCCGAGCGAGGCGCGCTCGATCCTGGCAATCAATGCGACCGATGCCGCGCAGGAGCATTATCTGCATAAGTGATTGTGGCGCGACACGGGTCGCCGTCAGGCACGGCGATAGTGCATAACGAACTCCACGCGCGTCGGCGTCCTGTCCGCGATGGCGAAGCCGGCGCTCGTATTGGCGAGCGGCGGTCCTACGCGAACGGGGTTGAGGCCGGCATTCTGGACCTCGTTCATCATTGCGGAGATTCGCTCTTCGGTACCGGACAGCACGCCTCGGACTTCGCAGACCGTCGCCGCGCAACGGACCGAGAGCGGATGGTCGCCGGTATCGAGGTCCGGCACCGAGGTGAACCGCGCGCGTAGCGAATCCTCGGCAGCGGGGGCCCATTGCGCGTCGCGTTTCTCCGACAGAAACAGTGTGTGCCAGTATTTGGTGTCGGTCGGCAGCGTCGCGCTGAACGAGGCGTCGGGCGCGGCTTGCGGCGACAGCGAAGACCAAGCCGCAAACGCGGCGGCAAGCGGAACGGCGATAGCGAACATCAGCGACATCCTTTTCAGCGTGAACCGTCGATGCGGTCGCACGGCCTCTGCCGCCACGGGATCGACCGGCGCCACCCCGATAAGTTCGTCACGATTTTCCTGTGCCGCGAACAATCGCGCAAGTTCGCGGCTGCTGCCCACGCCTGTCTTGCGCCGCGCCTCGCGCAATCGCTCGTTGACCGACCCGACCGAGCGATCGGTGATCGTCGCGATGCTCTTCGCGGTGTGACCTCGCGCGAGCAGGCCGAGGACGTCGCGCTCGGCCGCGTTCAGACGGCCGAAGTCGACTCCGTCGTCACGCACGCGCGCCTTCGACGACGCCGGCATCATTGTGCCGCAAAGCCTTCAGTACCGTCTCGACGACCGCGTCGGCGTCCAGCCCCGCCTGGGCATATTGCACCTCGGGCTTGTCCTGATCCTGGAACACGTCCGGCAAGCGCATCGTGCGCAGTTTCAGCCCCGCGTCGATCAAGCCGTTGTCGCTGGCGAAGGTCAGGACGTGCGCGCCCAACCCACCGACCGCTGCTTCCTCGATCGTCACGACGACTTCGTGCGTCGTCATCAGCTTGCGGATCAGTTCTTCGTCGAGCGGCTTGGCGAAGCGCAGGTCGGCGACCGTCGTCGACAGCCCGCGCGCGTCGAGCGCGTCGGCCGCTTTCACCGCTTCCGCCAGGCGCGTTCCGAGCGATAGTATGGCTACCTTCTTCCCTTCGCGGACGATCCGCCCCTTGCCGATCGCCAGCCGTTCGGCGGTTTCGGGAAGCGCCACGCCCGTCCCGTTCCCGCGCGGATAGCGCACCGCGATCGGCCCGTCGTCGTGCAGCGCCGCGGTGTGCGTCATGTGCACTAGCTCGGCTTCATCGGCCGCGGCCATCACGATAAAATTGGGAAGCGTCGCGAGATAGGTCACGTCGAAGCTGCCGGCATGTGTCGCGCCGTCGGCGCCGACCAGACCCGCGCGATCGATCGCGAATCGGACGGGCAGGTTCTGAATCGCCACGTCATGCACGACCTGATCGTACGCACGCTGCAGGAAGGTCGAATAGATCGCGCAGAACGGCCGCATGCCTTGCGCCGCGAGGCCGGCAGCGAAGGTCACTGCATGCTGCTCGGCGATGCCGACGTCGAACGTGCGGTCGGGATACGCCTTGGCGAAGCGGTCGAGCCCGGTACCGCCCGGCATCGCCGCGGTGATCGCGACGATCGTCGGATCGGTTTCTGCATCCTTGATCAGCTGGTCCGCGAACACGTTCTGGTAGGCCGGCGGCCCCGGGGGCGCCTTGGCCTGCGCGCCGGTGATGACGTCGAACTTCTGGACGCCGTGATACTTGTCCGCCGCCGCCTCGGCCGGGCCATAGCCCTTGCCCTTCTTGGTCACGACATGGACCAGAATCGGACCCTGTTCGCTGTCGCGGACATTCTCCAGCACGGGGATCAGGTGATCGAGGTTATGCCCGTCGATCGGTCCGACATAATAGAATCCCAGCTCCTCGAACAACGTGCCGCCGGTCACCCAACCGCGCGTGAACTCCTCGGCCTTTTCGGCGGCGTTGTGCACGCGGCGCGACAGCTTGCGGGTGATCTTCTTCGCCAGGCTGCGGAACCCGAGATACGGGCTCGAACTCACCATCCGCGCCAGATACGCCGACAGCCCGCCCACCGGCGGCGCGATCGACATGTCGTTGTCGTTGAGGATCACGATCAACCGGTTGCCCGCGGCTTCCGCGTTGTTCATCGCCTCGTACGCCATGCCCGCCGACATCGCGCCGTCGCCGATCACCGCGATCGCCTTGCCCGGCTTGCCCGCCAGCTTGTTCGCGATCGCGAAGCCCAGCGCCGCCGAGATCGAGGTCGACGAATGCGCCGCACCGAACGGATCGTACTCGCTCTCGCTGCGCTTGGTGAAGCCCGACAGTCCCCCGCCCTGGCGCAGCGTACGGATACGGTCGCGGCGCCCGGTCAGAATCTTGTGTGGGTAGCATTGATGCCCGACGTCCCAGATCAGCCGATCGTCGGGGGTGTTGAACACGTAATGGATCGCCGCGGTCAACTCGACCACGCCAAGCCCGGAGCCGAGATGCCCACCGGTCGTGCCGACGGCGCTGATCGTCTCGGCACGCAACTCGTCGGCGAGCTGCCGGAGCTGTTTGGGGTCCAGTTTGCGGAGGTCGGCGGGCGTCGAGACGGTATCGAGCAGCGGCGTCGGGGGGAGATCGGCCATCGAACCGCCTTACTCCAGCCGGAAACGGCTGTCGAATGTTTGAACGGTGCAGAAACCGTGCAGGGCCGGTAGCGCAGTGCGCTCGGTGATCGAGGCGGCATCGAGCATCGTGATGTCGGCGCCGTTATTGAGCGTCGTAGGTCACCTAGCGATCGGCCGAGACGGCAAAGGTTACACTAGGGTGACACTAGCGCAGTGTCTGCGAGCACTGCGCGGTGGCTCAAGCTTTGCGCTGGACGCGAGCATCTTTTAACCTTTGCTCGGGTCGAGAGCGAAGGCCGCGGACGGGGTATTTGAATGTTCAAAGAGCAGAGCGATTTTTAGCATATGGGGCAGGCTGTAGGAAAAGCATTTCGCTCGCGCCCATCTGCTTCATGTGAATGCAGCTTTCCCGCTACCGTTCCGCTCGTTCCCGTCATACACTGACGTCATGACCGCGCGCCGCAGCCGAACGAGCTTTGCCAGCTTGCTGCGCCATGCCTCGCGTCGCGAGGTCGAGCCGCCCGCACCCAATCTGGAAGGTACGTTTCGCGTCGATCCTGCGCGCGTTCGGTTGTGGAGCGGGCTTGCCGCGCCGACGACGGAAGAGTGCCGCGAGAACGTCGCGGCGATCGCGCGGGAAGGGCAGACCGAGCCGGTGACGGTGCGGCCGGTGTTCGACGATGCGCTGTACGAATATGAGGTGATTGCGGGCGCGCGCGATTGGGTCGCGGTGCGCCACCTCCGCGAGGTTGCGACGCCGCGGCTCGATCTGTTGGTGCGGGTCGCGCTGGTCGATGACGAGGGGGCTGGGGAGTTCACGGATATCGCGCCGGAACCGCGCTATCCCCTTCCCGATCCCCTGATCGCGGCATTCGGTGGCGAGGCGTTGTCGGACGAGCTGATCGCCGATCTGACCGCGCGGCTCGATGGGCCGATGGCGCCGATCCTGCTGGCAACGGCCGGGCAGATCGCGCGGGCACAGGATGCGCGGCAGGGCGACGGGTTGCCGCCATATCCGGTGGGCGAAGTGCTGCGGTTGCTCGACGTGGTCGGACGGGTGGAGGAGCCGCCGTCGGTGGAGGTATCGCTGAGGATCGTCGATGCGGCGGCGGGTGACGTGACGTTCAGCCTGAGCGCGGCGGACGAACTGCCCCCCGAAATGCTCGCGCGAATCGTGAAAGCGATGATCGACGGCGCCGCGGCGGACGGTATCGCGGTGACCTGGGCTATTGGCCCGAGCGCCGCCACATCCCCTTGAGCACCTGACCCAGTAAAGCCGGCGCGCCCGGGCGAAGCAGGAGCCAGTCGCGGATCGCGGGTCCCCGGTCGGCGCCGATCACGCGCTTGTACCCGCTGTCGCCCGCCCCCCAATCGACCATCGTCATGCCGTCGTCGCGCGCACGGACGAGGTTGCGGTAATAGAGCAATTTGCCGGGCGAGTGCTTGGCGAAGGCGGGGTCGTAGCTATTGGCGATCGCGTATTTGAGGCGGCCGAGGTTCATGTCGAACGAGAACGCCGCGGGCTCGCCGTCGATCGTCAGCAGCGCCGCCCACAGCATCCTGGCGACCACCGGATCCGCCGCCGCCTGGCGCCAGAACGCGCCATGACCTTGCTTGGTGAACTTGGCGTCGCTGCCGTCGGTGCGCGCGGCGATCCAGCTCTTTTCCTCGATCGCGGCGAGCTTATCGAAGCCGCCGGCGAGCAGATCGGCGCCCGACAGGAAGCGCCATTCGAGCGCGCCGTGCGCCGCGAGATGCTTTTCGTGGAAGCGGTTCTTCTTGAACGTCGAGGTGCGCGGGAAGCCGCCCTCCTCTTCCTGCGCGGCGACCATGTCGAGCGCGTAGCTGTCCGCGACGAAGCGATCGAGCACCGCCCAGCCACGCTGCCGTGCCGCTTCGACCAACGCGGAGGTCGCCGGATCGCCGTCATAGCTCGGCCCGATGCGCAGGCCGTTGACCTCCTGCCCCAGCCGATCGAGCAAGGTGTCGAACGCGGCGGGCTCGGCATGCTCGGCGGCGGGGAAGCCGCGGAACGGCCAATAGCAACCGGGCACCATCGCCAGCTTCGCCGGTCCCGGCCCGAAGCTCGCGAACGGCAGCGCGATCACCGGATCGCCGTCATGCTCGACCACCAACGTCCGCGCGCGCAAACCGTAAGCGGCGGTGGCTGCCGCGAACCATTGGTAACGCAGGAAACGATGGCTTTCCGGCGCGGCGTCGGCGACGGTATCGATCAGCGCCGACAGCCCTTCGAACGCGGTCGCGCGCATCGCGGCCGGCAGACGGGTGAATTCGGAGAGCAGCATGGGCTTGGTCATTTCCAACCGCTCTAGCGGACAGGCGTTACCAAGCCGTAGAGATCAACCCTCGCGCACCCAGGCTTTCGCGGCAACCGCCTGGCTTTCCGAAAAAACGCGCATCTCACCCGAAAACAGCGCCGCCGACGCCCGCGTGATCGGCCCGATCCAGCCATGGTCGGTCACGACCGCGCACCGCGCCAGGCTGTTGCGATGCTGGACCGCCCATTTCAGATCCTGCCACCACAGCGACCAGTCGATCGGGCCGATCTTGCGCACCGTCTCCACCACGCGCAACGTGCCATGCTTGGCGATCTGCGCATCGAGCACCGGCACCAATTTCTCGTAATACGCGCGCGTGATCGCGCCATCGACCACCAGTTCGATCACCCCGGCCGCCTCGTCCACCGTCCAGCTCAGCATCGCCTCACTCCTTCGCTTCCCTAAACGCGCGACAGCCGCCATCATGTCCGCCATGCAAGTCGCCACCGTCTCGACGATCGCCCAGACGATCCAGCTGTCGCTGTCGCCCGTCTTCATGCTCGCGGGCATTTCGGGCTTGCTCAACGTGCTGGCGGGGCGGCTGTCGCGCGTGGTCGATCGTGCCCGAGCGCTGGAGGCGCTGCACCCGCGCTCGACCGGGCCGGAGCATGATCGCCACGTGTGGGAATTGCGGCTGCTCGACAAGCGTATCTGGGTGATCAACGCGGCATTGTTCCTCGCGGTGTCGAGCGCGATCCTGACCTGCACCGTGGTCGCGTTGCTGTTCGTCGCGGAACTCGCCGACCTCAAGTTCGGGACCTATGTCGCGCTGACCTTCATCCTGGCGATGGTGTGCCTGATTGCGTCGCTGGTCGCGTTCATCGTCGAGGTGCGGATGTCGCTCCGCGCCGTGCACATCCGCGCCGAATTGCTGGAACATTCGTGATCGAGAAGCGCCTGCTCCAGATCGTCGTCGCGATCGCGTGTCTGGTGCCGCTGTCGGTCGGGGGCGAGAGCATCCTGCGCGGGCCGTCGTTTCTCGGTCATCCGCCGGTCGTCCCGACCGACCTCGATAGCCATTTCCGCTACATATCGGGCATCTTCTTCGCGGTCGGGATCGCGTTCGCCACCTGCATCCCCGCGATCGAGACCAAGGGTCCGCGCTTCCGCCTGCTCGGCGCGCTGGTGGTGTGCGGCGGGCTGGCGCGGATCGGGTCGCTGCTGTCGGTCGGGCCGCCGAGCACGGGCCATCTGTTCGGCCTCGCGATGGAGCTCGGCGTCGTGCCGCTACTGATGCTGTGGCAGGCCGGGTTCGCGCGGCGTTACTTGGCCGCCTCGACCGCCGGGCCGGCGTCCACGGTCGGCAGATAGCGCGGCGCCGCGCGCGCCTTCGACGCTTGCTCGTACGCATAGCCCGCATTGAGCAGCGCCTGCTCACTATAGGCCGGCCCGATGAACGAGATGCCGACCGGCAACCCGCGCACCAGCCCCATCGGCACGGTCAAATTGGGATAGCCCGAAATCGCCGGGAGTTCGGACGAGCTCGGCCCGTTATACTGATCGCCATAGACCGGGTCGCTGAGCCAGGCGGGGCCGTAGGTCGGCTGCACCAGGATCGTCGCGCCGGCATCGGCCAGCATCTTGTCGATCGCACCCTTCGCGCCCGCCAAAGATTTCGCGCGCTGATCCTTGTAGGTCGGCTCGTCCACGCCCTTCGACTTCGCCGCCATGTCGAAGATTTCTTGCGCGAAATACGGCATTTCGGTCGCGGCGTTGGCGGTGTCGAACGCGACGACCTGATCGAGCGAACGCGTCTTCACCGCCGCCGGCGTCGCGGCGAGATACTTGTCGAGGTCGCTCTTCAGCTCGAACTTGAGCACGTCGAACTCCGCGTCGCCGACGCCATCGGTCTTGGGCCGCGTGACATCGACCAGCACCGCGCCCTGCGCCTTGAGCACGCCGAGCGCTTCCTCGAATCGTACCTTCTCGAGCGCCGGCATGTCGGTGCGGAGGACGGCGATCCGAACGCCCTTCAGTCCGCTCGACGACAACCCGGCGGCGTAGTCCTTGCGATACTTGCCCGCATCCGCCGTCCCCGGATCGGCCGGGTCTGCACCGATCATTGCGGAGAACAGGATCGCGGTATCCTTGACGCCGCGCGCCATCGGTCCCGGCGTGTCCTGGCTATGGCTGATCGGCACCACGAAGCTGCGGCTGACCAAGCCCACGGTGGGCTTCAGCCCGACCAGCCCGTTCATCGAGGAGGGACACACCACCGACCCGTCGGTTTCGGTCCCCAAGCCCGCCGCCGCGTAGCTCGCCGCGATTCCCGCACCGGTGCCGCTCGACGACCCGCAGGCGGAGCGGTCGAGCGCATAGGGATTGCGCACCAGCCCGCCCATCGCGCTCCAGCCGCTCATCGCCTTGGTCGACCGGATATTGGCCCATTCGCTGAGGTTGGTCTTGCCCAGGATCACCGCGCCTTGCGCGCGCAGCAACGCGACGACCGGCGCATCGCGTTTCGTAATGTTATCCTTGAGCGCGAGGCTCCCCGCGGTGGTCGCGACCGGATCCTTGGTCTCGATATTGTCCTTGATCAGTATCGGCACGCCGTCGAGCGGGCCGAGCAGCTTCTTCGCCTTGCGCCGCGCATCGCTGGCCTGCGCCTGCGCGATCGCATCGGGATTGACCGCGATCACCGCCCTCAGGCTCGGCCCCTTGCGGTCCATCGCCTCGATCCGCGACAGATACGCCCGCGTGATCGCCTCGCTCGACGTGCCAGAGGACATCGCGGCGCGCAGCTGGTCGATCGACTGCTCCTCCACCACCGGCGCGGATTGCGCGAACGCCGCGGCGGGCGCCGCCATCAGCAAAAGGGCCAGAATCGGTCGCATGCTCACCCCTCTCGTTTCTGTATCGCAACTATCGTGCGCCAGTCCGCGATGCGCGGCAAGCGCGCTGCCTCACTCGCCGAACAGTTCGCGCTGTGCCTTTTCGAGTTCCTCGGCATAACGCTTGCGCACGAACTTTTCCGACAGCGTGCCGAGCACCACGCCGTCATTGCCGACCACCGCGAGTTCGTCCGCCTGCACCACGTCGAACTTGCCCATGATCGCGACGATGTCGTCCTGGGGGCTGAGCGGCGGCAGCGGCGTGCGCGCCAGCGTCCCGATCACCGTCTCCGGCGTCACCCCCTCGGCATAGACGATCGCGGGCGGAATAATCCCGGCATAGTCGCCGTTCGCGTCGGTCAGTACCACCCGGCTGACCGCGCCGAGCGGATAACGGCGGCGGAATTCGGCGGCGGTCGCGTCCGCCGGGATCTCCTGCACCTCATGCCGCATCATCCGCCCGGCGGTCAGCAGTTTCACCCAGCCGACATCGCGCGCGCTCTTGATCGTTTCGCCGCGCAAATGCAGCCGCCAGGTCGAGAAGCTGTACCCGAACGTCTCGCGCACGATCGTCGACGCGATCAGCGACGCCGCCATCACCGCGCCGGTCAGCAGAAAGCTCTTGGTCGCTTCGAACACCAGCATCGCCATCGTCAGCGGCGCGCCGATCACCGCGACCGCCATCGCCGCCATGCCGACCAAAGCGGCGTCGCCCGACGGCAGGATCTGATAGCCGGCGGCGAGCGCGACCAGTCCCGCGAACAGATGCCCGGCAAGCGTCCCCAGGAACAACGACGCGAAGAACAGCCCGCCGCGAAAGCCGAACCCCAGCGACACGACCGACGCGAGCGACTTGGCGACCAGCACGATCGCGAGGAACTGCAGCGATGCGCCCACCGCCAGATCGGTGCCGAGCGCGCCGTGGCCGGCCGACAGCACTTGCGGCGACCAGGCCGCGATCGGAATCATCAACGCCCCGCCGATCGCGGGCCGCGCCCAACTCGGCAAGCCGACGCGCCGCGTGCCCCACTCCACCGCCGCGACCGCGCGCATTAGCGCGACCGCGATTATCGCGCAGATCGCGCCCAACAGGCTGTAGAGGATGTAGTGATCGCCGCGCACCGCCAGCGTCGAATTGACGGCCTCGACCGCGTAGGGCGGCGCGCCCATCGCGTGCGCGACGAGGCTGCCGGCGAGCGACCCCGCGACGATCGGCGCGATGGCGGCGGGTGTATAAGCACCGATCACGATCTCGAACGCGTAGAACGCGCCCGCCAGCGGCGTGCCGAACGCCGCCGCGATCGACGCCCCCGCGCCCGCGCCGACCAGGATGCGCAGGTCCGCTCGCCGCGCGCCCAGCCCGAGCCCTACCGCCGACCCCGCCGCACTGCCGAGCTGCGCGTACCCCGCCTCGAGCCCGACCGACGCGCCGAACCCGTTGGAGATCGCGGTCTGGATCGCGATGATCAGGCTATCGGTCATCGACATCCGACCGCCATGCAGCGCATTCGCCTCGACCGCGTCGACCAGGGTGCGCTTGCGCGACCGCACCGCCCAGGAAAATCCCGCGAGCACCGCCCCGCCCAGCGGCAACATCGCCAGCTGCACCGGACTCAGCGACGCGACCATGCTCAGCCGCTGTTCGTCGGGCAGGCCGAACAACAGATGCTGGATACCGCGCGCGATCGATCCCAGCGCGACGGTCGCAAGGCCGGATGCCGCCCCGACCGCGATCGCAAGCCCGATGAACCAGAATTCGCTCGAACGAAACTTGCGCCGTCCCAGGCGATCGGCGTCAGCGCGCGATAGGAAAGTTGCAGCCCTGCCATGGGCGGGCGCTATCCGCGCATCGGGCAAAAATGAAAAGAGGCTGCCGGGGATCTCTCCCCGGCAACCTCCTGACATGGTCAGCGGCCGGAAGCTCCAGCCCGGAGGACCATGCGGACCGCAAATCCTGTGGCTCCTGCGTTGATTGGAGGAAGATACCTCCCGTCAGGAACCGGCGGACTTAGCGGCGCGTCCCCCGAACGAACTGAACCGACCCCACTGCTGAACCATGAGACATCGGATCACCTCCTTTCGCTTGTTGAAACAACGCACCCGAAGCTGGGTACAAGGGCAATGTGAATCACGTGGATAAGCATTTCAAGTCTTGTAATTCACACGGAATTCGACGATTCTCTTTCGCCTTGGCCGATTGACCCTCGGCTCTCCCGCATCAATGGTGTTTGAAGTACTGGACCTCGCGTTCGTGCTTCTCCGCGCCGGCGCGCGTGTCGAACGTGCCGAGGTTGCGGCGCTTGTGCGTCTTGGGATCGACCTTGCGCGAATAGAGGCGGTATTCGCCCGATTTGAGCTTGCGGATCATGGCTGGTCTCCTCGCGCGCTACAACGCAAGAGACGCGCGACTCTATCCCCGGCAATCCTCGATCACGCGGCCGATTTCGGCGTAGGGAGGGACGACCAGGGGAACGTCGCCAGCGCGCTCGACCACGAACCGCCCGCGGCTGAACGCCATCGCATCGAGCAACAGGTCGTTGGGGCCCAGCATCGTCGCCGCATACCCCGCGTCGCCGCCGGTCGGCTGCAACGGAATGACTCGGTTGATCGTCGTCGTGCGCACCGTCACCGGCGTCGCCGGCCCGCGCACCGACAGGTACAGCGCGGCGCGCGCGCGGTCGCAGCGCAGCGTCATCGCCGCGTCGCCGCCGCCCGCTCCGAATAGCGCGATCGATCCGCGCGCATCGCGGCGATACACCCAATCCCCTTGCGTGAACGGCCAGTCGTTCCAGTCGCTCGCCAGCGGCGCAGGCGGCGGTACCGGCACCGGTCGCGGCGTCGGTCTGATCACCGGCGCGGGCGGCGCTTCGGGCGCCTGGGGCGGGCCGACGCAGCCGGCGAGTGCAAGGGTTGTGAGCGAAACGGCCAGCAATCTACGCATCGCGCGACCATGGCGACAGGAACGCCGCGCCTCAACCCGAAAGCGGCGGGAAAGCGCGGAATAGCGACGTGCGCAGCGCTTACCGCGCCCGCCGGCTGCTCCCCGGCATGCCTGCCCGCATCTTCGACTGCTTGCCGTAGCGAGTCTTGCGCGTGCCGGGCTTGCCTTCGTTCGACCGGCCCATGATCGGCGCTTTGTGCTCGCTCGAGGGCAGGCCGAGTTCTTCCTGCTCCAGGCTGCGGATCTCGTCGCGCAGGCGCCCGGCCTCTTCGAACTCCAGGTCCGACGCGGCCTTGCGCATCTTCTTTTCGAGTTCCTCGATGTACGCGCGCAGATTGTGGCCGACCATGTGCGGACGGTCTTCATCGATCTCGACCGTCACCTGGTCGCGGCTCGCGACGTCCTTGATGATGTCGCCGATGTCGCGCTTGATCGTGGTCGGCGTGATGCCGTGTTCGGTGTTATAGGCGTGCTGCTTCTCGCGGCGGCGATTGGTCTCGTTGATCGCGCGCTCCATGCTGCCGGTCATGCGGTCGGCATAGAGGATCACGCGCCCGTCGACGTTGCGCGCGGCGCGGCCGATCGTCTGGATCAGCGAGGTTTCGGAGCGCAGGAAGCCTTCCTTGTCGGCGTCGAGGATCGTGACCAGTCCGCATTCGGGAATATCGAGGCCTTCGCGCAGCAGGTTGATCCCTACCAGTACGTCGTAGACACCGAGCCTAAGATCACGGATCAGCTCGATTCTCTCCAACGTCTCGACATCGGAATGCATGTAGCGGACCTTCAGCCCCGCCTCGTGCATGAATTCGGTCAAATCTTCCGCCATGCGCTTGGTCAGCGTGGTGACGAGCGTGCGATAGCCGGCCTCCGCCGTCTTGCGGCATTCGTTGATGCAGTCCTGCACCTGATCCTCGACCGGCTTGATCTCGACCGGCGGGTCGATCAGCCCGGTCGGGCGGATGACCTGTTCGGCGAAGACGCCGCCGGTCTGCTCCATCTCCCACCCGCCCGGCGTTGCCGAGACATAGGTCGTCTGCGGGCGCATCGCGTCCCATTCGTTGAAGCGTAAGGGGCGGTTGTCGATGCACGACGGCAGGCGGAACCCATATTCGGCCAGCGTAATCTTCCGCCGATGGTCGCCCCGCGCCATGCCGTTGATCTGGCCGATCGTCTGGTGGCTCTCATCGACGAACAGCAACGCATTCTCGGGCAAATATTCGAACAGGGTCGGCGGCGGCTCGCCCGGCATACGTCCGGTCAGGAAGCGCGAGTAATTCTCGATCCCCGCACAAGATCCAGTCGCCGCAATCATTTCCAGATCGAAGTTCGTACGTTGTTCGAGCCGTTGATGCTCGAGCAACTTGCCCTCGGCCTCCATTTCCTTGAGCCGCTCGGCGAGTTCGTGGCGGATCGCCTCCATCGCCTGTTTCAGCGTCGGTCCCGGCGTGACGTAGTGCGAGTTGGCGAACACGCGGACATAGTTGAGGCTCGCGACCTTCTTGCCCGTCAGCGGATCGAACTCGACGATGTCCTCGATATCGTCGCCGAAGAACGAGATCCGCCACGCGGTGTCCTCATAGTGCGACGGGAATATCTCGAGGTTGTCGCCCTTCACGCGGAAATTGCCGCGCGCGAACGCCTGGTCGTTGCGCTTGTACTGCAGCGCGACGAGCTTGCGCACGATCTCGCGCTGATCGACGGTCTGGCCCTTCTTCAGGTCGAAGATCATCGCGGAATAGGTCTCGACCGATCCGATGCCGTACAGGCACGACACCGACGCCACGATGATCACGTCGTCGCGTTCGAGCAGCGACCGGGTGGCGGAATGCCGCATCCGGTCGATCGACTCGTTCACCGAGGATTCCTTCTCGATATACGTGTCCGACCGCGGCACATACGCCTCGGGCTGATAATAGTCGTAGTAGCTGACGAAATACTCGACCGCATTGTCGGGGAAGAAGCTCTTGAACTCGCCGTAGAGCTGGGCCGCCAGAATCTTGTTCGGCGCCAGGATCAAGGCCGGGCGCTGCAGCGTCTCGATCACCTTCGCCATCGTGAAGGTCTTGCCCGACCCCGTCACGCCCAGCAGCACCTGGTCGCGCTCGCCCGACAAGGCCGCTTCGGTCAGCTCCTTGATCGCGCCCGGCTGGTCGCCCGATGGTTCGTAGTCGCTGACCAGCTTGAACGCCTTGCCTCCTTCCACCTTGGCCGGGCGTTCGGGCCGGTGTGGAATGAACGCCTGCCCGGTCTCGGGTTCGGCCAGGTTGGTGCGAATCTGGATTGCCATAGTTGGGGAATATGGGATGTTGGACGCCAACCCGCAACAAAGCGGGAACGGTCGCCCCGTTCATTTTTCCGGGCCTTTCAGGGGGAGTCCAACCATGCGCCGTTTCCTGCTCATCACCGCTCTCGTCCCGCTCGCCGCGTGCAACGCCGGCGGCCCCACCGTCAGCGCGACCAACGCCAGCGAGGCGGAGGTCAAGGCCAAGGTCGCCGCGGCGACCGGCGGCGCCGACATGATCTCGCCGGGCCGCTGGGAGGGCACGATGACGATCAGCGACATGAAGATGCCCAAGCTGCCCGCGGATCAACAGGCCAAGCTCGCCAGCCGGATCGGCGGCAAGCAGCCCATCGTCAGCTGCGTTACCGAGGAAGAGGTCAAGGCGAAGCGCGCCTTCTTCACCGGCGACAAAAGCGGCGACAAGAGTTGCACTTACAGCCGCTTCACGATGGGCGGCGGCAAGATCGACGCGGCGATGACGTGCAAGAACGAAGGCGGCAACATGAACGCCACGATGACCGGCACGTTCTCGTCCGACGCCTATCACATGGAAATGGCATCGAACACGGACAGCAGTTCGCCTTATGCTGCCATGTCGATGAAAATGACGGTAGACGCCAAACGGACGGGCGCATGCCGCGGGACCGAAGACAAGGAGTGACGATGCACAAGACGATACTGGCCGTGAGCGTGGCCGCGCTGGCATTGACCGCGTGCGGCAAGAGCGGCCCGCCGCCCAAGCGCCAGCCTGGCAGCTGGTCGCAGACGTTCGAGGTCAAGCGCGTCGAAGGCGCGAATGCCGATCAGAACAAGGCGGCGCTGGACCAGCTATTCGGCGTGATGAACGCCACCACGGTCTGCGTCACCCCCGAATGGGCGGCAAAGGAAGACCCGACCGCCAACCTCGAAAAGATGGGCGGCGGCGGCGGCACCTGTACGTTCGACAAGAAATCGGTCGCGGGCGGCGTGCTCGACGTTGCCGGCACCTGCAAGGACGCGACCGGCAAGACCGCGAAAATCACCGCCAGCGGCACGCTGGGCGCGACCGATCAGGACATGGACATGACCGTCGAGGCGTATGACAATTTCGGCGCCAAGCAGGGTCTGATGGAAATGCGCATCCACTCGGTGCGGCGCGGCGAATGCACCGCGAAGGATAAGGTACCGGGGATGACGGGGATGTAAGTTCGGTGGCGGGGGGCTCGACCGGACGGTTTCAACCGACCTTCCGGTACGCCACTCGCCACATCGCCACCGCGACGCCGGCGGCCATTGCGGCCATGATCAGGCTGGTGAGAAACCCGCTCGCCCAGCGGTAGAGCAACGTGCGCGCATCCATCGCCGGCATCGTGAAAAGGCCATAGCCATAGGTCTGGCCGCCCAAGAACAGCACGAACCCGATCACCGCCCCCAATGCGGCGGCCGCCAGCGGTCCGCGGCGCCCGCTAGCGTGGAGCAATGCCCAGGGGATCGCCGCCAGCGCGGTGATCGACAGCGCGGTCATCACCGATCCGATCAGCAACGCGCCGAGCAGCGCCCCGACATTGTGCGTGCCGGCGAACACCATCAGCAGGACGCCGATCGCGCCGCCCATCAGCCCGCCCGCGCCGATCGCCAGCCCGACCCGGTCGATGCTCGTCTCGTAGCGCCGCGGCGCCGGTTGTGCGGGCATGCCCCTCCCCCTAAGCCCTTGTCATAGCACCTAGGCGGCTGCGCTCAAGCGGCTGCACTATTGTTCCGTTCGCACTGAGCTTGTCGAAGTGCGCTCGCGAAGGACTGCAATTGCAACACGTGCTTCGACAAGCTCAGCACGAACGGCTTGAAAGCGTCAGCGCAACGCCTTCACCGCCGGCGTATTCAGGCATTCGAGCAGCGCATCGCGTGACATTGCAGGGCGCGCAGGCGCCGCCGCATAGACCGGTACCTCGACCGTCCGGCCGATCGGTTCGGTACCAAACCCGCGCAGACCAGCACAACGCTCCGCCGCGGCAAGCATCCTGGGCGGCGTGTCCCAGGCTTCGTACGATAGCCGGAACGTCCCCCAATGCACGCCGATCGCGCGCGCCGCACCGAGCCGGCGGTACACCTCGACCGCATCGACCGGGCCGATATGACTCCCCCGCCGCCATCTGCCCGGCGCTGAAGCGGAACGCGCCGATCGGGATCAGCGCCAGCCGGATCGGTCCATAGCTGCGCGCCGTGTCCGCCCAGCCGAGATCGCCCGCCCCGGTATCGCCTGCGAAGAACAGATTGCCGCCGCTCGGCAGCGTGACGACGAAACTCGACCACAAGGCACGGTTACGGTCGGTGAACCAGCGGCTGTCCCAATGGTGGCCGCGGTTGACGATGACTTCGACACCCGGTCGCACCGGAACCCGCCCGCCCCAATCGCGCGCGGTCGCCGGCACGCTTGCTTGACCGATCACGCTGTCGTTGCCGAGCGACGTTACGATCGTCGGCTTGTCGCGATCCCACAGTCGCTTGAGCGTGGCCAGGTCCATGTGATCGTAATGGTCGTGGCTGACGAGGACGAGGTCGATCTTCGGCAAGTCCTCGAACCGGATCCCCGGATCGGCGACGCGCGTCGGGCCGAACCCCAACGGCCCCGCGCTCCTGCTCCACACCGGGTCGGTCAGGATGTTGATGCCTTGCGTCTGCACCAGTACGCTCGAATGGCCCACCCAGGTCACCAGCATCCGCTGGCCATTGACCCGCGCGGGCGGCTTTGTCGGCGTGATTGCGACGCGGGCGGGCCAAAGCGGTCGATCGTCATTGCCCAGTAGGTAGCGCGCGATCGTCGCGAAGCCGTTGGTCGGCGTGAAGACCTCATCGCTACCGTCGGGATTGCGGAAATGCTCGCCGTCGAAATGATCGCTGGCGGGACCGCGATAATATCGAGCGTCGAGAAAATGCGGAACGATCGTCAGCGTCAGGCATGAAAGGATGGCGATCCACAACAGGGCCGCGCCGATCCACCTGAAAACCTTGCCCATGCCCGCCCGTCCCACAGCGGGCGGAACGGTTCAAGATGCGTTCCGTGCTCCTGCGAAAGCAGGAGCCCAGGGCGATATCGCGAGCGAGTTGCGTGGCACCCTAGGCTCCTGCTTTCGCAGGAGCACAGTTTTCGTCGGAAAAGTGCCTTACCCCTGATCCTCGTACGCGAATTGCAGGATGCCCCAATGCCGCCCCTGCACCGCGATCGACGCGATGACTTGCTTGAGCAGCAACACCCCACCCGACGCTGTCGCGCGGCGATAGGCCTTGAGGCAGAACGGATCGGTGATCTTGCACTGTTCCTGCGTCTCGGGAAAATCGAAGATCAGGCCCTGGCGCGAATGTTCGGCGTTCCATTCGTCGTCGCCCGGCCGCTGCGGGTGCGCGCGTTCGGGCATCGCGACCGCGCCATAGCCGTTGCGGTCGGTGAAGGTCATCCCGAAGAAGCCTTTGTAGTTACGCGCGGCTTCCTGATGCGTGCGGGCGGTCGGGATGATGAAGCGCTGGACCGGGTGAGTGTATTGCGCCGGACTGCTCCCCGGGATCTGTGCGTAATCCTCGCTGAACAGATCCGCCGCGGTGATCTCGCCCGAGGCGAGCGCTGCCTCGAGCCGTTCGGCGACCGATTTCGCCGTGTCGAGGCCGAAGCGGATATAGGGCGAATCGGCGATCTCCACGCCGCTTTGCGCGAAATATTGCAGCAGCGTGTTGGTGTCGTCGCTGACGCTGGTCAGGCGGGTCGACAGGCGTTGCAAGCCATCGGCGTTGCCGGTCGAATGATGCGCCAGGCTGCCCAGTCCGGTGCGGATATTGCCGACCGATTCGACCATGTACCCGATCGAATCGGCCACCGCCTCGCTATTGTCCGACAGGCCGCGCATCAGCGTCGACAGACGGCCGACCAGTGCCTCGATATCGCGCGTGCCGTCGTGCGCCGACTGCGCCTTCTCCACGCCGTGCGCGACGCGATCGAGCATGCCCGATGCTTCACCGGTCAGCGCGCGGATCGATTGTTCGATCTTCTGCGTCGCGGTCGCGGTTTCGTTGGCGAGTTTCTTCACTTCGCTGGCGACCACGGCAAAGCCGCGGCCGGCATCCCCCGCGCGCGCCGCCTCGATCGTCGCGTTGAGCGCGAGCAGGTTGGTCTGACTGGCGATTCCGCTGATGACGCTGGTGACGTGCGCCACGGTCTCGAGCGCTTCGTTGAACCCGCCGAGCGCGGCGTGAATATGGCTGACCTGGTCGATCAGTTCGACGACGTTGGCGGTCGCGCCCGACAGCTGGCGGCTCGAATCGTCGATCACCGCGCGCGCGGCGCCGGCGCTGGAACGCGCTTCCTGCGCGGCCGTGGCGATGCTCTCGCCATTCTCGGCCAGCCGCACCGCGTCGCCGCCGATCGTCTCGATCGTCGTCGCCTGGTCGGTCACGCGCCGCGCGAGTTCGCTGATGTCCGCCTGCAGATCGAGCGTCCGAATGCCGAGATCGCCCGACATCCGCGCCGCGGTCTGGACGGTCTGCGCGATGTCCAAATCAAACCCCCTGTAAAACAAGGGGGAAAGCGTTACGCAGAAGCGGTTAAAGTCTGATTAGCGATCGTCCGTCGCCATTACAGCGCCTGCACCGTGTCCGCCAGGAATTGTCGGATCGCCGCTTCGTCGTCGGCGCTATAGCGCGTCCCGAACCACCACAAGCCGACCGGCACGATCATCATCAGCGACGAGATCGCGACGAACGGCACCCCGACTTCCCACGCCCCGCCGTTCGCGCAGATCGCGATGCCGGTGAACAGGAAGATCGACAGGAATCCGCACCACAGGATCAACCCGCATGCCATCCCGCGCGCGAGCCCGAACCGCCCCTCGATCCGCGTCCCGCCGCCGTCGTCGGGGTGCATCACCGCATCGAACCGCGTCCCCGTCGCCTCGCCATAGCCGCGATAGACGAACAGCATCATCGTCTGCTCGTCGCCTTGACCCGTGACGCCCTTCTTCGGCTTGTCCTTCCGCCCGCCGAGCGTGTCGCGAAGGCGGGTCGCGATCGCGACGGGATCGAGCGGCGAGTGGAGGACGACGCGGCGGAGCATCATTCCTCCCCAGCTAGCTGGGGAGGGGGACCAGCCGCAGGCTGGTGGAGGGGAATAGCGACGCACTCGGCCAAGATCAGCCGCGTCACGGCATCGAACTCATTGAGCACATCGGTCGCGCGTATCCGCAGAGTCCGCACACCGCGCTCCGCCAGCCAAGTATCGCGGATCGCGTCCCGCTCCGGCTGCGATCCGCGGCTATGCGCCTCACCGTCAACCTCGATGGCCAGCTTGCCCGCAGCAAAATAGAAATCGAGCGAGAAATGACCGATCGGATGCTGCCGTCGAAACCGAAACCCGGATGGCGACCCGCGCAGCCATTGCCACAGTTTCACCTCCGGCAGCGTCATCTCGCGCCGCAATTTTCTCGCGCGTTCTACCGTCTTTCTTGGCGGTGGCATTTCCCCCTCCACCACGCTGCGCGTGGTCCCCCTCCCCATCTGCGATGGGGAGGAAACTACGCCAGCAGCTTCTCCCGCGCGATCTTTTCCTTCCACACGAGCGGCGCCAATTGGTGGACGTTGTGACCCTCGCTGTCGACCGCGACCGTCACCGGGAAATCCTGCACCTCGAACTCGTAGATCGCTTCCATGCCGAGATCCTCGAACCCGACGACCCTGCTGCCCTTGATCGCCCGCGCGACGAGGTACGCCGCGCCGCCGACCGCCATCAGATAGGCCGACTTGGCGTCCTTGATCGCCTCGGTCGCCGCCGGCCCGCGCTCGGCCTTGCCGACGCACGCGAGCAAGCCCTGGTCGAGCATCATGCGCATGAACTTGTCCATCCGCGTCGCGGTGGTAGGGCCGGCCGGGCCGACGACTTCCTCGCCGACCGGATCGACCGGGCCGACATAATAGATCACGCGGCCCTTGAAGCTGACGGGCAGCTCCTCGCCCGCCGCCAGCATGTCGGCGATGCGCTTGTGCGCGGCGTCGCGGCCGGTCAGCATCTTGCCGTTGAGCAGCAGGCGGTCGCCCTGCTTCCAGCCCTGCACCATTTCCGGCGTCAGCGTGTCGAGATCGACGCGGATCGCCGCGCTGTCGGGCTGCCAATCGACCTTTGGCCACTCGTCCAGCTTGGGCCCGGGCAGATAGCTAGGCCCCGATCCATCGAGCGTGAAATGCGCGTGGCGCGTCGCGGCGCAGTTCGGGATCATCGCGACCGGCTTGCCCGCGGCATGGCACGGCGCGTCCTTGATCTTAACGTCGAGGATCGTGGAGAGCCCGCCCAGCCCCTGCGCGCCGATGCCGAGCGCATTGACCTTGTCGAAAATCTCGATGCGCAAGGCCTCGATATCGTTCTTCGGCCCGCGCGCCTTGAGCGGCCCCATGTCGATCGGCTCCATCAGCGCCTGCTTCGCCAGCAGTACGCAATGCTCCGCCGTCCCGCCGATCCCGATCCCGAGCATCCCCGGCGGACACCAGCCGGCGCCCATCTGCGGCAGCATCTCGATCACCCAATCGACGATACTGTCGGACGGGTTCATCATCTTGAACTTGGACTTGTTCTCGCTGCCGCCGCCCTTCGCCGCCACATCGACCGACACCTTGTTGCCCGGCACCATATCGACGTGCAGCACGCAGGGTGTGTTGTCCTTGGTGTTGCGCCGCGTGAAGGCGGGATCCTCGAGCACCGACGCGCGCAGCTTGTTCTCGGGGTTGAGGTACGCGCGCCGCACGCCCTCATCGACCACGTCCTGCAAGCTGCGGCTGATATCGTCGAGCCGGCAGTCCATGCCCCACTCGACGAACACGTTGACGATCCCGGTGTCCTGACAGATCGGGCGATGCCCCTCCGCGCACATGCGGCTGTTGGTCAGGATCTGCGCGATCGCGTCCTTTGCTGCCGGGCCCTGCTCCGCCTCGTACGCCTCGCCGAGCGCATGGATGTAGTCCATCGGGTGGAAGTAGCTGATGAACTGCAGCGCGTCGGCGACGCTCTCGATCAGATCGGCGGTGCGGATGGTCGTGGTCATGCGCGCCAATTAGTCGCGGTCGGTGGGCGCTCCAAGAGGGAACATGTGGCGATACGGCCGCGCCTCGTCGAGCGCCCGCGCGTAGCTCGGCCGGGCGAGCAGGCGGTCGCGGTACGCCCAGACGTTCTTGTGCCCCTTTGGAATGGCGTGGGTCCAGTCCGCGTAGAGCAATGCGGGCGCCGCGGCACAGTCGGCCAGGCTGAACGCCCCGCCCGCCGCCCATTCGCGTCCGTCCATCCAGCGATCGAGCACCTGGTACGCCGTCTCCAGCTGGCCGCGGAACTTCGCCTCGTCGCCCAGATCGCGCTCGATCGCGATCGCGACGATCCGCTGCTGCGGCGTGTTGATGTAATTGTCGAAGAAGCGGTCGAGCTGGCGCACTTCGATCGCGGCGTCGCGATCGTCGGGGATGAACCGAGTCGCGCCGGGGTAGTGCACATCGAGATACTCGATGATGATCGTCGCTTCGGTGATCAATCGATCTCCGTCGGTCAGCACCGGAAACTTGCCGATCGGCCACAATTTCGTGAATTCGCTCCACACCGGCTCGCTGCCGTCGAGCATCTTCAAATCGAACGGCGTGTCGTTTTCATACAACGCCATTTCCGCCTTGTGACAATAACTTGATAGCGGATGGGCATATAGAGCGAGCGTCACAGGCATCTCCGTTTCGCGGTGGCTTGATCGGGATAAATTAATTGTCGGCGGCAAGCACTTCCTAATATCTTGCCCGTAAAGGCGAGGCCATGCTCAGCCGCGCCCGCTCCGAAACGACCGAATTACCGCGTTCGATCTGGGGGGCGTTGGGCCTCAATGCCGATACCGCGCCCGAGATCACGGATAGCCGTCTGGCGCGCCTGGCCGAAGTATCCGCGATCTGGCCGTTCGTGCTGTTCGCGCAGATCTTGGCGCCCGCGGTCGTCGCACTGGTCCTCTATTATGTCGGCCACCAGGAGCTTCTGACCGAGGTCGCGATACGCGGCGGGTTGATCCTGCTGATGTCGATCGGCGCGTTGGTCCAGCTCAAGCTGCCGCGCGCGCGTACCTGGCCGACCCAGGCGCAGATTCGCACGCTGACCTTGAGCGCGGCGGGGATCGGCGCCGGGCTGCTGTCGCTGCTGCCCTTGCTGGCCAGCGTCCAGATCACGCAGTTCCACCTCGCCGGCTTCGTGGCCGTGTTCGCAGCGGTCACGATCACCGCGATCGCCGTCCACCCCGTTCGCGCCGCGACGCTGGCTTATGCCGCGACACTTGGCGCGATGGTGATGTTCAAGGCCGGGATCGCCCTGCCCTCCGCGGTCGCCGCGCTGGCGTTCGTCACGCTGATCGTCGCGACCGTGCGACTGGCGCGCGACGACCAGAAGGCGACCGAGCAGCGGTCGTCCAGCGGCAATGCCGGCCGCCTCGCCGGGCAACTCGTCCGCGAGGTCGAGGAGCATGGCGACGGCTGGTTCTGGCAGACCGACCGCCAGGGCTATTTCACCTATCTGTCGGCGAAGGTCGGCAACGAACTCTCGCGGCTCGGCATGGTCACGACGGGCGCAAGGCTGATCGACACGTTCCGCATCGATACCGGATCGGGCGACACCGAACGCACGCTCAATTTCCATCTGTCGACGCGCACCTCTTTCTCCGATTATTCGGTTTGCCCCGCGACGGTCGAGGATTGCGACCGCTGGTGGTCGATCTCCGGTCGCCCGATGCTCGACGATCTCGGCCGGTTCCAGGGGTTCGTCGGGTCGGGCCGCGACCTGACCGAAAAGCGCCGGTCGGATGCCGAGATTACCCGGCTCGCTCTGTTCGACGGGCTCACCGGCCTCGCCAATCGTCAGCGCATGCGCGCGACGCTCGATAAGACGCTGGCGCCGCAATCGGGCTCGCCGGGCACGACCGCGCTATTTCTGCTGGACCTCGACCGGTTCAAGGCGGTCAACGATACGCTCGGCCACCAGGTCGGCGACATCCTGCTCAAGCAGGTCGCGCAGCGGCTGCAGCGCGCGGTCGGCGAGGCGGGGCTGGTCGGCCGGCTCGGCGGCGACGAATTCAAGGTCGTCCTGCCCGGCATCGGCAATCGCGAGCGGCTGAGCGAACTCGCCACCACGATCATCAACGCGGTGTCGCAGCCTTACTTCATCGAAGGCTCGTCGATCTCGATCGGCGCGTCGATCGGCATCGCCGTCGCGCCGGAAAACGGCACCGATTCCGAAACGCTGATCCGCAACGCCGACATCGCGATGTACGCCGCGAAGGGCGACGGGCGCGGCATCCATCGCTTCTTCCGCGAGGAATTGCTGGAGGGCGCCAAGACTCGCAAGCAGCTGGAAGACGACCTTCGCCACGCGCTCGTCGCCGACCAGTTCTACGTCGCCTATCAGCCGGTCGTCTCGACCGAGGGCGCGCGGATCGTCGGGTACGAGGCGCTGATCCGCTGGGACCATCCGACGCGCGGCGCGATCAGTCCCGCCGAATTCATTCCGATCGCCGAGGAAGCCGGACTGATCGAATCGATCGGCGAATGGGTGCTGCGGACGGCGTGCAGCGAAGCCGCGACCTGGCCGCATCATGTCCGCGTCGCGGTGAACGTGTCGCCGATCCAGTTCGCCAACCCGGCCTTGCCCGCGATCGTCACCTCGGCGCTGGCGAATTCGGGACTCGCCCCGCAACGGCTCGAGCTAGAAATCACCGAAGGCGTGTTCCTCAACGAGGACTCGTCGTCGGAGCAGATGTTCAAGTCGCTGAAGGGCATCGGCGTGCGCCTCGCGCTCGATGATTTCGGCACCGGCTATTCGTCGCTCGGCTATCTGAAGAAGGCGCCGTTCGACAAGATCAAGATCGACCAGAGCTTCGTGCGCGGCGCCGCCGTCCCCGGCAACCGCAACGCCGCGATCATCAAGGCGATCGTGACGCTAGCCAACACGCTCTACATGGAAACCACGGCCGAGGGCGTCGAGCATCAGGACGAAGTCGAGCTGATCCGCGAACTAGGGTGCAGCCACATCCAGGGCTATGTCTACGGCAAGGCCGCGCGGTGCGAGGACGTCATCGCCCAGCTGGAAACCGCGGGCGGCGTGGTCACCGCGAAGGGGTACAAGGTCAGCCGCAGCCCGCGCTCGACGATGCTTCGCTCTGCCCAGCTCGATCTCGGCAGCACGCAGGGCGAGGTCCGCATCCGCAACATCTCGTCGACCGGCGCGATGATCGACGGGATCGAATTCCCGACCGAGCATGTCGGCTTCGATGTGA
The DNA here is from genome assembly GCF_007859635.1 of Sphingomonas panacisoli. Taxonomy (NCBI): domain Bacteria; kingdom Pseudomonadati; phylum Pseudomonadota; class Alphaproteobacteria; order Sphingomonadales; family Sphingomonadaceae; genus Sphingomonas; species Sphingomonas panacisoli. The sequence goes on along the minus strand of NZ_CP042306.1, from coordinate 750,558 downwards.
TGATCGAACTGCTCGAAGGCCAGATGTTCCCGGCCACGGTGCGCTGGGCGAAAGAAGGCCGCGCGGGGCTGGAATTCGCCGAATATTTCAACCTGGAACGGCTGAACGCCGCCGCCCCCAACCGGGGCTTGCGCAAGGCGGGCTAGTCTAGAGGGTCAGCCCGAACCGCGGGCCGACCCACGTCATCAGCGCGTAGAGCAGGACGGTCAGCGCGCATCCCAGCGCCAGCGCGACCCAGAAATTGGCGCCGTGCCGCAAGAGTACGGGAATCAGCAGGAACATCGGCAGCGACGGCAGGACGTACCAGAACGTCGCGCCGGCATGCGCGGCCATATTCTCCGCATCGGGCTTCTCGTGCCACAGCCAGATCATCCCGAGCACCGACACCAGCGGCAGCGACGCGATCAGCGCGCCGAAGCCGGGATAGCGCTTCGCCAGCGTCGAAGCGATCGCGATCAGAATGCCGGAGATCGCCGCCTTGAGGATTAGATACAGCATTGCGTCGTCGGCCCGACCACAGCACCGCGCTCGCGTCCACTCCAATCGATCAGCCGCCTCGCGAAAAAGTAAGGTGAGGTGATTGGTGGCGGGCGCTACACGTTCAACGCTAAACTTGCGCCTATTCCCGCCAGCATTAGCGCGCCGGTCCATTTGAACGCCTTACCAAGCGCGGCATGGCCATTCAGCAATTTGCTCACTCGTGCTGCCGACAACGCCACCAGACAGTTTACGCCGGTGCCCACCAAGTTGAACCACAGCCCCAAGCACAACATTTCGACCGCTGGATGCGCGAGCCCGCGTGTGGTGAATTGCGGAAGAAACGCGACGAAAAACAGCGCGACTTTAGGGTTGGTGACATTGATCAATATCCCCGTGACGAATGGTCGCCCGCCTGCCCCGCTGATCTCAGCGGGCCCTCCGCCACGTTGCTTGGGCCGAACGAGCGAGTAGGCAATCCAGATCAAATAGAGCGCGCCGGCAATACGCAACGCGCGATAAAGTAACGGTTCCGCCGCCAACAATGCCGCTAGCCCAACCACGCTGACCACGATGTGCACCAGCGTTCCTGTGCCGATCCCAAGTGCGGCCTTCACCCCCGCCCTGGCGTTGCGGCCCGCCGCCGTGGTGATGACGAACATCATGTCGGCCCCGGGGATCAAGTTCAGCATGAGCCCCGCAACCGCGAAGGCGAAAAACGTTGGAAGGGGCGGAAGCAACTCAGAATCCACCGATATCCAGCATCGATATCTCCTCGGCAATACGACGCACAATCGCTCAGGGAGCTAGCGTAACGCCCGGCAGCAATGACAACCGCGGTTCGTAACTCCAGACCTCGCTCCTTACGCCGCGCATTTGCGAGAGCGCCGCAGCGGCACGGGTCGGGCCGTAGCCACGTCGCAACAGTTCGGTAAAAGTTGCGCCGATCGGCGACAGATCATCCCATTTGGCGCGGTTGACGAGCAGCATGAACTCCGTCGCAGAACCGCTCCGGACCGCGCGATACCAGGTCCATCCGTGCGGCCCTCGCGCACTTGGCTGCCCGAGCACTCGTTCGAACGCCGCGACACGCGCTGGCTCCACGTCGATTACGAACACGTCCATTACGGCACCGGGCTTGCGATCCTCGAGCGGGGTATCGCCGGTAGGTCCACGCCACAGTTCCCAGGTTTCGACATCGACAGGTCGCACATGCTGCGCGACGTTGCGAATGAAATCGTCTCGGTCCGCCGCGAGCTGCGGCCGACGATCGAGCTGCTCCAGCGTCACACCAAAGGTCCCGTCGACGAACATTCCCCGACGCGGCCCCGAAGCCACCGTCCAGCCGTACCAGACGAGCGTATCACCCACCGCCTCGTGCCAGCGCAGATGTGTCCGATATCCCTCGATGAAGGCCGGAGGTGAAAGCACCTGGTAAGAATAAAGTTGCGCGAACTGCGGCGCTGCTTGCCCCACTGCAGGTGATGCCCAGGTGAGCAGTGCCGCCAAGGCCAACGCGGTCGAACTATGCATTGCAATCTCCCTAAGCCAAGATCGCTATTGCTCTTACCGGACTTCGAGAATTACAAAGTTTGGGGCGTAATTTTCAGTTCAGGTGAATTATGAACCCTGCCGATTTGCGCCGCGCTGCGGCCTTTTATGCGATCGCGAAAGCGGGCGGCGTCACCGCTGCGGCCCGGACGATCGGCAAGTCACCGCCTGCGGTGCATGCCGATCTGCGCCGCTTCGAACGGTCTGTCGGTGCTGTGCTGGTCGAACGCTTCGGTCGCGGCATGCGGCTCACGCCAAGCGGCCGCATCCTCTACGAGGCCGTCGGTCGCGCATTCGCCGAACTCGACCGAGCCGCGGGTGAAGTCGCAGCCGGCAACTTCGACTCGCCGCTTCGGATCGGCGCAGTTCCGGGGTTCGGCCGCTATGTGCTCGCGGACCGTCTCCTCGCCGCGCTTCCCGTCAAGCGACGAATGGTCCTGCGCACCGGGTCGCACGATCAACTGGTCGAAATGCTCGCGGCCGGAGAAGTCGATCTGATCGTTTCATATCGACCGGTAATTGCCGCGCCCTTCGAGTGCGAGGCAGTGGCGATCGAACAACTCGGCTTGATCGCGCCATCCGGGTTGGAATCCTTCGATCCCCATGCTCTCGCAGCAGGCCGGTGGGTAACCTATGAGGAATATGAATTCGTCTTCGCAAAATGGTTCGCCGCAGTGCTCGGGCATCAGCCGGAGCATATCACTCGCGGCGATCATCATGACGAACTGGAAGAAGCTTTCGCCAGCGTCCGCGCGGGCAGAGGATACACGATTGCACCCGTCGAGGCGGTTGGGCCCGGCCTGGTTGTTCTCGGGACACTGGTTTCGAACTCCGTGTATCTATGCGGTTCGCGCCAACGCATGCGATCTGATGATTCCCGTTTGCTACGCCAGATTCTTGCCACGTGCCGTGACTAGGCTGCTGTGCATGCCTTCGGCGCATCCGTTCCAGAGACAGCAGGAGTTTGATTGCAACCGCAGCGCTACGGGAAGGACCGCGTCGCGTTGGCCAACCAAAACCCACCAATTGCGCCAACCTCAATCGATCGGCCGTTGGCCGAAAAGCCCCTCCGCAAGATTGGCGGAGGGGTTCGACAGGCATGCTTACTTGGTAGCCGGCGCAAGTTGCGGCGCTGCAGCAGCGCTCGGTGCCGGCGGCGGCGGGCAGCCGTTGGCGGGCGGCGGCGGCGGACTATCGGGGCCGGCCGGGCCGCGTGCGCCGGGGCCCTTCGGTCCGTGCGGCGGACGGCCGGCGGGACCGACCGACGCGATCCGGCCATTGCCGTCGACCAGGAACGACGCGCGCAACTGACCGTCGTCGTAGCGGCCCTGCACCAGCAACGTCGCGCCGGGCTGCACCATCGCATCGCCTTCGCGCGCATCGACCATCGTCTTGCCGCTGCCGTCGGTGACGGTGAAGCGGTCGCCATAGACCTCCGCCACCTTGCCCTTGACCGTGACCGGCCCGCTGCGGTTGGGCAGCGTGGCGATCGCCACCGGCATCACCGGCGCCATCTCTACCGCCGGACGCGTCAGCTTGGTCGCCCCCGCGCCGCCGGCCAGCCCCAACGCCAGCAACGCCGCCCCACCCAGCCCGAGCCGTGCCTTGGGCGACAGACCCATCGTGAATTTGCTCGTATCGATCATTGTCTTCATCCTTTGTGGTTGGCGATGGCGGCGTTGTAGCGAGTCGGCCCCGCACCACGCTGAACCCCCACGTTCAGATTGAGTTTAAGCAGTGGGCGTAGGCGAACGGCCGAAGGAGACGATATGCGCATCCTGCTGGTCGAGGACGACGCCGACCTGGCCGACGGTATCGCCCGCGCGTTGCGGGCGGAGCATTTCGCCGTCGATATCGCCGCGAATGGCGAAGACGGCGCACATCTGGGCGACACCGGCATTTACGACGCGGCGGTGCTCGACCTCGGCCTGCCGGTGAAGCCGGGGATCACGGTGCTGAAGGAATGGCGCGACGCGGGGCGCAGCCTGCCCGTCCTGATCCTGACCGCGCGCGACGGCTGGTCGGACAAGGTCGAGGGGTTTCGCGCCGGCGCCGACGATTACCTGACGAAGCCGTTCCGCGTCGAGGAACTGGTGATGCGGCTGCGCGCGCTCGCCCGCCGCGCCGCCGGGCATGCCGCCGCGCGGATCGTGTGCGGCCCCCTCGCCTTCGACGCGCAGACCGGGCAGTTCGAGCTCGACGGATTGCCCTTGCGCCTAACCGCGCTCGAATGGCGCGTGCTGTCGGCGCTGATGCTGCGCAAGGGGATCGTGATCGATCGGCTCGATTTGATCGAGCACGCCTATGAAAGCGATGCCGATCCCGATTCCAATTCGCTCGAAGTGATCGTCGGGCGGCTCCGCAAGAAGATTGGCGCGGCACTGATCGAGACGGTGCGCGGGCGCGGCTATCGCCTGACCGACGAGCCGCGATGCGACTGATGCCGCAATCCCTGCGCGGACGGCTGCTGCTGGTCGCGACGTTCGCCACCGGCGCGGCGCTGATCGTCGCGGCATTCGCGATCGGGCACGTGCTCGAACGCTTCGTGATCGCCGGGATCGACCAGCGCCTCGACGCCTCGCTCGGGCTGATGGCCTCGACCGTCCGCGGCGACGGCAGCATCGACGAGGAACGGCTGACGGCATTGCAACCCGGCTTCGCGCCCGACAGCGGGTGGAACTGGCGGATCGACACGCCGCGCGCGCATCGCGGATCGATCGATGCCGATCAGTTCACCGGGCCGCTCCTCCCGCCGCGCGAGCCCGAGCGCCGCCACCGCGGTCGCGATGAGGGGGAAACGGCGCGACCGACCCCGCTCGACGGCCAGTTGAGCGATCGCACGCGGTTCCACGCCCGTCGCATGACCGTGCCGACGAGCGCGGGGCCGGCGGTGTTGCTCGCGTCGGCGCCGCGCGATCTGGTCGAACGCCCGATCCGCGGTGCGTTGACGCCGTTGCTCGGGACGCTCGCGATACTGGGTGCGGTGCTGGCACTGGCGACGCTGATCCAGCTCCATATCGGGCTGAAGCCGCTCGACCGACTGCGGCGGACCTTGGCGGCGGTCCGGTCCGGCCAGGACGTGCGCGTGCCGGACGACCAGCCGCGCGAGCTCCTGCCACTCACGCGCGAACTCAACGCGCTGCTCGACCAGAATGCCGCGCAACTGGCTAATGCGCGCGGTCACGTCGCCAATCTGGCGCATGGTCTCAAGACGCCGCTCGCATCGCTGGCGCTCGAATTGCGCGAGGGCGGACGCGACCCGGACGGCACGCTCGCCGCGCACGTCGCGCGGATCGACGGTGCGATCCGCCATCATCTCGGCCGCGCGCGCGCCGACTCCGCGGGCGGTGCGCGGCCACGCGTTCCGCTGGCACCCGCGATCGAGGGGCTGGTCGCAGCGCTGTCACGGATCCATGCCGATCGACCGGTAACCGCGACGGTGTCGGTCGCGCCCGATCTCTCGGTCGGGATCGATCCGCACGACCTCGACGAGTTGCTCGGCAATCTGCTCGACAATGGCTGGCGCTTCGCGGCCACGCGGATCGCGATCGACGCGGCGGCACAAGGCGGCATCGTCCGTATCGCGATTGCCGACGACGGCCCCGGTATTCCCGCCGACCGGCGCGACGCCGCGATGCAGCCCGGCCGCCGGCTCGACGAAGTAAGCGACGGCCACGGCTTTGGCCTGTCGATCGCGCGCGAACTCGCCGAATTGCACGGCGGTAGGCTCATTCTGGCGGAAGCGGCCGGCGGCGGATTGATTGCGACAGTAGAGCTGCCGGACTAGAATCACGCTGGATCGGCCCGACCACAACCGGTTGTGGCACGTCGCACGATCGGCGAAAAAATTTGTCCAGTTCGACCTTCGTTCACTTGCTTTCCACGAAGCCCGCAGAAACCCGCGCGTCGCGGCTGATCGGCCCCCACAGGCGTCCGACGAACCGAATCAAAATAGCGACGAACGGAGTCTTTAAAACGTCATTTAGCATATTGCGTCGCGGCCCGGATCGGCACAATATTTAGCTGTTCAGTTCGGGGGGGAACCCAAGCACTGGTAGATCGCTAACCGCAATACCATATTGCGGAAGGGGATTTTTGGTGCCCGGTGCACAGGCTGTGGACACTTTTTGTTCTTGGCCGCCGCAACCCGACTGGTAGCATGGGGGTTCGTCCCCCGAGTCGATGAAACGAGCGGGTCAGCAGGGGCGGATGATGGATTTTAGAGACACCGAAGGAACGGGCGAGAACATGGCGACGGATGCGATCGAAGCAGCGACCCAAGCCTTGGCGAACGTCGCCAAGGCCCAGCCGGTCGAGCGAGATTCGAAGGCCGTCGCGCCGCAGCCCTATGCGCTCGAAGTCGACCATTCGCGCGACGCGTTGCTGACCGATTTCGGCAAGGACACGCTGCAGGACCGCTACCTGCTCCCGGGCGAATCGTACCAGGACCTGTTCGTGCGCGTGGCGTCCGCCTATGCCGACGACGCAAGCCACGCACAGCGCATCTACGACTATATCTCGCAATTGTGGTTCATGCCCGCGACGCCCGTCCTGTCGAACGGCGGCACCGGTCGCGGCCTACCCATTTCGTGCTTCCTCAACTCGGTCCCCGACAGCCTGAACGGCATCGTCGATACCTGGAACGAGAACGTCTGGCTGGCGTCGCGCGGTGGCGGCATCGGCACCTATTGGGGCAATGTCCGCGGCATCGGCGAACCGGTCGGCCTGAACGGCAAGACCAGCGGCATCATCCCGTTCGTCCGCGTGATGGACTCGCTGACGCTCGCGATCAGCCAGGGCAGCCTGCGTCGCGGCTCGGCCGCATGCTATCTCGACATCAGCCATCCGGAGATCGAGGAGTTCCTCGAAATCCGTAAGCCTTCCGGCGACTTCAACCGCAAGGCGCTGAACCTGCACCATGGCGTGCTGATCCCCGACACATTCATGGAAGCCGTGCGTAACGGCGAGGAATGGATCCTGCGCAGCCCGAAGGACCAGTCGGAGCGCGGCAAGGTCGATGCGCGCGCGCTGTTCCAGAAGCTGGTCGAGACCCGTCTCGCGACCGGCGAACCGTACATCATCTTCGCCGATCACGTGAACAAGAACATGCCGCGCCACCATCGCGAGCTGGGCCTGAAGGTGTCGACGTCGAACCTGTGCAGTGAAATCACGCTGCCGACGGGCAAGGACCATTTGGGCAACGATCGCACCGCGGTGTGCTGCCTGTCGTCGGTCAATCTCGAAACCTGGGACCAATGGAACAAGGTCGAGGGGTTCATCGAGGATATCATGCGCTTCCTCGACAACGTGCTGCAGGATTATATCGACCGCGCCGAGCCGGGGATGGAGCGCGCCGCTTATTCGGCGATGCGCGAGCGTTCGGTCGGGCTGGGCGTGATGGGCTTCCACAGCTTCCTCCAGGCGCGCGGCCTGCCGTTCGAAGGCGCCATGGCGAAGTCGTGGAACCTCAAGATGTTCAAGCACATCAAGGCGCAAGCCGACGAAGCCAGCATGGCGCTGGCGGTCGAGCGCGGGCCGTGCCCCGACGCCGCCGACATGGGCGTGATGGAGCGTTTCAGCTGCAAGATGGCGATCGCGCCGACCGCGTCGATCAGCATCATCTGCGGCGGCACCAGCGCGTGCATCGAGCCGATCCCGGCCAACATCTACACGCACAAGACGCTGTCGGGCAGCTTCGCGGTCAAGAACCCGTATCTCGAGAAGATCTTCGACGAGAAATCGAAGAACACCGACGCGATCTGGAACTCCATCCTCGAACGCGGCGGGTCGGTCCAGCACCTCGACTTCCTGACCCAGGAGGAAAAGGACTGCTACAAGACCAGCTTCGAGATCGACCAGCGCTGGCTGATCGAACTCCAGGCCGATCGCACGCCGTTCGTCGACCAGTCGACCAGCCTCAACCTGTTCATCCCGGCCGATGTCGAGAAGTGGGACCTGTTGATGCTCCACTTCCGCGCGTGGGAACTGGGCGTGAAGTCGCTCTATTACCTCCGCTCCAAGTCGGTGCAGCGCGCCGGCTTCGCGGGCGGGGTCGAGGCCGACAACACGATCGAGGCGCCGAAGTTCGAGCTCGAGAGCACGGATTACGACGAATGTTTAGCTTGTCAGTGAGGTGGCGAAACTAGCGGTCCTCGAATCTCCCTCTCCCCTTGTGGGAGAGGGAGGGAGCGACGCGCAGCGTCGCGGAAGGGTGAGGGGGAATGCAGACGGCCTGACCAAGCGCCAACTGCTGCCCACCTCGACCGTCGCGCGATCGCGCGCTCTTCGCAAGAATGCCGGCGGTCCGGAACGCGTGATGCGCCGCGCGCTGCGTGAAGCGTTTCCAGAAGCTCGATTTCGCCATCAGGTGCCACTTGGCGCCTATCATGCTGACTTCTGCTCGCACGCTGCCAAGCTGATCGTCGAGATCGACGACGCGACGCATGCAGAAAAACGAGAACGAGATGAAGCCCGCACACGCTTTCTGAACGGCGAAGGCTATCGCGTGGTGCGGTTCTGGAACAACGACGTGATGGGAAATCTGGACGGCGTCATCGCGGAAATCGCGAACGCTCTTCCTTCTCTCCTTGTTGGAGAAGGTGGCGCGCAGCGCCGGATGAGAGGGAGTGAGGAAGCATGACCCTAGCCAAGTCCCCCTCACCCTTCCGCCGCTTCGCGGCTCCCTCCCTCTCCCACAAGGGGAGAGGGAAAGTTGCCTCACCCGTTCGCTTCTTCCTCGAACGTCACCGCGACGTCGGCGTTCGCGCTCAGCCGCACCTTGTCGCCTTCCACGCCGGCGATCAGGCCGGTCGAGATGAAGTGGTGGTGTCCTTCGTGGCTGCCTTCGCCGCTGTCGGCCTTGGTCAGCTTGATGCGGTCGCCCTCGACCTTGTCGACAGTGCCGACATGGACGCCGTCGGCGCCGATGACTTCCATATGTTCCTTGATTCCGCTGGTGTCGGCCATGAGGTAGCTCCTTTGGGGTTGATGGTTCCGGATGCGAAACGCGCCGGTGCGGGAGTCGTTGCATGAGCCTCGCACCCGTCATCATGGCCGCCGTCGCGAGCCTCGCTGCGCTGGGCGCGATCGCCGCGATCCTCGGCATCCGCGGCACCGGCGACGCCGCGATCTACGCGCGCCGCCTCACCGCGACGATGCTGTTCGCGCTCGCCGGCATTCTCGGCTTCTTCGCCTGGTCGATGGCAAGCTGGGACGCGCGGCCGTGAGCGGTGCGCTGCTCTTCGGCGTGTTCTCGGCGATCGCGGTCGTCGATTTGCTGATCGCATTGCGCTTTGCCGCGCTCGCCAACCGCGCCGAAAGCGAGATGGGCGCACCGTCCCGCCCGGCCACCGCGACCAACCCCGAAGCGCTGCGCCGGGTCGCCAATTTGCTCATGTTCGCCGCGCCACTGATGTGGCTGCTCGTCGCCGCTTTGTCGTTCGGGTTGATCCCCGTCGATGGTATCATCCCGATCAAGTTCTAGTCCCGGAGTCGCCCATGTCCCTTCTCGAAGCCCGCAAGCAGTACAAGCCGTTCGAATACCCCTGGGCGTTCGAGTTCTGGAAGCGTCAGCAGCAGCTCCACTGGCTGCCCGAGGAAGTGCCGCTGGGCGAGGATTGCCGCGACTGGGCGCAGAAGCTCAGCGACCACGAACGCAACCTGCTCACCCAGATCTTCCGCTTCTTCACCCAGGCCGACGTCGAGGTGCAGGATTGCTATCACGACAAATATGGCCGCGTGTTCAAACCGACCGAGATCAAGATGATGCTGACCGCGTTCAGCAACATGGAAACGGTCCACATCGCCGCCTACAGCCACTTGCTCGACACGATCGGCATGCCCGAAAGCGAATACGGCATGTTCCTCGAATATGCCGAGATGAAGGACAAGCACGACTACCTGCAACAGTTCGGCGTCGACAGCGACGAGGACATCGCGCGCACGCTGGCGATGTTCGGCGGCTTTACCGAAGGCGTCCAGCTGTTCGCCAGCTTCGCGATGCTGATGAACTTCCCGCGCTTCAACAAGATGAAGGGCATGGGCCAGATCGTGTCTTGGTCGGTGCGCGACGAAAGCCTGCACTGCGAAGGCATCATCCGCCTGTTCCACGCCTTCGTGAAGGAACGCGACTGCCTGACCAAGGCGGTCAAGGACGACATCGCCGATCAGTGCCAGACGACCGTCCGGCTGGAGGATGCGTTCATCGACCTCGCCTTCGAACAGGGCCCGGTCAACGGCATGAGCCCGAAGGATATCAAGAAATACATCCGCTACATCGCCGATTGGCGGATGGGGCAATTGGGCATGAAGCCGATCTTCATGATCGACGAACACCCCCTGCCCTGGCTCACCCCGCTGCTCAACGGCGTCGAGCACGCCAACTTCTTCGAACAGCGCGCGACGGAGTACTCCAAGGCCGCGACCAAGGGGCAGTGGAACGACGTGTGGGACAGCTTCGACAAAAGGCAGAAGGCGAAGGCCAAGCCGGCGAACGAGGATGCGAGCGCGGGCGGCGATGAGGGGGATATGTTCGATAAGGCGGGGATTGCGGCGGAGTAGTTAAACAACCGTTCGAACATACTTCATTGGATAAGAAAACGAGACAGCCGTGGATAAAACAATTCGCCTAAATCTTATTTGGACGATTGGGGTCCTTCTGCTGGTAATAGCGGGACTGCTGGTAAAGCGCCCCGGCGGCGAATCAATTGTTAGCTACATATCGTTTGCAGCTGCAATTACGTCAATTGTCTTAGCAGTAGTGGCAATTATACAGAGCTATTTTTCAGGGCATACGCTGTCCACAGCGACAGGATCTTTGCAAAACATCGCTGATCAGATTTCAAAGAATTCGGTCGATCTAGATAGTAAAATAGCCGCGTTTAGCGAAAATGCCAGTGCTCTCTTGGAAGATTTGTCTCAAGTTCCAAACAGCTTGACGGATATGAAATCTGACTTGTCAGACCGTTTAGACAAACTTTTGTCTTCAAAATCCCAAGATGCTCCTGTTGAGCAAAATGCTGCCGAAGCAGATTTGCCTTTCTTTAAGGGAGCTACGGTTGGCATGAACGCCGCAGTGTACCTTATGGCGAGAACTTGGGAAGGACCGAAGACCGTTGACGTAAATAAAGTTTTTAAAAGCAAGATTTTGGCTTCTTACGTTGGCGCTGTGTTAGGTGTAATAGCGCGAGAGTCTATAAACGGCGTTGTTATGGAGACAAAGGCTAGCAGATTTACGATCGAGAGCTTTGGTAATAGGAATGTACAAAAGATTAGAGAACGCGCGGCGAATCCTAAGGAGTCTACAAAGAAAATATTCGATGAAATCGATAAGTATTTTGATGACCCCGATATTGATATAGAATAAATCTTTCTTTCGCTGACAACAGTCTTATACCAGCCGGCTCAGAGTAAATTCGCGCCTTCGGCCCAGTTGGGCTGCGCCCACTCGCCGGCAGTGATCGACATCGAGACGGCGAATAGCCTAGGCTATTCGCCTATGCCGAACACGAAGGAAATTGTGTCCCGCACATCGACGGACTGAGCCCAGCTCGGTGACGGTCGTCATGCGCCCCGCCGGCGGGTCCGGCGCCACCATAGCTTCGATTATTGGCGACAGCCGTTGGGATCCAAAGAGCATCCGTCGTCTTTCCAGCCGAGCAGGCTGGCAAGGTAGTCGAAGAAACCGGATCCGGCGGTCATGTGCGCCCCTCCGTTAGGATCCAATCCATAACCGTCCGCATACGCGGCGGGTGCGGCGACGCTCATCGCGATCGCGGTGAATCCCATGATCAAAACCTTGCGCATCTGATCCTCCTTCATGCTTATGCCATAGACGGCGTTAGCCCCGCCGGTCAGCCCGGCGGGACCCTGTTTCCATTATTGGCGGCATCCGCCGATGGGATCGATGAAGGACCCGGCATCGCCACAGCCATATCGGCTGGCGAGGTAATCGGAGAAGCTGGTGCCGGTGGTCGCGCCCGCGCCTCCATTGGGATCTATCGTCATGCCACGCGCATATGCAGCGGGTGCGGAGACGTTCATCGCGATCGCGATAATCCCCACGGTCAAAACCTTGCGCATCCGATTCTCCTTCTTCTTTGACGGCACCGATGGCACCCCGCGCCCCGGCGTATCACTACTATATTACGTTTCGTACTATTGTAAATCGGCGACTGTTCCGTTGCCTCGTCGAGGGTAAGGCGTGGTGCCGGCAGTGATCGACATCCCGACACCGAACAGCTAAGACCGTCCGCCTATGCCGACCACGAAGGAAATTGTGTCCCGCTAATCGACGGGCCGGGTTCGCCCCGGTGACCGTCGTCATGCGCGCCGCCGGCCAGCCCGGCGGCGGCGAAGTCGTTCCTTCGACTGACGGGCAATTTTCCAGTGAACATTTCCAAACACGAACAGCGCGTGCTGCACGCGCTGGCGCAGGGCGGGCGCATCCAGCACCGCCGCTGTCCCGCGACCGGCCGCATCGTCGCGGCGGATTGCTTCACCCGCGAGGGGCATGTGCTGAGCGACTGCACGCTCGGCCAGTTCAAGAAGCTCAAGCGCCGCGGGCTGATCGCGAGTAGCGGCGGCCAGCCCTATCGCGTCACGCGGTTGGGGCTGGTCTCCGTACGGGGGCAGTTGGATAACAGGTGATCACCCGGAATTAGCGAAGCTAATTCGGATAAAGCGATCACCGCGGCCGGCGGGCGGAGCCTCGCTCCGCCCGTTCGACGTCGCGGCTTTGCCGCGGCGCGGCTAGATTGCGAGCATCTGGCGCGGAGTAAATCCGCGCCTTCGGCCGAGTTGGGCTGCGCCCACTCGCCGGCAGGGTCGGGCGCTGATCGCGGAATAGCGTTCGCTATTCCACGGCGCACGGCCTATGGCCTCCTCCCATCGCGCCGCCCTGCCCAGCATTGGCGCGACTGAGAGTGGTTCATGCTCCCGCTATCGCCAGGAGCACATCATCATGCAGCCTTTCAGCGTTCCCCCGACCAACGGCCATGCCGACTGGAGCAATCCCGGCACGTCGCGCGCGATCAACGTCACGACCGACCGCGCCGCCGTCGAAGCGCTGTGCGCCAAGCACGAGACGACCATCAGCGCGATCGAGGCGCTGCCGCGCGGCGCCGGCACGCGCGTGGTGATGATGAACGGCGACGATGCCGCGATCATGCGCCGCGCATTCGGCAAGGCGGTGATCGAGGGCAAGGTCGAACGAGTGCACTGGGCGTCCGCCAGGTAATAGCGGGAGCTATTACCTGACCAAGCGGATGCCCCGGCCGGCGGGTGGCATAGCCCACCCGTCCGACGACGCGGCTTGGCCGCGGCGGGGAACGAAGCATTTTCCTACACGAGCCGATTTGGTTATGGTGGTGGCCATGCACGAACCTGTAGGATTTGCGGACACGATCAGGCGGACCCAGGCGTTTCCTCGACGGGTCCCGAGGACTTCGGATCGACGTCGCTAGTGTAACCCTAGTGTCAACTTAGCCTCCAATCGGCTAGGCGCAGACCATGCCCACCATCGCCCTCCTCACTCTCTCCAACGTCTTCATGACGGTCGCCTGGTACTGGCACCTGAAGGGCGGGATGACGAAGCCGTTATGGACGGTCATCGCGATCAGCTGGGGCATCGCGCTGTTCGAATATTGCCTGGCGGTGCCGGCCAACCGGATCGGCTATGCGCACGGCTGGAGCGGCGGGCAGCTGAAGGTGACGCAGGAAGCGATCGCGCTGCTGATCTTCGGCGTGTTCATGGTCACCGTGCTCGGCGAGCCGCTGGGTTGGCGCCATGCCGGGGCGTTCGTTTGCCTGGTGGGGGCCGTCGCGTTCCTCTTCGTGGGGAAGTGAGCGTTACTTGCCCGCGTCGCCCAGCGCGTTGACCAGCGCACCGACATCGGCGGCGTTGATCGCGTCGCCCGTCTGGTCGGTCGCGACCGCCGCATTGCCCGTCGCCGGATCCGACGCGTTGGCCTCGGCCACGTCGTACGCCGTCCACACGATACCCGCCGCCCAGAACAAGGCGGCATAGCGGCTGCGGAAGATCTTGGACGAGAACATGGCGGCGTCCTGCCACGCTGACGGTTAACGCCGCCGCTGCGAACGCGGTTAATGCGGGGATTGCCGCCGCCCTGCGCCCGGCATAGCATCGCCCTCGAAACAGCGGGAGAGTGGCATGACGACCAGGACGAAGTCGGCGATCGGGCTCCTGCTGGCGGCAGGGGTGCTGACCGCCGCGGTGGCCAGCCGCCGCGACGATGCGGACGCGCTGATCGCCGGGCGCCAGGCGGCGATGAAGCTGTCCGGCGCGACCTTCGGCGGCATGAAAGCGACGATCGACGCGGGCGGCGACGTCACCAAGCTCGCCTTCCCCGCCAAGGCGCTGGCCGAATGGGCGCATGCGACGCCGGGCATGTTCCCTGCCGGCAGCGACGGCGGCACGAGCAAGGCGCTGCCGACGGTATGGAGCGACCCCGCCGGGTTCGCGAAGGCCTCGGCGGCGCTGGAGGCCGCCGCGACGAAGCTTGGCGACTTGGCCAAGGCGGGCGATGCGCCCGGCGTCGCCGCGCAATGGGCCGTCGTGCGCGGCACGTGCGGCGCCTGCCACGACACCTACCGCCAACCGGACAAGCCTCGTGGGTAAGCCGCTGATCGCCCTCGCCGCGTTGCTGGTGGCCAGCCCGCTCGCCGCGCAGACCGCGCCCGCCCCCAGCGCGGAGGCCGAAGCGCTCGGCCGCCGCGTCGCCGAAAGCGGCACGCTGGCGTCGCTGTTCCCGCTGCTGATCGCGCAGGACACGGAGGAGCTGGTCAAGCAGCACGAAGAACTCGACGATTCCGGCAAGGCCAAGCTGCGCGCGGTCGCGACCGCCACCGCCAAGGCCGCGTTGGACCGTATCCTCGGCGCGATCGGCCACGAATATGCGACCCGACTGTCGGTCGCCGACTTGAAGTCGCTGGTCGCGTTCAACGACAGCCCCGCCGCCAAGGCGTGGCGCGCCGCCGAACCGCAAGTGATCGTCGCGACGAAGAAGTCGATCGACGGCTTCGACCTGAAGAAGGAGGCCTGGACCGCCTACTGCCAGAGCCCCGGCGTGAAGTGTCCGCCACCCGAGCCGGAGACCGACGCGAAGTAGCGCGCTACTTCACCATCGTCTTGCCGCTGATCTCTCCGTCGGGGAATTTGTCGGTATGGATGTTCAGCACGACGCGCTGGCTGCGCATGCCGTTGACGAACTCGTCGAACGTCGCGCCGGTGTTGAGCAGCTTGGCGCCCGCTTCGTAATCGTAACCGCGCACGGTGACGTGAAAGCCCTTCGGCGTCGCCTTGTAATTGGGACCGTAGGGCAGCGGCAGGATCAGCTCGACGTCGTCGGCGGTGCGGTAGACGTGGAAATGGATCGGCCCGATCGGCTTGGCGACCAGCCCGTCATTGAGCTGGTCGAGCGTGATGCCGGTGACGTCGAGATCGACCGACACCTTCTTCGTCGCCATATCGACCTTGATCACCGCCTTACCGCGCGCGGGCGACCCGGTCGTCGTCGGCGGCGCGATGCCGGTCAGCGTCGCATTGAAGGTCAGGGTCTTGGCGGCGGCCGGGCTGGCGATGGCAACGGCGATCAGGGCAACGGCGGGAAACAGGCGCATGGAGGGTCCTCGAACGACGATCGCCGCTCCTTATCCGCTCAACCCGGCGATGTCACTTTGCTGCGGGCGGTGCAGGCTTGAGGTCGATCGACTTGATCCGCCACGCCTTCTGATCCGCCGTCGCGCCATCGACGACGGTGCGGTGGAGCACGATGCTGCCGATCCAATAGGCGGCGGTGCCGTCCTTCAGCCGGGCATAGGGCTGGACGGGGACGGTGACGTAACGCTGGCCGGCGCCGGCATCCTCACGCCCCGGCGCGCCGATATTCGCGCGGTACTCGCTATATTTGCCGAAGCTCGCGGCGAAGGCGTCGGCCGACTGGCCGCTCGCCTTGCCCCCGTCGCCCCACAGCTTCCAGGCATCGGCATATTTCCCCTCGCCGATCAGCGCGTAATAGGCCTGGACGACGTTCGCCGCGCCTTGCGGGCTGTCGGGCGTGAACGGCGCTTCGGAGACCGGCGTCTTGTCGTCGGCCAGCCCACCCGGCTGACCCGGTGCAGCGGGGTTCAGCGGCGCCGGCGTCGCGGCGGCCGTGTTGTTGGCCGCATAGGTATCGATATCGCCCTGCGCGCGGTCAGCGGCGGTGTTGATATCCGACGTGCTGTTGTTGACGACAGCCTGTTGCGAACAGGCCGTCGCCAGGATCGGCAAGAGGTAGAGCGCGCGCATCGATTGTCCCCGCTGATTGAGCGGTTGAAACGCGCGCCCGGGACCGTCGTTCCTAGAATGTCGCGAAACGTTCGTTGCCGGCAAAGCCCAACCGCGTGATCCCCGCGCGCTTGATCGTCGCCAGCGTGTGATCGAATGTGTCGTAACGCGACGCCGCGTCGGCGTTGATCGTCAGCAGCGACTGCGCGTCCGCCACCAGCGGCGCCAGCCGCGCGGGCAACGACTTCTCGTCGACCGCCGCGCCGTCGAGCACCAGCGATCCGTTCGCGGTGATGTCGAGCCGGTGCATCTTCGCGGGCGGCGTCGGCCCCAAGGGCGGACCGGCGGGCAAGTCGATCGACACCTTCTGCGTCGCCATCGGGATCGTCATGATCAGCATCACAAGCAGAACGAGCATCACGTCGATCAGCGGCGTGATGTTCATGGCACCCATCGGTTGATAGTCGGCGCGTGCAGGCATGACCTTCCTCCTCGTTGCGATGTAATAACGTATCACATCGTGAAAGAGGTGCAAGCGCTATCCGCTTGCCGTCAGCGGCTCAGCAATTCTCGTATTTCCAGTTCATCCTCTTGCCCTCGCGGGTCTGAGCAACGGTCTGGGCGACGCGCTTGGCGCGGGTCTCGTCGCGCTTGGCGTCGGCGATCCACTCGCAATATTCGCGGCGGCATCCCGGCGGGAAGGCATCCCATTTGGCCGATGCTTCGGGATCGACGGCCAGCGCCTCGGCGAGTGCAGCCGGCACCTCGGCCTCGGGCTTTGGTCTCTTTTCCGCGCGTTTCGGCTTCGTACCCGCGTCGATCATCGCCAATGCCTTGTCGAGCGCGGCGAGCAGGACCTTGTCCGGCGGCATAGTCGCGACATCGGCGATGCGGCCGTATTGCCCCATCGCCTCGCCTTCCTTGCCCGTCGCAAGGTCGCCGCGACTCCAGAAGCCGAACGCGGCATGCGCCTTGAACGCCGCCATGTTGGCGAGCAGTTCGCCTTTATAGGTGAAGAACGGCATGCTCCACTTGATCGTCTCTTCGACCGCCGGAGCATGGCCGTGGATCAGATCGCGCAGATGCGTCAGGATCGGCCGGGCAAAATCGGCCTTCTTCTCGATATAGGCGTCGACGCGCGGGTCTTTGGACATGGCGGCTCCCCTTTGCCGCCAGTCTAGATTTGCCGCCGCGCCGCGGTCAAATCAGGGGTTCAGTGCCTCGTCGTCGGCGTCGGACAGTTCGTCGTCATCGAGCGTGTCGTCGTCGAGGCTGGCCTGGACTTCGTCTTCCTCGACGTCGTCCTCGTCCTGATCGGCATCGTCGTCCTGCTCGCCGACCTCGTCGGAGCGCATCTCGATGTCGTCGTTCTCGGGATCGTCGCCCAGATCGGGGTTGAGGTCGGTGATCAGCGTGCCGTCGCTCGGTCCGTCGCGCGTCGCTTCCAGGATTTCGGCGCGCTGGCTCTCGTCATAGCCTTCCTCGTCGTATCCATCGTCGCCCGATCCCTGACCCGGCACCTGATAACCGCCCATGCTCCGTCTCCTGATTGGTTAGGGAGCGAACGGCGACGGGGCGGAGTGGTTCCCGCGCGGCGCGGCGAACGCGTCAAGTCGGGCGAAACAACCGCCCGCGCTCGACGATCGCCGCCAGCGCCAGCGCGACGATGCCCGCGGTCAGGAACCCGATATGGAGCGGCGTGGTCGTCCCGTTGAACGACCGCCCGATCAGCCCGCCGATCACCGCGCCGCCCGTGGTGATGACGAATCCCTGCAGGCTCGACGCCGTGCCCGCGATCGCGCCCATGTTCGCCATCGCCATCGCCGAGCAGTTCGACGCTGCAAGCCCGAAGCACATCATGGTCACCGCCTGCATCGCGACGAACAGCCACAACGTCTCGAGCCCGAAATGCTCGATCAGCAGGCTGGTCGAGGCCGCCAGGATCAGCACCAGCATCGCCCCGTGCGAAATGCGCCGCATCCCCAGCCACATCACGATCCGCGAATTGAGCAGATTGCCGCACATCATCAGCCCCGCGCACAAGGCGAAGACGAGGCCGAGTTCGTCGGGCCGATGGAACACGGTCGATACGATCGGCTGGATGCTGGTGATGTACCCGAACAGCGCGCCCTGCAGCCCGATCACGGCGGCGGCATAGCCTACCGACTGGCGATCGTTGAGCGTGAAGCGCCAATTGGCGACCAGCCGGTTCCATTCGAGCGGGACGCGATTTTCGGGCGCCAGCGTTTCGGGCATGCGCAGGATGAACCAGGCCGCGATCATCGCGCTGACGATCGCCACCATGTTGAAGATCAGCCGCCACGATCCGAACTTCAGGATCATCTCCCCAATGCTCGGCGCGATGATCGGGAAGATCATGAAGGTCATGACCGCGAGACTGCTGACCCGCGCCATCGCCCGGCCCGAATAGCAATCGCGGATCAGCGCGATCGTCACCACGCGCGTCGCCGCGATGCCGAGCCCGGCGAAGACGCGCGCGACGAGCAGCAGTTCCAGGCTGCCCGCCAGCGCACACAACAGGTTCATCACCACGTACCAGGCCAGCGCGCCGATCAGCACGGGGCGCCGCCCGAAACGATCGGCGAGCGGTCCGTGGATGATCTGCGCGATCCCGAACCCGGTCGAGAAGGTCACGATGATCAGCGGCAGATCGCCCGCCGTCGCGTGCAGGTCGCGGCCGAATTGCGGAAAGGCCGGCAGCATCGTGTCAATGCCCAGCGCGCCGACCGCCATCAACGCCGCGATCAGCGCGACGAATTCGGCGAACCGGATCGGCGCGGTGTTTTCATCGCGCGGGCGGATCGCCGACGACGGATCGTCGCGAACAAGAGGCTCGGCCTGCGGCATCCGACCCCCATGCCCTAGCGGAAGGTGCAGGTCAGCCCCAAAATCCGCAAAAATGGTGTCGCGGACCCGCGTGCGGGTTTAGACGTTACGCCCCTGCCACCCATCACAGGAGAGTCGGATGAGCATTTTCGGCACCATCAAGGACGCGATTTTCGGATCGAGCACCCCGGCCCCCGCGCCCGCGCCGGCCCCCACGCCGGAAGCCGCCGCACCGCCCCCGCCTCCTCCGCCCGCGCCGACCAAGCTGAGCGAGGACGAAATCTACGCGGTGCTCGAAAAGCACGCGCAGGATCGCGGCGAGCAGCTGAACTACAAGACCTCGATCGTCGATCTGATGAAGGCGATCGGCCAGGATTCGAGCCTCGACGCGCGCAAGCAACTCGCGGGCGAGCTCGGCTACACCGGCGACACCAACGATTCGGCGACGATGAACATCTGGCTGCACCAGAAGACGATGGAGCGGCTGATGAACGGCTGACCCCGTTCACGTCACGATTGCCGGCCCGTCGCTCGCCGAGCGGCGGGCCGCTTTCGTTTGACGTCCCGAAGGTTTATCATCCCGCTTCACCCAAGAATTCCGGACACCGATCATGCTCGACACCCCTTCCGCCCTGGTTCCCGCGCTCAGCCTCGCCGACGAGGCGCGCGATCCGGATGCCTTCGCCGCCGCGTTCGGCGGGTCATTCGAGCGGTTCGGCTTTGCCGTCATCACCGACCACGGCGTGCCGCACGATCTGATCACGCGCGCCTGGACGCTGACCGAAGAGTTCTTCGCGCTGCCGGTCGACGAGAAGCAGGGCTATTACGACAAGGCGCTCGGCGGCCAGCGCGGCTACACGCCGTTCAAGACCGAGATCGCCAAGGACGCCAAGCATGTCGATCTGAAGGAATTCTGGCACGTCGGCCGCGATCTGCCGGAGGGGCACCCCGCAGCGAAGGACATGATGCCCAACGTCTGGCCGACGCGTCCCGCCGAATTCAAGGAAGCGCTGACCGATCTGTGGAATGCGTTCGACCGCGCGGGACTGCGCCTGCTGTCGGCGATCGCACGGCACCTGAAGCTCGACCCCAGCTATTTCGACACGGTGGTCGATCACAGCAATTCCATCCTGCGCCTGCTCCATTACCCGCCGATCCCCGCCGATGCCGAGGGTGTCCGCGCCGGTGCGCACGAGGATATCAACCTGATCACCCTACTGCTCGGCGCAGAGGAGGCCGGACTGCAATTGCTCGACCGCAACGGACAGTGGCTGGCGATCCATCCGCCCGAGGGCGCGCTGGTCGTGAACGTCGGCGACATGCTGCAGCGGTTGACGAACAACGTGCTGCCCTCGACCACGCACCGCGTCGTCAATCCGCCGCCCGAGCGCCGCGGTTTCTCGCGCTATTCGATGCCGTTCTTCCTGCATCCCAACCCGGAATTCCTGATCGAGACGCTGCCCGGCACGATCACCGCCGAAAATCCGAACCATTACCCGACGCCGATCACCGCGCACGATTACCTGCATGAGAGGCTGGTCGAAATCGGACTGGTGAAAGCCTGAGCGATTCGTGGTATAGGTTAACGCAACGACGGGAGGGATCGATGCGTCGCTTGATCATGACGAGTTGCGGATTCGCGGCCGGGATGCTGGCCACGTCGCTGGCGTTCGCGCAGCCGGGGATCGATATGCAGCTCGACCGCGTGATCCGGCCGGACCGCTCGAACATGGTTCAGGCCGGACTGATGCGGCGCTGGATCGCGGTCGGCAAATGCGTGGTCGGGCGCGACCGCAATACCAGCCTGGCGTTCGTCCGCGCTCCGATCGGATCGGACGATGCGAGCGAGGCGGCGCGGCGGCTGGATCCGATCTTCGCGACCTGCCTCGCCGGGTCGGGCGCGCCGGGGCCGTCGAGCGCGGTGCTGCGCCGCGCGGCACTCGCCGATGCGCTCGGGATTGCCTTGCCGCGCGCCTGACATAGACAAAGCGCGCTACGCTCCCCTAAGCGCGTGACGATGACCGCTACTCAACCCCTTCGCGTCGCCCTGGCCGGCCTCGGCACCGTCGGCGCGGGCGTCGTCAAGCTGCTCGACGCCAATCGCGACTTGATCGAACGCCGCGCGGGCCGCGGGATCGAGATCGTCGCCGTCTCCGCCCGCGACCGCGCCAAGGACCGCGGCGTCGATATCGCGCGCTTTGCCTGGGAAGACGACACCGCACGCCTGGCCGACCGCAGCGACGCGGACGTCGTGGTCGAACTGGTCGGCGGATCGGACGGCCCGGCCCTCGCCTTGGCGCGCGCGACGCTGGCCGGCGGCAAGAGCCTGGTCACCGCCAACAAGGCGATGATGGCGCATCACGGGTTGGAGCTGGCGCAAGCCGCCGAGACGGCGGGCGCAGCGCTCAAGTTCGAGGCGGCGGTCGCGGGCGGGGTGCCGGTGATCAAGGGCCTGCGCGACGGCGCGGCGGCCAACCGCATCGACCGGGTCTACGGCATCCTCAACGGCACCTGCAATTTCATCCTGACCAAGATGGAGGCGGAAGGCCGCGACTTCGCCGATGTGCTGGCGGAAGCGCAGGCGTTGGGCTTTGCCGAGGCCGACGCCAGCTTCGATATCGACGGCGTCGATGCCGCGCACAAATTGTCGATCCTCGCCAGCCTGTCGTTCGGCACCGGCCCTGCGTTTGGCGACGTCGCGACCGGCGGCATCCGCCACGTCCTAGCCGCCGATATCGCCGAGGCCGCAGCACTCGGGTTCAAGGTTCGGTTGGTCGGCGTCGCCGAAGCCGGACCGCACGGCCTGTTCCAGCGCGTCCACGCGCACCTCGTGCCCGTCGATCATCCGCTCGCGCACGTCTCCGGCGCGCTCAATGCCGTGGTGGCCGAAGGGAATTTCGTCGGCCGCTTGCTGTTCCAGGGCGCCGGCGCAGGCGACGGGCCGACCGCCAGCGCGGTTGTCGCCGACCTGATCGACATCGCGCGCGGGGAGTTCGGTCCGCCGTACGCGATGCCCGCCGCCAGCCTCTCCGCGCCAAACGCAGCGGATAGTGGCGACCGTCGCGGCCGCGCCTATCTGCGCTTCATGGTCGCAGACAAGGTCGGCGTCCTCGCCGAAATCGCCGCCGCGATGCGTGACGCGGGGGTCTCGATCGAGAGCCTGATGCAGCGCGGTGCGGAGGCCGATGGCAGCGTGCTCGTCGCGATCGTCACGCACGAAGGCCCCGAACGCTCGGTCGCGCACGCACTAGACAAGCTCCGCGGCTCACCCAGCCTCGCCGGCGAACCGCTATGGATGCATATCCTCTAATAGTCGGCACGTATCCAGGTGCGCGGCTGCGATCGGCAGATTTTCGACCGCGTCACGTTGCAGTCAGTGCCGTCTTCGTCGAGCGCGCGATATTTTGAGGTATCGGCCTCTTCGTCCGAAGAGGACAGGCGATAACGCTTGGCGCAAGCGTCCGCGCATTTGGACGGCACGGCCCGCCGCGCCGGTGGCATGGTGTAATTGGGCAACGCGGCACCCGCCGCGAGCATGACAGCAATCGAAAGCAACATCGACAAACA
The DNA here is from genome assembly GCF_007859635.1 of Sphingomonas panacisoli. Lineage (NCBI taxonomy): Bacteria > Pseudomonadati > Pseudomonadota > Alphaproteobacteria > Sphingomonadales > Sphingomonadaceae > Sphingomonas > Sphingomonas panacisoli. Next base: position 727,829 of record NZ_CP042306.1, on the reverse strand, counting down.
CCCCTGTTTGTCCCCCGTCTTCGTGCAACGCGCCAATGCGGCTTCGGTTGCGCTGTCCTAGGGCTCGATCCGCCCCGTCGGCGCGTCGCTGTCGTCGAGCGGGATCGCCACGCGTCCGGTCTTGTCGGGTCTTTTGCGGAACGCCCGCTTGGCGACGTCGACCGCACCCTTGATCATCGGGACGATCGGCGGACCGAAGCCGACCACGCAGTTGCGGCTGATCGGACACGGTGTCGCCATGTTCGCCAACGCGCCGCTGCCGGTCAGGTAGGGATTCGACTTCATCGGCCCGCTGGACGGCACCGAGTCCGGATCGGACAGCCGCAGCGAAGCCTGGGGATCGGGCGTGCCGCAAATGACGATGTCGTCCTTGTCGCCCGGCTGGCGTTCCTTCACGCACGACTGGCCCGGCGCCGGCGTCAGGATCGACCAGCGCTCGGGCTGCGGGGGCGCGGTCGCTGTCGCCGCACTTTGCAGGATCAGAAGCAACGCGATCATGGCCATGGGGTGATCCCCGATTGCGGCGAATTTCAGGCTGCTATCTTGGGAATCCCAAGCCGTGGAATGTCGATCGCGGGACAGCGGTCCATCACGACCTTGAGCCCTGCCGCCTCGGCACGCGCCGCGGCATCGTGATTGATCACGCCCAATTGCATCCACACCGCTTTCGCACCGACGGCGATCGCCTCATCGACCGCCTCGCCCGCCGCCTGGGGCCGACGAAAGATGTCGACGATGTCGATCGGCACGCCGATCTGGGCGAGTTCGCGGAACACGAATTCGCCGTGGATATGTTCGCCGGTGATTTGCGGATTGATCGGGATGACGCGGTAGCCGTGCCGCTGGAGCATCGCCATCACGCCATAGCTCGGCCGGTCGGGCCGGTCCGATGCGCCGACCATGGCGATCGTGCGCGCGTCGGTCAGCAAGTCGCGAATATCAGCGTCGGACGTGAGCGGCATCAGCGTGGCTCCTTCAGCCAGGCCTCTACCTTCCCGGCAATATCCGTGAACGCCGCCGCCTCCGGCGCGTTCCCCGCGGCCGGTGGGGTCCCGGCGTCCGACGCCGCACGGATCGCCATCGCCAACGGTACGCGGCCCAGGAAGGGGACGCCCAGTTCCTTTGCCGCCGCCTCCGCGCCACCCTGCCCGAACGGGTCCGACACTTCGCCGCAATGCGGACAGGCATAGCCGGCCATATTCTCGACGATCCCGATCACCGGCACGCCGGCCTTCACGAACAGGTCGATCGCCCGGCGCGCATCGATCAGAGCGAGGTCCTGCGGCGTCGAGACGATCACCGCACCCGCCGGCTTATACTTCTGGATCATCGTCAGCTGCACATCGCCGGTGCCCGGCGGCATATCGACGACGAGCGTGTCGGCTGGCCCCCAGGCTCCTTCGACGAGCTGCCCGAGCGCGCTCGCCGCCATCGGCCCGCGCCACGCGATCGCCTGGCCCGGCGCGACCAATTGGCCCATCGACAGGATCGGCACCCCGAACGACGTCGCGACGGGGATCATCGTCTTCTCGCGCGCTTCAGGCTTCGATCCCTCGACGCCCATCAAGGTGGGCTGTGAGGGGCCATAGATGTCGGCATCGACCAACCCGACCTTCCGCCCGCCCTTCGCCAGCGCGACCGCCAGATTGGCGGCCACAGTCGATTTGCCGACGCCGCCCTTCCCGCTCGCCACCGCGATTAATCGCCGGCCGACGCGTTCGCTGGTCATCGCGACCCGCACCTCGGTCACGCCGGGCTCGGCCAGTGCAGCGGCACGAACCTCTTCCGCCAAGGCATCGCGCTCGGAAACATCAAGCCCCGTCACGTCGAGTATCACGCTCGCGCGCCCATCCTCGATCCGCACCGTCGCGCGCCCGCCGGCCAGTGCGGCCAGCCGCTTTTCGATCGTGTCATCATCCATCGCTGCGCCAGATAGAGACGCCGCGTCCGCTTGCCACTGTTTTTCCGCTGCAACGCACCTATAAGAGGATGCATGACGACCGCACGTGCCTGGTGGCGCCAACTTCCCGCATTCATGGCCAAGCCGAAAAGCCCCTGGGGCGGAAGCGGCGGCAATGACGATTCCGGCGACGACAAGTCCGAGGACAACGCCCCCGACGACAACGGCGCCGGCCCGCGTAATCCGTGGGCGCAACCGCCGGGCGGCAAGAGCCGCGCCGGTCGCGCAACGTCGCTCGACGAACTGCTGAAGCGCGCGCGGGGCGGCGGAGGCGGTGGGATCGGCGGCGGTGGGTTCCGGCTGCCGAGCGGCCCAAGTTCGCGCAACCTGTGGCTCGGCGGCGCCGGATTGGTGCTGCTCGCCTGGATCGCGCTGACCAGTTTTCACGTGATCGGCCCGCAGGAACGCGGCGTCGTCACCTATTTCGGCAAATATTCCGGCACGCTGCAGCCCGGTTGGCAGACCACCCTCCCCGCGCCGATCTCGTCGGTGCAGGTGGTGAATATCGACCAGATCCGGTCGTTCCAGTTCCCGGAGAACGAGGGCGCCAATCTAGTGCTGACCGAAGACCAGTATCTGGTCGATCTCGGCTACACCGTGCGCTGGCGCATCGCCGATCCCCAGCAGTACGTTTTCGAGCTCAAGGGCCCCGACGATACCGTCAAGGCAGCCGCCGAAAGCGCGGTCCGCGCCGCGGTCGCGACCACGTCGCTCGACAAGGTTATCGGCAACGGCAAGGCCGACATCGAAACCCAGGTCAAGATTTCGATGCAGAAGGTGCTCGACGAGTATCAGGCCGGCATCGTGATCGTCGGCGTTTCGCTCAACAATGCGTCGGCACCGTCGCAAGCGATGGATGCGTTCAAGGACGTGTCGGTCGCGCAGCAGGAAGCCGCCAACAGCGTCAACGCCGCGCGCGCCTGGGCGCAGCAGCTGTTGCAGGCGGCGGAGGGTGAGGCCGGCTCGTTCGACCGCGTCTATGCCCAGTACAAACTGGCGCCCGAGGTAACGCGTCGCCGCATGTATTACGAAACGATGGAACAGGTGCTGGGACAGACGAACAAGACGGTCATCGAAGGGCGTGGCGTCACGCCCTATATGTCGATCCCGCCCGGCAAGGCCCTGCCCAGCGCGCCGCAAGGAGGCCAGTGATGTCCAATTGGCTTCGTAACCCGATCACGCTCGGCATCGTCGCGCTGTTGCTGGTGATCCTGTTGGCCAGCACGGTCGCGATCGTGCCCGAAACACGGCAGGCCGTCATCGTCCGGCTCGAAAAGCCGCTCGTGAAGGTGAATGCCTATCATAGCGGCGAAAAACTGGGGGAGACCGGCGCCGGCGTAATTGCGCGCGTGCCGTTCATCGATCGCATCGTCTGGCTCGACAAGCGCGTGCTCGACGTCGATCTCAACAACCTCTCGGTGCTGTCGACCGACCAGCGGCCGCTGGACGTCGATGCCTATGCCCGCTTCCGCATCGTCGATCCGATGCGCGCTTTGCAGGCAGTCGGCCTGTCGTCAGGCGCCGAAGAACGCGTGACATCCGCGCTGCAGCAATTGTTCGGCTCCGCCGTGCGCAATGAATTGAGCAGCAACACGTTTGCCGATCTGCTCAGCCCCGAGCGCCGCAAGGTCATGGACAGCATCCAGTCGCGCCTGCAGCAGGTCGCGGCGCCCTATGGCGTCGAGATCATCGACGTCCGCATCAAACATGCCGACTTGCCCGCCGGCACGCCGCTGGATTCGGCGATCGCCCGGATGCGCAACGCGCGGTTCCAGCAAGCGCAGGTTATCCGCTCGCAAGGCCAGAAGGACGCCGCGATCATCCGCGCCGACGCCCAGGCGCAGGCCGCGCAGATCTATGCGCTGGCGTTCAACAAGGATCCGGTATTCTACGATTTCTATCGCGCGATGCAGTCGTACCGGCAGACGTTCGCCCCCGGCACCAAGGATCAGCCCAAGGGCGACACCAATCTGATCCTGACGCCGGACAATGCGTATCTGAAGCAATTCGAAGGCGGGGGTAAATAATCGGCCGATCGGCTGGTAAATATGACCAATCGCGATCCTTGCAATTCGTTCATATTCAATCGCCGTTCAGCCTAGACATCCCATGAAGCCGGCCAGACCGGGGTTTCGTCGAGACGAAGAGGAAGACCAAGTTGCGCTACGCTTACGCCATTACCACCGCCCTGCTGTTGGGGGGCGCGGCCTCCTCGCTGGTGCTGCAACACCCTGCCTACGCTCAAAGCGCGCAGAACGAACCCGGCACGATCGCCTCCGCGGCGCCCAAGCCCGGCGCGCCGATGAGCTTCGCCGAGATGGTCGCCAAACTGCAGCCCGCGGTGGTCAATGTCTCGACCAAGCAGAAAGTGCAGGTCTCGACCGCCGACAATCCGTTGATGCAGCTGTTCGGCGGCGACCCCAATGGCGGCGGCGACGGCCAGCCGGTCACGCGTGAGGGCCAGAGCCTCGGATCGGGCTTCATCATCTCGCCTGACGGCTACATCGTCACCAACGCGCACGTCGTGAACGCCGCGGCGCGCGGCGCGAAGGTCGAATCGATCACGATCACGCTCGCCAACCGCAAGGAATATGTCGCACGGCTGGTCGGTAGCGATACCAGTTCCGACCTCGCGCTGCTGAAGGTCGATGCGACCAACCTACCCTACGTGAAGTTCGGTGATTCGCAGGCGGCACGCGTCGGCGACTGGGTGATCGCGATCGGCAACCCGTTCGGGCTCGGCGGAACCGTCACCGCGGGCATCATCTCGGCGCTGCACCGCGTGACCGGCCAGGGCGGCGCGTATGACCGCTTCATCCAGACCGACGCCGCGATCAACAAGGGCAATTCGGGCGGCCCGATGTTCGACCTGAACGGCAACGTCATCGGCATCAATTCCCAGATCTATTCGCCGTCCGAGGGTTCGGTCGGCATCGGCTTCGCCATCCCCGCCGAATCGGCCAAGCCGATCATCGATACGATGATGAAGGGCGGGAAGATCCAGCGCGGCTATCTCGGCGTCGGCCGCCAGCCGATCGACGAGGATATCGCCGCCTCGCTCGGCCTGCCCAAGGACAAGGGCGAGTTGATCGGGCGCGTCGAGCCGGGCCAGGCCGCCGACAAAGCCGGGATCAAGCAGGGCGACGTGATCCTCGCGGTCAACGGCAAGGAAGTGAACCCCGACGAGACGCTGTCGTATCTCGTCGCCAACCTAGCGCCGGGTTCGACCGCACGACTCAGCGTCGTTCGCGACGGCAAGCCACTGACGATCAACGCGATCATCGGCACGCGACCGACCGAAGAGGAACTGGCCAATCTCGTTCCCGGCGGCGCGCCCGACGGCAGCGGCAACGGCACCCCTGGCGCGCCCGAACTGCGCGCATCGACCGATCTGCTCGGTCTGCAAGTCACCGGCCTGACCCCCGGCATCGCCAATAATCTCGGGATCCCGCCGGGCAGCGTGAGCGGCGTGGTCGTCACTAAGGTCGATACGTCGAGCGACGCCGCAACCAAGATCCAGCCGGGCGACATCATCTCGTCGGTCAACCGCGTGGCGATCAACACGCCCGCGCAGCTCGCGGCGCAGATCAACGCGGCCAAGGCGGCCGGTCGCAACACCGTGCTGCTCTACATCACCCGCGTGCGTCAGGGCAGCATCTACATCGCGGTCAAGCTGAAGAGCTGACCCGACAAGGCCCATTGCCGGGCCTTGCCGCCCATCCTAAAACTCCCTCGTTCCGGACCCGGCGCGAGGGAGTTTTTGCATGGCCGACACGACCACCATCTTCATCGGCGCAGGCTCGGGCGGAACCGATCCGCAAGCGCTCGAACTCAAGCGCGCCAACCGCCATGGGCTGATCGCGGGTGCGACCGGCACCGGCAAGACGGTGACGATTCAGGGCATCATCGACGGGCTGAGCCAAGCCGGCGTGCCGTGCTTCGTGTCCGACGTGAAGGGCGATCTGTCGGGTTTCGCGATGGCCGGATCGCCGACCGCCAAGAATGCCGATATCTTCGCCGCACGGGCGAAGGACATCGGCATGACCGACTGGTCCTATAGCGACAATCCCGTGCAGTTCTGGGATTTGTTCGGCGAACAGGGCCACCCGATCCGCACCACCGTCAGCGAAATGGGGCCCCTGCTCCTCGCACGTCTGATGGACCTCAACGAGGTGCAGGAAGGCGTGCTGACGATCGCCTTCACCGTCGCCGACAAGGACGGGCTGCTGCTGCTCGACCTCGACGATCTGCAGGCGATGCTGGCCAGTTGCGCCGAGCGCGCCGACGAACTGACCACGACCTACGGCAACGTCACCAAGGCGTCGGTCGGCACGATCCAGCGCTCGCTGCTCCAGTTGCGCAGCCAGGGCGGTGACCATTTCTTCGGCGAGCCGGCCCTGGTGCTCGAAGATTTCATGGGGCTCGACGACAAGGGTCGGGGCATCGTCAACATCCTGGCCGCCGACAAGCTCATGCAAAGCCCGCGGCTCTATTCGACCTTCCTGCTGTGGTTGCTGAGCGAGTTGTTCGAGCATCTTCCGGAGGTCGGCGACCCCGACAAGCCGAAGCTCTGCTTCTTCTTCGACGAAGCGCATCTGCTGTTCGACGACATCCCGAAGGCGCTGGAGGACAAGATCGAACAGGTCGTTCGCCTCATCCGGTCGAAGGGTGTCGGCATCTACTTCATCACGCAGAACCCGATCGATATCCCCGACACCGTCGCGGGCCAGCTCAACAACCGCGTCCAGCACAAGCTCAACGCGTTCACGCCGCGCGATCAGGCGGCGGTGCGGGCCGCGGCGACTACGTTCCGGGCCAATCCGGGCGTCGATGTTGCGACGGTGATCACCGAACTGAAGGTCGGCGAGGCGCTGGTGTCGCTGCTCCAGCCCGACGGCGCGCCGTCGCCGGTGCAGCGCACGCTGATCAAGCCGCCTTCGTCGCGCGTCGGTCCGGTGACGCCGCAGGAGCGCGCGACTTGGATCCAGACCGACGCGATCGGCGCAAAGTACGACACGCTGATCGATCGCGAATCCGCCGAGGAAATCCTGAAGGCCAAGGGCGACGAAGCCGCCGCTGCCGCCGCCGAAGCCGCCGCGAAAACCGCCGCCGACAAGCAAGCCGCCGCCGACGCCAAGGCGGCCGCGACGCAAGCCAAGATCGATGCCCAGACCGCCGCGGCGGCCGCGCGCGCCGAAGCCAACAACCCCTGGAACCGGGCGATGCGAGGCGCCGCGTCGTCGGCCACCCGCTCGGCCGGCACGGTGATCGCGCGCGAAGCCACCAAGGCGGTGTTCGGCAAATCGGGCGGCATCGCCGGCGGCGTGCTCGGCGGACTGGTCCGCGGCGTGCTCGGCGGGTTGTTCAAGGGACGCTAGGAGGGTCAGATGACCGAATTCACCACAGACTGGACCGCCGCCGGCGAGGCCGAACTCGCCGAGATCGTCGCGCTCCGACGCGCGATCCATGCCGATCCGGAAATCGGCAACCAATGCCCGCGCACCACCGCCAAGCTCCGCGCGGCGCTCGAAGGCTTGCCGCTCGAAATCCACGAATCGACCTCGACCACCGGCTTCGTCGCGATCCTGCGCGGCGGCGGCGACAATGGCCGCGTCGTCCTGCTGCGTGGCGACATGGACGCGCTGCCGATGCCCGAGGAAACCGGCCTCGATTTCGCCAGTCAGGTTCCCAACGCGATGCACGCCTGCGGCCACGACTCGCATTGCTCGATGCTGGTCGGCGCCGCGCGTGCGCTGTCTGCCCGCAAAGACAAGCTTCCCGGCACCGTCGTCTTCATGTTCCAGCCCGGCGAGGAAGGCCATCACGGCGCGCGCTTCATGATCGAGGACGGCTTGCTCGACATCGAGCGCCCGGACAGCGCGTTCGCGCTTCACATCGATCCCAACAGCCGCGCCGGAGCGATCCTGACGCGCAAGGGTCCGCTGCTCGCGTCGACCGACGCGCTCAACATCACCGTGACCGGCGCGGGCGGCCACGCGGCAATGCCGCACAGCTGTCTCGACCCGATCCCGGTTGCGGCCGAGATCATCACGGCGCTGTCGGTGTTCATCGCGCGCCAGATCCCCGCGACCGACCCCGCCGTGCTGTCGATCACCAAGATCGAGGCCGGATCCGCCTACAACATCGTGCCGGGCGAGGTACAGATGATCGGCACGCTCCGCACGCTGAGCCCGGCGACCCGCGAGAAGGCAAGGGCCGGGCTGACGCGGATCGTCGAGCATGTCGCGCAGGCGCACGGCCTGACCGCTCAGGTACGGATCGACGACGGCTATCCGGTGACGATGTGCGATCCGCGCGCGGTCGATCTGATCGAGCGCGTCTCCGACAGCCTGGAAGAAGGCCAATGGCTGCCGATGCCCGCCCCGATCATGGGCGGCGAGGATTTCAGCTACGTGCTGCGCGAGGTTCCCGGCGCGATGGCGTTCATCGGCGTCGCCCCCGACGGCAGCGACCCGTCGACCAACCCGCCGCTCCACAACACCAAGATGACGATCGAGGAATCGGTCATGGCTAAGGGCATCGCGATGCACTGCGCCTATGCCGAGCGGTTTTTGGAGAATGGGTTCGACTAACCGTCTCCCCTCCCTGGAAGGGAGGGGTTGGGGGTGGGTTGCTCTCCACGAAGCGAAACGCCAGTCTCAAGCTATGCCGCGCGTTCCGCCGAAAATGACAGAACGCGCAAGAGATTTGCGCAACAACCCCACTCCCGCCGAAATCGCGATCTGGCGTCGCATCCACGCGCATCATCCGCGCTTCACCCGCCAACTCTGTATTGGTCGTTATATCGTCGATCTAGCTTGCCGAAGCGCAAAATTGGCGGTTGAGTTCGACGGCAGCCAGCATATCGGTTCCGACTATGACGAAACCCGAACCGATTTTCTCGAGAATCTAGGCTGGACTGTAGTTCGGTTTTGGAACTCCGACGTTGCGGCCAATCCAGATGGAGTGACTGAAGCGATCCTGGCGAAGCTCTCTGACATTCTCGGGCCCACCCACCCCCAGCCCCTCCCTTCCAGGGAGGGGAGCTAATGGAAGCCGACCCCGCGCTCATCACCCGCTGGGCCGAGGCCTGGGCGATCTCCCGTGACGCGACGCGGCCGGTGCCGCGCGACGGTGGGCTCTACATTCATGTCGGCCGGCCCGAACAGATCGGCCGCTACATCTTCGCGAGCTTGGACCGCGATCCGATCCGCACCCTTGCCGCGACGATCGACCGGCCCCTGCTCTATCTCAAGGTCTGCGCGCCGGCCGACGTCGTCCGCCTGCTGCTCCCGCCGAATTGGGACATCGCGACACCCGGCTACATGATGACGGCCCCGGTCGCCGCGATGCTCGATCGGCTGCCGGTGCTGCCGGACGGGTTCGTCGCCTACATGACCCGCGATAGCGCCGTCACATTTGTCACCATCGCCGATCCCGGCGGCGAAGAAGCCGCGCGCGGACGGATCATCGCGATGGACGACCTCGTCGTGTTCGACCGCATCCGCACCGCCGACGCGCATCAACGCAAAGGTCTTGGCACCGCGATCATGCGCACCCTCGCCGCCGAAGCGGACACGCTCGGCATCCGCGACGCAATGCTGTGCGCAACGCCCCCCGGTCGCGCGCTATACGAAAGCATCGGATGGTCGCTGCACAGCGACTACACCACGGCCTCGCTCGCCCCGTAAAACTGTGCCACGATGCCGGCATGGCTACTTCCGCATCTGCACGTCCCCTCGCCGAACTCACCGTCCGCGGCATCATCCTGGGCGGGCTCATCACCGTCCTGTTCACCGCGGCGAACGTGTATCTCGGGCTCAAGGTCGGGCTGACCTTCGCGACGTCGATCCCGGCGGCGGTGATCTCGATGGCGATCCTGCGTTTCCTGCCGCGATCGAACATCGTCGAGAACAACATCGTCCAGACGATCGCCTCGGCCGCCGGCACGCTGTCGGCGATCATCTTCGTGCTGCCCGGGCTGATCTTGGTCGGCTGGTGGCAGGGCTTCCCCTATTGGACCACGGTCGCGGTGTGCGCGATCGGCGGCATATTGGGGGTGATGTTCTCGGTCCCGTTGCGCCGCGCGCTCGTGACCGGATCCGACCTGCCCTATCCCGAAGGCGTCGCCGCCGCAGAAGTGCTCAAGGTCGGCACCAGCACCGAGGGCGGCGAGGAAAACGCCAAGGGACTGCGGATCATCGTCATCGGATCGCTGATCTCGGCGGCGTATCAGTTGCTGGCGACGCTCAAACTCGTGGCGGCCGATGCGACGCGCAATTTCCGCATCGGATCAAGCGCGACCGGCGTATCGACCAGCTTCTCGATGGCGTTGATCGGCGTCGGACACCTGGTCGGGCTGTCGGTCGGCGCGGCGATGTTCCTGGGCATGATCATCGCGTGGGGCGGACTGATGCCGTGGCTGACCGCGCACGTGCCCGGCGTAACCGACGACGTGGTCGCCGACATTTTCCGCAACAAAGTGCGCTTCATCGGCGCAGGGACGATCGGCGTCGCGGCGATCTGGACGCTCCTGAAGATCCTCGGCCCGATCATCGGCGGCATCCGCTCGGCGATGGCGGCGGCGAAGGCGCGCGGTGAGGGCCAGGTGCTCGATCTGACCGAACGCGACCTGCCGATCGGGATCGTCGGCGGCATGGTGCTGCTGATGATGCCCGCGATCGCGATCCTGCTCTGGATCTTCTCGGCCGGCGGCCCGATCGCCGAACACGCGGTGCCGGTGATCGGCGGCACGGTGATCTATATCGCGCTGATCGGCGTCGTGATCGCCTCGGTGTGTGGGTACATGGCGGGGCTGATCGGCGCGTCGAACAGCCCGGTGTCCGGGGTCGGCATCCTCGCCGCGGTTGGCGCGTCGTTGTTGCTGCTGGCGTTTTTCGGCCACCAGACGGATTCTCAACGGACCAGCGCGCTGATCGCTTACGCGCTGTTTTCCACCGCGATCGTGTTTTCGGTCGCGACGATCTCCAACGACAATCTTCAGGATCTCAAGACCGGCCAGCTCGTCGGCGCGACGCCGTGGAAGCAACAGGTCGCGCTCGTGCTGGGCGTGCTGTTCGGGTCGCTGGTGATCCCGGTCGTGCTCGACATGCTGAAGAATACTTTCGGTTTCGTCGGCATGCCCGGCGCGGGACCGAACGCGCTGCAGGCGCCGCAGGCGTCGCTGATCGCGGCGCTGGCGCAAGGTATTCTGGGCTCGGGGATCGACTGGTCGCTGATCGGGCTCGGTGCGGTGATCGGCGCGGTGATCATCGCGCTCGACGAAACGCTTGGGAAAATGGGGAAGATGCGGTTGCCGCCACTCGGGGTCGGGATGGGCATTTACCTGCCGATGTCGCTGACCCTGTTCATCCCGGTCGGCGCGCTGATCGGCCATTATTACGACAAATGGGCAAAGCGCAGCGCGAACCCGGACTTCGCCGAACGCATGGGAACGCTGGCCGCGACCGGCTTGATCGTGGGTGAAAGCTTGTGGGGCGTCGGCTTCGCCGGCTTCGTCGCGGCGCGCGGCGGCGAGATACCGGCAGGGCTGACCGGCCCAAGCTATTCCGAACTCGCGCAATTGGTGGGGCTGATGACGTTCTTCGCCGCGATCGGCTGGCTCTATTGGCGGACGAAGCGCCTCGCTCGCTAGTGCGTCACACCATCGACGCGACGAGCTCGGCGATCGGGACGAACGCGAACGCGACCGAGCTGTCGGCGACCCCGTATGGCAGGAACAGACGGTCGCCGTGGCGGATCGCGCCGCACGAATAGACGACGTTCGGCACATAACCCTCGCGGTCCTGGTCGGCGGCGGCCAAGATCGGATGTTCGGTGCGGCCGATGACCTTCGACGGGTCGTTCTTGTCGAGCAGCACCGCGCCAATTGAATATTTGCGCATCGCCCCGACGCCGTGCGTCAGCAACAGCCAACCCTCGTCGAGCTCGATCGGCGGACCGCAATTGCCGATTTGGACCAGCTCCCACGGATAATGCGGCTCCAGGATGCGGACGCCCTCTTCCCAGTGCGTCAGCCGGTCGGAATCGAGCAGGAACAGGTTCTCACCATCCTGCCGCCCGATCGCCAGGTAGCGCCCACCGATCTTACGCGGGAACAAAGCGATGCCCTTGTTACGCGCGGCAGGACCCGTCATCGGCACGAGATCGAACGCGCGGAAATCCTTGGTGCGCAGCAGCTCCGACTGAATCTGCGAGCCGTTATAGGCGGTATAGGTGCCGAGCCATTCGACCTCGCCATCGTCGTGATGGAATTGAACCAGACGCAGATCCTCCAACCCCTTCGACTGCGCTTCGGTGATCGGAAAGATCACGGTGCCCGACAGCGTCGAATCGCGGTGGCGATGCACCGTGACCGGGCCAGACGGGACATGTTCCTCGTCGCTGCCGAAGATGTCGGCGGAGGTCGCGAACGGCGGTTCCGGCGCGAGCTTCATCTCGTTGTTGGCGGTGATGATGCCTTCGCGAAACGCCACCGACGAAATGTGACCCTCGCCCACCGCGCGCAGCGACATCAAAATCCGCAGCGAACCCTTGGGCATGCCCGACTGATCGAAATGCGGCACCGCGCTGGGGTTCATCAGCGCAGCGGCGGCATAGCTGTATTCGTGGCAGAAATAAGCGCCGATCAACTGGCGCTTTTCGTCGCCGATATCGCGCCCGTCGAGGCCCATCATGCCCTCGATCTCTTCGTAACGCGTCATGAACACGCGGCGGGTCTGCCAATGCCGCGCCTCGAAGTCCTTGAGCACGACCTCAAGCTCTTCGCGCGCTGCCGCCGCCGATAGCGCCAGTACCTCGCCGACCAACCGCTCGGTCCTGCCCGACGAAACGCCGCCCGGCGCCCAGCCGATATGGAACGGCCGCACCACGACGCGTGACGGATCGGCATGCAGCCTCAGGCGATGCGTGAAGATATCGAGCAACGAGAAAGCCCCGCTTGTAATTCGTCCAAGCGGCGCCGCGTTTCGTTGCTACGCGACGGCGCGGCTCGTCCCTGCCACGGTTCCCGACGCTTTTCCAAGGGCAGAAATGGCGCAACTGGCCAATTGCAGTGCCAAAATCGACTCGGCGCCCTGATTCCGGTTCAAACCGTGCGGCATCAGCCCGTCGAAACAGCCGCCGTCCTGCGCGGTCGCCAGCGGCAGATCGAGGTCGTTCTGACCGAGATACCAGCGATACGCGCGTGCCGCCTCGTCGCGCCACTTGTTGTCGCCGGTCGCCTTGAACGCCGCCGCGCAGGCATCGATCGTCGCCTGCGCTTCGAGCGGCTGCTGGTCGAACGCGAGCGGCGCTTCGTAGGGGCGCCCGAAACTTTCGGTACCAACCGCGCGGAAGCGGCCTTCCGGGCTGGTCTGCTGATCGACGATCCAGTCGAGCGTGGTCAGGCCGGCCTTGAGCAAATCGTCGCGACCGAGCGCCATGCCGGCGCGGATCAACGCTTCGGGCAGTCGCGCATTGTCATATGCGAGAACGATTTCGAACCATTCCCATTCGGGCCGACGCGCCTCTTCGAGCAACGCCAGCAAGTCGGCCGAGAATCGTTCCAGAATGTTGTGCGCGAGCTGATGACCCGGATGCGCGCCGAGGATCGCGGCGGCACCGAGCATGGCGAACGCTTGCGCGCGTGGGCTGACCAGGTCGAACGCAATGCTCGCCGTCTCGTCGAACAGGCGCAGTGCCCAGTCGCGATGCTTGGCGAGCGCCGCGCGCTTGGCGGTGACGCCGAGCGCCCACAGCGTCCGGCCGTTCGAATCCTCCGACCCGACATCCTCGCACCAGCTGCGATCGAACCGCATGAAGTTGCGATAGCGTCGCGTATCGGGGTTCCAGGCATATTGGACGAACGCCGCATAGACGGTCATCCACTTGTCGCGCGCTTCCTCGTCGAGATCGGGTACCGCGCTCATCAGCATCAGCGCGCGGACGTTATCGTCGATGCAGTAGCCGTGACGGCGATCGGGCACCGACAGGATCGCATGTTGGAACATGCCGGTCGCGTCGCTCATCCGCTCGACTGCGGCGATGTTGGGCTGAAGCATCGGCAGCGCCGGCGCCGGCTTGATGCGCCGCGGCCGCGCAGCGACGATCCCGTCAATTGCAGTCATGCTCGCCTCGGCCAGGCGGGGCCAGATCATCGTGCGGCCGCGCGCATAGGCTCGGCGCGACAGCTCGACACGCTCGCCGTCGTCGTGGAGCAGCCGTGAAATCTCCCGCGCGAAGCCGTGCACATCGCCGAAATCGACTAGCACGCCGTGTCCGTCGGCAAGGATTTCGGTCGCATGGATGTACGGCGTCGAGACCACCGCCTTGCCGACGCCGATCGCGTAGCTGAGCGTGCCCGAGGTGATCTGCTGCGGATTGGTGTAGGGCGTGACGTAGAGGTCGGCGGCCTGGAGATAATCGAGCAGCTCGTCATTCTCGATGAAGCCGTCGATGAAGCGAACGTTGTCCGCGACGCCGAGATCAGCGGCGAGCGCCTTTAGCCGGTCACGATATGCCTCGCCCTCGCGCGCCACCAGATTGGGATGCGTCGCGCCGAGCACGGCATAGAGCGCGTCCGGATTGGCCGCGACCACAGCGGGCATCGCCGCGATGACGCTTTCGATGCCCTTGTTCGGCGCGAGCAACCCGAACGTCAGCAATACCTTGCGCCCCGCCCAGCCGAAGCGCGACTTGATGCTGTCCGGATCGACCAGGTCGCGATCGGGGACGCCGTGCGGGATCATCAGGATCGACTTTGGGTTGGCGCCATAGACGCGCACCAAAATCTCGCGACCGATCTCGGCCATCACGATCACCTTGGCGGCACGCTGCAGCAGCCCGTCCATCACACGACGCTGATCGTCGTTGGGCTGATCCAGCACGGTGTGGAGCGTCACGATCACCGGCACCGTCAGTCGATCGAGCAGCGCCAAAATACGCTCGCCCGCGGGTCCGCCATAGATGCCGTATTCATGCTGAAGCCAAACGGCCTGCGCGCCGCTCGCCTCGATATCGCGCGCGGCGGCGAGGTACGCCATGCGATCGTCCTGCGCGATCGTACCGGTGACGGCGGCGGGATAATCGTACCCTTGGGGCCGATCGTTCATGGCATAGACGTCGACCTTCAGGTCCGAAAAGCGATTGGTCAGCGCGGCATAGGTGTCGGTCGTGTATGTCGCAATGCCGCATTGCCGCGGCAAAAAATTACCGATCAAGGCAATGTGACGGGTACGCGGCGATACGAACGACGTGGCCATTTCGGACTTTCTCGATAGCAAAAGCGGGATTTCCCGCGACTCACGTCTCCCTGAACGGATTGAAAGAAATATGGTTGCGCCCTTGCTGCGTTGCAACAAAGGAATCGTGCTGACTTGTGTTAAGTTTGCGGAGAAAGTTACCCGCGGCCACGATAAGTGGGTACGCCCTGGTCGGGTAGCCATAGCCCCTCTGGCACCGGTCCCGATTGCCAGAACACATCGATCGGGATGCCGCCGCGCGGATACCAATAGCCGCCGATGCGCAGCCATTGCGGCTTCATCTCAGCGGTTAATCGCTCGCCGATCCCGACCGTGCAGTCCTCGTGAAAACCCGCATGATTGCGGAACGCGCCGAGGAACAGCTTGAGCGATTTCGATTCGACGATGCTGTCGCCTGGCACGTAGTCGATGACGAGATGCGCGAAGTCGGGCTGGCCGGTAACGGGGCAGAGCGAGGTGAATTCGGGCGCAGTGAAACGGACCAGATACGGCCGCCCTGGACGCGGATTGGGAACATAGTCGAGCACCGCCTCTTCGGGAGAGGACGGCAGGCTGCTCGATTGGCCAAGATGTTTCGGGGTCATGCTTGGCATTTAGGCGTACCGACGGTCAAAGCAACGACCGCCGACCTTTCCTAGCGCGGCTCGATAGGGCTAAGGTTCGTCGATGGACGCTTTGGTGACGACCGAATGGTTGGCGGGAGAGTTGGGCGCGGCCGATCTACGTGTGATCGACGCGACCTATTTCGGGTCGGTGCCGGGTAGTCCCCGTCGCGATGCGCGGGTGGAGTATGACGCGGCGCATATCCCCGGCGCGGTGTTCCTCGACCTCGAAACCCTTGCCGATCGCGCGACCGATCTGCCGTCGATGCTGCCACCAGCCGAACAGTTCGCCGAACGGCTGGGGTCACTGGGGGTCGGCGATGGCGATCGCATCGTCCTCTACGACGTGTCGCACTACCACACCGCGACGCGCGCCTGGTGGATGCTGCGGACGATGGGCGCGCGCGACGTCGCGATACTCGACGGCGGGCTCGCCAAATGGCGTGCCGAGGGCCGGCCGATAGCCACGGGGACCGAGCACTCTGTCCCACGCTCCCTCACGGCGCGTCGCGATCCGCACGGTGTGCGCACGCTCGATCAGATGAAGGCGAATGTCGCGGGCGGTACCGAACAAATGCTGGATGCCCGCTCGCCCGCTCGCTTTTCGGGCGCCGAGAGCGATCCGCGGCCGGGGACGGGCTCGGGTCACATTCCGGGGTCGAAAAACCTTCCCTATGGCCGCTTGCTCAATCCCGACGGCACGTGGAAACGAGGCGACACGCTAAAGGCCGAATTCGACGCGACCGGCATCGATCTCGCGCGCCCGCTCGTCACCACCTGCGGCTCCGGCATTACCGCCGCGGTACTCGCGTTCGGCGCGCATCTGCTCGGCAACGACGCCGCGATCTACGACGGCAGCTGGTCCGAATGGGGCAGCGATCCCTCCACGCCAAAGGCGACGACAGCATGAGTGGCACGGACGACGACAAACCCGCGACCCTCGTCGTCACGGCCGGGCGCCGCGACGAATGGACTCAGGGCGTGGTCAACCCGCCGCTGTGGCGCGCTTCGACGATCCTCTACGACGACGTCGCGCATCTGCGGGCGACTGCGCGTAGCGATACGCATCATAAGCTCTTCTACGGCCGGCGCGGCATGCCGACGCAATGGGCGCTGGCCGAAGCGCTCAACGAGCTGGAGCTCGGCGCCGAAGGGACGTTCCTGTACTGCTCGGGCGTCGCGGCGGTCACGGCGGCATTGCTGTCGGTACTACGGCCAGGCGACGAACTTCTACTGGTCGATTCCGCGTACGATCCAACGACGAACTTCGCCGCCGGCTTCCTCAAGGCGTTCGGCGTCGCGACGCGGCATTACAACCCGCTGATCGGTGGCGGCATCGCCGAGATGATCGGCGACAATACCCGCGCGATCCTGCTGGAGAGCCCCGGTAGCCTGACGTTCGAGGTGCAGGACATGCCCGCGATCGTCGCCGCCGCGAAGGCGCGCGGGGTGGTGACCTTGCTCGACAATACCTGGGCGACGCCGTTGCTGTTCCCGGCGATCGAAAAGGGCATCGATCTGTCGATCCTGGCCTGCACCAAATATGTCGTCGGGCATTCGGACGTGATGCTCGGATCGGTCACCGCCGCCCCCGGTTTCTTCGCCAAGCTGCGCGACACCAGCTTCCAGCTCGGCCACGTCGCCAGCCCCGACGATTGCTGGCTCGCCGCGCGGGGCTTGCGGACGATGGCGGTGCGGCTCAAGCAGCACGAGGCGAGCGCGATGGAGATCGCACGCTGGCTCGCGACACAGCCCGAGGTCGCGACCGTCCTCCACCCGGCGCTGCCGAGCTGCCCCGGCCACGAATATTTCGCGCGCGATTTCAAAGGCTCGTCGGGGTTATTTTCGTTCGCCTTGAAGGACGGCGACGAAGCCAGCCGCGCCGCATTCATCGACGCGCTACGGCTGTTCGGGATCGGCTACAGCTGGGGCGGGTTCGAAAGCCTTGCGATCCCGGTCGATCCCAAACGTGCGCTGGGTGTGCCCGACCATGGCGGTCCGCTCGTCCGGCTGCATATCGGGCTCGAGGATGTCGGCGACCTGATTGCCGACCTCGACCAGGGGTTCGCGGCGTTCCGGGCGACACGCGGATGAGCGGCGCGATCGCCTGGCTCAAGGCTCAGGGGATCGCGATCCCCGAGGGCAGCGAGGCGATCGAAACGTGCATCGTCGCGGCGTTGATCGTCACGGCGCTCGCGATCGGGCTGTTCACCGGCCGCTGGCTCGGTCCAAGGGCCGGGGCGCTATGGACTCGACATCTCGGGCATCATGCAGAGGGGATCGGCGAGCGCGTCGGCGGGATCATCCGTCATGGCGTCGCCGCGCTGCTGCTCGCGATCCTGCTCGCGGCAGGTGACTGGCCGCCACTCGCTGCGGTGTTCATCGGTTTCTTCCTCGGCGCCGCGGTCGCGCGGATGACGGTCGAGGTGTTGCGCGGCCTCGGCATCCCGCGCTGGATGGCATGGCCGGTGGCATTCATCCTGTTCGCCGCGATCATGAGCTATGCGGTCGGCGGGCTCGCGCCGATCCAAACCAAGCTGTCCACGGTCGGCCTGCCGATCGGCGCCAAGTTCATCTCGCTCTATTCGATGATCGTCGCGCTGCTGACGCTCGTCTGTTTGTTCGCGGGCATCCGCCTCGCCAACCGGCTGATCGGGCATGCCATCCTGCGCACCACCGGGTTCGACCCGACGCAGAAACTGCTGACGCAGAAGCTCGCCGGGATCGCGGTGATCGTCGTCGCCTTCTTCGTCGGGATCGATCTGCTCGACATCGACCTGACCACATTCACGGTGTTTTCGGGCGCGCTCGGCCTCGCGGTCGGGTTCGGCCTCCAGAAAACGATCGGCAATCTGATCGCCGGGATCATCCTGTTGCTCGATCGCTCGATCAAGCCGGGGGACGTCATCGTCGTTGCCGACAAGGAAGTGGGCTGGGTCAACAAGATCGGCGTGCGTGCGGTCAGCGTGCTGACGCGCGACGGCAAGGAACATCTGATCCCGAACGAGGATCTGATGACCAAGGCGGTGGAGAATTGGTCCTACACCGACCCCAACGTCCGCATCCGCATCCCGGTTACCGTCGCGTACGATTGCGACCTGCAGCTCGCGCAGGAATTGATGCTGCGCGCCGCGGCGGAAAGCTCCCGCGTACTCGACGATCCCAAGTCGAACGTCTGGCTGACCGAATTCGGCGAAAACGGGGTCAAGCACGAGATCCTGGTGTGGATCAACGATCCGCAAAGCGGGGTGGGCAACGTGAGATCCGACGTGCTCAACCGCCTATGGGTGCTGTTCAAGGATCACGGCATCATCATCCCCTATCCCAAGCGCGACGTACGGATCATGCGGACGGATAATCCAGCCTGAACTGTTGCGGTCACGCAACATCGTTCCACTTCGCGACCCTGCATCGTTCAAAAAATGTTGTGCAGCGCAGCGAAGAGAGGCACACTTGCTATCGTGTCGGATCAACGGCCCGTCGGCTTTCAGCCGATCAAAGAGGCAAAACCGGCACGTGCAGGCGGGGACGAACGCTTTTTCCGGTTTGAAAGGAATGAAATGCGCTTCTCCCACATCAGCCTCGGCGTGCTCGCGCTCGCCCTCGCTACACCCGCATTCGCGGATCCTACACCCGCCGGTCCGGCGGACCCAGCGGCACCGGTTCCGGCCGAACCAGCCCCGGCGGCGGTCGCGGACGATACCGCACCACCACCGGCAATCACCGTCAGCGGCGGCGCGACTTTAGTCTCCGACTATCGCTTCCGCGGCATTTCACAGACCAATCTGCAGCCTGCGATCCAAGGTTCGATCACGGTAACCCACGCGTCGGGCTTCTACGCGACGGTGTGGAGTTCCTCGACCTCCGGCTACGTGACCTTTTCCGGCACGGGCAGCCAGGAAATCGACCTGATCGCTGGGTACAAGAAGACGACCGGCGGGTTCACGCTCGACGCCGGCGTTCTCTACTACCTCTACCCGCGCAGCCGCCCGGCCGGCGACCGTAGCAGCGCAAACTTCTTCGAACCCTATGCCGACGTCGCCTATACGATCGGCCCGGTCACCGCGAAGGTCACCGTCAATTACGCGCCGAGCCAGAAGGCGCTGGCGCTCGATCAGGGCCAAAGCGGGCTGCTAAAGAAGAACGACAACGTATATCTCGCGGGCGATCTCAGCGCGTCGATCCCCAACACGCCGCTCGGCCTGTCGGCGCATCTCGGCCATACCTGGGGCCCAAGCTGGCTGTCGCTCGGCAACGAATATACCGATTGGGGCCTGGGCGCCACGGCGACGTGGAAGAACCTGACGCTGGGCGTCAGCTACGTCGATACCAGCGGCGTGTTCCTGCTCGCCAACGGCAAGAACGCCGCGCGCAGCGGCGTCGTGGTGTCGCTCGGCGCCAGCTTCTGACGACGTGGGCGGGGCGGTCGATCGCCCCGCCCGTCGCATAAATCCGCGCCGCGACATGATGTGATATTGTAACGTCACGCCAATGCGCCTAGATGCACCGCATGGCCGCGACGATTCGCCATACTCTGTCATCGCACCTGCCCCGCATCGACCGTTATGCGATGGGCCTGTCGGGGCTGTGCGCAGTGCATTGCTTGGCGAGCGCGGTGCTGGTGGCGCTGGCGTCGACGGCGGGCGGCATGCTGCTCAACCCGATCTTCCACGAAGTCGGCCTGACGATCGCGATCGTGCTCGGTGCGGTCGCCTTGGGCCGCGGCATCTTCGAACATGGCTATATGGCGCCCGCGGTGACGGGTTCGTTCGGCCTCGGCATCATGGCCGGCGCGATGAGCTTGCCGCACGGGAACGGCGGCGAGACGTTCTGGACCTTGATCGGCGTCGCGATCCTGGCGCTGGGACATGACCTGAACCGGCGCGCCGCCAACTAAGCCTGCTTGTTACCGGGGCCGGTAGCGCCTAAATTGCCGGGATGGCCGCGCACGCACATCATCATCACCACAGCGAACCGGCGGGCGCCGATCTCGCCGCCGCCGCGCAAGCGACGCTCGAGAAATCGGGCGAGCAATGGACGACGATGCGCGCGAGTATCTTCGATGCGCTGGCGAAGTTCGACAAACCGGCGAGCGCCTACGACATCGCCGACGCGGTTTCGAAAAGCGAAGGCCGCCGCGTCGCCGCCAACAGCGTCTACCGCATCCTGGATCTGTTCGTGGCGGCGAACCTTGCGCGGCGCGTCGAAAGCTCAAACGCGTACGTCGCGAACGCGCACCCGGACTGCCTGCACGATTGCATCTTCCTGGTGTGCGACAGCTGCGGCCAGACTGTGCACCTCGACGACGACAAGATCGCCGACAACGTCCGCCACGCCGCCGAGGCCGCGGGTTTCTCGCCTGTCCGCCCGGTGATCGAAGTGCGCGGCAAGTGCGCGGACTGCGACTAGGTTATTTCGGCACGTCGCTGGGGGTAGCGACCGGCGTCGGCTGACTACCGACCACAGGAGGCACCGGGGCGGACGTATTCGCCGCGGCGGGTGGGTCGGCCGGCTCGTCCGGAATCGTCGCGACGAAGCGCGGCGCGGAAACCTTGGGCGCGTAATAGTCGCGCCACGCATCGACGCCCGTGAAGAAATCGATGAACGGCTGGTCGAGCCGTACCAAGGCGGCGCGTGCGAATGCCGGCAGGTCGGCATCGGCGATCGTACTGACTTTCGCTATTTCGGCACGCGCGGCGGCGCAAAATGCAACGCGGATCGGCGATTGGCTGTAGAAATTATAGAGCCGGGTCTGCTGGTTCTCATACGCGTCGCGCCAGTCGCTCCAGCCGGTCACTTCCCATTCGTGTAAATATTGATTGGCATAGGCGGCCAGCCCGTCGCGATGTCCACGCAGCCAAACATTGTACCCATCCACAACCCCGCCGCCGGCCTGATCGCAGCCCAAGGCCGCAACGTTCAGTGCGCCGCGCAGGTGCCAGACCGCGGCGGCGTTGGTCATGTCGAAATTGGGCGTGACGTAGCTGCCGTCGGCGCGCTGGTCGGCGGTGTCGATCTCAGGATAGCCACCCAACGGCATGACCGGCGGTGGCGCTTTAGGCGGCGCGATGGTGGCGACGACGCGCGGCGGCGGGGTCGGCTGGCTGCACCCGGCTAGGCCCATCGCCAGCCCCGTTCCCCCCAGCATCAACACGGTCCGCAGCGTCATCGTCGTTTTATCTCCCGCCCCAAAGCTATGCACACGACAAAGCCCGCCGACGCGAACGCGGCAAGGGGACCGAGATGAAACGTGAAAGGGCCGAGATCGTTGCACGGCCGGTCGATCAATCAGCCGGTCAGCGTCTTGCCCATCTTGACGCCCGGCACCGGCACGCCGCCGTCGCTCATCTTCTCGACGCGTTCGATCGGTTCGTACCCGCACGCCAGATACAGCGGCTCGCCCGCCAGCGTGGCCATCAGTTCGGCGCGGCAAAACCCTGCCGCCGTAGCGGACGCCTCGTTCGCCGCGAGCACCATCCGCCCGATCCCGCGCCGCACATAATCGGGATCGGTGTACATCGCCCTGATCCGCGCCGCGTCCTTGGCCGGATCGAGCGGTGCGGCATTGCGCAGCGCTGGGTTATGGTCGCCGCCGTACAACGTCGCGCGCCAGCTCCATCCGCCGCACCCGACGATCCGCCCCGCCTCCTCGACCACGACATAGGTGCCGTCGGCGATCAGTTGCGTGTCGAGCCCCATACTGTTCCGGCTCGCAGCAATCTCCGTATCACTGAGATAGGCGCGCTGCAGTTCGGCGATCGCGCGATCCATCAGTGCCGCGATCGCCGGAATGTCCTCGGCCGTCGCGATCCGCGTCGCGAAGCTCATTTCCCGTCGAGCATCGCCACGGTCGCGGTGGCGGGCGGCACATTGGCCATGCCCGCCGCGACGCGCTCGGCCGCCTCCATCACGCGCAGCACGTTGCCGCCCGCCAGCTTGGCGATCATCTCGTCGGTCCAGCCTCGCCGCATCAGTTCGGCGAGCAGCGCCGGATAAGTATCGACCCCGTCCAGTCCCTCGGGCAGGTCGCCCCCGGTGCCGTCGAGGTCGCCGCCCAACCCGACGTGATCGATCCCGGCCACCTTCACGATCCATTCGATATGGTCCGCGACTTGGCTCAGCGTGACCACCGGACGCGGATGCTGGCGCTCCCACTCGGCCATCGCCGCCTTGGCGCGGTCAGGCTGGCCGATATAGAGCCCGCCATAAGGCGGCGCGTTATAGCGGCCGCGTTCGGCATTGCGATCGGCGTCCCAGCGGCGTCGCGCTTCGGACACGTACCCCGGCGCATAGTTGACCATCACCACCCCGCCGTTCGCGGCGACCAGCTTGAGCACCTTGTCCGACACGTTGCGCGGGCTGTCATCGACCCCGCGCGCCGACGAATGCGAGAAGATCACCGGCGCTTTCGACACGCGGATCGCATCGATCATCGTGTCCTCGCTGACATGGCTGAGATCGACCAGCATGCCGAGCCGGTTGAGTTCGCGCACCACCGCTTCGCCGAACTTGGTCAGGCCGCCATGCTGGGGATTGTCGGTGGCCGAATCGGCCCAGTCGATCGTCTTCGAATGCGTCAGCGTCAGGTACGACGCGCCGAGCGCACGATAGGCGCGCAGCACCGCGAAGCTGCCGTCGATCTGCCCCCCGCCCTCGACCCCGAACATGCTGGCGATCTTGCCCTGGGCATGGATGCGGCGGACGTCCGCGGCGGTCGTCGCCTGGGCGAAGACGTTGGGATAGCGGCGGAAGATGTCCTTCATCAGCGCGATCTGTTCGAGCGTCGCTTCGACCTGCTGCGGTCCGGGCAAATTCGCCGAGACATAGACCGACCAGAACTGCCCGCCGACCCGGCCGGCACGGAGCCGCGTGATATCGGTGTTGTATTGCTTGGGGTCGAGCTTGGTCAGGTCCATCGTCCAGCGCGCATCGCCGGCCTTGTCGACCAAGGTTTCCGCCCAGTCGTTATGCCCGTCGATTAGCGGCGTCTTCGCGAGCACCGCGGCGACGCGCGATTGGTAAGAGGGGGCGGCACTGACGAGCAGCGGCGCGGCGAGGAGCAAGGCAAGGGTTGTGCGCATCGGGGCAGCCTATCGGAGCCCTTCGCGCGGTCAAGCGGGCGCGGGTTCCTCGACCGGCAACACCTTGTCCGGTTGCGTCGTCATCCTGCGACACACGACTTCGAACGCGTCACCCTCGATGCGAATCTCGTTGAACGAGGGCGGGTCGGCGCGCGTGCGTTCGGACAGAGTTCCCGCGCCGATCATACGCATGACATGCCCCTCGACCTTGTGCTCGATATCGAAAGCGTCGTGGACATGGCCGGTCAGCACCGCGTCCGCTCCCGCTGCGGCCAAAGCAGCGATCGCTTCCGCGCCGCGATGCGTCTGCGCGGACGCCTTGGTGTGCGGTTCGATCAGCGGGTGATGCGCGGCGATGAAGATCAGGCGATCCTTCGGCGCTTCGGCGATCAGCGCCAGCGTCTTCGCCAGCGCCTTGCGACTGACATAGCCCTTCGACCAGTTCCACCGCCACTGCGCGCGCCGTGTCGTGACCAGCGGGACGATCGTGACGCCCGGCAAGTCGAGCGGCTGCTCGATGATCCGCTCGACGACATGATAACGGTGATAGGGACGGAAGATCCGGTCGATCATGTTCCAATAGGGCAGATCGTGGTTGCCGACCTCCAGCGTGACCGGCCGTCCCAGCCCCTTCAGCCAATCGAGCCCTGCTTCGAATTCGCTGCTTCTCGCGCGCATCGTCAGGTCGCCGGTCATCACCACCGCGTCAGGCTGTTCGGCGGCGACCAGCGCATCGAACCATGCCACCGCTACCTTGTCCTCGCGCCCGAAATGGACGTCACTGACGTGGAACAGGCGGATCATGCCGCTTCCCGCGTGGCGATGAACTGCTCGCGCGTCAGTCCTGCCCGGATCACCGTCGCGGGGTCGAGCATCACCGGCTCGCCGTCGAACAAGGCGAGCACCGGGCGGCGCTCGGCGATGGTCAGGCGGGGCGTCTCGATCTCGGTCACGGCATGAGCGGCAACCCAGTCGCCGGTGATCAGGTTCCACCCGAGGTTGGCGATCGAGCGGAAATCACGCGCGTCGATCGCCATCACCGCCAGCCCGTCGCCGCGCGGCTGGACATAGGCAGCCTGCGCTTGCGACGGGAAGCCGGGCGCGCCGGCCAGCCGCACGCCCTTGCCGAACGTCCGCCGCCATGCCGTCCGGACTGCAGGCCAGAGGTCGGCGAGCTTGCGGTCGCGGATATGCTCGCGGGCGCGATACCAGTTCGCTGCGGGACCGACGATCATTCCGACCAAGGCGCGATGCCGGCCCGCCTCGACGAACGGCAACGCGACGCGGCGGTCCCGCTCATGCGCCGCGACGACGATCGCCGCCGGATCGGCGTCGCCGTGGAGCGACTTGGCGAGCATGTTCATGGTGCCGCCGGGCAAGACGAGAATCGCGCCGTCCCAATCCGCGAGCGCACACACCGCAGCGTTGATCGTGCCGTCCCCGGCAAACAACACGACGGTGTCAGCCTTTGCCTTGGCCAAGGCGCCCGGCGTCGGCAATTCATCGTTGGGGAAATCCGTCCGCCCCGCCAGCGTCAGCCCGCGCTCGGCGAACGTCGCCAGGATCGCCTCGGCCTTTGCCGCATCCGACGATCCCGAATGCGGGTTGGTGATGAACCACACTCGTTCCATGCCCGTGCCAACGCACGCGCCGCGGCTTCGATCAATCGGGGACGTCCATCATCACGTGCGTGCCGGTTTTGTCGCTGTCGGTGGTCAGCGTGCCGCCGGCCTGATGCGCGAACGCTTCGATCAGCCGCTGACCGAGCCCGCCGTCCTTGCGCGCGGGCTGCGGGCCCGGCGGCAGGCCGACCCCATCGTCGGCCACGGTCAAGCGCCAGCCGCCCTCCGGCCGCCGCTTCCACGACACGTTGATCGCGCCGCGCTCGCGCCCGCCGAAGGCGTGCTTGGCGGCGTTGGTCACGAGTTCGTTGACGATCAACCCGATGGAGACGGCGTGATCGCGCTGGATCGGCGCGGAATCGATGTCGCAATCGAGCGTCACGCCGCCGCGCAGTAGTAGGGCGTCGGACAGCGTCGCGCAGAGATCTTCGAGATAGTCCTTGGTATTGACCTCGCTGCCACGGCCGTCGCGATACAGGTGGCGATGCGCGCGCGCGATACTATCGACGCGCATCATCGCAGCGCTCAATGCCTCGCCGGCAGGGGTATCCCCGGCGCGGCGGCGCTGGATGTCGAGCATGCTCGCGACGATCGCGAAATTGTTCTTCACGCGATGCTCGAACTCGGCGAGCATCAGGTCGCGATCGTCGATTTGTCGGTCGCGCTCTGCCGATGCTTGGCGCACGGCACGCCGAAACACCTCCGCCAGGATGATCGTGATCAAGGCGGCGACGGAGATCGCGAACAGCGTCATCGACGGCGCGACCGCGCTCGTGGGGTTGGGCAGATAGATGTAGTAGAACGAATAGGTGATCGAGATAGCCGCGGTCAGCAGGCCCGCTTGCCACCGCGCGAACAAAGTCGCGACCATGATCATCGGCAGCAGCAACACGAATACCGCAGAGCCGGGCGCGATCACGTTGATCAGGATGCGCAGCAATCCGCCGGCACCGACGCACAGCAACGCAGCGCCGATCTGGGTCAGCCAGCGCGGGAGCGCCGGATACAACCGATCCGGCAGGTCGAGTTCGCCGATACGTGCCACCGCGACACTTGGCATTGTTCCGCCTCCGACTGTCAACCCGATCCGGACCTAATTTAATCCCGATCAATCAGAAAGGTAGCCCGCGACTCGACCGCCCGGCAAGGTCGGTGATATACTGCCATGCGACGCGGCCCGAGCGCCCGCCGCGCCGTGTCGCCCAGCCGATCGCTTCGTCGGGGTCGAACGCCAGATCGAACCGCGCGGCATAAGCGCGAACGATCGCGAGATAGCCGTCCTGATCGAGCACGTGGAAACCCAGGCTGAGCCCGAACCGATCGGCCAGCGCGAGATGATCGTCGACACTGTCGCGCGGATTGATCGCGCTTTCCTGCTCGGCGATGTCGCGCGGGATCAAGTGGCGGCGGTTGGATGTCACCACCAAGCGCGCGTTGGCGGGCCGCGCCTCCGCCCCGCCCTGCAATAGCGAGCGGAGCGACCGGGCGTCGGCCGCGGCATCGAAGCCGATATCGTCAAGGAACAGGATGTAGGCGTGCGACAGGCCGTCGATGCGGTCGAACAGCGCGCGCAGCCCGCCCATCTGCGCGACCTCGACCA
Source organism: Sphingomonas panacisoli (assembly GCF_007859635.1). Classification (NCBI taxonomy): domain Bacteria; kingdom Pseudomonadati; phylum Pseudomonadota; class Alphaproteobacteria; order Sphingomonadales; family Sphingomonadaceae; genus Sphingomonas; species Sphingomonas panacisoli. The sequence continues at coordinate 700,702 of NZ_CP042306.1, read as the reverse complement.
AGGCGATCGCGGCGCCCTCACCCTGGATCGCGGCCACCGCGCTCTTCACCAGCGCCGATTTGCCCGAGCCCCGCGCCCCCCACAGCAATACGTCCTGCGCGGCATGCCCCGCCGCGAGCCGCCGGAAATCCTCGACCAGCGCCGCCTTCTGCGCGTCGATCCCGAAGAGCAAGTCGAGCGGCAACGGATCGAACGCGCGCGCTGCGGCGAGACCGCCGTCACGCCATACGTAAGCCGGATGCGCCAGCGGATCGGCATCGGCGGGCGCCGGCGGGGCGATCCGCTCCAGCGCGGCGGCGATGCGGTCGAGCGGATCGGTCATCCCGCCCGCGTTACACTCAGCCCAGCGTCTTGAGCAACGCCTGCGCCGGCGCGCGCTCGGCGAACGACGGATCGCCCAGCGCCAGCGCGATCTGCGCCTTGGCCTCGGCATTGCGGCCGAGATCGGCATAGGCCTGCGCCAGATGCCAGCGGATGCCGGCTTGACGCGGCGCGAGCAGCGCCGCCTTCTCGAGCAGATCCTTCGCCTTGTCGCTGTCCCCGGCCGCGTAGAACGCCCAGCCGTACGCGTCGGTCGCCGCCGGGCTCATCGGCGCGATTTCGTAAGCCGCCGCACCGTAATCGAGCGCGTCGTCGACATTCTGCGCGCCGATATTGGCGTAGGCCAGTTCCGCGAGCAGCCCGACGTCGCGCGATCCGACCCGCGAGCGCAAATCCTCGAGCGTGCCGATCGCACCGTCCCAATCGCCCGCCGCGATCTGCCAATGCGCCGCGAGGCGCAGCGCGGGGATGTTTTCCGGATGCTGGCCGAGGAACAGCGCGAGGACGCGCGACGCCTCCGGACGGCGCCCGGCATTGTCGAGCGCATCGACCGCGCGCAGCATCGTCGCCTCGTCGAACTTGATGTCGGCGGCGCGACGATAGGCGTCGGCCGCCTCGCCGTAGCGGCTCATCGTCATCAGCGTATCGCCGACCAAAAGGTGCGCAGCCGGCGCTCCTGGGCTCGCCGCGGCGAGTGCCTTGGCGCGGTCGAGCGCGTTGCTCGCCTGCCCCGCATCGATCAGCCCGCGGATCATCCCGACCATCGCCACCGGATTGCCCGGGTCGTTGGCGGCCGCGTTCGCCAGCACCGCGAGCCCGTCGTCGCTGCCGAACGGCGTCGCGCCGGCCGTCGCCGGCCACGCTGCGCGGTCAAGGTATTTCGCCGCCCAATCGCGCTCGCCATTCGCTTCGAACGCACGCCCGACCAGCGCCAGCGTGTAGCTATCGGCGTCGCCGCGCAACGCCACCGGCCGCAGCACGTCGAGCGCGCCCTTGGCATCGCCCGAGCGCAGCAGCGCCGCGCCGAGCAGCCGCCGCGCGGTCACGTTCATCGGCTGACGCCCGACCAGCTCGCGCCACTTGTCGATCGCCTGTTCGTATGCGCCCGCCTGATAATCGAGCGTCCCGCCGAGCAGCAGCCCGCCGGGCAGATCGTCGACCGCCCCGCCGGTCCGCTGCATCAGGCCGCGCGCGAGATCGTAATTCTGCGCGCGCGCCGCGAGCACGGCCTGCAGGTACAGCGCCTGCGGGTTGCCGGGCTGCGCCGCCAGCGCCTTGCGCGTCGCATCGAGCATGTCGTTGTAGCGACCCATATCGCCGAGCGTTGCGGCATATTCGATCAGCGCGGGATAGTAATAGGCGTCGCGTTTCAACGCCCCTTCGAACCACGGCAGCGCCGCACCGAGGCCGTATTGCTCGCGCATCAACTCGCCGCGCAGCGTCAGCGCTTCGAGATTGTTCGGATCGAGCGCAACCGCGCGCTGCGCGTTGGCGGCAGCGCCCGCCACATCGCCGGTATTGTAGCGGATCCGTGCGAGGTCGGACCAACCGTACGAATTGCCCGGATCGGCATTCAGCAACTCGCCGAGCAACGCGATCGCGTCGGGCGATTTGTTCTGCAACGCCAGCGCCTTCGCCGTCACGCGCGCGGCATAGCCGCCGAACCGCGGATCGGCCTTCGCCGCCTCGGCCAGCGCGCGCTTGGCGTCGCCCTGTAATAGCCAGGCTTGGGCGAGCATCTGATGCCCGCGCGTCATGTTGAACCCGTTGGCAGCGGCGCGGCCGAGTTCGGCCTCCGCCCCAATCCCGTCGCCGAGCGCGAGATACGTCCGCGCGAGCATCGCGTGCGCCAGACCCCATTTCGGATCGGCCTTGATCGCCTTTTCCGCATAGGAGCGCGCGGCGTTGAAGTTGCCGTCGGTCAACAGACCCAGGCTCAGCACGAGGTCGTGCTTGGCGATCGCGCCGTCGGCCTGCGCGGGCGTGGCGACGCTCATCGCGACACCGGTCAGCGCGATGGCCCCGAGCGCGGTGGTGGCGAACATCTTCATCGGGCTGATCCTAGGCATGGAGGTCGTAGCTCTTGAGCAGATCATAGAGCGTCGGGCGGCTGATCCCGAGCAGTTTGGCGGTGTTCGAAATGTTGCCCTCGGCCCGCGCCAGCGCGTGGCGGATCGCCTTGCGGTCGGCGGTTTCGCGCACCGACTTCAGATTGATCGGCTCGGGCTCGTCCTTGCCGCCCAGGTCGAGATCGGCGGCGGTGACGTGCTTGCCGTCGGCCATGATCACCGCACGCTTCATGCGGTTTTCGAGTTCGCGGACGTTGCCCGGCCACCCCCAGCCGTCGATCGCCGCCAACGCATCGGGCGACAGGCCGACGACCGGTCGGTTCATCGTCTTGGCGTAGAGATGCAGGAAATGCTTCGCCAACAGCGTGGCGTCGCCCGCGCGTTCGGCCAGGCTCGGGATACGCACGATGATCTCGGCGAGGCGGTAATAGAGGTCTTCGCGGAAACTCCCGCTCGCGACCATCGCATCGACGTCCTGATGCGTCGCACAGACGATGCGGACATCGACCGGGATCGCCTTGCGCCCGCCGATCCGCTCGATCACCCGCTCCTGCAGGAAGCGCAGCAATTTGACCTGGAGCGGCAGCGGCACGTCGCCGATCTCGTCGAGGAACAGCGTGCCACCATCGGCCTGCTCGATCTTGCCCTCGGTCGTCTTGACCGCGCCGGTGAACGCACCCTTTTCGTGGCCGAACAATTCGCTTTCGAGCAGGGTTTCAGGGATCGCCGCGCAGTTGATTGCGACGAACTCGCCCTTTCGCCCGCTCGCGTTGTGAAGGCCCCGCGCGAGAACTTCCTTGCCCGTGCCGCTCGCGCCTAGCAGCATCACCGACACGTCGGCCGACGCGACGCGCTCGATCATGCTCGTGACCTTGAGCATTTCGGGCGCGGCGGTGATCAACCCGCCGAGTGCCGCCGCGGGCGACGCCGCCAACCGGCGATTCTCCGCCTCCAACGCATGCACGTGGAATGCGCGCGCGACGATCAGGCCCAGTGCGTCGATATCGATCGGTTTCTGGTAGAAATCCCACGCCCCCTCGCCGATCGCCCGCAACGCGCTTTCGCGCGCGCCGTGGCCGGAGGCGACGATGACCTTGGTGTCGGGCTTCAGCCGCAGGATCTCGGCGAGCGTCGCGAATCCTTCGCTTACGCCGTCCGGATCGGGCGGCAGACCGAGGTCGAGCGTCACCACCGCCGGTTCCTCGGCACGCACCGCGTCGATCGCTTCGCGACGGTCGCCGGCGACGATCACCTCATAGCCTTCATAGGCCCAGCGCAGCTGGCGCTGCAGTCCGGCATCGTCCTCGACGATCAGCAGTTTCGGCTTGGTCATGCAGCACGTTCCATGTGTTGCGGCGCCAGCGTCGCCGGCAGGCCGATCGTGAATTTGGTGCCCTCGCCCTCGCGGCTCACGACGTCGAGCGTGCCGCCCATCGCCTGGATGACCTGGCGTGCTTCGAACGCGCCGATCCCGAAGCCGCCATGCTTGGTCGATACGAACGGGCGGAACAGGTGATCGCGGACGAACGCGGCGTTCATGCCGGTACCGCGATCGGCGACCTCGATCGAGGAACGCCCGACCGTGACGGTCACGGGTTCGCCGTCCGTGCTCGCCTCGACCGCGTTCTGGATCAAGTGACCCAGTGCCTGTTCGAGGCGACCGGCATCTGCCACTGCGAGCGCGTCGCGGGTACCGGAGACGATCACCGGATAGCTACCCCCGCGCGCCTTCGCGACGCGCTGCGCAAGCGGCATCAGTTCGATCGCTTGCGGGTCGTCGGCGCGGCCCGAATGATGCTGCGACAGCCGCGCGAGCAGGTCGTTCATCTTGCCCGCCGAATCCTGCAACGTCGCGATCATGTCGGCGCGGAAATCGGGATTGTCGGCGTGGCGCTCGGCATTCCGCGCGACCAGCGTCAGCTGGCTGACCAGGTTTTTCACGTCGTGCAGGATGAAGGCGAAGCGGCGATTGAATTCGTCGAACCGGCGCGCATCGGCGAGTTGTTCGTGTGCGCGCGCTTCGGCCAGATAGCTCGCCACCTGACGCCCGGCGATGCGGAGCAGGTCGAAATCCTCCCAGTCGAGGCTGCGGTCGATCGGCGGCCGGGAGAGCAGAATCGCGCCGATCAGCGCGTTGACATGGACCAGCGGCACCACCGCCCAAGCGGCGTGATGGTCGAGCATCCATTGCGGCACAGCAGCAAGTTCCTCGCGTGTCGCGTGACCGGCGCGGACGGTATCCAGTTCGACGATGTGCGCGCCGTCGGCAAGGAAGCGCGCCAGTGCGTCGCCCGCGACGCTCGCCGGTGGCTCGCCCGGCCATTGCCACCCCGCGCCGAGCGACAGCGTTTGGCCGTCCGCCACGAGCAGCAGCCCAGCCGGCGAGTCCGTCAAATCGGCGACCGCCTTGACGATGCGCTCCTCCAGCGGCGGTGCGCTTTCGCCGGGCGTGCCGAGCGTTTCGGTGAACCGCACCCATTCGGCGCGATAGTCGTAGCGGTGGCGAAACAGATGCTTCGCGACCATCACGCGCAGCCACGCCTTGACCGTGGGCGACGACAATAGGGTCAGCAACGCGGCGGCCGATCCGAACACGAACGCGGTCTGCGCCAGCCGCGCATAGCCGCCGCCGAACGTCTGGATCGCGCTGATCACCAGCACCGTCGCCATCGCGTAGATCGTCAGCGCGACCAGCGTCAGCGACTGCCACGTGACGGTCCGCGAAATGTGCAGCGTCCAGTCGCCGTTGCGATGCACCGCGATCGCCAGCATCGGCACGATCGCCGCCATGACGATCCCCCGCGCCGCGATCAGCGTCTGCGGCCAATCGGCGCCGAGATACGCGACCGTGTAGAGCAGGAGGTCGCCGAGCCACATCGTCGCCAACGCGACCACCGCCATGCGGATGCCGCCGCGCGCGGCGGGCGCGACGAGCGAATAGAGGTGATTGACCAGCACCAGCGCGCCGACCGCGACCATCATGCGGAGCAGTACGCGCACCGCGGTGACGGCGCCAATCAGCTCCGGGCCGACCGACGGCTGAAACAGCGCCAGGCCGATGCCCGCGACCGCGACCAGCGCGACCACGCCGTAGATCGTCGTGACGGCACGGTCGCGCCGCGCGGTGTCGCGGCGCAGCAGCGCGAACATGAAGCCAAGCCAGCCGAGGTTGCGCAGCGACTCCGCGACCCACGTCACCATATCGCCGCTGCCGATCCCGGCCATCGCCAGCGACCATATCGCGGTCAGGCCAAGTGCGATCAGGAACGCCGTCCGCGGCACGCTGACTGCCCCGCCGCGCACTTGCGACAGCGCGAGCGTCGCGAACAGCAACGCCGCCAGTGCATGTCCCCACAGAATGACCGCCGCGGCGACCATGCTACCGCGCGCCTTCCGGCCAGATCACCACGCGGATCGTCTGAAGGATGATTAGAAGGTCGAGGAAAGGCGAATAATTCTTGGCATAGTAGAGATCGTATTCAAGCTTCTGCCGTGCATCCTCGATCGACGCCCCATACGGATAATTGATCTGCGCCCACCCCGTGATCCCCGGCTTCACCATGTGGCGTTCGGCATAATAGTTGAGCTGCTGCTCCAGATCCTCGACGAATTGCGGGCGTTCGGGGCGCGGGCCGACGAAGCTCATCTCGCCCTTCAGCACCGACCAGCATTGCGGCAGTTCGTCGATCCGCACCTTGCGGATGAAGCGGCCGATGCGGGTGATGCGGGGGTCGTCCCTTTCTGCCCAGACGGCCTTGCCGCCCACCTCGGCATCCTGTCGCATCGAACGCAATTTGATGCAGTCGAATCCGACGCCGTAGAGCCCGACGCGGCGCTGACGATAGAAGGCCGGCCCCTTGCTCTCCAGCTTGATCGCGATTGCGGTGAGGATGATGACCGGCGCGACGAGGACGAGCAGCAGCGCGCTCGCGAAGATATCGAACAGGCGCTTGAAAACCCCCGACAGCATCCGTCCGGACGAGAAACCGTCGGAAAAGATCAGCCAGCTGGGGTTGACGCTCTGCAGATCGACGCGGCCGGTTTCGCGCTCGAGGAAGGTCGAGATTTCGTTGACGTGGACGCCCGTCGTCTTGATCCGCAGCAAGTCCTTGAGCGGCAGCGCGTTGCGCCGTTCCTCCAGCGCAAGCACCACTTCGCTCGCGTTGAGCAACACGACATGGTCGGCCAGATTGTAGATCGCGTCGCGCGCAATGGCTTCAGGGATGACTCGGTTGGTCTCGCTCATCGACAGATAGCCGACGACGACGAACGCCGATCCGGGTTGCGCCGCCAGTGCCTTGAGCCGCGCCGCTCGCGGCCCCGCGCCCATCACGACGACGCGGCGCTTGAACACATGGCTGCCCAGCATTTTGCCGAGCAGAACGCGCAAGCCGACCAACGTCGGTACCGACAGCGCCATCGCGTAGAGTAGGTTGGACCGCCAGAAGCTCATCGCCGGGGAAATGAAGAACACCACCGACAGGAAGATCACACCAAGCGAAATCGCAACGAGGATCCGTGCGGTCGCGCGCCTCAGCGACTGGAGCGAATCCGCACCGTATACGCCCACCGCGACCATCGCGGTCTCCAGCGCAGCGGCATAGACCAGCAATTGCGGCAACCGCTCGCGGATCGGCTCGACCACGCTGCCGAGCTGATGCAGGCGAAACGCATAGCCGACCTCCATCGCCGCGATCAGCAGCGCGAAGTCGAGAAACCCCAGAAATAGAACGGCATGCGGCACGTAGTGCTTGAACAGCCTGATCATCGTCGTCGCCTCGTGCGACCAGGCCGGCGTGTAAGGATTTCCGACAGGTCTCAAGCGCGTGTCGCAGAAATTGACAAACGAACGGTGAATGTCGGCGCGCCGGCAACAACTGCGCGCCCCGCGAGTTTGGCAAATCCGGGGAACGCCCTAGATACATCGAAGCAAGAACAAGGACTCGTGCATGACCGCGCCGACAACGATCACTCCTGTCATTCTATCGGGAGGATCCGGTACGCGATTGTGGCCGATGTCGACGCCGGAAAAGCCCAAGCAGTTGCTCGCGCTGACCGCCGATGAGACGATGCTGCAACTGACCGCACAGCGCGCGGCGGGCGAGACGTTCGGGCCCCCGATCGTGGTCGCGAACGCGCGTCACGCCGACGAGATCGAGGCGCAACTGGCCGGCGTGGGGTTGATTGAGCACAAGCTCATTCTGGAACCCGTCGCGCGCAACACCGCGCCCGCGATCGCTCTTGCGGCACTGGCGGCGGATGAAGATGCGGTACTGCTGGTGATGCCGTCCGATCACGTCATCGCCGATACGCCGGCCTTCCACGCCGCGATCGACGCCGCGCTACCGATGGTCGAGCAGGGTTGGCTGGTGACGTTCGGAATCGAGCCGCACGCGCCGGAAACGGGCTATGGCTGGATTCATGTCGGCGAGGCGATCGGCCCGCGCGTCCATCGTGTCGCGCGATTCGTGGAGAAGCCGCCGCGCGATCGCGCCGAGGCGATGCTGGCGGCGGGCGACCACGTCTGGAATGGTGGCATCTTCCTGTTCCGTGCCGATGCTTTTCTGGGCGCGCTTTCGGTTCACGCGCCCGACATGCTTCACGCGGCGCAACAGGCGCTGCTGAAGGGTGAAACGCAGGGTATGCGCCTGCATCCCGACCAGGACGCTTTCGCGGCCTCGCCGTCGGAGTCGGTCGACTATGCGGTGATGGAAAAAGCCGAGCGCGTCGCTGTGGTGCCGGTCAGCATGGGATGGAGCGACCTCGGTAGCTGGGACGCGCTGCACGAACTGAGCGCCTGCGATGCAAACGGCAACGCCTGCAAGGGCGATGTCGTGGCGGTCGAGACCGAGAATTGCCTGGTTCAGGCCGATGGCGTTCGTGTGGCGTTGGTCGGCGTGACCGACCTGATCGTCGTCGCCAATGGAAAAGATGTGCTGGTGATGCCGCGCGGGCGCAGCCAGGAGGTCAAGAAGCTGATCGAGGCGATGAAAGACTAGCGGCAAACCGGAGGCGGCGCCGGCGTGGTCGGCGCGATGATCGTGATGCCGTCGAGTTTTTGCACGCGGGCCGCCACAATCCTCGGGACCTTGCCGTCGAGCAGCACGTATAGTCGCGTGGGATCGAGCCGCCCGGCGGCGAAATCCGCCGTATCGACATCGATCCGCGCCCGCGTCGCGGCGCTTTCGCGCGAGGCGTAGGTGAAGCGCACCGGGCGGCAGGCATCTACCGTACGCCACGTAATTTCTTCCATGAGTTGTAGATCGATGAACGGTCGTGCCGGTTCGAATTCGACCGAACTCGAGCGCGCGACCAGCGCGGCCCAGCGCGGATCGAGCGTGCGATGATAGACGGTGCGGTCTGCGGCCTTCGCGCTGGTCGATCGCACCGCGGCGAACATCGGTGTGAGGTCGATGACCTGCACCGCCAGCGCGACGGCGAGGATCATCGTCGCGCGCGGCAATCGTATCACGGTGACGATGGCGGCGAACGCCAGCGTATAGGTCAACGGCCACGCGAGGCGGCCAGCCGCGCGGATCGGATCGAGCAGGTTGGTCAGCAGCGGCCCGAGGTGCAGCGTGAACAACGGGGCACCGCGCCACATCGGCTGCGGTCCGATCGCCGCAATCGCTATGACGATAAAGGCCGGCAGCAGCCAAAGCAGCCGACCCGTTCCCGAGGCGTCGCGTCGAAACACCCATCCGTAAACTGCGATAGCGACCAAGAGCAGCATTCCGGCTCCCAGATACTGCAGCCCTTCGAACCCGCGGCCGTGATCCTCCGCCGACGACGGGATCAGCGCCGTGTAGCCAGGGTTGGCCGGGTTCCACCACGCGTCGAGCGCCATCGGGAACGCGCCATACGTCCCGGTCGAGCCGAACGGCCCGGCGAAGATACCGTGCCACCACAGGATAGCGACGATGACCGCCGCTACCGCTCCCGCCCCCGCCAGAACGCGCACCCGATCGGGGCCGCGTACCATCAGGCAAAGGATCGCGCTCCCCCAGAACGCAGCGACCATCAACAGCAGGTACGTATGGATCAGCGCCGCGACGCCGAGCACCGCGAACCACTGGCCCGGCCGCCGCGCACGTTCTTCATCGACGAATACGTACAACGCCCACAGCACGAGCCACTGCGCGCACAGGCTGGCATGGCCGTAGCGATTGAACAGCATCGGCATCGCCGCGAGCAGCACGGTGCCGATGAACGCCGCAAGATGGTCCGGCGCGTACGGGCGGACTAATCGCCACGCGAAGAATACCTGGAGCGCCACGCACAGCAGGTACCATGGCCCCAGAAACTGCCATCCCGCAGGCACGCCGAGCGGTTTCAGGATCAGGCCGATCAACGGAATGCTGTCGGTGAACAGCAGCGGCAGGCCGCCGGGTGCCATCAGCAACGGTTCGTGCAATGACGGCCAGGGCCCACCCGCGCGCAGATAGGCCGACAGCCCGATCGCGCTTTGCCCGCGATCCTCGCCGGTCAGCAGCCAGCCGACGTTGCGCGGGTCGAGCACCGCCCAGTGCATCCACGCACCGAACAGCGCCAGCGCCAGCGCGGCCAGCATCGCCGCTGTCGTGAAGGTCGAACGCATCACCGCCTTATTACCGTTGCGCACGGAAATAAGGTTAACGGCACGGCGTCAGCCGATCAGCGCCTCGACCTGATCGAGCGTCGACTTGAACGCCGCGACCACCGCCTGATACGGCGCCGCCGACGCCATATCGAGCCCGGCCCGCTTGAGGATGTCGTAAGGATAGTCGGACCCGCCCGCCTTCAGTACGCTCAGATAATTGTCGCGCTCCTTCGCGCCGCCCTTCAGCACCGACTGCGCGAAATAGGACGCGGCCGACACGCACGTCGCATACTGATAGACGTAGAAGCTGTTGTAAAAGTGCGGGATGTACGCCCATTCCGACGCATAGGTGTCGGACACCGCGACCTTCGGGCCGTGATAGCGCTTCAGCAGGTCGAGATAGATCGCGCTGAACTTCTCGCCCGACAGTCCCTCGCCCGCTTCCGCCTTGTCGTGCACGGCGAGTTCGAATTCGGCGAACATCGATTGGCGGTAAAAGGTGCCGCGGATGCTTTCGAGTTGCTGGCCGAGGTAGAAGATCTTCTCCTGCTTGGTTTTGGCGTTGGCGACCATGTACGCCGCGAGCAGCACTTCGTTGCAGGTCGACGCGATCTCCGCGGTGAAGATCGGATAGTCGAACTTCTCGTACACCTGATACTTCTTGGCGAGCAGCGTGTGCATCGCATGGCCCCATTCGTGAGCGTATGTCGTCACTCCCGAATAGTTTTCGCCCAAATTGAGCAGCAGATACGGGTGCACGTCGTACGCCGCGCCGGGGTTCATGTACGCGCCCGATTTCTTGCCGGGGCGCGGCAGTGGGTCCATCCACTTGCCCGCGGTCGCCTTCGCGAAGATGTCGGCATATTCTGGGCCGAGCGGCTTGACCGCCGACTGCGTGATCCCGCGCATCTCCGCCACGGTCACCTTCTTGTCGAGCGCGACGAGCGGTGGATAGATGTCGTAATACGCCATGTCGGGCAGGCCGAGCATCTTGCGGCGCAGTTCGAAATAGCGGTGCAGCTGCGGCAGGCCGTTATTGGCTTCGGCGACCAGCGAGCGATAGACCGCCTCGGGGATGTTGTTGCCCGACAACGCGGCTGCGAGCGACGTCGGATACTTGCGCGCTTTCTTGCGAAAGATGTCGGCCTTGACGTGGCTGAGGTACGCGGCGCCGAGCGAGTTCTGGAACTTGCCGTATTCGGCCCAGAACGTGTCGAACACCAGCTTGCGGTCGGCGCGATTGGGCGCGTCGCGGTTGAGCGTGTAGGCCTGGTCGTCGAGCCGCACTTGCTTGCCGGTCGATAGCGTGACCGTCGGCCAGGGGATGTCCGAGGCGACGAGCTGCTCGCGGATGTCGCTCGACCCGGCGAACGGCGCGCCGACCCCGGCGAGCAGATTTTCGCTTTCGGGGCTCAGCGTATGGTCGGCCTGGCGCAGCGTGTCGGCCAGCGCGAAGTCGAACCGCTTCTTGAGCGTGTCGTTCGATGCGATGAAGCCGTCGATCTTGGCCTTGCCGACCGACAACAGCTCGGGGCTCGCCCACGACACCGCTTCGCCGAACGCGGTGTAGAGGTCGATCGCCTGTGCCTGCTTTTCCTGATTGGCGGACACGCGAAGGTCGGCGTCTGCCTTCAGGCTGGCATAGGTGTAGATGCGGCTGATCGTGCGGTTGAGGTCGGACTGCGCGACCATGAACGCGGCAAGCGTGTCGGCGCTCTCGCCCAATTTGCCCTTGTATTTCGCGAGGCTCGGCACGTCCGCCAACGCCTTCTTGCGCGCATCGTCCCACGCCGCGTCGGTCGGGTAGAGGTCGGTCAGGTCCCATTGCGCGCCGCCCGCGTCCTGCGCCCAGGCGGGCAGCGTGGCGACGATCCCGGCGAGCGCGGTCGCGGCCAGGGCTTCACGGCGGGAAAGTGCAGGCATGGGATACTCCGAGAGAGATTGCGTGGCGGCACTGTGTCGCGGCGCCGCGCGAAAGGGAAGCGTGTTTTGTGCGGGCAAGGCACCGGTGGGCGGATGCAAAGAAGGGCCGGTGGATCGCTCCGCCGGCCCTTCTTTTGCCTGAACGGGCGCGGGCAAAGCCCGCGCTGCCGTCGGTCGGGACTTCGGCCGAGGGCCGAAGCCCGCCGTCCGATCCGACACGAGTCCCGGGCCAAGCTCGCTTGGCCCGGGCCGTGTGCGGATTAGAAGTCCATGCCGCCCATGCCGCCCATGCCGCCGCCGCCCATCGGCATCGCCGGCTTGTCCTCGGGGACTTCCGACACCGCCGCTTCGGTGGTGATCAGCAGGCCGGCGACCGAAGCCGCGTTCTGCAGCGCGGTGCGGACGACCTTGGTCGGGTCGATCACGCCGGCCGCGACGAGGTTCTCGTACTTCTCGGTCTGCGCGTTGAAGCCCAGGGTCACGTCGTCGCCCTCGAGCAGCTTGCCCGACACCACCGCGCCGTCATGGCCGGCGTTGCTGGCGATCTGGCGAACCAGCGCGGTCAGCGCCTTGCGGACGATGTCGATACCGCGGGTCTGGTCGTCGTTCTGGCCGTTGATGCCGGCCAGCGCTTTCGTCGCGTACAGCAGCGCCGTGCCGCCGCCCGGAACGATGCCTTCCTCGACCGCGGCGCGAGTCGCGTGCAGGGCGTCGTCGACGCGATCCTTGCGCTCCTTCACCTCGACCTCCGACGCGCCGCCGACCTTGATCACGGCAACGCCGCCAGCGAGCTTGGCGAGACGCTCCTGGAGCTTCTCGCGGTCGTAATCGCTGGTGGTGTTCTCGATCTGGCCACGGATCGCTTCGGTGCGGCCCTTGATCGCATCGGCATCACCGGCACCATCGACGATGGTGGTGTTGTCCTTGTCGATCGACACGCGCTTGGCGGTGCCGAGCATGCCGACGGTCACGCTCTCCAGCTTGATGCCCAGGTCTTCCGAGATCATCTCGCCCTTGGTCAGGATCGCGATGTCCTCGAGCATCGCCTTGCGGCGATCGCCGAAGCCCGGCGCCTTGACCGCAGCGACCTTCAGACCACCGCGCAGCTTGTTCACGACGAGCGTGGCCAGCGCCTCGCCCTCGATGTCTTCGGCGATGATCAGCAGCGGACGGCCCGACTGGACGACCGCTTCCAGGATCGGGAGCATCGCCTGCAGGTTCGACAGCTTCTTTTCGTGGATCAGGATGTAAGGATCCTGAAGCTCGACGGTCATCTTTTCCGGGTTGGTGATGAAGTACGGCGACAGGTAGCCGCGGTCGAACTGCATGCCCTCGACGACGTCGAGCTCGAATTCGAGGCCCTTCGCTTCCTCGACGGTGATCACGCCTTCCTTGCCGACCTTTTCCATCGCTTCGGCGATCTTCTCGCCGACGACGGTGTCGCCGTTGGCCGAAATGATGCCGACCTGGGCGATCTCATGGCTGCCCGAGACGGGCTTCGAGCGCGCCTTGAGGTCCGCGGTCACCTTCTCGACCGCGAGGTCGATGCCGCGCTTCAGGTCCATCGGATTCATGCCGGCGGCGACCGACTTCATGCCTTCGCGGACGATCGCCTGGGCGAGCACGGTCGCGGTGGTGGTGCCGTCACCGGCATTGTCGTTGGTGCGCGAGGCGACTTCGCGCAGCATCTGCGCGCCCATGTTCTCGAACTTGTCCTTGAGCTCGATTTCCTTGGCGACGGTGACGCCATCCTTGGTGATGCGCGGCGCGCCGTAGCTCTTTTCGATCACGACGTTGCGGCCCTTCGGCCCCAGCGTGACCTTCACTGCGTCGGCGAGGATATCGACGCCACGCAGGATGCGCTCACGCGCGTCGCGGCTGAATTTTACGTCCTTGGCTGCCATGATGGCTACCCTTTCAAATCTCTAAGTTGACACGAAGTTGACACTGGCGCGGTTGTTCGCACCGGCATGAAAAGTCAGGTTAGCCGACGATCCCCAGGATGTCGGATTCCTTCATGATCAGCAGGTCTTCGCCGTTCAGCTTGACCTCGGTACCCGACCATTTGCCGAACAGAATCTTGTCGCCCGCCTTCACGTCGAGCGGCGTGACCTTGCCGGTCTCGTCCTTGGTGCCGGCGCCGGCAGCGATCACTTCGCCTTCCTGCGGCTTTTCCTTGGCGGTGTCGGGGATGATGATCCCGCCCGCGGTCTTTTCGTCGGCCTCGATACGGCGGACGAGAACGCGGTCGTGCAACGGCCGAAAGTTCATGGATTTTGTCCCTTTGCTTGCAGACAGAATGGAGTTTGGCACTCCCGTAAGTGGAGTGCCAACACAGCGCATATGTGGTTCGCGGGTCGCATCGTCAACGGGGAGCGCCGAATCTTTCGCGATATTTGCCTAACTCGTTGTAAATTATCCGAAATGGATCGAATCGCCCCAGCTTTTCCGGGGGTCGCGATGGTGAACGGGCGCTTGACGCTCTTTCACCCGGAACCCGCCGATCCCGTCGAAAATTATCCCGCAATGTCAGGCTGTTGTCCACAACCTGTCCAGGATGGGAGAACCAACATGCTTACTGGTTTGCAATATGCGAAATTCGGCCTCGTCGCCAGCGCGGCCCTGATCGTCTCGGCGTGCGAAAGCAGCGGTTCGTATCGTTTGGCGTCGGTCGGCACCGTACCCGACGGCACCGCGTCGAGCGGTTCGTCGGGCGGCGGCGACACGGCCTCCTCGTCGTCGGGCGGATCGAGTTCGTCGTCGAGCGGCGGCGCAACCGCATCGTCGGGCGGCGGCAGCGGCGGTGGCACCGGATCGTCGAGCTCCGGCGGCCAGGGCGCGCTCGGCGCGGGTAATATCCTGGTGACCGCGGGCAATACCGTGATCGGCGTCGCCGGCACGACCAAGGCCGTCAGCAACGGCGTGCTGCTGCCCGCCACCGGCCTCGTCACCGGAACGGTCACGCGCGTCTTGCGCAAGACCGGCCAGACCCTGGTCGATATCGGTCAGGGCAACACCTTGATCCTCGGCAAGGCGGGCGGCGCGGTCGGCGACCTGCTGCGGATCGACCTCGGATCGCACACCGTCATCGGCGCGCCGAACAAATCTGCATTGCTCGGCGTCGGCGTACTGTCGCCGGCCGGGTCGGGCAATCTGGTCGCGGTATCGCTGGGCAAGGCGCTCGATCTCACGACGAACGCGACCGGCGGGCTGCTCAACGGCGGCGCGAACGGCGGCCTGCTCAACGGCGTGACCGGAACCGTCGGCAACGTCGTGTCGGGCGTGACGAGCGGCGGCGGCGGCAGCTTGACCGGCGCGCTCGGCGCGACCGCCTCGACGCCGGCGGGATCGGCGAACGCCGGCGCGACGACCGTGGTGACGGGTACGCTGAGCGGCGTGACCAACACCGTGGGCGGCGTGGTCAACGGCGTGACCGGCACCGCGACCGGCATCCTGGGCGCGGGCGCCACGGGCAGCAATGGCGGGTTGCTCGGCACCGGGCTGCTGAACGGCAAGAAGAAGTAACGCCGGACAAAGGGGCCGCCGATGTCGATGCTGATCGCCCTCACCGCTGCCGCCGCGATCCAGGACCGCGGCAGCATCATCGATCGCAATCGCATCGACCGGCCGCCCCCGGTCGCCGCCCCGGCGACGTCCAAACCGGAACCACGCGCCAAGGTGGACGTCGCGCCGCCCCGCGCCGCGGTGCCGATCACCGGCATCCGCTTCGTCGGCAACGACGCCCCCGCCCCGGTCGCCCGCGCGGCGCAGCGGTTTCTCGGCAAGCCGACCGACAGGGAAACGCTGCAGGACCTCGCAGCGGCGCTGTCGAAGGCGTACGGCAAGTCGAAGGTCGCGCTGTACACCGTGGCGATCCCCGACCAGGACTTTGCCGGCGGCGTCGTCACGGTCAGCCTGACCGAAGGCCGGCTCGCGTCGGCGGCGGTGGCCGGCAAGGGCCGATACCGGCAATTGCGCGGACGCCTTGCCCCGTTGCTCGGCGAACAGCCGCTCAGCCGCGCGACGTTCGAGCGCCAGTTCCGCCTGGTCCGCGCGATCCCGGGCCTAACGATCGACCCGGTCTTCGACGATCCCAAGCATGACGGCGCGCTGACATTGGTCGTGAAACCCAAGCAGAAGCACCACAAATTCGCGCTGGGGTTCAGCAATCGCGGGGTCGATCTGCTCGGCACCGGCCAGTTCGACGCGACCGCCGAATTCTATGGCGCGGCGATCGATGGCGACCAGTTGAGCTTCAACGCCAGCGCCGCGCGCGATTTCAAGCAGTACCGCTATGCGTCGGGAAGCTATGCCGCGCCGATTGGCTATTCCGGACTGACCGCGAGCATCAGTGGCGGCTATTTCGAGACGCGGCCGAAGAATGTGCCGATCGTCGGGCGCGCGAAGGTGGCGGGGGCGGCTTTGTCCTATCCGT